>NZ_AP024651.1:2050332-2733776 GCF_019977295.1 Arthrobacter sp. StoSoilB20 | reverse complement strand
GGACAACGTCAGGGCAGAGCTTGACCTGATGGCCGTCGATGTCAGCGAACACCTCATGGACAGTCACCGTCCATTGCTGGACAAGCTGGGAGTCACCACTGCAGATAAGCTCCTTGGTCTTCGAAACGGGACCGAAGTGCTGGTGGCGGGAGTGAGGGTCGCCACCCAGACCCCGCCCATGCGTGGTGGCAGGCGTGTGGTCTTCATCAGCATCGATGACGGTACTGGTTGCGTGGATTCCGTCTTTTTCCATGAAGCGCAGGAAGAATCCGGACCCCTGCTGTTTGGTACCCGTTTGCTGCTGATCCGCGGAACCACCAGGCGGACAGGTCCCAAAGGCATCAGCATCAGCGCCACCAAAGCCTGGGATTTGAGCCGGCCCGAAACGTTGCCCTATGCCGAACCCGTTTCATCCGGAGGTGCCCTGCCGGATGAATACACCCACAGGGGAGCATTGCATGGCATCTCCAGGAACCTCGCCATCACTGGCCTGGGCAGCTGAACGGGCAGCTGAACGGGCGGCTGCTTGGGCGTCGGCGCGCTGCTTTGGCCGCCCCCGCTGAAGCAGATACGATTGACGGTGGCTGGCTGTGGTCCCCGTACGCCACAAGCTATGAAGCCTTAACCATGAATAGGAGACACCCGTGTCAGATGCCCAACAGATCACCCTCATCGTCGATGGCGAAGAGACCAAGGTGACGGAAGGGACTACCGGCGCGGAACTCTTCTTCGAGCGCCGCGACGTCGTTGTAGCCCGTGTCAACGGAGTGTTGAAGGACCTTGACCAGGTCCTCACCGAGGGCGCGGACGTCGAAGGCGTCACCATCGATTCCCCTGATGGACTCAACGTCCTCCGCCACTCCACAGCCCACGTCATGGCGCAGGCTGTGCAGCAGTTGCGCCCCGACGCCAAGCTTGGCATCGGCCCCTACATCACTGACGGCTTCTACTTCGACTTCGACGTCGCTGAGCCGTTCACCCCTGAGGACCTGCGCACCCTGGAAAAGATGATGCAGAAGATCATCAACCAGAACCAGAAGTTCGTCCGCCGTGTGGTTACTGAAGAAGAAGCCCGCGAAGCAATGTCCAACGAGCCCTACAAACTGGAGCTATTGGGCAAGAAGAACGACTCAACCGACGCCGCGGAAGGCGTCAATGTTGAGGTCGGCGCCGGCGACATCACTATCTACGACAATGTGGATCGCAAGAGTGGCGAAAGCATCTGGTGCGACCTTTGCCGTGGTCCCCACCTGCAGAACACCAAGATCATCTCCAACGCCTTCGCATTGACGCGTTCCTCCGCTGCCTACTGGTTGGGCAACCAGAACAACCAGCAGCTCCAGCGCATCTACGGAACCGCCTGGCCAACCAAGGAAGCACTCAAGGCCTACCAGGAGCGGATTGCCGAAGCTGAGCGCCGCGACCACCGCAAGCTTGGCGTGGAGCTTGACCTGTTCTCCTTCCCTGACGAGCTTGGCTCGGGCCTTCCGGTCTTCCACCCCAAGGGCGGCATCATCCGCAAGGCCATGGAGGACTATTCCCGCCAGCGCCATGTGGATGCCGGCTACGAGTTCGTCTACACCCCGCACATCACCAAGGGCCACCTCTACGAGGTTTCCGGACACCTTGACTGGTACAAGGACGGCATGTTCCCCGCGATGCAGGTGGACGCCGAATTCAACGAAGACGGCAGCGTGCGCAAGCCGGCCCAGGACTACTACCTGAAGCCGATGAACTGCCCCATGCACAACCTGATCTTCCGCTCACGCGGCCGATCCTACCGCGAGCTTCCGCTGCGCCTGTTCGAATTCGGATCGGTGTACCGCTACGAAAAGTCCGGCGTTGTCCACGGCCTGACCCGCGTCCGTGGCATGACACAGGATGACGCCCACATCTACTGCACCCGCGAGCAGATGAAGGACGAGCTCACCACCACGTTGAACTTTGTGCTGGGCCTCCTCAAGGACTACGGCCTGGACGACTTCTACTTGGAGCTCTCCACCAAGAACGAAGAAAAGTTCGTTGGTGACGACGCTGCCTGGGAGGAAGCTACCCGCACGTTGTCCGAGGTTGCCGCTGCCTCCGGCCTGGAACTGGTGCCGGATCCGGGTGGAGCTGCCTTCTACGGCCCCAAGATCTCGGTGCAGGCCAAGGACGCCCTCGGCAGGACCTGGCAGATGTCCACCATCCAGCTGGACTTCAATCTGCCGGAGCGCTTTGAGCTTGAGTACCAGGCTGCGGACGGGACCCGGCAACGCCCGGTCATGATCCACCGGGCACTCTTCGGATCCGTGGAACGCTTCATGGGCGTCCTCACGGAGCACTACGCAGGTGCGTTCCCGGCATGGCTCGCCCCCGTCCAGGTCGTGGGTATCCCGGTGGCCGAGACGTTCAACGACTACATGTTCGACGTCGTTGGGCAGCTTAAGGCAGCAGGCATACGCGCCGAAGTGGATATCTCCTCTGACCGCTTCCCCAAGAAGATCCGCACGGCCAGCAAGGACAAGATTCCCTTCGTCCTAATCGCCGGTGGCGAGGATGCAGAAGCCGGTGCTGTTTCGTTCCGCTTCCGCGACGGCAGCCAGGACAACGGCGTGCCCGTGGCGGAAGCGGTCCGCAGGATTGTGGACGCCGTCAAGAACCGCGAGAGCTGACGGAACGGACAAAGAGACGGTGCAGGAGAACACAGACGCGACAACCGGGATTCCGGGCGACGCCGAGGTAACCGATGACTTCGGACTTGCGGGCGTGCCGGACGCGTTTCAGCGCCTGTGGACTCCGCACCGCATGGCCTACATCAAGGGCGGGCAGGATCAGTTCAAGAACAAGGACGACTGCCCGTTCTGTGTAGGACCCACACGCTCGGACGAGGAATCGCTGATCGTGCACCGGGGAAGGACCTGCTATGTGGTCCTGAACCTTTTCCCGTACAACCCGGGGCACTTGCTGATATGCCCCTACCGCCATGTCCCTGACTACACGGACATCACGGTGGAGGAGACGGCAGAGTTCGCCGACCTCACCCAAACCGCCATGCGGGTACTGCGGAAAGTGTCAAACCCCAGCGGCTTCAACCTTGGGATGAACCAAGGCGTCACCGGTGGCGCGGGAATCGCAGCGCATCTCCACCAGCACGTGGTTCCGCGCTGGGGTGGGGACGGAAACTTCTTCCCCATCATCGCCCAGACCAAGGCCATCACGCAGACGCTGGACGAAGTCCGCAAGCTCGTGGCCGAAGCCTGGCCGGGGGAGTCGAATGCTCAATAGGCATGCGCGCGGCTTCTTCACATCACTTTTCACACCACTTGCGCGTTGGCTCCTCAAGATCGGCGTGTCCCCGGATGCGGTGACCATGGCCGGTACCGCCGGCGTCATCCTGGGTGGCTTGGTGCTGTATCCCCTCGGCCACCTGTGGTGGGGCTCCGTAGTGGTGGCCTTCTTCGCTTTCTCCGACGTCGTTGATGGAATCATGGCACGGCTTCAAGGCAGAAGTGGCGGTTGGGGCAACTTCCTGGATTCCACCCTCGACCGTTTGGCTGACGGTGCAATCTTCGCCGGTATCACCATCTGGTTCTTCACCCGGGGTGAGGATCCGGCGATCGGAACAGCCGCCGTCGTCTGCCTCGTTCTTGGCATGGTGGTCTCCTATGCCAGGGCCAAAGCCGAGTCCTTGGGCTACCAGGCCAGCGTGGGGATCGCAGAGCGGGCCGAACGGTTGGCGTCCGTTCTGCTCATCACCGGCCTGACCGGGCTTGGGCTCCCTCCAGTGGTGCTGTTCGGCACCTTGATCCTGCTGGCACTGGCAAGCGTGGTGACCATCATCCAGAGGATGTCCACCGTGCACCGCCAGGCGATGGCCGAGACCGGCGGGACCCCCGCCGGCCAGGGCTAACCGCAGGCCAGCGGACAGGGAACTGGCAAACGGCCAAACCCGTCCCTTGGCTGTTGTGCACCTGTCCTACCACAGCCCCGTTTGTTGCCCTCCGGGCAGGTAATGAATGTACTGCCACCACGGAACGTGCGACTACTATTACTAGTACTTGGTCACCCTGACCTGAAACCCGGTGTGCGCTGATTGCGGTCGTGTGGCTGCGCGCGCCTCCGGCAAGAAGGTCGTTTATCTACCCATAGGGGTTTTTGTGTCTACACCAGATGTAAGCAACGAAGCCGGTTCGTCCGCGAACAGCGTCACGGGCAGCAGCCGCGTCAAGCGGGGCATGGCGGAGATGCTCAAGGGCGGCGTCATCATGGACGTCGTTAACGTCGAGCAGGCCCGCATCGCCGAGGATGCCGGTGCCGTGGCTGTCATGGCGCTCGAGCGAGTGCCTGCCGATATCCGCGCCCAGGGCGGCGTGTCCCGCATGTCGGACCCGGACATGATCGATGCGATCATCGCCGCGGTGTCCATCCCGGTCATGGCGAAGGCCCGCATTGGCCACTTCGTTGAAGCCCAGGTCCTGCAGTCCCTCGGTGTTGACTACATCGACGAGTCCGAGGTCCTGACCCCGGCCGACTACATCAACCACATCGACAAGTGGAACTTCACCGTCCCGTTCGTTTGTGGTGCCACCAACCTTGGTGAGGCGCTGCGCCGCATCAACGAGGGCGCGGCGATGATCCGTTCCAAGGGCGAGGCCGGCACCGGTGATGTTTCCAACGCCACCGGGCACATGCGCAAGATCCGCTCGGAAATCGCCAAGCTCGCAGCCCTTCCCGAGGACGAGCTGTACGTTGCGGCCAAGGAACTGCAGGCCCCGTACGAGCTGGTCAAGGAAGTTGCCGCCACCGGCAAGCTCCCCGTCGTGCTGTTCACCGCCGGCGGCATCGCTACCCCGGCTGACGCTGCGATGATGATGCAGCTCGGCGCCGACGGTGTGTTCGTCGGTTCGGGCATCTTCAAGTCCGGCAACCCCGCAGAGCGCGCCGCCGCCGTCGTCAAGGCAACCACGTTCCATGACGATCCCGATGTCATCGCCAAGGTCTCCCGCGGCCTCGGCGAAGCCATGGTGGGCATCAACGTCGACGACATCCCGCAACCCCACCGCCTCGCAGAGCGCGGCTGGTAGGTCTCACTTAGGGTTCCCGCCAAGGCGGGTACCGATCCTCTGCGTGCTATTCCCCGCTGCCGCTGCCGCGATTCTGATGGTGGCCAGGGCGGGGGCCCTTTTACGCACGCTGCCGGATCGGTACCCGTCTTTCGGCTTTAAAGCTCGGGTTCTGTTTAATCCAGTCCCCGGCGTTTGAGGAGGGGTTCCAGCTTGGCATCCCTGCCTCGGAAGGCCCGGAAGGACTCCAACGGGTCACGGCTGTTTCCCCGGGAGAGCAGCTCCGAGCGGAAGTGATCTCCGTTGGCCCGGGTCAGGCCGCCATTTTCCTTGAACCATTCCACGGTATCGGCATCCAATACCTCGCTCCAGATGTAGGAGTAATAGCCTGCCGCGTAGCCTGCGCCGGCGAAGATGTGCTGGAAGTAGCCCGTCCGGTACCGGGGCGGAATGAGCGGGTGCGCGATGCCGGCGTCGGACAGGGCCTTGGCTTCGAACGCTATGACATCGTCCGGGACCTCAGCTTCTGCCAGTACGTGCCAGGCCAGGTCCAGCAGGGCCGCCCCAAGGTACTCGGTGGTGGCAAAGCCTTCGCCCCAGAGGAGTGAGTCATTGAGCTTGTCCACTGTGGCCTGGGGGAGGGATTCCCCGGTGGAGAAATGGCGGGCATAGTTGGCCAGGATGTCAGGCCACATGATCCACATTTCATTGACCTGCGAGGGGTACTCCACAAAGTCGCGCGGGACGGACGTTCCGGAGAAGCGCGGATAGGTCACGTTCGAGAACAGGCCGTGCAGTGCATGGCCGAACTCGTGGAAAACCGTCCTGACTTCATCAAGGGTCAACAGCGTGGGCTCGCCGGGGGCAGGCTTGGTGATGTTGAGGTTGTTGATGACCACGGACTTTGTGCCCAACAGCCCGGACTGTTCCACCAAGGAATTCATCCAGGCACCCCCGCGCTTGGACTCCCGGGTGTAGTAGTCGCCCAGGAACAGGCCAAGGCCGCTGCCGTCCTGATCCCGGACCTCCCAGACGCGCACGTCCGGGTGGTAGCCCTCAAGGTCCCCACGTTCGTGGAAAGTTATCCCGTAAAGTCCGGTAGCTGCGTGGAATATGCCGTCTGTCAGCAAGGTCTCCAGGCTGAAGTACGGGCGCAGCGCCTGCTCGTCGACCTCGAACTTGTCCTTTCGGACACGGGCGGAGTAGTAGGCCCAGTCCCATGGTTCCAGGTCATGCCCGGCCGAGGCAGCCAGGGTCTCGGCTTCGGACTGGGCGTTCCTGACGGCCGCCGGGGCCAGCTTCCCCAGCATGGCCTTGACCTCGCCGAAGTCCGGTGCGGTCTGCCGGTCCACTACCAGCTCGGCATAGTTGGCGAAACCGAGGAGTCTGGCCTTTTCCGCGCGCAACCGGACGGTAGCTCCCACAAGCTCACGCGTGTCCAGGGCTCCGCCGTTGCTGCCTCGCGCGAGGGACGCTTCGTACAAACGACGCCGGATGGCCCGGTTCTCCAGCGAAGCAAGGGCAGGTTGGTTGCTGGGTTGGATGAGCGTGAGTAAGTATTTGCCTTCGTGTCCGGCCGTTTTGGCTGCCTCCGACGCACCGGAGACGTCTTCAGCCGGCAGCCCTGCCAGGTCTGCGGCGTCGTCGAGCAGCAGGGCAGCTGACTTCATGCCTTCTTTGACCCGCTGGCCGAATTCGGTTCCCAGCCGGGAGAGCTCTGCGTTGATTTGCCGCAGGCGTTGTTGTCCGGCGGCATCAAGCTGAATGCCGGACTGCCGGAACTCCTTCAGGTATTCCTCAACCAAGCGCGTTGATTCCGGGTCAAGATCCGCAACGTCGATCGCGGCGAAGCGTTCATACAGGGCGCGGTTCATGTAGACGGCATCCTGGTGCGCCGAAAACTTCGGCGACAACTCTGTTTCAAGGGCTTTGATTTCATCAGAGGCGTCTGCCGAAACCAAGGTGAAAAATGCTGCAGCAGCCCTCTCCAGAAGTTGTCCCGAACGTTCCATGGCTACGGCCGTGTTCTGGAAAGTCGCCGGATCCGGGTTGTCCGTGATGGCACTGATGTCCTGCAGGTGCCCGGCCAGGCCGGCGTCGACAGCTTCTGCGTAGTGTCCGGTGTTGATGTCGGCGAAAGGCGGAAGTCCGTAGGGCAGCGGGCTGGGGCTCAGGAGGGGATTGGTCATGAAGTGACTCTTTCACGTAAGAATCGTGTCCTCAAGGGTGGCACGCCCCGGCCGGCCCTTCTTCCGCCGTAGGATGAAAAACATGGGGAACATCACATCCAAGGCAGGGCGGATACGTCATTCACGGGCCGCACTTCTCATGCTGACGGTAGTTGCTGCGTTCTCCGTGGGCGCCTGCGGTGTCATTGCCGAAACCGAAAACCAGAACCGCAGTGCTGCCGCTAGTGCTCCCGCTTCGGAGTCACCAACACCTACTCGGACCCCGGCGCCCAACCCCACACCGGGCAAAGGCCCTGCCTGTCCCGAACTTCGCTGCACCTCCATCACCGTAACCGGTGACATGCTGGTCCACACCCAACTGTGGCAACAGGCAAGGGCCGACGCCGCGGCGGCCGGCCTCCCGGGATATACGTTCGTCCCCCTCCTCGAAGGGCAACGGCGCTACATCCGTAACAGCGATCTCGCGATCTGTCATCAGGAAACACCTGTCGCCACCCCTGATGGTCCCTTCTCGGCCTACCCGTCGTTCAACGTTCCCCCGCAGATCATCGCGGCCTCAAAGGACATCGGCTACCAGGCGTGCACCACAGCCAGCAACCACACCATTGACCGGGGAACCGACGGCCTCCTGCGGACCCTCGATGCCCTCGACGCAGCTGGGCTGAAGCACACCGGTTCTTATCGGACCGAAGCGGCTTCCAAAGAAATACTGATGCTTGAAACGGACGCGGCCAAGGTCGCCGTGATCATTGGTACGTACGGCCACAACGGGCAGATCCCCGAATACCCCTGGCTGGTTGACGAGCTGGACCCGGCAGCGATGATCGCCAAGGCTACGCAGGCCAGGGCCCAGGGCGCGGACATAGTCCTCGGAGTGATGCATGCCGGTGACGAGTACGCCAGCGAAGCGAATACCCAGCAGCAGGACGTTGCGCACGCGCTGGTGGACAGCGGCCAGTTCACCATGATCTATGGGCACCACACGCATTCGGTACTGCCGATCGAGAATTACAAGGGCACGTGGATTGTGTACGGGCTGGGCAACGGGATCACCGAGTTGTCGCCTTGGTATGTGGTCAACAATGAAGGATTGCTGGTCAGGGCCCAGTTCAGCCAAAACACAGCCGGAACCTGGACGGCTTCTGATCTTGCCTGGGCACCGTCGGTCATAGTCCGTGATCCCTACCGGTGGTGTTCGGTGGCCAGCGACGCTCCGCAGGGAGTCTGCGCATCACCGGCAGCCGACGCTGCCACCTATCAACGGACCAAGGCGGTGGTTGAGTCCATGGGCGCCGCCACCGCAGGCGCCCACGAACTGTTGATCACCAAGGAAAAGTAGCGCCTACCGCGGACGCTTTGCGGCGTGTTCGCGCGCGAGGCGGGCGTAGTCGTCGTCGGGCGTTCCCGGCACGAAGGTCCCGTACTTTCGCTCCGCCGCTGTCCGGATGAGGAAGTCGGCAATTGCCGGATTCTTCGGCAGCAGCGAACCGTGGAGGTAACTGGCCACCACGTTGTTAAACCTCGCGCCCTCGTGCCCGTCTTTGCTGTTGTTGCCGGCACCCTTGGTGACAGTCCCGAGGGGTTCGACGCCGGGACCAAGGGTGGTTTGGCCGCTGTGGTTCTCGTAGCCCATGATGTCGCCGAACTCGGCCGACTTCATGATCACGTTGCCGATCAGCCGTTCATCCGTCCCGTGGGTTTCGACATCCAGGATCCCGATTCCGGGAATGACCGGCCCGGCGCTGGTCTTGAAGAATTTCCCAAAGAGCTGGTAGAGACCACAGATCACCAACATCGGCGCACCGTCATCGGCCAGTTCCCGGAGATGGTCCGCCCGTGCCTGGAGGTCGTCCTGGATGACCACCTGTCCGCTGTCCTGCCCGCCTCCACCGACCACGATGTCAATATCTGCGGGAAACTCGTCACCCACGTTGTACTCAAGCAGTTCCGGCGTGTATCCGTGCCACTTGATCCGTTGTTGGAGCACCAAAGCGTTCCCCCAGTCCCCGTAAATGTTCATCTCCCGGGGATAGAGCTGGAGGACACGGAGGGTTCCCTTGCTGGGCTGCTGTGATTCCGAGGTCATGAGACCACCTCCACTATGGTGATTTTGGCGAGTTCGCGACGAATGGCAAGCATGGACGTGTAAGTGCAGAAAATCCGTTTGGGCTTGCCGCGCGAGCCGTTGATGAAGGTGCGCAAAGCGGCGGTAATGTCCGGTTCCACTGTGCCGAAGGGAACTTCGTCGTACTGCAGCCGCAGGGCCATGTCGTACGCGCGGACGCCGGTGAGGACTTCCACCCCATCCTCGCGCAACGACTCGAACTCAACGTCCCAGAGCCACGACATATCCCTGCCGTCTGCGTAGTTGTCGTTGATGGCAATCATGGTGGCGTAGCCGCCTGCCGGGAAGGACTTGAGTCCGAGGCGGAAGCCACTGGGGTTCTTCACCAGGACCAGTTCCAGGGGTTGTCCATCGACGGTCAGGCTTTCACCGCGTCCAAAGGCGGGAGCAACGTCGCCCAGGGCTTTGACCAATTTGGGAGTATCAACCGGGCCGGTACCCAGGACAGCGCGCGCCAGCGACAAAGCGGCAGCGGCATTGAAGATGTTGTAGACGCCACGCAGCTTCATGGCGGTACTGACAGTTTCGCCGTCGAACTCGAAGTCAGCGTCCTGCGCACCTACCCGTCGGAGTACGACGTCGGCAGCCGGCAGGTCTACCGGCTCGCCTGCCGCGGCGGCCACCGAGGTACCGGACGGTGATGGTCCGGAGCCGGCGGTCCGCATGTCGTCATCATTGGGAAAAGTGCTGCGCAGGGACTCGTCAAGGCCGAAGTAACGGATGACGGGGTGATGGGGCGCATCCGGGACGTTGATGACATTGGAGATTCGGGCTACCCGCGGATCCTCGCGGTTCAACACCACCGTGTCCGTCGTCCTGGACGCGATGTGCTCGAGCAAGCGGGCCGTCTTGTCGATTTCTCCAAAGCGGTCCAACTGGTCACGAAGGACATTGAGCAGGAGGCTGTACCGGGGCTGGACCTTGTTGACGAAATGCACCGCATGGGCTTCGTCGAGTTCAAGGATGGCAATGTCCGCATCGAGGCGTCCCCGCCAGTCCACCTCACCGAGGAGGGAGGCTGCCACGCCGCGGGTGAAGTTGCTTCCGCTGCGGTTGGTGAAGACCTTGAGGCCTTGGCTTTCGAGGAGTTCCACCACCATTTTGGTGGTGGTGGTCTTGCCGTTGGTGCCACTGACCACTGCCACGCCGTGGGGGAGCGAGGCCAGCGTTCGCTGCATGAAGCCGGGATCGATTTTCTCGACCACCAGGCCGGGAAAAGCTGATCCTCCGCCCCGAAGCCGGGACAGTGTGCGGACCAGCTTGCCGAGGGGGACGCTGAAGGAAAGCATGCTCTGTAATATATCCCAGTCAGGGCATGGAACCCGGCCCGGGGTGGGTGCCCCGAGGACGCGGAAGACCCCGGCCAAGGCGCAGCGCACTATGATGGATCAATGACCAACCCCCTTTCCGACGCTTCAACGCGCGTGGGTTCAGGACTCAGGATCGGCGTTCTGGCACTCCAGGGCGACTTCCGCGAGCATCTCCACGCCGTCGAGGCCGCTGGAGCCACTGGCGTAGGCATCCGTCGGCCATCCGAGCTGGACGACGTCGACGGCCTGATCATCCCCGGCGGCGAATCCACCACCATCGACAAATTGTCGCGGATCTTCGAATTGCGCGATCCCATCCAAAAGCGCATAGCGGACGGTCTTCCCGTCTACGGTTCCTGCGCCGGGATGATCCTGCTGGCCAATGAAATCGCCGACCCCGCCAAGGATCTTGACGGCGATCCGCAGCAAACGTTCGGTGGCCTGGACATCACTGTGCGGCGAAACGCCTTCGGACGCCAGCGCGAATCCTTCGAGACGGACCTTGATTTCAAGGGCCTGGACTTCAGCGCAGGAGAGGCCGGCGTCGATCCCGTCCACGCCGTCTTCATTCGCGGGCCGTGGGTGGAGCGCGTTGGCCCCGACGTTGAAATCCTGGCGCAGGTCGATCCCGACCACGCCGGCCACACTGATGCTTTGCACGGAGTGGCTAGAATTGTTGCAGTGCGCTCGGGCCACCTGCTGGCCACCTCCTTCCATCCGGAAGTGACCGGGGAGAAGCGCGTGCATGAACTCTTTATTCGAATGATCAGAGGAGAAGCGTAAAGCATGTCAGGCCACTCCAAATGGGCGACCACCAAGCACAAAAAAGCCATCATTGACAGCCGGCGTGCAAAGTCGTTCGCGAAACTGATCAAGAATATCGAAGTTGCTGCCCGTATGGGCGGACCGGACCTCGCCGGCAACCCCGGCCTGGAACTGGCCGTTACCAAGGCCAAGAAGACTTCGGTACCCAACGACAACATCGATCGCGCCATCAAGCGCGGAGCGGGCCTCACGGGCGAGGTCGTGGATTACACCGAGATCATGTACGAAGCCCGCGGCCCCCAAGGCTCGGCACTGCTGATCGAATGTCTGACCGACAACAAGAACCGGGCGGCATCCGAAGTCCGCCTCGCCATTTCCCGCAATGGCGGCACCATTGCCGACCCCGGTTCCGTCAGCTACCTCTTTGCCCGGAAGGGCGTAGTGGTCCTGCCGAAGAACGGCCTCAGCGAGGATGACATCCTGATGGCTGTACTGGAAGCCGGAGCCGAAGAAGTGAAGGACAGCGGCGAGAACTGGGAAATCCATTCGGAGCCCTCCGACCTCCAGGCCATCCGCGATGCTCTCAAGGAGGCCGGCATCGACTACGAAACCGATGAGGCCGAATTCGTTCCGTCCATGCAGGTGGAGCTCGACGTCGATGGCGCCAGGAAATTCATGAAGCTCGTCGATGCCTTGGAAGACCTGGACGATGTCCAGAACGTCTACAGCAACGCCGACCTCAGCGAGGAAGTACAGGCTGCCCTCGACGCCGACTAGGCGGGGCGGCATTCACCAGTGGTACAAAACAGGAAGGCCCGGACTTGACTCTTCGCGTATTAGGAGTCGATCCGGGCCTCACCCGTTGCGGCATAGGCGTTGTGGACATCGAGCGGAACCGCAGGGCCACCATGGTGGCAGTTGGGGTGGTGGGCACCTCTGCGGACCTGACCCTGGACAAGCGCCTGTTGGTGATCGCGGAAGCGATCGATGAATGGCTGGACCGGCACGAGCCCGATGTCGTCGCCGTCGAACGCGTCTTTTCGCAAATGAACGTCAGCACGGTAATGGGCGTGGCCCAGGCCTCCGGCGTCGTCATTGCCGCTGCAGCCCGTCGCGGCATCCCGGTAGCCCTGCACACGCCCTCCGAGGTCAAAGCTGCGGTAACCGGCAGCGGCACTGCGAACAAGGAGGCCGTCACCAAGCTCGTGACCAAGATCCTGCGACTCAGTGCTGCACCCAAACCCGCCGATGCCGCCGACGCCCTGGCACTTGCCCTCACCCACGCATGGCGGGCGGGCAGCGGAATGGGTGCGGCCGGTGGAGCCTCCGGGGCCGGTTCGCTGACGCCGGCCCAAAAGGCCTGGGCCGATGCCGAAGCCAAAGCGCGCCGCGCACGGTGATTTCCGTGCGCTCTTGCTAGGGTATTCGTAGATATGTTCGGATAGTCCACTTGGGCCGTTCCCAGTTGACCGCAATCTTTCAGGAGCCGGGTCTTGATCAGTTTTCTCCGTGGAACCGTAGCCCACGTGGGTTTGTCCACCGCCGTCATTGACCTCAACGGTGCTGGAATGAGCGTCTTCGCTACTCCGCAGACCCTGAGTCACCTCAAGGTAGGAACCGAAGCGAAACTCTTCACGTCCATGATCGTCCGTGAAGACTCCCTCACGTTGTTCGGTTTCGCCGATGATGATGAACGCGAAGTCTTCGACGTCCTGCTCAGCGTCAGCGGTGTAGGACCGCGGCTGGCGCTTGCTGTCCTTGCCGTCCATGAACCTGAAGCCATCCGCGTTGCAGCGCACACAGGCGACGGCAAGGCATTCACCAAGGTTCCCGGCATCGGGCCCAAGGTGGCGGGTCGTATTGTCCTGGAACTCGCCGGCAAGCTGGTTCCGCACGGCACCGGCTCCACTGCAGCTGCTGCCCAGGTTGCTGCGAACGCTGAATGGAAGCCGCAGGTAGTCGCCGCAATGACCAGCCTGGGGTGGTCCGAGAAGGACGCCACCGGCAGCATCGACAAGGCCATGGCGGACACTCCGGAGCTGGTTGAGGCAGGAAACGTGGCCCAGATCCTTCGAGCTACGCTGCGGTGGCTGGGCCAGGACGGCGCCCGCGCCGGCAACCGCGTAGGCAGCCGTGGCTGAGCAGTCACTCGTCAACGGGGGAGAGGAGCCGGAAGAGCGGGTCATTGAAGCCGCTCTCCGCCCTAAGAACCTGCATGACTTTGTTGGCCAGCACCGCGTCCGTAAGCAGTTGGCCCTTGTCCTTGAGGCGTCAAAAATGCGTGGACGCAGTGCCGACCACGTACTGATGTCCGGCCCTCCGGGCCTTGGCAAGACAACTCTGGCCATGATCATTGCCGCAGAAATGAATGCACCATTGCGTATCAGCAGCGGTCCCGCCATTCAGCACGCCGGTGACCTCGCAGCCATCCTTTCTTCGCTGTCGGAAGGGGAGGTCCTGTTCCTGGATGAAATCCACCGGATGTCCCGGCCCGCAGAGGAAATGCTCTACATGGCCATGGAGGACTTCCGGGTGGACATCGTGGTGGGTAAGGGTGCGGGCGCCACCGCCATACCACTGGAGTTGCCCCCCTTCACGCTGGTGGGGGCCACCACCCGTGCCGGCCTCCTGCCCGGCCCTTTGCGTGACCGCTTCGGTTTTACCGGTCACCTCGAGTTCTACTCCGTTGCCGAACTGGAACTGGTTCTTCGGCGATCTGCCGGCCTTTTGGACCTCAAGGTGAACTCGGCCGGATTTACCGAAATTGCCGGACGATCCCGTGGTACGCCCCGTATTGCCAACCGCCTCCTTCGCCGGGTCCGTGACTGGGCCTTGGTCCACGGCATTGACCAGATCGATGCCCGGTCCGCCTCGGCTGCTTTGGACATGTACGAAGTGGATGCCAAGGGCCTCGACAGGCTGGACCGTTCCGTGCTGGAAGCACTCATTACCAAATTCAACGGAGGTCCCGTGGGGCTGTCCACCCTGGCCATTGCCGTGGGGGAGGAACCCGAAACGGTGGAGACCGTTGCCGAGCCGTTCCTGGTTCGTGAAGGTCTCTTGGGACGCACGCCCCGGGGCCGCATTGCAATGGCATCGGCCTGGACACACCTTGGCTACGCCGTCCCGGCAGGTGTCTTCGGCCAGGAAGCGCTTGCACTCTTCGGCGAGGACGAAAACCACGCTGAAAGCGTAGATACCATCGGTTAACACGCCCCGTTCAGCTTTTCCCTCTAGACTGGTATGACGCTCGGCACGTTCGAGTCCTTGATCCATGCACCCGCCCCGCGGATTTGCCAGGGACGTTGCCGTGAACCAAAACGTAAGTACAGAACGGAACTTCCCTGTGGATCCAATGACCATATTGCTGTTCGTCATGCTTGGACTCTTTGTCTTCATGATGTTCCGCCGCAACAAGAAGACCCAGCAGCAGCAGGCTGAGATGCAGTCCAAGTTCGCTCCGGGCGTCGACGTCATGACCAGCTTTGGTCTCTTTGGCCGCATCGTCTCCATTGACGAAGCCGAGAACAAGGTTGTCATCGAGCTTTCCCCGGGCAACCTGGCTACGGTCCACCGCCAGGCGGTTACCAAGGTAGTCGAGGCGCCTGTCGAGGAAGCCCCTGTCGTTCCGGACGACGCTTCTTCCCTCACTACCGCAGATGCTGAAGCTCCTGCCGCAGTTGAGACGCCCGAAGAAACCATTGCGCGCCTCAACAAAGAGGATAAGAAGGACAACTAGGATCGTCAGGCGCGGCACCCCCGCGCAAGGCAACTTCTACGGCAGCTGAGAGCCGCCGGCAAACGCTCACCAGTGTTGGCCGGCGGCTGTCCGGCGATAACAGGAAGATCGATAATGGCACGGACCGGCCCCAAAAATTCAGCCCGCAGGGTGCTGACCTGGCTTGGAGCAATATTCGTTGTACTCACCGCTGTCCTGGGTGGCGGAGTTTTGACTGGCAATGCCAGCTGGGCTCCAAAACTTGCCCTGGACCTCGAGGGCGGCACCCAGATGATCCTGGCGCCCAGGGTCGAGGGATCCAGCGATATCAACGAAGAGCAGCTCAACCAGGCAGTTGCCATTATCCGTCAGCGTGTTGACGGCTCGGGCGTTGCCGAAGCGGAAATCAGCACCCAGTCCGGCCGCAACGTCGTGGTCAGCCTCCCGGGGACGCCTTCCAAGGAAACCCGCGACTTGATCCAGGCCTCGGCCGACATGAACTTCCGGCCGGTCATCACCTACGGTGATCCTGCAGCCATCCCTGTCGAATCGCGCACGCCCGAAGACCAGCTGAACAAGCCCACCGCGGAGCCGGCGAACGCAAGTGATACCAACTGGATCACTCCCGAAGTCCAGAAGGAGTTCGAAGCACTAGATTGCGTCAATCCTTCGACGGAAAGGCGCGAACGCTCCGATCCCGCCAAGCCCCTGGTCACCTGTGAAGCTGCCACGGCCACGACTCCCGCCATCAAGTACATCCTTGGTCCGGTAGAAGTCCGGGGCCAGGACATCAGTGACTCCACCTTCTCCCAGGTACAGGGCGCCCAGGGTTCGGTCACCAACTCCTGGGGCGTGAACATCGTCTTCAACGGCGATGCCACCGAGAAGTTCAAGGCCGTCACCGAGCGGCTCAACCAGTACTACGTTGCCGCGCAGGCGCAGGGCCAGGACGACCCCAAGTCCCAGTTCGCCATCGTCCTGGACGACAAAGTCATTTCGGCTCCGCGTTCCTTGGCAGTCATCACTGATGGCCGGCCGCAGATTACCGGTAACTTCACGCAGGCCACCGCCAAGGCACTGTCCGACCAGCTCCGCTATGGTGCGCTGCCCATCAGCTTCGAGATCCAGTCGCAGGAGCAGATTTCCGCTACCCTTGGTGGGGATCAGCTTCGCCTGGGCCTGCTGGCAGGCATCATCGGCTTGCTGCTGGTGGTTGTCTACTCGCTCTTCCAATACCGGGCCCTTGGCCTGGTTACCATCGCCTCGCTGGTGGTGGCCGGTGTCCTGACATATCTGGCCATTGCAATCCTCGGCTGGACAGAGAATTATCGGCTCTCCCTTGCCGGTGTTGCCGGTTTGATCGTTGCCATCGGACAGACTGCTGACTCGTTCATCGTCTATTTCGAGCGCATCCGCGACGAACTGCGCGAGGGCCGTGGTCTGGTATCGGCGGTGGAGAACGGCTGGAAGCGCGCCAAGCGCACCGTACTGGCCTCCAAGGCCGTCAACCTCCTGGCTGCCCTTGTCCTGTACTTCGTTGCCGTCGGCAACGTACGTGGCTTTGCCTTCACCTTGGGCCTGACGGCCCTTGCCGACCTCCTGGTCGTGTTCATGTTCACCCATCCCATGCTTCAGGTCCTGGCACGTACCAAGTTCTTTGGCGAAGGACACCGGTTCTCCGGGCTGTCTCCGGACCGGCTTGGTGCAATTCCGCTGTATCGAGGCGCTGGGCGGCTCCGTACTCCCGCTGAGAAGCCGACGCCCGTCCGTGGACGGAACGCCGGTGCTGCAGCCGAGGCTGAGCGCCGCATGACCATCGCAGAACGGCGCCTTGCCGAGAAGGGCCAGCTGACTGGTTCCTCCAAGGCAACCAAGGAGGAGAAGTAAATGACTACGAGCTTCGCAACCTTCGGCCATGAGCTCTACACGGGCAAGCGCTCGTACAATTTTGTCGGCTCGAAGAAAATCTGGTTCATCATTGCGGCAGTCGCCGTGGCCCTCTCCATCCTGATTCCGGTGGCCAAGGGAGGCTTCAACCTTGGCATCGAATTCCGTGGTGGGTCGGAGTTCACTGTTTCCAACGTGAGCACCACTGATGCTGCCCTCGGCGAGAAGGCCGTGCACGACGTCGTACCCGGTGCCATCCCGCGCGTGGCCAACGTTGCCGGCAACACCATGCGTATCCAAACGGATCAACTGACGGACGACGAGACCAACCGGATCAAGGACGGCCTCACCAGCGCCTATGGCGTAACCGAGAACGAAGTGACATCTAACTTTGTTGGTCCCACCTGGGGGCAGGATGTCACCAGGCAGGCACTCATTGGCCTGGTGGTCTTCGTGGGCTTGGCGGCCATCCTGATGGCCCTGTACTTCAGGACCTGGAAAATGTCCTTGTCTGCCCTGGTGGGCATGCTTGTCACCATGTTCACCACGGCGGGTGTTTACGCACTGAGCGACTTCGAAGTGACGCCGTCGGCCATCATCGGCTTCCTGACGGTCCTGAGCTATTCGCTGTACGACACCGTGGTTGTCTTCGACAAAATCCGTGAAAACACCTCGGATATCGCCACCTCAACGCGTCGTACGTTCGGCGAAGAAGTGAACCTGGCCGTCAACCAGACGCTGGTCCGTTCCATCAACACCATGATGGTGGCGGTGCTCCCTGTGGCAGCGATCCTCTTTATCGGTGCCGGGCTCCTGGGCGCGGGCACGTTGCGCGACCTTTCGCTGGCATTGTTCGTGGGTATCCTCATCGGTACTGCAGCGACCATCTTCATCGCCGCGCCCCTGTATGCCTGGTTGCGCCAGGGTGAACCGGAACTGGTGAAGCAGGCCCGGAAGGTAAGCCACCGCAGGGCCGAAGCCACCGTATAGCTTCCCTGCAACGCCTCTGTTGGACCAAAGAGCCGGCCTCCCCACATGTGTGGAGGCCGGCTCTTTGACTTGCCCGACTTCCCGTCATGTGCCCTCCATTTGCAGAAGCATTCACTTGCGGGAATAGACTGGGAGAATTAAATCGGTTGTGAGGGGTACTTCTGTGGAAGAACGTGCGACGTCGGCACCACCGGCGGGCGGGGAGGACGGCCACAATGCTGTGGCAGTCCCGGCAACAAGCATGGCTGGACGGACTGCGGGAGCTGTTCCGGTTGATACCCCTGGCGTGCGTCCCACATTCCCCGGACGGCGGGAACGTACCCGATCAAGGCTGGCGCGTCTGACCGGTCGGGGCGTGGCTCCTTACTCGCCGATCCTGGAACCTCTCCTGCGCACGGTGCGCGCCAACAACCCCAAAGAAGACTTTGACCTGATCCAGCGGGCCTTTACGGTTGCGGAACGAAGCCACCAGGGACAGAAACGCAAGAGCGGTGATCCCTACATCACCCATCCCGTGGCCGTCGCCACCATCCTGGCCGAGCTGGGCATGACAGGTACCACCCTGGCAGCGGCATTGCTTCACGACACCGTGGAGGACACCCCGTACACCCTGGCTGACCTGACGCGGGATTTTGGTCCCGAGGTCGCCATGCTGGTGGATGGAGTGACCAAGCTGGACAAGGTCAGCTTTGGTGAAGCCGCGCAGTCCGAGACCGTCCGCAAGATGGTTGTGGCCATGGCCAAGGACATCCGGGTCCTGATGATCAAACTGGCCGACCGCCTTCACAATGCACGTACCTGGCGTTTTGTTTCGGCTGAGTCATCCTCCCGCAAAGCGCGTGAAACGCTGGAGATTTTCGCACCCCTGGCGCACCGCCTTGGCATGAACACCATCAAGTGGGAGCTCGAGGATCTCTCCTTCGCAGCCCTGTACCCCAAGGTCTACGAGGAAATCGTGCGCATGGTGGGGGACCGGACTCCTGAGCGCGAGAAGAGCCTCAGTGTCATCCGTAACCAGATCGCCGATGACCTGCGGACGGCGAGGATCAAGGCGACCATCACCGGCCGTCCCAAGCACTACTACTCCATCTACCAAAAGATGATCGTCCGGGATAAGGACTTCGACGACATCAACGACCTCATGGGTGTCCGCGTCCTGGTTGACTCGGTCCGGGATTGCTACGCAGCACTGGGTACCCTGCATTCGCGATGGAACCCCCTTCCGGGCCGGTTCAAGGACTACATCGCCATGCCCAAGTTCAACATGTACCAATCGCTGCACACCACGGTGATCGGCCCGGGCGGCAAGCCCGTGGAAATCCAGATCCGTACCCATGAAATGCACCGCAGGGCAGAGTACGGCGTGGCAGCGCACTGGAAGTACAAGGACCAGCCCAACCGCACGGCCCAAGGCCCGGGCAGCCCTCGCGATGGGGACATGGGCTGGTTGAGGTCCTTGGTGGATTGGCAGCAGGAAACCTCCGATCCCGGAGAGTTCCTGGACTCCCTGCGCTATGAGATCAACGCGCGCGAAGTTTTTGTCTTCACCCCCAAAGGTGAGGTCATGGCCCTGCCCGCGGGATCGACTCCTGTCGATTTTGCCTACGCGGTCCACACCGAAGTTGGCCACAGGACCATCGGTGCCCGCGTCAACGGGAAACTGGTTCCGCTCAACAGCGAGCTCAACCACGGCGACTGGGTTGAAATCTTCACGTCCAAGGCCGAAGGGGCCGGCCCCAGCCAGGACTGGCAACACTTCGTCAAGTCGGCGCGTGCACGCAACAAGATCCGCCAGTGGTTCACCAAGGAACGCCGCGAGGAAGCCATTGACCGCGGAAAGGACATGCTGACCCGTGCAATGCGGAAGCAGAACCTTCCGTTGCAGCGACTTATGACGCACGACGCCTTGTCCGCCGTGGCTGAGGATTTCCACTATGTCGATATCTCCGGGCTGTACGCAGGGGTTGGTGACGGACATACCTCCGCGCAGTCGGTGATGGAAAAACTCGTCGAGCACTTGGGCGGCCACGAGACACCGGACGAAGACCTCGACGAAGTCAGCATTCCTACGCAGGTTGCCAAGTCCAAATTCTCCGATTCCGGCGTCATCGTCCGCGGTGTTGGCGACGTCTGGGTCAAACTGGCCCGCTGTTGCACCCCCGTCCCGCCGGATCCCATCCTGGGGTTCGTTACCCGCGGCTCAGGCGTTTCCGTGCACCGGACGGACTGCACCAACGTTTCCGGGCTCCGGGACCAGCCGGACAGAATTGTGGAAGTTGAATGGGCTCCCACCCAATCGAGCGTCTTCCTGGTGGAAATCCAGGTGGAGGCATTGGACCGTAAGTCCCTGTTGTCGGACGTGACGCGGATTCTGTCCGAGAACCACGTCAATATCCTTGCTGCCTCGGTGCATACATCAAGCGACAGGGTTGCCATATCGAAGTTCGCTTTCGAGATGGGCGATCCCAAGTACCTCCACCACGTCCTGAATGCCGTACGCCGCATTGATGGTGTCTTTGATGTCTACCGAACCACTGGCAACAGGAGACGCAGCTAGCCGGCTGCAAGCCGGGTGAGTGTGGCCAGGGCACGTCGTTTGTGCGGAACCCTGGGCGCGGCTTCTACGGCGAGCATGAGGAGCCTCAGGCGGATGCCCAGGTCTTCCTTGGCCAGCAGCCGCCTCAGGGTGGGCAGTGCCCTGTCGCTCTCGACATGAAGGGCGATGTCGGACGCGGTGCGCAACGGACTGCTGACCAGCATCCCGCCCAGGCTTACAACGTCCATTTGTCCGAGCCGGACCTCGTGGAGGCTGCATGCCGTGCTTCCACGCAAGCTTGAAATGCGGTGCTTGGCATCCACCAGGAGCGAGAGATGCTCCGGAGGTTTGGCGCAGCCGTAGATCCACGCGGCTGTGAGCCGGCCGGCAACGACCTTGGTCCGGATACGTTCAGGAACGGTCAAGGCCGCCGCGCGCGCCCGGAGGCGATGGGTGACAGCAGTACCCGGCGAGGCGTAACTCTTCCCGTAGAGCGGCAGCAGGATGCCATCAAAGGCCATGCTCTGGAGTTCGTTCCACGTAAAGATCCGGTTGGGGGAGTAGAGCTCCGGGATGACCGGCTCCGATAAATGCTGGGCGGCGGCAAACTGGGCGGCGGCAAGCGGGGCGGCGGCAACGGGGTCCATCCACTGATCATTGCGTGCACCCGTCCAAGCAGTACAGGCTCCGTTCCGGTTATGTGGATAACCGGAACGGAGCCTGCGGTAGTGCAAGTCCAGAAGTGCTAGGCGAGGTCGCTTGCCGAGCGCTGGATCTGGTCCAACCAGGCCTGGCGGGCCTCCAGAGCCTCACGGGCAGCCTTGATGCGGCGCTGGTCGCCCGCCTTCTCCGCCTTCTCAAGGTCATCCTTCAGGCCGGCGATGGCGGCTTCGAGCTGGGAAAGGGCACTGTTCGTGCGTGCCTTGGTCTCCGGGTTGCTCCGGCGCCACTTCTCTTCTTCGGCTTCCTTGACCGCGTCCTCAACCTTGCGCAGTCCCGCCTCGATCCGGCCCATGTCGCCACGGGGAACCTTTCCGGCGTCTTCCCAACGGTCCCTGATGGACTGGAGGGACTTCTTGGCTGCGTTGAGGTCCTTGATCGGCAGCAGGGCCTGTGCCTCGGCCACGAGCTGTTCCTTGACTACCAGGTTGGCTGTGTACTCCTGGTCGATCTGGTCGTTGGCGGCCTGGCGGTTGCTGAAGAAAACGTCCTGGGCGGCGCGGAAGCGTCCCCACAGGGCGTCGTCATCCTTGCGGCTGGCACGGGGCGTGGCCTTCCATTGGTCCATCAACCGACGGTATTCGCCGGCGGCAAATCCCCAATCGGTCGATGAGGAGAGGGCTTCGGCTTCCGCGATAAGGGCTTCCTTGGCGGACTTGGCAGCCGAGTTATTGCTGTCCAGCTGCGAGAAGTAGGCGCGGCGGTGGCGGTCAAAGACCGTACGGGCCGAACGGAACCGCTTCCACAGGGCGTCCTCGTTGCTTCGGCCCAGGCGTACGCCGCTCTTCTGCGCCGCCTTCCAGGTTTCAAACAATTCGTTCATGCGGGCGCTGGAGGTCTTCCACTGGATCTGGGCAGGATCCTGCCCGGCAATGGTCTCTGCCTCGGACACGATCGCTTCACGCGCTGCGAGTTCGCCCGCCCGCACGGCTTCGTGTGCTGCCTTCTCCGATTTTTCCAGCTCCACGATCTGGGTGGAAAGGGCATCCAAGCGTGCTTCGGCGGAACGGATGTCGCCCACCATGGTGCGCTCTGCGAGTTGCTCGCGAAGATGGGTGACAGTCTTTTGCATGTCCGTGGCCGGAGCCTTGGATTCTACCCGGTGTTCCAACAGAACTACCTGGGCAATGATGTCGTCGAACTTCCGTGCAAAGTAGCCCAAGGCCTCATCGGGGCTGACTCCCGGATACTGGCCGACCGGGATTTCCTCACCATCGAGCGTCAGGAACACATGGCCATCACCTTCAGCGCGGCCCCATTTGGCGGCCTCGGCAAGGGAGGCGGCGGACACGGCCGGAGCGGCAGGAACGACGGCGGCCGGTGCCTTGGGGCGCGCGGCAAACGCTGCGGGCGTGGGGACCACGGATGGTGTCGGGCGCGGTGCGGCCGGTTCTGTTGCCACTGATTCGGGCCCCGGGGCTGGAACAGCTGCCGGCTCCGCTGCGGGCGCCGGTGCCGGCTCCCCTGCGGGCGCCGGTGCCGGCTCCCCTGCGGGCGCCGGTGCCGGCTCCGCTGCGGGCGCCGTTGGCTCGTCCACAGGAGCTGCCTCGTCAACGGGTGCTTGTTCTGGTGCAGCTGCCGGCGCGACGGTGGTTTCGGCAGGGTCGGGGCTCTTGGCCTCGACTGCCTCTTCTTCGTTGGCCTCTACTGCTGTTTCGTCGGATTTCTGACTGTCTGTCACCGCTAAAAGTCTTTCGCTTGGAGGGACTGCTAAGGTAATGCACCCCGGGCCGGGGCCAAGGGCTGGTTACTTCAGAGAAAACGAGTCTATCGTGACAGGTGCCACAGGGGCGCCGTCAGTGCTGCTTTGGCCGCTTTTCAGGCCCGCGGCCGCGATGTTGGTGACCACGTCCAGTCCGCTGGTTACCTTGCCCACAATGGTGTATCCGCCGGCGGTGTCAGCGGGAATGGTGGTGTCCTTGTAGACGATAAAGAACTGGTGCCCGTTGCCGTAGGCGTTGTTGCCACTGCGGGCCACGGCAATGGTTCCCGCCGGGTACTTGTTGTCAGCAGGGGTGTTTTCGAGGGGGCCCCACCGGTAGTTGGGGTCATCCGCACCGTCTTCGGAGGTGGCGCCGCATTGCAGGACCCCGAACGTCTCCGACGTCGTCAGGCGGTGGCAGAACTTCCCTTTGTAGTAATTGGCGTCGCCCAGCGACTTGAAAACCGCTGCCGCCTGGGGTGCTGCCGTTCCATTGAGTTCTATGCCCACCACGCCGCTGTTCAGCGCCAACTCACCGGTGAAGGTCTTGCCCGCTGCGGTATCCGGGCTGGGAACATCGGCACTGTTGGATGCCGGTGCGGACGGGGAGGCAGAGGGAGAGCTGAGTCCGGCTTCTGCCGCCGCAAACTCTGCCTCGGTCGGGTTGGAGCTGAAGGCCGTCAGTTGAAGCACGACGGCGAGGACCACTGCCGCTGAACCCGCACCGATGGCGATGGCGTTGTCGCGTTTGCGCCGCTTGCCCTGTTCCTGCCGCAGGGCACGCTTGGCTTCCATCTGCCTGATGCGCCGTTTCGCTTCGCGGTCATCCCGCGACCTTGTTGCCAAGAGTCCTCCTGATTGTGTCCACTTTCCGGGGCAGCCGACAGGAACCCGGGCTTGCTGCATTAGATGTGCACGCGCGGAAAGCATAAACTGGCTGCCGCACATAGTTTATGCATGACCGGCTGGACGCCCGCGGTGTAAACGCCGAACGGGCGTTTTAAAAGCTGCGGGTGCCAGGACAGCGTCAATTTCTTCGAGGAGACATTTCCACCATGGCACGTACCGCCTCCCTGTCCGGATTCCCCGAGTGGCTTCCCCAGGAGCGGTTGGTGGAGCTCCATGTGCTGGATACGCTCCGCAAGACGTTCGAGTTGCACGGGTTCTCCTCCATCGAGACCCGCGCGGTAGAGACCGTGGGACAACTGCTCCGCAAGGGCGAAATCGACAAAGAGGTCTATGGGCTGAGCCGGCTCCAGGACGACGACGGCGAGTCTGCCAAGCCAAACGGATCGGATAAAGCAGATCCCAATGCCCTGGCGTTGCACTTCGACCTCACTGTTCCGTTCGCCCGCTACGTGGTGGAGAATGCCGGCTACCTGGCATTCCCTTTCCGTCGCTACCAGATTCAGAAGGTATGGCGTGGGGAGCGGCCGCAGGAGGGCCGTGCCCGTGAATTCACCCAGGCGGACATCGATGTGGTGGGCGATGGCGACTTGCCGTTCCGTTACGACGTCGAGATTGCCCTGGTGATCGCCGAGGCCCTGGGCGCATTGCCCATTCCGGATTTCCGGCTCCGCATCAACAACCGGAAATTGGCAGAAGGTTTTTACCGCGGCATCGGCCTGACGGACACTGCCGGAGTCCTGCGCAGCATCGACAAACTGGAAAAGATCGGTGCCGACAAGGTGGCCGGGCTGCTCAAGAGCGAGCTCGGCGCAACGGAGGAACAAGCTCGTTTGGCCCTCCAACTGGCCGGCATCCGCACCGAAGATGCCTCGTTCGTCCAGGAGGTCCGGGCACTGGGAGTCGCCGACGACCTCCTCGAGGAAGGCCTGAACGAGCTGGAGCAGGTCATCCAGGCGGTCGTCCAGCGTGCACCCGGCAAGGTGGTTGCCGATTTGAGTATTGCCCGTGGACTGGATTACTACACGGGAACTGTGGTCGAAACGGTCTTGGTGGGCCACGAGCAGCTTGGCTCGATTTGCTCCGGTGGCCGATACGACGCCCTCGCCAGCAAGGGCAACCGCAAGTTCCCCGGCGTCGGGCTGTCCATCGGTGTGACGCGCCTGGTTTCGCGCATCCTCAGCCAGGAACTGGCAGTGGCCACACGGTCGGTGCCCACGGCAGTCCTGGTTGCCCTGAACACCGATGAGAGTTGGTCTGCGGCCCAGGATATCGCTGCCCAATTGCGGGGGAGGGGCATCGCGACCGAAGTTGCAGCAAAGGCCGAGAAATTCGGCAAGCAGATCAAGTTTGCCGACCGCCGCGGCATTCCGTTCGTGTGGTTTACCGACGACGACGGCAAGCACCAGGTCAAGGACATCCGCACCGGTGAGCAAGTGGATGCCGACCCTGCCATCTGGACGCCGTCGGAAGAGGACTTGCACGTCCGCGTCACCACCGCCTGATACAGGCATCGCTTACAGAAATAGCTGGCTCCGCCCCTTGGCGGGAGCCGTGGCCGGGGCGGGTAAACTCGGACGGGACCGTCTTTGCTGCGGTCCCTATAAATTTCATGCTGAAAGGAATGCTGTGCTGCGCACACATGACCTCGGATCACTTCGCTCCGAGCACATTGGACAAACCGTTACCCTGGCCGGCTGGGTGGGCCGCCGCCGTGATCACGGTGGCGTTGCATTCGTTGACCTGCGTGACGCGTCCGGTGTCGCCCAAGTGGTGGTCCGTGAGGAAGAGGTCTTCCATGGCCTGCGGAACGAGTACGTCCTGCAGGTGACAGGTACCGTCAACAAGCGTCCCGAAGGCAACGAAAACCCGGCTCTGGCCACGGGCGACATCGAGGTCATCGCTGAGACGGTAGTGATCCTCAACACCTCGGAGCCCCTTCCGTTCCAGATCGACGAACACGTTGAAGTCGGCGAGGAAGCCCGCCTGAAGCACCGTTACCTGGACCTTCGCCGTCCGGGCCCCGCCCGCAACATGCGCCTGCGTTCAGAGGCCAACCGCGTGGCCCGTGAACTGCTGCACCAGCGCGGCTACGTCGAAATCGAAACGCCCACGTTGACGCGTTCGACGCCGGAAGGCGCCCGCGACTTCGTTGTTCCGGCACGCCTTGCTCCGGGTTCCTGGTACGCCCTGCCGCAGTCGCCGCAGCTTTTCAAGCAGCTGCTCCAGGTTGGCGGCTTCGAAAAGTATTACCAGATTGCCCGTTGCTACCGCGATGAGGACTTCCGCGCGGACCGCCAGCCGGAGTTCACCCAGTTGGATATCGAAGCCAGCTTCGTGGACCAGGACGACGTCATCGAGCTGGGCGAAGCAATCGTCAAGGCTCTCTGGCAGCTGATCGACGTTGAGGTTCCCACGCCGATCCGCCGCATGACCTACCTGGATGCCATGGCCAAGTACGGCTCCGACAAGCCGGACCTTCGTTTCGGCGTGGAACTGACGGAGCTCACTGAGTTCTTCAAGGACACCAACTTCGGTGTCTTCAAGGCCCCCTATGTTGGCGCAGTGGTCATGCCCGGCGGAGCCTCACAGCCTCGCCGGACGCTGGACGGCTGGCAGGAATTCGCCAAGCAGCGTGGACACAAGGGCCTGGCCTACGTCCTGTTCAAGGAGGACGGTGAACTCGCCGGCCCCGTTGCCAAGAACCTCACGGAGGCAGAGCGCGACGGCCTGGCCGACGCCGTCGGTGCCAAGCCGGGCGACTGCATCTTCTTCGCCGCCGGGGAGAAGTCGGCAGCGCGCGCGCTGCTCGGCGCTGCCCGCGTGGAGATCGGCCACCGCACCGGGCTGATCGATCCCAACGACTGGGCATTTGTCTGGATCGTGGATGCTCCCATGTTCGAGCCCGCCGCTGCGGCCGTTGCCTCCGGTGACGTTGCCGTGGGTGGTGGCCAATGGACGGCTGTGCACCACGCGTTTACCTCCCCGAAGCCCGAGTTCCTGGACACCTTTGACAAGGACCCGGAGTCCGCGCTCTCCTACGCCTACGACATCGTGTGCAACGGCAACGAGATCGGCGGCGGTTCCATCCGTATCCACCAGCGCGAAGTGCAGGAACGCGTGTTCCAGCTCATGGGCCTGGACAAGGAAGACGCCGAAACCAAGTTCGGCTTCCTGCTTGAGGGCTTCAAGTACGGCGCGCCTCCCCACGGCGGAATGGCCCTCGGCTGGGACCGTGTAGTGGCCTTGCTGGCCGGCGTGGAGTCCATCCGCGATGTCATTGCCTTCCCGAAGTCGGGCAACGGCTACGACCCCCTCACGGCTGCTCCGGCGCCGATCACCCCGCAGCAGCGCAAGGAGGCGGGCGTGGACTTCAAGCCCGAATCCAAGCCCGCAGCAAAGCCGGACGCCGCGTCCGAATAAGTAGCAGCCAATGGCCCTCCACTCCGGTGGAGGGCTTTTGGCATTTCCGTGTCCGGCTCCTTTAGCGACTGATGAAAGGTCTTGCCATATGGCGGTAGGGCAGGCATTCCTGGAAAATCTCATGGACAAGGCATGGCCGGCCCTTGAGCGTGAAGAGCTTGTACTCGACGCTGCGGCGGAGTGGGTGCTCCGCGCTTCCAACGGTGTGACGCAGCGGGCCAATTCCGTGTGGCCGGTCAACAGTGCAGGGGGAGGAGGCAGCAGCGACGCAGGCCCTGCTCTTGACGCAGGCCCTGCTCTTGACGCGGCGGCCGGCCTTGAACGCTCGGTCCGGGCTGCTTCGGAGTGGTACAGGCGCCGCCGGCTTCCCCTGATCTTCCAGGTGTTCGACGACACCGGTAATGCTGCCCTTAATAGTGTCCTTGACCGGCAGCGTTTCACCAGGCAGTCCGAAACCAGGATTATGGTCCGCGGCGTCCAGGACGTGCCGCAGGGATCATCAACGGTGGAACTCCTCGATCTTCCCTCCGCCGAGTGGCTCCATGTGTGGTGGTCAGTTGACGGCCGGGGTGGTGACGCCGAATTGTCGGTCGCCCACAGGATCCTCACTGCCTGCCCGGCCCTGTACGCCATGGTGAGGGACGACGACGGCGTCCCCGCCGCCGTCGGACGTCTCGCCCTGGTGGACGGCTGGGGAGGCATTTACAGCATGGCGACCTCAGGGACCCATCGCAGGCGAGGCTATGGGGCGCAGGTTCTGGCCTCCTTGTTGCATGCCGGCGCCGGGCGGGACCTCAGGGGATTCTGGCTCCTTGTTACTGCTGCCAATCATGGGGCGCAGTCTTTGTATTCCCAGGCCGGATTTACCCCCTACGGCAGCTATCTGTACCGGCAGGCTCCCCTGAAACGGGCTCCTGGCGGCTGCTAGCCCACGGGGTCGGTCACGGTGATCCGAACTGAGCAGGCGTCGGCTGCCGCTTTCTGCAGGCCAGCGGCTTTGACGTCCTGAACGTCCAGGAAGGGCAGCCTGGTTCGGCCCGTGAACGCTTTAAGGGCCGGTTGCGCGAGGACCTGATCCACCAGGGCCCTGTCTCCGCCGGGAACGATGTACTCCACTACATGTGCGGCAAAGATCCTGGCTGCATGCTCTGCCGTTGACCTGGCATCAATGAAGCGGTTGCCGCTCTTGGAAGCGAGGATGGTGGTGCCGCCCGCCGAGGCTACAACATAGCCGCCGCGGCGCACCAGAACCAAGCCCAGGCCTCGCTCCTGGGCGGCCAGTGAGGCAAGGCGCTGGAGCTCGTTTGGCCCCCTGCCCGGACGCCCGTCCGCAGGCCACGGAGCCCTCAGCAGTGCGGTGGCGCCGTCGGCCGCGCGAAGGAGCAGGCCGGCGTCGTCGAAATCTTCCACGACAGGGCCGTGGCTAGCCGCGAACCGATCCGCCCAACCGGCCAGCCTCGCGGCGGAGACCAAGGCTGTCCGCGTGGCGTGCCGGCGCGGAGCTGATGTTCGGCGGTCCATGGTGGATGTCTCCTTTGCTGGAACTATGAGTAGCCTATCCATGTGGAAGATCTCTTTGGTGCCGGTGCTGACAACGACGACGAGTCGGAAGACCTGCCCGCCGCGCCGCATTCCCTCCGGGGCCCATCCGATGCCCACTGGATGGCCTCCCAGCGCAGTCCCCTCGCAGTACGGATGCGCCCCCGTACCCTCGATGACGTAGTGGGCCAGCAGCATCTGCTGGGCCACGGTTCCCCGCTTCGGCAGTTGGCAGCCGGTGCTGAGGCTGCCGGGCCGGCGGGTCCCAGCTCCGTGATCCTTTGGGGGCCACCGGGAACCGGCAAGACCACCCTTGCCCATGTCATTGCCCGCGGGCCAGGGCGCAAGTTCGTTGAACTTTCCGCCATCACCGCCGGCGTCAAGGATGTCCGGCGCGTCATGGACGAGGCCTTGACGGCCCGGGACCTCTATAAGAAAACCACCGTCCTGTTCCTGGATGAGATCCATCGCTTCAACAAGGCCCAGCAGGACGCCCTGCTGCCTGGTGTCGAAAACCGGTGGGTGGTGCTCGTTGCCGCCACCACCGAAAACCCGTCCTTCTCGGTGGTCTCCCCGCTGTTGTCGAGGTCGCTGCTGCTGACGCTCAAGCCGCTCACCGATGAGGATATTTCGGGATTGCTGCAACGGGCCGTCGCCGATGCCCGCGGCCTTGCCGGACGGGTGGAGCTCAGCGGCGAAGCCCTGGACCACCTCGTCCGCCTCTCCGGAGGCGATGCCCGCCGGGCGTTGACCGCGCTCGAAGCCGCCGCCGGGGTAGCGTTCGGTGACAGCGCCGCCGTCGGACTTTCCGTTGCGGACGGTGCCAGTGCCGCTCCCCGGGAGGGCCTGGAAGCTGACGGGCCCGAACAGGCGGGGACAGACGCCGACGACGAACCAGGAATCGGGAACGACGACGCAGCTGACGCTCCGGTTCTGGTGGAGCTGCGCCATACGGAGCGCGCCCTGGACTCCGCGGCCGTTCGCTACGACCGGGCCGGCGACCAGCATTACGATGTGGCCAGTGCGTTCATCAAGTCCATCCGGGGCTCTGATGTTGATGCTGCCCTGCACTACCTGGCACGCATGCTCGAAGCGGGGGAGGACCCGCGGTTCGTGGCACGGAGGATCGTGATCTCGGCCGCTGAAGACATCGGCATGGCCGATCCCACAGCCTTGCAAACGGCGGTGGCAGCGGCGCAGGCAGTGCAATTGATTGGCATGCCCGAGGGCCGGATCGTTTTGGCCGAAGCCGTGGTCCACCTGGCCACCGCACCAAAGTCCAATGCTGCTTACATGGGCTTGAACAAAGCGGTGGCCGATGTCCGCGCAGGATTCGGTGGCGGTATCCCCATGCACTTGCGTGATGCCCACTATCCCGGCGCCAAGCAACTGGGCCACGGCAAAAGCTACAAGTACGCGCACGATGAACCGCACGGGGTGGCAACCCAGCAGTACCCGCCGGATGATTTGGTGGGCAAGGACTATTACCAGCCCACCAATAACGGAGCCGAACGCGATATCGCCGCCCGGCTGGAACGGCTCCGCAAGATCGTGCGTGGGGAGTAGGGCCGTTGGCGCAGGGTCCTTGCAGTCCTTTCCATGGCGGGGGACCCAGGACGTCAACCAGCTGGTGCGTGGTAGGATGGATCCTTGTCTGGCATGGCCCGACGCACAATCCCACTGAAGATTCCTTCATGAGTGCTGTGCGCCCGGGCTAGTAGCAAGAGGCAGCGGTTGGCCGATGCTCTCCCTGATGGAGGCCAGTAACACTGACACACCGCAGTAATTGGAAGGACACAAGTGGCTAACAACACTCGTGCTCGCCGTACCGCACGCCTTTCGCGTGCACTCGGCATCGCTCTGACCCCCAAGGCCGCCAAGTACATGGAGCGCCGCCCGTACGGCCCCGGTGAGCATGGCCGTGCCCGCAAGAAGCAGGACTCCGACTACGCCGTACGTCTGCGCGAAAAGCAGCGTCTGCGCGCCCAGTACGGCATCCGCGAAGCCCAGATGACCCGTGCCTTCGAAGAAGCACGCCGCACCAAGGGCCTGACCGGTGAAAACCTGGTTGAGCTGCTGGAAATGCGTCTGGACGCCCTCGTGCTCCGTGCAGGCTTCGCCCGCACCATCGCACAGGCACGCCAGCTGGTTGTGCACCGCCACATCATGGTTGACGGCATCCGCGTGGACCGCCCGTCCTTCCGCGTTGGCGAAGGCCAGCTCATCCACGTTCACAGCCGCTCCGAGGTCATGCCCCCGTTCCAGGTGGCAGCTGCAGGCGCACACGTTCTGAACAACGTTCCGCCGTACCTGGACGTCAAGATTGACGCCCTGCAGGCACGCCTGGTTCGTCGCCCCAAGCGCTCTGAGGTCCCCGTGATCTGCGAAGAGCAGCTCGTCGTCGAATTCTACGCTCGCTAAATTCGTACAGCGCATCAAAGAAGCCCGTGGCACATGCCGCGGGTTTCTTTGTCTGTAAGGTACCGCTCCAAAGTGGGTAAGGTACTGGGGAGGCCTTGTCCGAAGCCGCTGGGCGGCAGGTGCAAGGCAATGCAACAACCCTAGGAGAAGAGTTCTATGTCTGGTGGCGACATCGCCGGCCTCATCGCAGCAGGAGTCTTCGCGCTCCTTGTGTTGTTGTTGGCTGTGCCTATCTTGAAGCTGGGCGGCGTTTTTGACGAGGTCCGGACCTCCATCCGGTCCATCAGCGACGGCGCCACGCCCCTGATGGATGAAGTGACCGCTACGGTTTCCACCACCAACCAGCAGCTGAAGAAGGTTGACGGCATCGCCTCGAACGTCTCCGACGCCTCAGCCAACATCTCCGCCCTGTCTTCGCTGGTGGCTGCCACGGTGGGTTCTCCCTTGATCAAGGTCGCAGCGTTCAGCTACGGCGTGCGTTCGGCATTCGCCGGTCGTCGCGCCCCTTCCTCCGGCCGCCGCAGCCGCTGAGCAGATCAGTTGCCGGATCAAGCAGCCGCAAACTAAAGGAAGACAAAACCCCATGAAAAGAATTGTGTGGATGGGCATCGGAGTCGCCATTGGCGTCATTGCCTTGCGGAAGATCACCGAGGCCCAGGCGAACATTGGTCCTGACGGCCTGAACCGCGCCGTGGGCCGGATGGCCGACGGCTTGTTTGATTTTGCCGACGCAGTCCGGACCGGCATGCACCAGCGCGAAGAGGACCTTCGGGCAGCGCTGGGCATTGACGACGCCGGGGCGGGGCGTCGATAGCGGAGCGGTTCGCTCCCACGCCCGCAACAGGGCAGAATGGAAAACTGCGGAACGGCATCAGCCGGTACCGCGCACCTTACGTGCAGTGAATTGAGAAGGGTAAGTAATCAGCTAATGAAGTCGCAGGAGATCACCAAGCGCTGGGTGGACTTTTTTGTCAGCAAGGGCCACACCGCCGTTCCCTCCGCGTCGCTCGTTTCAAGCGACCCGTCCCTTCTCTTCACCGTGGCCGGAATGGTGCCGTTCATTCCCTACCTGACTGCCCGCGAAGAGCCCCCCTACAGCCGTGCAACGAGCGTCCAGAAGTGCATCCGCACCGGGGACATCGAAGAAGTGGGCAAGACGGCCCGCCACGGCACGTTCTTCCAGATGTGCGGCAACTTCTCCTTTGGCGACTACTTCAAGGAAGACGCCATCAAGTTCGCCTTCGAGCTGCTCACTACGAGCACTGACGACGGCGGCTATGGGCTGCCTGCCGAGCGCCTGTGGGTGACCGTCTACGAAGAAGACGACGAAGCCAAGGAGCTGTGGCTCAAGAACACCGGCATCCCCGCCGAGCGCATCCAGCGCATGGGTAAAGCCGACAACTACTGGTCCACCGGCCAGCCCGGCCCGGCAGGGCCCTGCTCGGAAATCTACTATGACCGCGGCCCCGCCTACGGTATCGAGGGCGGCCCGCTGGCCGATGAGACCCGCTACATCGAGATCTGGAACCTGGTATTCATGCAGTACCAGATCGAGAACGTCCGCTCCAAGGTGGATTTCGACATCGTTGGCGAGCTCCCGCAGAAGAACATCGACACCGGCCTTGGCATGGAGCGCCTGGCGATGATCCTCCAGGGCGTCGAGAACATGTACGAGACCGACCAGGTCCGCCCGGTCATCGACAAGGCTGCCGAACTGTCCGGCCGTGAGTACACCTCGGCCGAGTCGCCTGAAGATCCGCACCACACGGACGATGTCCGCATGCGTGTGGTGGGCGACCACATCCGCTCTGCCCTGATGCTGATCGCCGATGGCGTTTCACCCTCCAACGAGGGCCGCGGCTACGTGCTGCGCCGCCTCATTCGACGTGCTGTCCGGGCCATGCGCCTGCTCGGCGTCGAAAAGGCCTGCTTGCCGGACCTGCTTCCCGCATCCCGCGACGCCATGAAGGGCGTCTACCCGGTGGTCGAGACGGATTTCGCCAGGATCAGCCGCATTGCCTACGCCGAAGAAAAGGCGTTCCTGCGCACCATCGCTTCGGGCACCGCCCGTCTTGAGGATGCCGTCACCGAATCGAAGGCTGCCGGTGTTCCGCTTTCCGGCGCCGATGCCTTCGCCCTGCACGACACCTACGGCTTCCCGATCGACCTGACCCTCGAAATGGCTGAAGAGGCCGGACTCAAGGTGGACGAGGCAGGCTTCCGTGCCCTCATGCTCGAGCAGCGCCAGCGTGCACAGGCCGATGCCAAGGGCAAAAAGGGCGGCCACGCCGATCTCAGCGCCTACCAGGAACTCCTGGGCAAGGGCGAGACCGTCTTCACGGGCTACGACGAACTTGAGGGTGAGTCCACTGTCCGCGGAATCGTCAGCGGTGGACGACCGGTTGCGCACGCCTCAACGGGCGATGAAATTGAGTTGGTCCTCAACGAAACCCCGTTCTACGCCGAGGCTGGTGGCCAGTCCGCTGATACAGGCCTTATCACCGGCGACGGTTTCGTGGTCGAAGTCCTGGACGTCCAGCGGCCCATCAAGGGCCTGAGTGTGCACAAAGCGATTGTCCGCGAAGGCGAGATTGCCTCCGATGCCCTGGTGCGCGCCGCCGTCGACCGTGAACGACGCCATGCAGCCGAACAAGCCCACACCGGCACGCACATTGTGCATGCTGCCTTGCACCAGATCCTTGGCCCTGAAGCCACCCAGCGCGGTTCCTACAACAAGGCCGGTTACCTCCGCTTCGACTTCGCCTGGGGTGAGGGGCTGAGCACTGCCACGCGTTCGGAAATCGAAGAGGTCTCCAACATTGCCATCCGGAACAACTACCGGGTGGATACCAAGGTCATGGGCCTGGCCGAGGCCAAGGCCCTGGGCGCCATGGCACTGTTCGGTGAAAACTACGGAAGCGAAGTCCGCGTCGTAGAGATCGACGGCGCGTGGTCCCGTGAGCTGTGCGGTGGCACCCACGTGTCCAACACTTCCCTTATCGGCAGCCTTTCACTGCTGGGCGAGCAGTCCGTTGGCTCCGGAAACCGCCGCGTGGAGGCCTTCGTCGGCCTGGATGCTTTCCGTCACCTGGCGGCTGAGCGCGCGCTGGTGACCGAGCTGACAGAACTTCTGAAGGTTCCCTCGGGGCAACTGGCGGATCGTATCTCCAGCACACTGAGCAAGCTGAAGGCCACGGAGAAGGAACTCGACCGCCTGCGCAAGGAGCAACTGACCGCTGCTGCGGCAAACCTGGTGGGCACCGCCAAGGATGCTGCCGGCGTGCGCGTTGTTGCCCACGATGCCGGCCAGGTCGGTGGGGCCGACGATCTCCGCAACCTTGCCTTGGACCTCCGCAGCCGCCTCGGCTCCGAAGCTGCCACAGTAGCCGTTGCCGGCGTCAGCAATGACCGCCCCGTGATCCTCATTGCCACCAATGAGGCCGCCCGCGAAGCCGGAGTGAAGGCCGGTGCGCTGGTTCGCCTGGCTGCCGGCATCCTCGGCGGTGGCGGAGGTGGCAAGGACGACGTTGCCCAAGGCGGCGGCGCCGACGCTGGGAAGGTCTCTGAGGCCCTCACAGCGGTGGTGGATGCGATAGCCAAGCGCTGACGGTGGCTGAAAGTACTGACGGTGGCGTCTACCCCCGGGGCATCAAACTGGGGGTAGACGTCGGAACCGTGCGTGTGGGCGTGGCGATCTGCGACCCCGACGGGATCCTGGCAACACCCTTCAAGACCGTTGCACGCGATTCCAAGAAGAACTCGGACGTCCGTGTTGTGGTCAAGCACGCCGCTGAACTGCCTGCCGTGCAAATCTTCGTAGGCCTTCCCCGCACCATGAAGGGTGAGGAACGTGCTTCAGCCGACATGGCGGTTTCGTATGCCGGACTCCTCGCCGACGAGCTTCAGCGGGTCGGTTTGGACATCCCTGTGAGCCTCGTAGATGAGCGGTTATCGACCGTGACGGCGCACCGCAACCTGCACGAAGCTGGCATGAGCAGCAGGAACCACCGTAAAGTGGTTGATCAGGTTGCCGCTGCTGGAATACTTCAGCACGCAATCGACATGCAAAAAGCCAGAGGAACGGACGTTGGCCGCCGAGTGCAGGCACCGGCGCAATCCGAAAAGCCCAGCAGTGCCCCAACGCTGCGGGCTGCCTCCGGCAGTGAACCCGATTCTTCTACGAGGGGACTGCAACTGTGAGCCCGGTCAACAACGACCCCTCCAGCGGTACCGCCGGCGGCGGCATGCCGCTGACCCGCAAAGAGCTGCGGGCGCGGGAACGATTCCTCGCCACGCAGAACCACAACGTCGTACCCGTTCCCGAAGCGACACCTGGAGAGGCCGCTGAGGCCGCTGCCTCGGCAGAAGGTGGGACTGAACTGCCCCGTCCAGTTCCCGCCGTGACACCCGCGCCGGTTGCGCCACCAGTTTCGGCCGCTCCACCGGTGCCTGCCGCTCCTCCCGTTCCCACAGCGGAGCCCGCTTCGGCTGCAACGATTCCTGCTGACGGGCCCGCCGCGCAGTCCGGTCACGAGTCGGTCGGCCATGAACCATCCGCTGACGATTCAGGTGTTGCGATCCAGCCGTCCGATGAGGTTCCGGGGGAGACTCACGCTGCTGACCCCGGGCAGGGCGGGGTTCACCAGGACGCGGCAGGGGAACATCACGGGTCCACAGTCCACGCTGATGACCATGATGGGCATCCTGCTGATGGGCTTCACCATGGTGAACACCCTGTGGACGGGATCCACCACGATGGGATCCACCACGATGACCTTCACCATGATGAACACCCCCTGGAAGGGATCCACCACGACGGGATCCACCACGACGATCTTCACCACGACGAACACCACGTGGACGAACTTCACCACGACGAACACCACGTGGACGAATTTCACCATGACGATCAACACCACGACCTCATCGCGCCAATCGAGCAATCAGCCTCAACCAAGGCCGCGGCCAAGAAGGCCCGGCGCCGCCGTCGTGTCCTTGCGCTGCTGATCACGCTGGGAGTCTTCGTTGCCGCCATCGCCATTGGTGCCCAGTTCCTCAAGCCCCTGCTGGGAATGGACAAAGTAACGGACTACCCGGGTCCGGGAACGGGGTCGGTCAGTATCACCGTCCCCGAAGGCTCCGGACCGAAGGCTGTGGCCGTCGCCCTGGTGGAGAACAAGGTAGTGGCCGACGCCGACGCGTTCGTGAAGGAATTCCTTAACGACGGCGGGGAGCTGTCCCCGGGCGAGTTCACCTTCCGGACCGAGATGAAAAATTCCGATGCCGTGGATGTGCTGGTCAACAAAGACTCATCAAAGGTGATGTATTTCGCCCTGAGTGCCGGCCTCCGCATCAACGAATCCCTCGAAGCCATCTCCAAGGGCTCCGGAATCTCCCTGCAGGAACTCAATGCCTTGAACCAGGCGCCGGCACAGTTCGGCGTGCCTTCCAAGGCCAAGAACCTCGAAGGTTTCCTGGCGCCGGGGGAGTACCGTTTCCCCCTCGGCACGCCAGCGAAGGACATCATCCAGAAGTTGGTCACCACTACGGTTGATGAACTCAAGTCCCAGGGAATCACGGAACCGGCAAAGCAGTACGACACCGTCACCATTGCCAGCATTGTCCAGGCTGAGGGCGGCCAGGCCGATTACGGCAACGTGGCCGGCGCCATCTACAACAGGCTCAAGCCCAACAACGTGGAAACCAGTGGCCTGATCCAATCAGATGCCACCGTGACGTACGGACTCGGCAAGAAATCCTTCCACCTCACGGAGGAGGAGAAAGCTGACAAGTCCAACACGTACAACACGTACGCCAACGTGGGACTGCCCGCCGGACCGATCGGCTCGCCGGGCAAGACCGCCATCGATGCCGCTGCCAAACCCACCCAGAATGATTACCTCTACTGGGTGACCATCAACCTGGACACCAAAGAGACCAAGTTCTCCAAGACACTGGCCGAGCACAACACGTATGTTGAGCAATACAACGCCTGGTGCACGGCCAACCCGGGACGGTGTGTGTGATTCGTCGTGCCGCAGTCCTGGGGCACCCTATCTCGCATTCGAAATCCCCGGCCCTGCACACTGCCGCCTACGCCAAGCTGGGCGTAGACATTGAATATTCGGCAATCGATGTCACGGTGGATGCCCTTCCCGCATTCATGGAATCACTTCGTGGGGACCACTCCTGGTGCGGTCTCTCAGTGACCATGCCGCTGAAGTCGGCCATGGTCAAGGAAGTCGACGAAGTCCGTGGCGCAGGCGCCCACTTGGGCGTCATCAACACGGTCGTCTTCGAGCCCGACGGCGGACTGGTCCGGCGCGTGGGGTACAACACCGATGTTGCCGGGATTGTTGAAGCAGTCAGGTATGCAGGGGTTGCCTCTACGCCGCACGCCGCTGTCCTTGGCGGTGGGGGTACCTCGGCCGCTGCAGTTGCAGCGGTCAAGGAACTCGGTGCCGGCCACGTCGATGTCTTCGTCAGGGATGCAGGGCGTGCCGGCGACGCTGAGGCGGCGGCTGCCGCCGTCGGAATTTCCCTCAGCGTCAGGCCGCTGACCGAAGCCGCCACTGCTGTGGCGGGCACGGACCTGGTGATCTCCACCTTCCCGCCACGGGCAGCCGATGCCTTGGCGGAGGAGCTTGCAGGCTTGCCGGGAACAGGAGCCGGCGTCCTTCTGGACGTTGCCTATGATCCCTGGCCCAGCCGCCTCGCTGAGGTGTGGCATGGCCATGGGGGAGCTGTGGTACCGGGCTTGGAGATGTTGATGTACCAGGCGGCCGAGCAGATCAGGCGCTTCAGCGGTTGTGACGTGGACGCCGCCGTCATAGATGTGATGTGCGACTCAGTCGGGCTTCCCCGGCGAGTGTTCTAGAAGCCTTACATGGCAGGATTGGTTATATGTTGCGTTGGTTGACTGCCGGTGAATCCCATGGTCCGGCCCTGATCGGAATTATTGAAGGCGTGCCCGCCGGTGTTGAGCTCACCAGCGCGCAGATCCGCGATGCGCTGGCGCGTCGTCGTCTGGGCTACGGACGCGGTGCCCGCATGAAGTTCGAGCAGGATGAGGTCACCATCATGGGTGGTGTCCGGCACGGCCTCACCCAGGGCGGACCCGTGGCCATTCAGGTTGGCAATACAGAGTGGCCCAAGTGGGAGCAGATCATGTCTGCTGACCCCGTGGATCCCGAGGTCCTCGCCGACCAGGCGCGCAATGCCCCGCTGACCCGTCCACGGCCGGGCCACGCAGATTTCACCGGCATGCAGAAATACGGCTTTGACGAAGCCCGTCCTGTCCTTGAGCGCGCCAGTGCACGGGAGACCGCCACGCGTGTGGCACTTGGAACCGTGGCTGCTCAGTTCCTGAAGCAGTTGGGTGTGGAGTTGGTCAGCCACACCGTTTCCATTGCCAGTGTGACTGTTCCCGAGGGGCGTCCCTTGCCCCTGCCCCAGGACGTCCTGGCTCTCGACGCGGACCCCCTGCGCTGCTTCGACCGTGAAACCTCCGATGCCATGGTTGCTGAAGTGGATGCGGCCCACAAGGAAGGCGAAACCCTCGGCGGCGTCGTTGAGGTCCTGGCCTATGGACTTCCGCCGGGACTTGGCAGCTACGTCCACTGGGACCGCCGCCTTGATTCCCGCCTGGCAGCTGCATTGATGGGCATCCAGGCCATCAAGGGTGTGGAAGTTGGCGACGGCTTCCTCACTGCTGCCCGCCGCGGCTCGGCAGCCCATGACGAGATCCTCAAGGATGAGGCAGGCAAGATCGTTCGGCAGACCAACCGCGCTGGTGGCATCGAAGGTGGCATGAGCATCGGCGAGGTCCTCCGCGTCCGTGCGGCCATGAAGCCAATCGCCACCGTTCCCCGTGCCCTGCGGACCATTGACGTCAGTACTGGTGAGCCCGCAAAGGCCCACCACCAGCGTTCGGATGTATGTGCGGTGCCAGCGGCCGGTGTTGTGGCCGAAGCGATGGTTGCCCTGGTCCTGGCCGAGGCCGTTGCCGAGAAGTTCGGTGGCGACTCCGTAGCTGAGACCCAGCGAAACCTCCAGAGCTACCTTGAGAGCATCCCGGCCACCCTGGACTCGGTCGGCCGGTAGTGGTCCGCCTCATCATGGACGGACTTCGTGACCGTCCCGTTGTCCTGGTGGGGCCAATGGCCGTCGGCAAATCAGCCATTGGCCAGCAGTTGGCCCAGCAGTTGGGGCTCCCGTTCGTGGACACCGACGCTGTGGTGGTGGCTGCCCATGGCAGCATCGCAGATATTTTTGCAGGACGCGGAGAGCACGCCTTCCGCGAGATCGAAGCCCGGGCCGTGGCGAAATCCATCGAGCATGCCAAGGTCCAGCCCGCCATCATTTCCCTGGGCGGGGGAGCGGTGCTTGACTCCGGAACCCAGCAGTTGCTGGGGGATTGCACGGTGGTCTACCTCGAGTGCGACGCAGAAACGGTTGCCGACAGGATTGCGCGGAACACCGGCAGGCCGCTGCTCAAAGGCGATGCCATGACCCGGTGGGAAGCGTTGTTTGCTACGAGGCGTCCTGTTTATGAGCGCCTCGCGGACATCGTCATGGACGTCCGGTCAGGATCCGTGGCGGAAATCGGCCTCCAACTGGAGGAGCGGCTGCGCCAGCATGCAGCCTTGAAAGAGGAAGTTGAAAAGTGAGCAACGAAGCAACTGTCATCAAGGTGACCGGCGGTTCCGCCATTGAAAACTACGACGTCGTAGTGGGGCGTGGCCTTCTGGCGAACCTTCCGGAGAAGCTTGGGGAGCGTGTCAGGCGTGTCCTGGTCATCCATCCCCGTGCCCTCCGCCTGACGGGCGATACGGTCCGCGATGAGCTTGAAACAGCCGGCTTCACCGCGCTGACGGCCGAAATTCCGGATGCCGAAGAAGGCAAGCACATCCAGGTGGCCGCATTCTGCTGGCAGGTCCTTGGCCAGAACGACTTCACACGTTCGGACGCCATCGTGGCGGTCGGTGGCGGCGCGGTAACTGACCTTGCAGGCTTTGTGGCGGCCACCTGGCTGCGGGGCGTCAAGGTCATCCACATGCCCACCAGCCTGTTGGGCATGGTCGATGCTTCAGTGGGCGGAAAGACCGGAATCAACACCGCCGAAGGGAAGAACCTCGTAGGTTCCTTCCACCCGCCGGCAGCCGTTTTGGCTGATCTGGACACCCTTCAGACCCTGCCCAGGAATGAGCTCATTTCCGGCATGGCCGAGGTCATCAAGTGCGGTTTCATTGCCGACCCCACCATCCTGGATCTGATCGAGAAGAACACTGACGCCGTGATGGACCCAGCGTCGGACGTTGTCCGCGAATTGATCGAGCGGGCCATCACTGTCAAGGCCGATGTCGTTTCGCAGGACCTGAAAGAATCCGGGCTCCGTGAGATCCTGAACTATGGCCATACCCTGGGACATGCCATTGAACTGGTGGAGCGCTACTCATGGCGGCACGGCGCGGCCGTTTCGGTGGGCATGATGTTTGCCGCAGAATTGTCGCGCAGCGTTGGGCGGTTGTCCGATGCCGACGCAGACCGCCACCGCACCATCCTGGAAAGCCTCGGCCTGCCGATCACCTACCGGCGTGACCGCTGGCAGGGGTTGCTGGACGGCATGCGCCGGGATAAGAAGTCCCGTGGCGACCTCCTGCGGTTTGTTGTCCTTGACGGTGTGGCCAAGCCGGGCATCCTGGACGTCCCCGATACCTCCCTCCTGTTTGCCGCCTACCAGGAGATCGCGTCATGAGTGTCGACGTGAGGGAAGGCGTCAGCGATTGGCCAACAGCGGGCTTCCCGGGTGTCCGGACCAATCCCGATACCCTCCTTCCGGTCATCGTCAACGAGGAAGTCATGGAGACGGCGCTTGCAGCGTCGGAGGATCCCGCTGATCGCATCATGGCCCTGCTGCTGGAAAACCACGCCAACGAAGCAGCAGAACTGCTGGCAGAGGCACGGTACAAGGATCCCGAGTCGTTCCGGCTCAGGATTTTTGAAGCTGAAGTCCACCGCGCCACCAATCGGCTGGACAGGGCCATCCAGCTGTTCCGGCATCTGCTGCAGGATGTCCAGGGCAGCTCGAAGGAAGCGATCGTCCACCAGTACTTGGGTCGGGCCTACTTTGTCAGCGGGAACGCTTTGGCTGCATCCGAGGAGTTTGCCAAGGCTTTGGACCTCCGTGTCGCCATGGCCGCCGATGCGGCGTTGATCTACTCCTCTGCCGTTGCCCTGCAGCGGGCCCGGAACGTACTGGAACTCGCTTCCTGATACCCCTGAGGACAGTCCCCGCAAGCCTTTGGCTCATTTGCCGGTAGAATGGTTCTTGGATTTTTGATAAATACGCGCTGGCGGGCCGATTGGTACGCCTGCTTGGCATAGATAGCTGGCAGCTAGAACCAGTGCGATAACCAGAGGATACGAGTGGCAACCACAAACGACATCAAGAACGGGACCGTACTGAAGCTCGAGGGCCAGCTCTGGAACATCATTGAGTTCCAGCACGTCAAGCCTGGCAAGGGCGGCGCGTTTGTGCGCACCAAGATGCGCAACGTCATGTCCGGCAAGGTGGTCGACAAGACCTTCAACGCCGGCCTGAAGATTGAAACCGCTACGGTCGACCGCCGCGACTACCAGTACCTGTACCAGGATGGCGAAGACTTCGTTTTCATGGACACCCAGGACTACGACCAGATCACCGTCTCCGGTGCCACAGTGGGCGACGCCACCAACTTCATGCTCGAAAACCAGATGGTCAACATTGCCATCCATGAGGGCACCCCGTTGTACATCGAACTGCCCCCGAGCGTGGTCCTCGAAATCACCTACACCGAGCCCGGCCTCCAGGGCGACCGCTCCTCGGCAGGCACCAAGCCGGCCACCGTCGAAACCGGCTACGAGATCCAGGTTCCGCTGTTCGTTGAGCAGGGCACCAAGGTCAAGGTCGACACCCGCGATGGCAGCTACCTGGGCCGGGTCAACGACTAGTGAGCGCACGCGGTAAAGCCCGTAGCAGGGCTCTTGAAGTACTCTTCGAAGCGGAGCAGCGCTCCGTTTCGGCTTTCGACGCCATGAGGGCGCGGCGGGAGAAGACCGACCTGGTCATCAACCCCTATACGGTGGAAATCGTTGAGGGCGTTGTGGCCATGCAGGCAACCATTGATGAGTTCCTGGAGACTTATGCCCAGGGCTGGACCCTGGAACGGATGCCGTCGGTAGACCGCATCATCCTCCGGATCGGCGCGTGGGAACTTCTCTACAATGACGAGGTTCCCGACGGCGTAGCCGTCAGCGAAGCGGTAGCCCTCGCCAAGACGATGTCCACGGATGACTCCCCGGCGTTCATCAATGGACTCCTGGGCCGGCTCCAGAAGCTCAAACCATCACTTTTGGCATAGGCGCAGGCCCGGCCTGAACGTACAAGGAACCCGCCTCACAGGAAACTGTGGGGCGGGTTCCTTTTTGCCCGATTTGCCCGATTTGGCCTATTTGGCCTATTTGCGCCATTTGCGCCATTGCCCCTACTGGAGAACCGCGGCCCGCAGGCCCGGAATACTTCGGAGATGGTCAAGTTCGTCCTGCTGGTGAAGGTGGACGTCCCGCCCGCTGAGTATCCGTTGGCGGGTAAAGGCCAAAGCCGTAGCCCCTTTGATGAAGGACTTCATCGCATCCCTGCGGCCGCGCGTGGATGCCCAACGGACAGCCTGCCGCCTGCCCCGGGAGGTGGCCAGCATCTCCACCTCTGCCGGTGTGAGCCAGCCTGCGCGGGCGTACTCAAGGAGCCGCTGCCGGGTGAGCTTTCCTTCGGCGAGCCGGAGCAGGATGATGCCCACAACTGCAACCAGGAAGATCGGGACCTGGACAACGAAGTATTCCACCAGGAAGTTCTGGCCCATGCTGTTCCAGCGGTTGTGCAGGAACATGGCAGGGAGCAAACCGATGAAGAATGCCAGGACGGCGTAGCCGGTGTGCCAGCGGCGTGCCGCGAAACCCATGATCAGGCCGGTGGTTCCGGTGAAGACGGCATGGGCGAAAGGCGACATGACGCCACGAAGGATGAAGATGCGGACGAGGTCAGTCCCCGGGTCGGTGGAGGAGGCAATTTCGCGTCCGAAGTAGAGGATGTTTTCGGTGAAGGCGAAACCGGCGGCAATGGTGAAGGCGAACACCACCCCGTCCACCGGGCCGTCAAAGTACTTCCGGGCGGCCAGGATCAGCACCAGCAATCCCAGTGACTTGGTGAATTCTTCGACGATGGGTGCTTGGACTGTTGCCATGAAGTAGGTAAAAGCTTCTTCGCTGCTGGTCGGCGCGGCCAGGGCGAAGAGGGGTTGGATCAGCAGTGTCCCGGCGATGGACACTGCGGCGCCCCAGGTAAAGGCGAACCAGAGGAGTCGTTTTGGCTCGGGCTCCCAGCGGTCGATCAGGCGAACGGTCAGCAGCACCACGGTCAGCGGAACCAGGGACGCAATGAATCCGATGACGAAGCCGGTGACACCGGTGTTTCCCAGCAGGAACGGCAACACCAGTATCAAGCTGGCGAGGACCAGGATTCCACCGACAATCAGCAAGGGGAGTGTGCCCGTGCGGCTTCGCTGGGCCGGCGGGCCGGCCCAGGTTTGCCGGGGGAGCGTGGCGGGATTGCCTGGTGCGGGCTGGTAATTTCCCGGCTGTACCCGTCCGATCCACGTAGGGTTGGCCCCGGGTTCCAGGTAAGGCCGTGGATATTGTTGCCCGCCGGGTTGCCCGTGGTGGTTCATGGTCATGGGCAAAAGCCTATTCCACGGCATGGAGTGTGAGCTTAAACTCACCCGTCGCTTTCCCCGCCGGTGAGGTGGCAAAGAGGTGCTGTGGTAGCTTGGAAAAGCACATATTCCTTTTTTAATTCCGTCCCGTGAGGCGGGGAAAGGGGAGACGAGCGATGACTGAAGTCACTTCAGCGCATGTGCCGTCCAGGGTTGTACTCAATCAGGCGGACATTGATCGTGCGCTCACTCGTATCGCCCACGAGATCCTCGAAGCCAACAAGGGCTCCCAGGACCTGGTTCTTTTAGGCATTCCCAGCCGCGGCTATCCCCTGGCGGTCCGCCTTGCCCACAAAATCGCAGCAGCTGACCCGACGGTCAATGCTGAAACGATCGTGGGTCAGCTCGATGTCACCATGTTCCGTGACGATCTCTCGCACCAGCCCACCCGGCCTCCGCGCCACACCCGCTTGCCGTTGTCAGGGATCGACAACAAAGTAGTTGTCCTGATCGACGACGTCCTGTACTCGGGCCGCACCATCCGGGCAGCACTGGATGCTTTGGTGGACCTTGGCCGTCCCCGGATTGTCCGCTTGGCCGTGCTGGTGGACCGGGGCCACCGTGAGCTCCCCATCCGCGCGGACCACGTCGGCAAGAACCTGCCCACCTCTTCCTCGGAGAAAGTCCGTGTCCACCTGGAGGAAATCGACTCCGTTGACGGCGTTCCCGTCAATGAAGTAGTTATCGAGGCGGGGAAGTGAAGCACCTTCTTTCCACTGAAAACCTCAGCGCTTTCGACGCCATCCGCGTCTTGGACACGGCAGAAGAAATGTCTGCCGTGGGCGAGCGTGAAGTGAAAAAGCTGCCTGCCCTGCGTGGCCGGACAGTAGTGAACCTCTTCTTCGAAGACTCCACCCGGACGCGGATCTCGTTCGAGGCTGCCGCCAAGCGACTTTCCGCCGACGTCATCAACTTCGCCGCCAAAGGGTCCTCGGTGTCCAAGGGGGAATCCCTCAAGGACACCGCACAGACCCTGGCCGCCATGGGTGCGGACGCCGTTGTCATTCGTCACTGGGCGTCCGGCGCCCCGCACCGGCTTGCTGCCACGGACTGGATTGACGCTGCTGTGATCAATGCCGGTGACGGCACCCACGAGCACCCCACCCAGGCCCTGCTGGACGCTTTCACCATGCGCCGGCACTGGTCCAGGATCAACGGCATCGAGTCAACGGGGGCGGACCTGTCGGGCATGCGCGTTGCGATTGCCGGCGATGTACTCCACTCCCGTGTTGCCCGGTCCAACGTCTGGTTGTTGAAAACCCTTGGCGCCGAGGTCACTCTGGTGGCGCCACCTACGCTGCTGCCCATCGGCGTCGAGCACTGGCCTTGCAAGGTCAGCTACAACCTGGACCAGACTCTGGAAGCGGGTATCGACGCCATGATGATGCTCCGCGTCCAGGGTGAGCGGATGAACGCCTCGTTCTTCCCCTCGACCCGTGAGTACTCCCGCCGCTGGGGATTCGACGACGCCAGGCTCCGTGCCCTGGATGACCTGGGCATGAAGGACACCATCATCATGCACCCCGGTCCCATGAACCGCGGCCTGGAGATTTCTTCGGCAGCTGCTGATTCACCGCGCTCCACTGTGCTTGCCCAAGTCCGCAACGGTGTCTCGGTCCGCATGGCCGCCCTGTACCTGCTGCTCTCAGGAGACTCCCGGGAAGCAGCCCAGAACGTAAGCCAGTCCAGCAAGGAGACCAACTGATGGCCGAGAACACCTACCTGATTCGTGGTGCCGCCATCCTCGGCGGCGAAGCTGAGGACCTGCTGATCCGCGACGGCGTCATCGAAGCACGCGGCAAGGACCTCGCTGCTGAAGGTGCCACTGTCATCGACGCCGCCGGACTCGTTGCGCTGCCCGGCATGGTTGACGTGCACACCCACCTGCGCGAGCCGGGCCGCGAAGACGCCGAAACGGTGGAAACCGGTACCCGGGCCGCGGCTTTGGGCGGATTCACGGCTGTCCACGCGATGGCCAACAGCAACCCCGTGGCGGACACCGCCGGAGTCGTGGAACAGGTCCACAGCCTGGGCCGTGCATCGGGCTGGGTGGATGTGCGCCCCGTTGGTGCAGTCACGGTGGGGTTGGCCGGTGAGCAACTTGCCGAGCTTGGCGCCATGGCCGATTCCCGCGCGCAGGTCCGCATGTTCTCCGATGACGGAATCTGCGTTCACGATCCCGTCCTCATGCGCCGCGCGCTGGAGTACGTAAAGGCGTTCGACGGCGTGGTGGCCCAGCACGCGCAGGAACCGCGCCTGACCGCCGGGGCACAGATGAACGAAGGCACGGTCTCTGCCGTACTTGGACTGACCGGCTGGCCGGCTGTAGCCGAGGAAAGCATCATCGCCCGTGACGTCCTGCTGGCCCAGCATGTTGGTTCCAGGCTCCACGTCTGCCATGTCTCCACCGCCGGATCAGTCGAAATCGTGCGCTGGGCCAAGGCGCGCGGGATCAACGTCACGGCCGAAGTGACGCCCCACCACCTGCTCCTGACCGATGAACTGGTCCGCAGCTACGATCCCGTCTACAAGGTCAATCCGCCGCTGCGAACCGATGCTGATGTCCAGGCGCTCCGTGAGGGCCTGGCCGACGGCACCATCGACGTCGTGGGAACCGACCACGCCCCGCACCCCAGCGAGCACAAGGAATGCGAGTGGGCGCAGGCGGCCATGGGTATGACCGGCCTCGAAACTGCGTTGTCGGTAGTCCAGGAGACCATGATCGAGACCGGCTTGATGACCTGGGCGGATTTCGCCAGGGTCACCTCGTTCACGCCTGCGGTCATCGGGCGGGTCGCTGACCAAGGCCGTCCGCTGGAGGTTGGCGAACCTGCCAACGTCATCCTGGTGGACCCGGCTGCGCGTTGGACGGTCGACCCCCATAAAATGGCAACCATGGGCCGCAATTCACCGTTCAAGGGCAAGGAGCTGCCCGGATCCGTGGTGGCAACCTTCTTCAAGGGCCACCCCACGGTCCTTGACGGCAAACTCAACACGCCGTACCGGTACCCGGCAGTCAGCAGCATTAATGGATAACCAGACACTGACCGTGCTCATCACGGTGCCGCTGATCCTCGCCGTCCTGGCGATGATCTGGCTGGGGTGGCGGAACAGGCTCAGGCGCCAGTCCGACGTCGAACGCCTTCCGGTCCTGCCGGAGCAGCTGACGCCGGCCACCGTCGTCGCTGATGGCCAGTACGTTGCCACCACCACGGCGGGGGATTGGCTTGACCGTATCGCGGTCCAAGGCCTGGGTATCCGGACGAATGCGGAACTGAGCATCCACGCCGAAGGTGTGTTGTTCGACCGCTCCGGTGCCGCCCCTGTTTTCATACCCCGCGAGGCAGTGACTGACGGCCGGGAGTCCAACGGCATGGCAGGGAAGTTCGTCGAGAAAGACGGACTCCTGGTCATCAGTTGGAAACTCGGCGGCCGTGAACTCGATACCGGGTTCCGGACCCGGCACGCAGCCGACAAAAAGCTCCTCCTTGAAGCCCTCCAGGAATTGATCTCCGCAGCCCCTCAGGCAGATGCCGATAGTGGAAAGTAATAAAGTGACGGATAGTAAAGCAGCCACCACACCCACCCCCTCAGCAGCAGTACTCGTGCTCGAAGACGGCCGCATGTTCCGCGGCCGCAGCTACGGAGCCCAGGGAACCGCTCTCGGTGAGGCCGTCTTCGCCACCGGCATGACCGGCTACCAGGAGACCATCACCGACCCCTCCTACGCGCGCCAGCTGGTGGTCCAGACAGCGCCGCACATCGGCAACACCGGCGTCAACAGCGAAGACGCTGAATCCCGCCGCATCTGGGTTGCCGGATACATTGTCCGGGACGCCGCCCGCCGCCCCTCCAACTGGCGCTCAGAGCGAAGCCTTGACGATGAACTGGTAGAGCAGGGCATTGTTGGCATCCAGGGCGTCGACACCCGGGCCATCACCCGCCACCTCCGCGAGCACAAGACCATGCGTGCAGGCATTTTCTCCGGCGAGGCGGCCCAGGCCACTGACAAGGAACTGCTGGAGACCGTCCTGGCCAGTGAGCCCATGGAAGGTGCGGCGCTGGCTGAGGAAGTCTCCATCGATGAGGCCTACGTTGTGGAACCAAAGGACCACGGCTGGGAAGGCGAGCCACGCTTCTCCATCGCTGCTGTTGACCTTGGCATCAAGGCCATGACTCCGGTCCGCTTCGCAGAGCGTGGAGTGCGCGTCCACGTCCTGCCTGCAACGTCCACGCTGGAGGATGTCAACGCGGTCAAGCCGGACGGTTTCTTCATGTCCAACGGACCCGGGGACCCGGCTACGGCAGACCACCAGGTCTCGCTGCTGCGCTCGGTGCTGGATGAGAAGCTGCCGTACTTCGGCATCTGCTTCGGCAACCAGATCCTGGGCCGCGCCCTGGGCTTTGGCACCTACAAGCTCCGCTACGGGCACCGTGGCATCAACCAGCCCGTCATGGACCGCCGGACCGGGAAGGTCGAAATCACATCGCAGAACCACGGCTTCGCCGTGGATGCGCCGCTGAACGGTTCCACTGTGGCCCCCGAAGAGCGCTTCGGACGCGTCGAGGTCAGCCACGTGTCATTGAACGACGACGTCGTTGAAGGACTCGCCTGCCTCGATATCCCCGCGTTCTCCGTCCAGTACCACCCGGAGGCTGCTGCCGGCCCGCACGATGCCGCCTACCTCTTTGACCGCTTCATCGACCTCATGGCCGATACCAAGTCCAAGGCCACAGCTGCGGCCTCCACCGACTCCAAGACTGAGGACACGAAGTAATGCCCAAGCGTACAGATCTCAAGAGCGTCCTTGTCATCGGATCCGGCCCCATTGTCATCGGCCAGGCGGCTGAGTTCGACTACTCCGGCACCCAGGCACTCCGTGTCCTGAAAGAGGAGGGCCTGCGGGTCATCCTGGTCAACTCCAACCCGGCCACCATCATGACGGACCCCGAGTTTGCCGACGCCACCTACGTGGAGCCCATCACCCCCGAGGTGGTTGAGAAGATCATCGCCAAGGAGCGTCCGGACGCCATCCTGCCCACCCTGGGTGGCCAGACCGCTTTGAACACCGCCATTGCGTTGGACAAGAACGGCGTACTGGAGAAGTACAACGTGGAACTCATCGGGGCCAACATTGCCGCCATTGAGCTCGGCGAAGACCGGGAGAAGTTCAAGGGCGTGGTGGAGCGTTGTGGTGCAGAGTCTGCCCGCAGCCACATCATCCACACCATGGATGAGGCCTTCGCTGCTGCCGAGGATCTTGGCTACCCCATGGTGGTCCGCCCGTCCTTCACCATGGGTGGCTTGGGCTCAGGCTTGGCTTACAACGAGGACGACCTCCGCCGCATCGTCGGCCAGGGCCTCCAGTACAGCCCCACCACCGAGGTCCTGCTCGAAGAGAGCATCCTTGGCTGGAAGGAATACGAGCTGGAAATGATGCGCGACAAGAACGACAACGTCGTTGTTGTCTGCTCCATCGAGAACTTCGATCCCGTAGGTGTCCACACCGGTGACTCCATCACTGTTGCACCGGCTCTGACCCTCACGGACCGCGAGTACCAGAAGCTGCGCGATGTTTCCATCGCCGTCATCCGCGAAGTCGGCGTGGACACCGGCGGCTGCAACATCCAGTTTGCCATCGACCCCGCTACGGGCCGCGTAGTGGTCATCGAAATGAACCCGCGTGTTTCGCGGTCGTCCGCGCTGGCATCGAAGGCCACGGGATTCGCCATCGCCAAGATCGCTACCAAGCTGTCCCTTGGTTACACCCTGGATGAGATCCCCAACGACATCACCCAGAAGACCCCGGCTTCGTTCGAGCCGACCCTGGACTACGTAGTGGTCAAGGTTCCGCGCTTCGCCTTCGAGAAGTTCCCGGCTGCCGACAACACCCTGACCACCACCATGAAGTCTGTTGGCGAAGCCATGGCGATGGGCCGCAACTTCACCGAGGCACTGCAGAAGGCCCTGCGCTCCCTGGAACAGAAGGGCTCGCAGCTGGACTTCAGTTCAGTACCTGAATACGAAGTGGCCGAGCTCCTGGAGAAGGCCAAGCGGCCCACCACTGAGCGCCTTCACCAGGTCCAGCGCGCATTGCTGGGCGGGGCGAGCATCGAGGACGTCTTCGAAGCAACCAAGATCGATCCCTGGTTCCTGGACCAGTTGCAGTTGCTCAATGAGACCGCCCAGGAAATCCGCAAGGCCGGTGTGCTGACCGAGGAAATGCTGCGCAACGCCAAACGCCACGGTTTCTCCGACGAGCAGATCGGTGCCTTGACGCACAACAACGAGGCCGTGGTCCGCGGCGTCCGCCAGGCCCTGGGCATTCGTCCGGTCTACAAGACCGTGGATACCTGCGCCGCTGAGTTCGCTGCCTACACCCCGTACCACTACTCCTCCTACGACGAGGAAGACGAAGTAGGCCTGCACGCCAAGCCCTCGGTCATCATCCTGGGCTCGGGACCGAACCGCATCGGCCAGGGCATCGAGTTTGACTACTCCTGCGTCCATGCGTCCATGGCGCTGCGCAAGGCCGGCTATGAGACCGTGATGGTCAACTGCAACCCTGAGACCGTCTCCACCGACTACGATGTCTCCACCCGCCTCTACTTTGAGCCGTTGACCCTTGAGGACGTCCTTGAAGTCATCGCCGCCGAAGAGCGCACCGGTGGCGTCATGGGCGTGTTCGTCCAGCTCGGTGGCCAGACTCCGCTGAAGCTGGCGCAGCAGCTCGCCGACGCCGGCGTCCCCATCCTCGGGACTTCGCCCGAAGCCATCGACCTCGCAGAGCACCGCGGCGCGTTCGCCCGCGTATTGGACGAGGCCGGATTGACCTCCCCGAAGAACGGCACTGCCGTTTCCTTCGAGGACGCGAAGAAGATTGCCGATGAAATCGGCTACCCGGTCCTGGTCCGTCCGTCCTACGTACTGGGCGGCCGCGGCATGGAGATCGTCTATGACGAAGCCAACCTTTCCCGCTACATCGCCAACGCCACGGAAATCACGCCGGACCACCCCGTGCTGATCGACCGCTTCCTCGAGGACGCCGTCGAAATCGACGTTGACGCGCTCTTCGACGGCACTGACATGTACCTCGGCGGCATCATGGAACACATCGAAGAAGCCGGTATCCACTCCGGCGACTCCGCGTGCGTCCTTCCCCCGATCACCCTGGGCAACAACGTGATCGAGCGCGTGCGCACCGCAACCCGGGCCATTGCCGAAGGCGTGGGCGTCCGTGGCCTGATCAACATCCAGTTCGCGCTGGCCTCAGACGTCCTGTACGTGCTCGAAGCCAACCCGCGTGCTTCCCGCACGGTCCCCTTCGTCTCCAAGGCAACGGGTGTGCAGATGGCCAAGGCGGCAGCCCTGATCGGCACCGGCGTGACCATCAACCAGCTCCGCGGCGCCTACAAGATGCTGCCGGAAACCGGTGACGGCTCCACCTTGCCGTTGGATGCACCGGTTGCCGTGAAGGAAGCTGTGCTGCCGTTCAGCCGCTTCCGTACGCCCGAAGGCAAGGTTGTGGACTCCCTCCTCGGCCCGGAAATGCGTTCCACCGGTGAAGTCATGGGCATCGACAAGCACTTCGATACCGCTTTCGCCAAGAGCCAGGCTGCCGCGAACAACGCGCTGCCCACCGAAGGCAAGATCTTCGTTTCGGTGGCCAACCGTGACAAGCGTTCGGTCATCATGGGCGTCAAGCGCCTCTCGGACCTCGGTTTCGAGATCGTCTCCACCGGTGGCACTGCTGATGTCCTGCGCCGCAACGGCATCCAGGCCACTCCGGTCCGCAAGGTGGCCGAAGGCAGCAGCGCCGAGGGCGAGGGCACCATTGCCGACCTCGTGATCGCCGGTGAGATCGACATGGTCTTCAACACCCCCTCGGGTGGCGAAGCCCGCAGCGATGGATACGAACTCCGGGCAGCAGCAACGTCCATCGGCATCCCCTGCATCACCACCGTGGCTGAGTTCAACGCCGCGGTGCAGGCCATCGAGGCACTGCGGACCTACGAATGGTCGGTGACCAGCCTGCAGGAGCATGCCGCCAACCTCTCCGCAGCAATGGAAGCAGCCAATGCCTGAGTCTGCTTCACCCCAGCAGGGTCAGCAGCCGGCCCGGGAGTCCTTTGGCTCCCGGCTGGCTGCGGCCATGGCTTCCCGTGGCCCGCTCTGCGTCGGAATTGATCCGCACCCGCAGCTGTTGGCCGACTGGGGATTGAACGACGACGCCGCAGGGCTGGAGCGTTTTTCGCTGACGGTGGTGGAGGCGGTGTCTTCCCTCGCTGCCGCGGTCAAGCCGCAAGTGGCGCTCTATGAGCGTCACGGTTCCGCCGGAATGGCGGTCCTTGAACGCACCTTGGCTGCATCCGCGGAGGCAGGGGTACTCAGTATCGCTGACGCCAAGCGCGGGGATATTGGTTCCACCATGGCCGCGTATGCCGATGCCTGGCTTCGTGATGGTTCATCCTTGGCCGCTGACTCAGTGACACTGAGCCCTTACCTTGGCTTTGAGTCATTGCGCCCTGCGTTGGATCTTGCTGCGCAGTACGGCAGGGGAGTGTTCGTCCTGGCTTTGACGTCCAACACTGAGGGGAAGTCCGTCCAGCATGTTGGCGGAAGCGAGTCAGTTGCCCGCAGGATTGCCTTGGCGGCCGGCGTCGAGAATCAGCGTTACAGCGGGGCCCTTGGTTCGGTTGGACTGGTAGTGGGGGCAACCATCGGCTCTGCCTTGGATGACCTGGGTATCGATCTTGGACAGGTCCGCGGGGCGATCCTGGCTCCCGGGCTTGGCGCCCAGGGTGCCACCCCTGCTGACCTTCGAGCCACGTTCGGAGCCGCATATCCCACGGTCCTTGCTACGTCCAGCCGGGGCATCCTGGCCGCGGGTCCCACCGTGGAAGGCCTGCGTGCGGCCACCGAAGCGACCCTGAGGGATCTCCGCTCCTGAGGCCAACGCGGGGTCACTTGTGGCCCCTTCAGGCTCCTGAAAGGGCCATAAGTGACCCCGCGTTGATTCAACTCATTGCGCAACAGCGCCCCTGCCGGTAGGTTCAGGATCAGTCCGCGTGATCTGGATCACAATTGCGATCTGACAGGGGTTTGGCAGTGGGCCTTAAAGAGCTGACACCACAGGAGCGTTCCGATGCGCTGGAGAAGGCGGCCAAGGCGAGGGCAGTCCGTGCCGCCGCCAAGGAAAGGCTTAAGCGCGGCGAGGTGAGTATCGCGGAGTTGATCTCCTCCGGCACTACGGACGAGGCGATCGCCCGCATGCGTGTGGTGGAACTCCTGGAGGCCCTGCCGGGCATCGGTCCGGTCCGGGCGGCGGGGATCATGGCGGAGATTGGCATCGCCGGGTCCCGCCGCATCAGGGGCCTGGGAATTCACCAGGCCCGGGCGCTGGTAGATTTTATGGATACCCAGCAAAGCGTATGACGCATCTCCCCGAAGGAATCCGTGAGCAAGAAACCCGGACTGACTGTCCTTGCAGGCCCCACTGCCGTTGGCAAGGGAACCGTTTCCACCTACATCAGGGACAACTATCCAGAGGTCTGGCTCTCCGTCTCGGCAACCACGCGGGCTGCACGTCCGGGTGAGCAGGATGGCGTCCACTACTTCTTCAAATCCGCCGAGGAGTTTGATTCCCTGGTGGCCGATGGTGAGCTGCTGGAGTGGGCCGTGGTCCACGGGCAGAACCGCTACGGGACCCTTCGCAGCACCGTCAACGCAGCAATTGCCGAAGGAAAGTCGGTCCTTCTGGAGATTGACCTCCAAGGCGCGCGCCAGGTCAAGGAGGCCGTTCCGGACGCCAATTTCGTGTTCCTGGCTCCGCCCACCTGGGACGAAATGGTCCGCCGCCTGGTGGGCCGCGGCACGGAAACTCCCGAGGAACAGCAGCGCAGGCTGGAAACCGCTAAACTGGAACTTGCTGCTGAACCGGAGTTTGACCACACCGTCATCAATGACGACGTTCGCCGGGCAGCGGACGAGCTTGTTTCACTCATGGGGCTTACCCCGCACCAGCGCTAAGCGCTTGCATTTGTTGGCCCGCTAAAATTTGGAGAATTCGTGTCCACGAACCTTGAAGGCATCATCAACCCGCCGATCGATTCGCTGCTTGAGGCTGCTGATTCCAAGTACGGCCTGGTCATCTTCGGCGCCAAGCGCGCCCGTCAGATCAACGCCTACTACGCACAGCTCCACGAGGGCCTTTTCGAGTACGTCGGCCCCCTGGTTGACACCAAGCTGAACGAGAAGTCGCTCTCGATCGCCCTGCGCGAGATCAACGAAGGCCTTTTGGTGTCCACACCGATCGAGCCCGCAGAATAAACAGGCTGCCTGTTGACGGAGGTCACGTGCGCATAGTCCTCGGAGTCGGGGGAGGGATAGCAGCCTACAAGGTTGCATCGCTCCTCCGGCTTTTTACTGAAGCCGGCCACAGGGTCACGGTCATCCCCACGGAAGCTGCCACCCGGTTTGTTGGCGTGGCCACGTGGGAAGCCCTCTCGGGGAACCCCGTGAGCAACAGCGTCTTCGATGACGTCGAGAAGGTCAACCATGTGCGTTTGGGCCATGAAGCCGACCTGATCGTGGTTGCGCCCGCTACAGCGGACCTGCTTGCCAAAGCCGCAACAGGACAAGCGGGCGACCTCCTCACCAACACCCTGCTCATGGCACACGGGCCGGTTCTTTTCGCCCCGGCGATGCACACGGAAATGTGGCTGCATGCCGCTACCCAGGGAAACGTCGAAACATTGCGGCGCCGTGGGGTGACAGTCCTGGAGCCTGCTTCCGGCCGTCTCACGGGATCCGACTCGGGTCCTGGCCGCCTGCCGGAGCCCGAGGCAATTTTTGCTGCGGCCATGGCATTGGTCGATGCCCCGGCCGCAGAGACTTTGTTGACTTCGGCGGAGCTGCCCTTGGCTGGCCGGACCGTAACGATCTCCGCCGGCGGCACTCGGGAGGCGCTGGACCCTGTCCGCTTCCTGGGCAACCGTTCCTCCGGCAAGCAGGGAGCTGCCCTTGCTTCGGCTGCTTTGGCTGCCGGTGCAACGGTTCGGTTCCTTGCCGCGCATATGGACGTCGAGCCGCCTGCCGGCGTCGAGCTTGTCCGCGTTGAATCAGCCTTGGAGCTGCGCGAGGCAGCATTGAAAGCGGCAGTTGGTTCCGACGTCGTCATCATGGCTGCCGCCGTAGCGGATTTCCGTCCGGCAGAGGTCTCGGACACCAAGATCAAAAAGGTCGACGGCGAGGACGCGCCCGTTGTGCGGCTGGTACGCAACCCGGACATCCTGCAGGAGCTCGTGGAGCGGCGGAACGCCGAGGGCGGACGTCAGCTGATCGTTGGTTTCGCGGCTGAGACCGGCGATGCCCAAGGCGACGTCCTGGAGCACGCAACGGCCAAACTCAAGCGCAAAGGCTGCGACCTCCTGGTGGTTAATCAGGTGGGCATAGGCCGCGTGTTCGGCCAGGATGACAATTCCGTGGTGGTCCTCTCCGGTCACGGGGCCGAACCGCAGTCGGTCGCCGGCTCCAAGGCTGACGTGGCCGCTGCTGTGGTTGATCGGGTGGGCGTCGAGCTCACGCGTGTCTACCCGGCGTTGTAACCGAGCCCACACCCGGATTCTTAGCAAAGGGACACACGGCAGAAACCGCTGTCCCGCAACCCAGTAAGGTGGTCGAGTGACTTTACCGCTGCACCATGAACACCATGGCACCCCGTCCAAGCTCCGGCTCTTCACTTCAGAGTCGGTTACCGAAGGGCACCCGGACAAAATCTGCGACCAGATCAGTGATGCCATCCTTGATGCGCTCCTGGCTGCCGATCCCGAGTCCCGTGTGGCCGTTGAAACCATGGCCACTACGGGCTTGGTGCATGTGGCCGGTGAAGTCACGACTGACGCTTACGTCGAGATTCCCCAGATTGTCCGCGAGACCATCCTTGGTATCGGTTATGACTCATCGGCGAATGGCTTCGACGGCGCGCGCTGTGGTGTCTCGGTATCCATTGGCCAACAGTCCAACGACATCGCCGGTGGAGTCTTCAATTCGCTGGAGGCCCGTGAAGGCCGCCAGGAGGACGACTACGACCTCCAGGGCGCAGGGGACCAGGGCATCATGTTCGGCTACGCCAGTGATGAAACGGCCTCCTACATGCCCACCCCCATCTGGCTTGCGCACCGTTTGTCGGAGCGGCTGACTGAAGTCCGCAAGAACGGCGAGTTGGCGTACCTCCGCCCGGATGGGAAGACGCAGGTCACCGTAGGATACGACGGCGACCGTCCGGTTTCGGTTGAAACCGTGGTCATCTCCAGCCAGCACGCCGAGGAAGCCAGCCTGGAGCAGCTTCGGGCAGATCTCGCCAGCTACGTCATCGAGCCCGTGCTGGCGGCATCAAACCTGGATCTCTCGCGGACGGCGAACATCCTGAACCCTGCCGGCGCGTTCGTCATTGGCGGCCCTGTCGGCGACGCCGGCCTCACCGGTCGCAAGATCATTGTGGACACCTATGGTGGGTTCTCCCGCCACGGTGGCGGAGCTTTCTCCGGCAAGGATCCGTCCAAGGTTGACCGTTCAGCTGCCTATGCCATGCGATGGGTTGCCAAGAACGTCGTGGCAGCCGGACTTGCCAAGCGTGCCGAAATCCAGATCGCGTACGCCATCGGGCAAGCACGTCCGGTGGGAACCTACGTCGAAACCTTCGGCACGGAGACCGTGGATCCGGCACGCATCAGCGAAGCGATCAACGAACTCTTTGACCTGCGTCCCCGTGCGATCATCGATGCACTCGACCTGAAGCGGCCCATCTACGCCAGGACAGCAGCCCATGGGCACTTCGGTCGCGAGGAGCCGGACTTTACCTGGGAGCGGCTGGATCGTGTGGCGGACTTGAAGGAATACTTCAACGCCTGATTCCTTGGAGGATCGTCCGTCGCCGGACGCATCAATCCAGGATGTTGCAGTTTTGTCAGTGGCCTGTGGTTGGCTGGTGCCAGAGAGATGCCCGCAGCGGGTCATTCCCGCTGCGGGCATTCAGGGTTAATTGGGCATCCAGGGTTAATTGGGCATCCAGGGTTAATACTCCGTCCAGGAGCGGGAGGTGAAATCAATGGCAGGACACGAAGCCCAGTCCTCGCTGCTTCAACCCTCGTTGTTGCAGGGTTTTCCGGACCGTGCACCGGTCAACGGGCCGCCACTTGCAGCGGAAAATCCTGTGGCAAGGGTGATCCTTGAGTCGTCATTGCCCCACTTGGACCGGCCCTTCGATTACAGCGTTCCAGCAGAGCTGAGCGAAGATGCTTCACCGGGGGTCCGTGTGAAGGTCAAGTTCAACGGCCAGGAACTCAACGGCTACATCCTGGAACGGCGGGCAGACTCGGACGCTGCGGGGCCCCTCAGCACTTTGCACAAAGTGGTTTCACCGGTAGCTGTACTGACGCCCGCGGTCTCGGAACTGGCCAGTACCGTTGCTGCCCGATACGCCGGAACGCTGAGCGATGTCCTGCGCACCGCCATCCCGCCACGCGTTGCCAAAGTGGAGAAGGAACTGCTGGCAGGAGAACTGGCTTCCGGGGTCGCTGAGCTGAAGCCATTGACCGATGCGCGGGCCTGGGCCAACTACTCCAACGGTCCGTCCTATCTGCAACACCTGGCCGGTGGTGGTTCACCGAAGGCTGTCCTCACTGCACTCCAGGGTTTCGGTCCAGGTGGCTGGCCGGCCCTGGTGGCCTCCGCCGTGGCCACTGTCAGGTCCTCGGGGCGTGGCGCAGTGGTGGTTGTGCCCGACTACCGCGACCTTGAACAACTGGAAAATGCCTTGGCCAAGGTCCTGCCGTCAAGCGACATCGCGCGGCTGGCTGCCGATGACGGCCAGACGCCCCGGTACAGGAATTTTCTCCGGCTCTTGAGCGGCTCCGCCGGTGTTGCTGTTGGAACCCGTTCGGCTGCCTACGCACCCGTCCAGGATCTTGGGCTGGTGGTCTGCTGGGACGACGGCGACGACCTCCACATTGAACAACGGGCTCCCTACGCGCACACCCGGGAGGTCCTGCTGCTGCGCGCCGAGCAGGCGAACGCGGCGTGCCTGATGGCCTCGCACAGCCGCAGCACCGAACTCCAGCGGCTGGTGGAAATGCAGTGGGCGGTGCCGATTGAAGCGCCCCGGACGGTTGCCCGATCCATAGTTCCCCGGGTCCTGAACACCGCTGACAGTTTTGAGCAGGAACGCGATCCCCTGGCAAGGATCGCCCGTTTGCCAGGTGCTGCCTGGCGTGCGGCAAAAGAGGCCTTGGAGCGCGGACCGGTCCTGGTACAGGTAGCGAGGGCCGGATACGCTCCCTCCCTGGTCTGTGAGACCTGCCGCGAATTGGCACGCTGCAACGCCTGCCAGGGCCCACTGGCAATATCCAGCGGCACCGCAATACCGGCTTGCAAGTGGTGTTCCACTCCGGCTCCCCAATGGCGGTGCACCCACTGCAATGGAACCCGGCTGCGGAAGGGAGCTACGGGTGTCATGCGGACTGCGGAGGAACTGGGGCGCGCCTTCCCCGGCAAGGCTGTGGTGACGTCCTCCGGTGAGCACATCAAGGCAACCGTGCCCGACGCCCCTGCCTTGGTGGTGGCAACTGTGGGCGCCGAACCCATCGCACCCCATGGCTATGCTGCCGCCTTGCTGCTGGATGGCAATTCGCTGCTCCGAAGGGAAAACCTCAGGGCCGGCGAGGACACCGTCCGGCGGTGGTTCAATGCCGCTGCCTTGGTAAAGCCGGCCCGTGAGGGAGGCCTTGTGGTCATCACCGCTGATGACACAGCAGCCACCGGGGCGTTGCTGCGGTGGGATGCGCCCGGTTTCGCTTCCAGGGAATTGGCACTGCGTAAGGAACTTCAGCTACCACCGGCTGTCAGGGTGGCCTCCGTGACCGGTGCCAGGGCCGACGTCGCGCATTTTGCCGAAGCATTCGACACCGGCGCTTCCCCGGGAACCAAGCTCCGCAGTGCAGGGCCGGCCCCGGTGCAGCTGTTCAGCGGCAGCCAATCCCCAGCTGCTGCCGCCGAGGCCGAGGTCAGGACGCTGTACTTCATTCCATATGCCGACGCCGCGGAAACCACCCGGGCCATGCGGGCCTTAAAGGCAGCCAACGCCGCCAAGCGCACGTCCGGTCCGGTGCAATTGCGGCTCGACGGCGTAGACGTTCTCTGACCTGTGAGGTTACGTCCGGCTCCGGCGCAGGGCCACCACTTCCTCGGCTGCGGCCAATAGTTGCCGCGCCGATACGTCCCAGTTGAATTCTGACGCGCGTGCGGCTGATGCCCGGGACCGGCGCTGCCACAACCCGTCATGGCCAAGTGCTGTCACGGCGGCGGCGAATTCTTCGGGCGATTCGGGGTCGACGTAGCTGACGGCGTCCCCACCCACTTCCCGGAAGATCGGGATGTCGCTGGCGATGACCGGTGTTCCCAAGGCCATGGACTCCACCAGCGGCAAACCATAACCTTCGGCGCGTGAAAGGCTGATCAACGCCGTCGCCCGCAGAAGGAGTTTGTCGTATTCGGCATCCGTAACGCCATTGTGGAAGATGACTTTGGCTCCCGCGGGAACAATGGCCTCCAATTCAGCCTTCCGTTCGGGGGTGATCCGGCTGAGCAGGTGCAGCGTGTAATCCTCCAGTCCGGCCATGCCCCGGATCATGGTTTCCACGTTCTTGTAGGGCATGAAGGAGCCCATGTAGAGCAGTGCCTTGTCGGCGCCGGCCTCGGGGTCCCGGGGCTGCTGTCCGGGTTGGGGGGCATTTCCCACAATCCGCACCGGGCGTTTGGTCAAGGCGTACTTTGCCATGAGGGCTTCGGTGGTGCGGCTGATCGTGGCCACGATGTCCGCCCGGTTCAACAGGAGCCGCTGGGGCCAGAACGCCTTGTGGTAGAGCCTCCACAGCAGTCGTACCGGTGCGGGGAGGAAGCCTGGGGGAGCCGGGTGTTCATAGTAGATGAGGTCATGGAGCGTGAGGACCAGTCCGTAGCGGCGTCCAAGGGTACCCATGGTCTGCATGGGGCACACAACAACATCGGCACCCAACGGATTGACCTTACGGGCCACGAACAGCTCCAGCGGCGACAAAGGGCTGTTGACCATTACATAGGGGACTTCCGGCAGGAGTGCCAGTTGGCGTTTGTCGCTGATCAGCATGGTGACATCGGCTATTTTGGATGTTGCCGCTATCAGGCTGGAACCGTAGCGGCTGATGCCATCGTGGTGGTCCGTTCGGGTAAAACGTGCGTCGATGACAATTTTCACGCGGGGTGTTCCTCCAGGAAGGTGCGGATTGCTTCAGCCGCCGGAACCGGCGTTTCGTAGTGGATCAGATGCCCGACGCCGGGAATCACTTCCAGCTTTGCATCAGGGAGCCGCTTCATGAGTTTGTGCTGGTTGGGAAGAGTAGCGATCTCATCTTTTTCGCCGGCGACAAGGAGTACGGGGAGAGTGAGCTGTTCCGCGACCTCGGCCACGTTGCCGGAGACGGAGGCCTTGAATGATTCAAGCAGGCTTTTCCTGTCTGAGAAGGCACTGAAGTAGGCATCGTGTTGGCCATGGATGAAACGGCGAAGGGCTTTGTCCTTGGTTTTGGCCATGGTGATGCTCATGATGCGAACGATCACCCTGTTGCGAAGAATCGCCAGTCCGAGGCGGGCCGGAAACTTGGCGGATGCTTGGTAGTACAGCACCGCTAGTTTGGTCATGATGCCCTTCGGCCCCTCCAATGCCGGCGCAGCAATGGGGTTGATCAGGATCAGCGGGTAGACAGTACCGGGATTCGCGGCAGTGAAGTGGCTGGTGACGATTGATCCGAAGGAGTGGCCCAGCAGGACAGTTTTGCTGTCCAGGGCGAGTGCGGCCATGAAACCGGAGATGAACTTCCCATAACGCTCAACGCTGTGTTCGTCCTCGATGAAGGGCTCCGAGCTCCCGAACGCGGGCAGGTCCGGCATGATGATCCGCATTTCCGGGAGCTGGTCCGCCACACGGAGCAATCCGTGGTGATCTCCACGGAATCCGTGAATCACCAGGATGGTGCGGGTTTCAGGGGTGACAATGACCGGTTCGTAGGTCCAAAACGCCACCTTGCTGCCATCGACGTCCACCTCTGAAGCCACAGTCCGTCCTGGCAGGGCAGCGCTGAAGAACGCGCCGGCTGCTTGCGTCCCGTCGGGGGAGTTTGCGGTGTCCATTTTCGCCATGCAATTGTTCCTAGTTCACGTTGTCCGGGTGTGACCCGGTTCGGTGGTGGCGCTCGAGGCCGGCGATGCCGTCCATATCGGATGCGTCCAAGTCAAAATCGAAGACGGCCAGGTTTTCCTTGATGCGCCCGGCTGAACTCGCTTTCGGAATCACCAGGTTCCCGATCTGGAGATGCCAGCGGAGAATAACCTGCGCCGGGGTCCTGCCGTACTTTTCGGCCAGCTCGATGATGGCCGGATCAGCCAACACCTGTCCACGGCCGAGGGGACTCCACGCCTCAGTGCGGATGCCCAGTTGTTCGTGGAGGGTCCGCAGCCTGGTTTGCTGCAACCATGGGTGCAGCTCGATCTGGTTCACTGCGGGGACTACTTCTGCCTTGCCCATCAGTTCTTCAAGGTGGCCGGGCTGGAAGTTGGAGACGCCAATGGCCCGCACCTTACCCTCCCTGTAGAGGGTTTCCATCGCTTTGTAGCTTTCCACGAAGAGTCCCCGCCCGGCACACGGCCAGTGGATGAGGTAGAGGTCCACGTAGTCAAGGCCAAGGTTTGCCATGGAGGTATCAAAGGCCCGCAGTGTGGCATCGTAGCCCTGGTCATCGTTCCAGACCTTGGTGGTGACGAAGAGATCTTCGCGGGCCAGCGCGTGTACCGATTCGCCGGAGCCGCCGGTACCTCTGTTGGCTTCCGCGGCATCGCCGACGGCACCTCCCAGGGCGCGGCCCACTCCTACTTCGTTGCCGTACATTGCGGCGGTATCGAACCGGCGATAGCCCTCGCCCAAGGCCGTGGCAACCAAGGCTTCAGCGTCCTTCGCGGGAACTTTGTAGAGGCCGTATCCCAAGCGATCCATCTGTACGCCGTTGTTTAGTGCCAGCCTGTTCGATGCCGGCGTGGAGGGGGATCTCATAGCAACGACTCTACCCATTCCTTGCACGAATGCTTCAGGAGTGGCCGTTGAAACTGACAAGTCGCCGTGCCGAGGCTTCGTCCAGGATGAGGTCAGTGGCCAGCCCGGCGGCCAGTGCGCCTTGGAGGCCATTGATTTTGGAGGCCCCTGAAACGACGCAGATGCGGCGCCGGACCTGCCGCAACTGGTCGTGGCTGGGCCCGGTGGACCTCGCGTTCAGCGTGATGCCGTCCGAGGACCCGTCGCTTCGGAAAAACACTGTGGCGACGTCCCCCACCACGTCATCGGCGGCCAGGACGGTGAGATCGTGTTCATCAAGATACCCGCCGGCATAGACGTGGCTGGGATAGTCCGAATCCACCGAACCGACGCCGAAGATCGCGATGCTCATGCGGGCCTGCAGATCAAGGATGCGTTGAACGCTGCGCTCATTCCACATGGCCGTCTTAGTGGAGGCGTGATCGAAGAATGCGGGAACCGGGAACTGCTCCACCCGGGCGCCGTAGGCGCTGCCGAAGCGCCGCATGATGTCGCTGGCGTAGGTGATTCCGGTGGTTTGCATGTTTCCGGCACCGTTGAGCTGGACCACAATGCTGTCGTGGGTGACCTTGCGGGTGAGGTGGCGGCTCACCGCGCTGAGGGTGGCGCCCCACGCAACTCCGATGATGGCGTTCGAGTCCACCAATGGCCCAATTGTGCGGGCAGCCTGCATGGCCACGCGGTCCAGGGTCTCTGCTTCATTCAGGGTGTCAAGCACCGGGACCACATGGACATCGACTCCATATTGGTTCCGAATCTGGCTTTCCAGCTCGGGTCCGGTATCGAAGGGGCTCCTGATCTGGACCTGCACCAGGCCGGTTTCGCGGGCGGAGGACAGCAGCCGGGAGACGGTGGATCGGGAGGTCCTCAGTTCGCGTGCAATGGCATCCATGGTCAGATCCTGCAAGTAATACATCTGTGCAGCCCGGAGCGCATCCGAGTCACGTGATCGCGCCATCTCATTTCCTTCCTGCACGTTTGTGCAAATAGCTTGACTCCATTTTCCACCTTCGCAAGATTAGTGGTGAACGGTGCAGCAGCGATAGGCGCGGCGCACGAACCAAGCCCAAGGGAGCAGTTTTGGGACACAACAGGATTTCCGGTACCTCACAACACGCACAGCAGCGCGACTCCGTCGTTGCACTGCAGGAGCGGCCCACGGCAAAGGTACTCATCATCGGCGGAGGCATCAACGGCGTGGGAACGTTCCGCGATCTTGCCCTGCAAGGTGTGGATGTCGCCCTTGTTGAACGTGGCGACTACTGCCAAGGTGCCAGTGGCGCCTCTTCCCACATGATCCACGGTGGCATCCGCTACCTCGAAAACGGTGAATTCCGCCTGGTCCAGGAATCCGTGGTTGAGCGCAACAGGCTCCTGCGGATCGCCCCGCACTACGTCAAGCCACTGCAGACCACCATCCCCATCTTCAGCACCTTCTCCGGAATCCTCTCCGCACCCATGCGTTTCCTGACCCACAAGCAGGGCAAGCCCAAGGAACGCGGTGCCTTCCTCATCAAGGTCGGCCTGAGCATGTATGACTTCTTCTCCCGTGACGGCGGAAGCGTACCCCGCCACCAGTTCCGTGGACGGACCAGGGCCCTTGCGGAGCTTCCCAAGCTTCACTCGGGGATCAAGTATGCGGCCACCTATTTCGATGCCTCGGTCCACAACCCTGAGCGCCTGACCCTCGATGTCCTCCAGGATGGCGAGAAGGCAGGTCTTGGCGGCGGCCTTCCCGGTGGAAGTGCCCGCGCCAGCAACTACGTCTCCCTCGTTTCCATGGGGCAGGACGGGGTCCTGCTCCGTGATGAACTCACCGGCAGGGAGTTTGAGTTCCAGGCAGATGTGATCGTCAACACGACCGGTGCCTGGGTGGACCTCACCAACCAGGCCATGGGCGCAGTCAGCAAGTTCATGGGCGGCACCAAGGGCTCGCACATTGTCCTGGACCATCCGGAACTACTTGCCGCCTGTAACGGCCGGGAAATCTTCTTCGAGCACACTGACGGCCGCATCGTCCTGATCTACCCCATGGGGGACCGCGTGCTGGTAGGCACCACGGATGTGGACGCAGATATGTCCGAAGACGCCGTCTGCACCGAAGAAGAGATCGACTACTTCTTTGACCTCGTCGGGCACGTGTTCCCCACCATCAAGGTGGAGCGGGACCAGATCGTCTACAGCTTCGCAGGCGTCCGTCCGCTGCCCCGCCACGACGAAACCCAGCCGGGCTTCGTCTCACGTGACTACCGCATTGAGCGCAGCGTCCGCACCGGTGACGGTGCGGTGGCAACGCCAGGCGGCAAGGCCGCCGTCGTACTCAGCCTGGTAGGCGGCAAGTGGACGACGTTCCGCGCCTTGGCCGAGCACATGACCAACGACGTCCTGCGCGAACTGGGCATGGAGCGCAAAGTCTCGACGGCGAAACTCGCCATCGGTGGAGGCGCCGGCTTCCCTGCCACTGAACAGGGCGAGCAGGAATGGATCAAGAAGCACATGGGTCCGGGCCTTGACGCAGACCGGGTTGCCGGGCTGCTGACTCGTTACGGAACCAGGGCCGAGGCGGTCATTGAATACCTCAACGCAGGACAGGACCAGCCGTTGCGTTCCACGCGCGAACTGAGCGTCCGTGAGCTGGCATTCATGGCAGAGCATGAGCAGATCGGGCACCTCATTGATGTCCTGATCCGCCGGACATCCCTGGCGTTCCGTGGCCTGGTTACCGGCGAGCTGCTCAACGAGATTGCTGCTGCACTGGCCGAACCGCTGGGCTGGGACGCTGCTGCCCGGGAAGCCGAAATCCGCCACGCCCAGGACGTACTGAAGCGCTTCCACAAGGTTGACGTTCACAGTCTCGTAGCCTGAGCCGCAACAGCGCATAACAGCTTGACCGTCCCTGCGTGCGGCAGGGACGGAAGAGGGCAAGTGGTCCCGACGGGGGACCACTGCACCGGGACGGTTCCCCACACCGGAACCGTCCCAAACGGCCTCGTCACCCGCGAGGGGGCCGACAACAGAAAAATGAGGAGTCAAAGATGTCTCTTGGAATTGTTTTCCTTTCCGAAGTATTCGGAACCATGATGCTGACCCTGCTGGGTTGCGGTGTCGTGGCAAACGTCGCGCTCAAAGGCACCAAGGGCAACAACGCCGGGTTCCTGATGGTGACGTGGGGCTGGGGTATTGCGGTCTTCGCGGGCGTTTTTGTGGCTGCAAAGTCCGGCGCGCACCTGAACCCGGCCGTGACGTTGGGCCTGCTGGTCAATCAAAAAGCAGAATACGCCCCCGGCGTTCCCGTGGATTTCGCGTCCACCCTGACCTACTTCGGCGCTGAATTGCTGGGCGCCTTCCTGGGTGCCGTAGTTTGCTGGCTCGCTTACAAGCAGCACTTCGATGAAGAACCCCTGGCGGCGAACAAGCTCGGAACCTTCTCCACCGGTCCGGCCATCCGTTCCACCCCCTGGAACCTCGTCACCGAAATCATCGGCACGTTCGTCCTGGTCTTCGTCATCCTGACCTTCGGCGGCACCCCTTCGGGCCTCGGGCCGCTGGCAGTAGCGCTGCTCGTGGTTGGTATTGGTGTTTCCCTCGGTGGACCCACCGGCTACGCCATCAACCCTGCCCGTGACCTCGGCCCCCGCATTGCACATGCCCTCCTTCCCATCAAGGGCAAGGGCAGCAGTGACTGGGCCTACTCCTGGATCCCTGTCGTGGGACCGCTGGTTGGTGGCGCACTTGCAGGCCTCGTGGCCATGTGGGTTCCCGACATCATGCCCGCGATCGCCGGCTGATCCGCCCCACTCGACCGCACACACCCTCATTCACCACCAGCAACCAGTAACGATTAGAACCCAGACAAGGACGTCACCATGAATCAATACGTCATCGCCATTGATCAGGGCACCACAAGCTCCCGCGCAATCGTCTTCGACCACTCCGGCAACATCGTCTCCACCGGCCAGATGGAACACGAGCAGATCTTCCCCCAGGCCGGATGGGTTGAGCACAACCCCGCCGAAATCTGGAACAACACCCGTGAGGTCATCGCCTCGGCGCTGTCCAAGGCGAACCTGACCCGGCACGACATCGCCGCTGTCGGAATCACCAACCAGCGCGAAACTGCTGTGGTGTGGGACAAGAACACCGGCGAGGCTGTCTACAACGCCATTGTTTGGCAGGACACCCGTACCCAGCCGATCGTTGACCAGCTGGCCCAGGATGGCGGGCTCGAACGGTTCAAGCAGAAGGTCGGCCTCCCGCTGGCCACCTACTTCTCCGGCACCAAGATCAAATGGATCCTGGACAACGTGGACGGCGCCCGCGAACGCGCCGAAGCCGGTGACCTCCTGTTTGGCAACACCGACGCCTGGGTCCTGTGGAACCTGACCGGCGGAGTTGACGGCGGCGTCCACGTCACCGATGTCACCAACGCGTCCCGCACTCTCTTCATGGACCTTGAGACGCTCCAATGGGACCAGGAAATCCTGGATGTCTTCGGCGTTCCTGCCTCCATGATGCCAACCATCAAGTCCTCCTCCGAGGTCTACGGCCAGGTCCACACATCGCAGCTTCTGCGCGAAACACCTGTGGCCGGCATCCTTGGAGACCAGCAGGCAGCAACGTTCGGCCAGGCGGCCTTCCAGGCCGGCGAAGCGAAGAACACCTACGGCACTGGCTGTTTCCTGATCTTCAACACGGGCGAGGAAATCGTTCACTCCAAGAACGGACTCCTCACCACGCTGGGATACAAGCTCGGAGACGCCAAACCGCACTACGCGCTTGAAGGCTCCATCGCGGTCACCGGCTCCTTGATCCAATGGCTCCGCGATAACCTGGGCATGATCAGCTCCGCCCCGGAAGTAGAGGAATTGGCTGCCGGTGTAAAGGACAACGGCGGCGTTTACATTGTCCCCGCCTTCTCCGGCCTGTTCGCACCCTACTGGCGCGCAGATGCCCGCGGTGCCATCGTCGGGCTGACCCGTTTCGCGAACAAGGGGCACATTGCCCGGGCAGCCTTGGAAGCAACTGCCTTCCAGACCCGGGAGGTGCTGGACGCCGTCAACGCGGACTCCGGCGTTCCGCTCACCGAGTTGAAGGTCGACGGCGGCATGGTCGCCAACGAGGCCCTCATGCAGTTCCAGGCCGACATCCTTGGTGTACCGGTGGTCCGACCGAAGGTTGTGGAAACCACTGCCCTGGGCGCGGCCTACGCAGCCGGCCTGGCCGTCGGATTCTGGAAGGACCTGGGCGAGCTCAGCGCCAACTGGAACGAGGACAAGCGTTGGGAACCGCAGCTGCCGGCAGAGGAGCAGGAGCGCCAGCTGCGGCTCTGGAAGAAGGCCGTAACAAAGTCCATGGATTGGGTCGACGAGGACGTTAAGTAGTTCAACCTGACGTTGATGGCAGCCGCGCCTGCCCCGCCCGCTTCGCGGTGCCCACCACACCCGGGCGAGGCGCGGCTGCCATCAACTCAACCGTCAACTCTGTAAGCCGTTCGATGCGACGTGGAAGTTTGATCGTGCGCTATTGTAGATCTATGCGTGCGATCCTTCTGCTTAGCTAGCCGCCCGGCTTTATTTAGCCGTGCGGCCGCCCCTCCATTGTTGAGGGGCTTTTGTGTGTCCGGGACCGTCCGGTCCCATAGCAGGAGTCAAAACCGCCACCAAAGAACAGAAGAGGGCAGCAGTGAGCGTTCAGCCGGAGACAGAGACCGGAACAGCACAGGCAGCCGCAGCTGAAACGCCTGAAGAGGGCGTCTACAGCTTCGCTGCGATGGAAGCCAAGTGGCCGCAGGTCTGGGAAGACCTCAAAGTCTTCACGCCGGCCGACGACGGTTCGCGGGAGCGCCGCTACGTGCTTGACATGTTCCCCTACCCTTCCGGCGACCTTCACATGGGCCACGCCGAAGCCTTTGCCATGGGCGATGTGGTTGCCCGCTACTTGCGCCAGAAGGGCTTCGACGTCCTGCACCCCATTGGCTGGGACTCTTTTGGCCTGCCGGCTGAGAATGCTGCGATCAAGCGCAACGCGCACCCCAGTGAGTGGACCTACGCCAACATTGATACCCAGGCGGCCTCGTTCAAGCGCTATGCCATCTCTGCCGACTGGTCACGCCGCATCCACACCTCGGATCCCGAGTATTACCGGTGGACCCAGTGGCTGTTCAAGCGCTTCTACGAGCGTGGCCTGGCCTACCGCAAGGATTCACCGGTCAACTGGTGCCCCAAGGACCTCACGGTTCTGGCAAACGAGCAAGTTGTCAACGGCGCTTGTGAGCGCTGCGGTACGCCTGTTACCAAGAAGTCCCTGAACCAGTGGTACTTCAAGATCACCGACTACGCAGACCGCTTGCTGGAGGACATGGACCAGCTGCAGGGCCACTGGCCTGAACGCGTTCTGGCAATGCAGCGCAACTGGATCGGCCGCTCCGAAGGCGCCCACGTGCGGTTCGTCATCGAAGCCACCCAAGACCGGGCCGAGCGCGAAGTTACTGTCTTCACCACCCGTCCGGACACCCTCTACGGTGCTACGTTCTTCGTTGTCGCAGCTGACGCGCATTTGGCTTTGGACCTGGTCACCCCGGAACAGCACGACGAACTCATGGCCTACCGCGAGAAGGTCAAGGCACTCTCCGAAATTGAGCGCCAGTCCACTGAACGTGAGAAGACCGGCGTCTTTACCGGCCGCTACGCCATCAACCCCCTCAACGGCGAGAAGCTCCCGGTATGGGCCGCTGATTATGTGCTGGCCGACTACGGCACAGGTGCCATCATGGCCGTGCCTGCGCACGACCAGCGTGACCTGGACTTCGCCAAGGCCTTCAACCTGCCTGTCCGGGCAGTGCTGGAGACCGGTGCCGAGGATCCTGCAGAGACTGGCGTAGCCACTGCCGGCGAAGGCACCCTGAAGAATTCCGGTGACCTGGATGGCTTGTCCAAGTCCGAGGCAATTCCGGCTGCGATCCAGATCCTGGAGAAGCTCGGAACGGGCGAGAAGTTTGTCAACTTCCGGTTGCGTGACTGGCTGCTGAGCCGCCAGCGTTTCTGGGGCACCCCCATCCCCATCATTCACTGCGGTGAATGTGGAGAAGTGCCCGTCCCCGATGACCAGCTGCCGGTCAGGTTGCCCGATAACCTGCGCGGTGAGGCGTTGTCGCCGAAGGGAACCTCCCCGTTGGCCGCCGCCGTCGAGTGGGTCAACGTGGAGTGCCCCAATTGTGGCCGGGCCGCCCAGCGCGATACCGACACCATGGACACGTTCGTGGACTCGTCCTGGTACTTCCTGCGCTTCGTCTCTCCTGACTACACCGAAGGCCCGTTCGATCCCGAAAAGATCAACAACTGGATGCCGGTGGGACAGTACGTGGGCGGCGTCGAGCACGCCATCCTGCACTTGCTGTACGCGCGCTTCTTCACCAAGGTCATCAAGGACATTGGCCTGATCGAAGCCAACGAACCGTTCACGGCCCTGCTCAACCAGGGCCAGGTGCTCAATGGCGGCAAAGCCATGAGCAAGTCCCTGGGCAACGGTGTGGACCTGGGGGAGCAGCTGGACAAGTTCGGCGTCGACGCCGTGCGCCTCACCATGGTCTTCGCCTCCCCACCGGAGGACGACGTCGACTGGGCGGACGTCTCGCCGTCGGGTTCGGCAAAGTTCCTGGCCCGGGCCTGGCGGCTCGGCCAGGACGTTGACAGTGAGCCAGGAGTAGACCCGGCAACTGGTGACCGCGCCCTGCGCACAGTCACGCACAAGACCATTGCCGATGCCGCGGAACTGTTGGACAACAACAAGTTCAACGTTGTGGTGGCCCGTCTCATGGAGCTGGTCAACGCTACCCGCAAGACCATCGATTCAGGTGCAGGTGCAGCGGACCCCGCCGTTCGCGAAGCGGTGGAAGCCGTTGCAGTGATCCTGAGCCTCTTTGCGCCATACACGGCCGAAGACCTCTGGAACACCCTCGGCCACCCGGCTTCAGTAGCCAACGCAGGCTGGCCCACGCACGACGACGCGCTGCTGGTGCAGGACACCGTTACCGCTGTGGTTCAGGTCCAAGGCAAGGTTCGCGACCGCCTGGAAGTTTCGCCGGACGTCACAGAGGACGAGCTCCGTGAGCTCGCTTTGGCCTCCGAAAACGTTCAGCGGGCCATGGACGGCCGCGGCATCCGCACCGTGATCGTTCGGGCACCTAAACTGGTGAACATCGTCCCTGCCTAGCGGGGATTGTGCGGTCGCCGGCACTGTGCCGGCGGCCAGCCATCATCTTTGGAGGTTGCGTGCCTGAGCGAGAACCACCCGCATGGATATGGCTCAAGGAAAGAGTGGCGCGCCTCAGGCAGCCTACAGCGCCGGCTCCAGTGGCTGACGTGCCGCTGGCCGCCGTCGTCAAGACTGCAGTCGTCACTGACTCCGCCGCTGCCCTGCCGCCGGACTGGGTATCGGCCTTTACCGCTGACGGACGCCTTGCAGTGGTTCCCATGCCGGTCATGGTGGGCAACGAAATTTACGGCGAGGGCGAGGACGACATCACCCAAACCCTGTCTTTGGCTCTCGCCTCGGGCGCCTCGGTCAAGACGTCGCGGCCATCACCCGGGCAGTTTGAACAGGCCTACCTTGCAGCCCAGCGCCGCGGTTTTGAATCCGTGGTGTCCATTCACATCTCCTCCGAACTCTCCGGAACCGCCGATGCCGCCCGCTTGGCTGCAGCCCGTGTCGGCATTCCCGTTGAGGTGGTGGATTCCCGAACAGTGGGTATGGCGCAGGGCATGGGGGTCCAGAGCGCGGTGGTTGCCGCCGCTGATGGGCAGGAATCAGGGGAAGTCCGCGGGTTCGCCGAGCGGCGCATGGAGCGCACCAAGGTCTATTTCTACGTTCCCAGCCTTGAACAGTTGCGCCGTGGAGGCCGAATCGGTGCCGCTGCATCTCTTTTCGGTACGGTTCTGGCGATCAAACCTATATTGGCGGTCGACGGCGGCAAGATCGTTCCGTTGGAAAAGGTCCGTTCCGCTGTGCGCGCCATTGCCCGGTTGGAAGAGATCGTTGCTGCGGATGTCGCATCACGTCCGGCTGGGCAGCAACGCCTGGCAGTTCACCACTTTGGCAATCAGGTGGAGGCCGAAGCCCTGGCTGCAAGGCTCAATGAGAAATGTCCCACGTGCCCGCCGCCCCAGATCAGTGCCCTTCCGGCTGTACTGGCTGCGCATGCGGGCTTGGGCGTTCTGGCGGTCATTGTGGGGGAGAGCAGCACGCCGTCGGACTGATTCGTCCCTCTTATCCACATAGCGCCTTTGGCCCCGGCAGTCATCGGATTGCCGGCAATAGGCTCGTTGTATGCCACGCCGGAACCGGGATGCGTCCCCAGATGCCGCCGCCCAGGCAGCACGGCAGCGCTTTACTTCCCGAATGGCGGGCGGCAGTCCAAGTTCTCCCTTGTTGGAACTGCCAGGCACTGATCTGTTTTTTTCCGCTCGTGAAGAGGAAGAGCAGGACGCCTCGGTTCGCGTTCCCCGCCTTCGGTGGCGGACACCCTGGCGAGTGGCCGTACTCCTGGCCATCGTAGGGGCAGGGCTCATTGCGTGGTCTATATGGCAGTCGTCAATGGACCGGCCATCATCAGAACCGCTGGATCCTTCTGCATCTGTTGGCCCTGCTGTTCCGGATTCGTCCGAACCAACGCAGTCAGCAGCCACGGAGCCCCGGGGGAGTCTCCTTGTTCATGTCGCGGGAGCCGTCAATAAGCCCGGTGTCGTTTCGTTGCCGCTCGGTAGCCGCGTCTTCCAAGCCATAGATGCCGCCGGAGGTGCAACTCCCGAGGCTGAACTTTCCGGGCTGAACCTTGCCGAGGTTCTCAGCGATGGAGTTAAGGTGGTTGTTCCCGTGGCGGGGGAGGCCCCGAATGCTGCCCCCTCCCCGCTTGAAGGCAGCGGTGCCGCTACCGGCAACTCGGGCGGCAGTACAACCAAGGTCAATATCAACACAGCCACCTTGGAGGAATTGGGGACTTTGCCTCGGGTGGGTCCAGTAACTGCCCAGCGAATTCTCGACTGGAGGAAAGAGCACGGAGCCTTCGCGTCGGTGGACGAACTGGACGCCATAGATGGGATCGGACCCAAGCTCATGGAGTCACTGAAGGAGTTGGTGACGGTGCAGGGTGGCTGAGTCTGCCGGAGGTCCGGAAACGGGAAAACGCCTGGACCTGAGGCTGGTGCCGGTGGCGGTGATCACCTGGTCAGCTGCGCTGATGGGTTGCTTCAGTGATGCAGTCTGGTCTGCTGTGTTGGCGGGTGCCCTGGGCTTGCTGGGAGGGGTGCTCCTGGTTGTGGGACATCGACAAAGGCCTTCCGGACAAAGGCCTTCCGGACTAAGGCCCAGAACTCTGTTTGCCACACTCGCCCTCGCATGTGTGCTGGGCGCCGCTGTTGGGGTTCATTGTGCTGTCATTGCAGACAACCGTGAGAAGGGACCACTGGCCCCGGCAATGGCAGCCGATGATGGGGTCCTCGTCCACATACTCATCACGGGCAGCCCCGCACCGGCGCCTGCACCGGGGCATTCCAGTGACGGCAGGTGGACGGTTGATGCGAGCCTGATAGATCTCACGTCCAACGGGAGGGTGGTGCGTGGAACTGCCGACATCGTTGTGACGGGTGGTGCTGCCTGGCAGAATGTGCGGGCGGGGCAGAGCGTCAGAACAACCGGAACGCTGAAGCAGGTGCGGGAGGGGCAACCAGAAGCAGCGCTTCTCAGCGCGTCCTCTGCTCCTGTCGTGACGGACTCCGGGTTCGATGCCAGGCAAACTGCGGCCGACGTCAGGAAACGGTTTGTCTCCGCTGCTGACTGGCTGCCTCCGGATGCGGCGGGCTTGCTTCCCGGAATGGTGACAGGCGACACCAGCGCCTTGCCGGAAAGCCTGGAAACGGCCATGAAGACCACGGGAATGACGCACCTAACGGCCGTTTCGGGAGCCAACTGTTCTCTTATCCTAGGTGGCTTCATTTTGTTGGCGCGGTGTTTTCGGCTTCCACGCCCGGCAGCCGGGATCTTTGCAGCATGCGGCCTCTTTGCCTTTGTCATGATGGTGGGGCCGGATCCAAGCGTCTTACGGGCCGCAGTCATGGGGGCGGTGGGATTGGCTGCTTTGACGGGTGGTCTGCGTGGACGTTCCTTGACTTTCCTCTGCCTCGCCACAACCATCCTGCTACTGCTGGACCCAGCAATGGCCGCCAACGTGGGGTTTCTGCTCTCGATCCTGGCGACGCTCGGAATTGTGCTGCTTGCGGCACGCATCGCGTCGTGGATCCCTGACTGGGTACCACGGTGGTTGGCTGCCGGCATTGCCGTGCCGTTGTCTGCGCAGCTGCTGTGCGGCCCCGTGATCATAGCTCTTCAACCACAGTTCACAACGTTCGCTCTGATTGCCAATGTCGTGGCCGGTCCTTTGGTAGCGCCGGTAACAATCTTCGGTACGATCGCCGTGGCTCTGGCCACTGCACTGCCCTGGCTCGCGGTGGTGCCCATCGCTGTCGCCGGGACCTGCGCTGGGATGGTTGCGGGAGTGGCACGGTTCTTTTCCGGATTACCCGGAGCTGCTCTGGCCTGGGCCGAGGGGCCCGTTGGGATAGCGGCAATGGTGCTCTCCTCGGTGGTGACACTCCTGGCCGTATGGATGGCGCTGCACCCTGCAGATGTGAAGCGTCGCGTCATGGAACTGCACGGGGTTGTTGCAACGCGACTCGATTCTCTGTTGGCACCCCGGGAGCAGGGCACTACCAAACATGGCAGACTTGAATCCTGCAAAGAAACGTCCGGAAGGAACCACCTGTGGCTGCTGCCCAAAACACCCGGGCCAAGAGCGTCGCGGCGAACACCGTCAGTTGGCGGGATGCGGCACCGGCCGCCGTCGTCCTGATCATGGGACCGGAAGATTATCTCGGTATCCGGGCCATCGACGCCATCCGGACCCAGGTGCGAGGCACCACCCCTGACGTCGAGCTCAGCCGGCTGAACGCAGCCTCCTACGAGGTCGGTTCCCTGGCGATGACCGTCACGCCGTCCCTTTTCGGTGAGGGCAAGCTGATTGAGGTCGAGGGCCTCGAGTCCATGAATGACGCCTTCCTCGCGGACGGGCTGGCCTATCTCCAGCATCCGGACCAGGACGTCGTCCTCGTGTTGCGCCATGCCGGAGGGGTGCGCGGCAAAAAGTTGCTCGATGCCGTGAAGTCCGCCGGCTGGCCCGTCATCGATTGCCAGCCGCTGAAGAAGGACTCGGACAAGACAGCATTCGTCGTCTCGGAGTTCAGTGCTGGAGGCCGCCGCATTGAGGGCGAAGCTGTCCAGGCGCTGGTGAACGCTGTGGGCGCCAACCTTTCCGAGCTGGCAGCGGCGTGCAACCAGTTGATCGCCGATGCCACTACCGCTGTGACGGCGGAGACCGTGGAACGCTACTACGGCGGCAGGGTCGAAGCAACGGCATTCAAAGTGGCGGATGCTGCGATGGCCGGGAACGGGCCGGTGGCACTGTCGACCCTGAGGCACGCCCTTGCCACGGGGGTGGACCCGGTTCCCTTGGTTGCAGCGCTGGCGGCCAAGCTGCGGACGTTGGCAAAAGTTGCGGGGGCCAATGGTTCGCCAGCGACCATCGCAAAAAATTTGGGAATGCAGCCCTGGCTTGTTGAGCAGGCACAGCGGGACGTCCGGCGGTGGACCCCAGAGGGTCTGATCCGCTCCATCCAGGTCATCGCGGAAGCGGACGCACAGGTGAAGGGCGAGTCGCGGGACCCCGTGTACGCCGTGGAACACGCCGTGACGGTGATTGCGACCTCGGCAAGTCGCCGCTGAGGTCCGGCATGCGTTGTCGCCTGGCCGTTTCCACGGCAGGTTAAACCCAAAGGCCGGCACCCGATGGGTGCCGGCCTTTTGATCAGCTCAGTCGAACTGTAAAACCTTAGAGTGCGTTGACCTTCTTGGAGATCGCCGACTTGCGGTTTGCAGCGTTGTTCTTGTGAATAACGCCCTTGCTGACAGCCTTGTCCAGCTTGCGGCTGGCAGCAGCAAGTGCAGTTCCAGCAGCATCCTTGTCAGCAGACTCAACGGCAGTGCTTACGGCGCGGATGGCCGTCTTCAGCTCGGACTTGACTGCGTTGTTACGCAGGCGTGCCTTCTCGTTGGTGAGGATGCGCTTCTTCTGGGACTTGATATTAGCCACGTATGAACTCTCTTTTTAATGCGGAAATGGTCTAGAGGGTTTTCAGGTTGGCCATCGACTGAGCGGCGTGGGGATACCTATGGCAGCCAACCATGTGGGGCCGTCGACCTGCACGGACACACAGCTATAAAGGATAGCAGAAAGTTGCACTCAACACAGAACCGCGGGTGAAAACCGTCTACTCTCGCGCCTGGAGGGCCCGGGCAACCTCCCGGAACCGGGACTTCCCCAGGACGGCCCCTTCGCGTCTGATCGCACCGGGATCCAGCCTGATGACGCGCCCAATGTTGACCTCGCTCGGTCTGCCTTGCCGGTCCCAAGGGCCGGTTCCTATGTCGACGTAGTCGTCCGAACGCGCGCCTTTATCGTGGTCCTTGGACGTCAGCATCAGGCCCAGGAGCCACTCCTTGTCCCGCCCCACCAAAAGGACGGGACGGTCTTTGCCTTGGGTGTGGTCCTCTTCGTAGGGAACCCAGCTCCACACAATCTCACCGGGGTCTGGCCGGCCATCGGGTTTGGGGGAGTAGCTGACCTTGAGCGAACCGCGGAAGTCGCCGGGATAGGCGCTTTGCCGATGTACGACGTCGGTCCGCAGGGCCTTCGTCCTGCCGGCACCTGGGGGAGTGGCTGCTTTAGTGCTGTTGCCGCCGAGGGCCCTGAATGATCGCAGGAGAAGTTTGCCCAAAGGGCGCAAGTCGAAAGCCATGTGACCACGCTACAGCGGCGTGCTGCCAAGGCCGGGCATGCAATGTACGGCGAAGCCCTGGTTCATGGGAGACTAGAGGATCAGATGCGTGGCGTGTTCCGGCTGGCCTATGCCCGGTTCCAGGAATTGCCGCGTGAGTGTCGACAGTAAGGATCCTGCGTGTCTCCCATGGCCCGCACCGCACCGGTGCCCGCCGCAACAGATCCGGCCATCATCCGGAACTTCTGCATCATTGCCCACATTGACCACGGTAAGTCCACCCTGGCCGACCGCATGCTGCAGTACACCGGCGTCGTTAAGCAACGCGACATGAAGGCCCAGTATCTGGACCGCATGGATATCGAACGTGAACGCGGCATCACCATCAAGTCCCAGGCTGTCCGCATGCCGTGGGAACTTGATGGCAACAGCTACGCCCTGAACATGATTGATACCCCCGGCCACGTCGACTTCACCTATGAGGTTTCCCGCTCGCTCGCCGCTTGTGAAGGCGCAGTGCTGCTGGTGGATGCTGCCCAGGGCATTGAGGCCCAGACCCTTGCCAACCTGTACCTGGCAATGGAAAACAACCTCACCATCATTCCCGTGCTGAACAAGATCGACCTTCCGGCTGCCCAGCCTGAGAAGTACGCGGCAGAACTTGCCAATCTCATTGGCGGAGACCCTGAGGATGTCCTCAAGGTCTCCGGTAAGACCGGCGTAGGCGTTGAGGCCCTTCTGGATAAGATTGTCCGCGATCTTCCTGCTCCCGTGGGCGATCCCGATGCTCCGGCCCGCGCCATGATTTTCGACTCCGTTTATGACACCTACCGCGGCGTGGTCACCTACGTCCGCGTGGTGGACGGCATGCTCCACCCGCGTGAGCGCATCCAGATGATGTCCACCAGGGCCACGCACGAGCTCCTGGAAATTGGCGTGAGCTCCCCGGAGCCCACGCCGTCAAAGGGCCTTGGCGTCGGTGAAGTCGGTTACCTGATCACCGGTGTGAAGGATGTCCGGCAGTCCAAGGTCGGAGATACCGTCACCAATCTGGCCAAGCCGGCGTCAGAGTCACTCAGCGGTTACGCTGACGCAAAGCCGATGGTCTTCTCCGGCCTCTATCCACTGGATGGAACCGACTACCCCGTGCTTCGCGACGCCCTTGAAAAGCTGATGCTCAACGATGCCGCTCTGGTCTACGAGCCCGAGACGTCCGCGGCACTGGGCTTCGGATTCCGCGTGGGGTTCCTCGGCTTGCTGCACCTGGAAATCACCCGTGAGCGCCTTGAGCGTGAGTACAACCTGGACCTTATCTCCACAGCTCCCAACGTGGAGTACGAGGTGACCCTGGAAGACAAAAAGGTCATCCACGTCACCAACCCCAGTGAGTACCCCACGGGCAAGATCTCCGAGGTTCGCGAGCCGATGGTTTCGGCCACCATCCTGGCACCCAACGAGTTTGTAGGGTCCATCATGGAACTGTGCCAGAGCCGCCGCGGCCAGATGCGCGGCATGGACTACCTCTCCGAGGACCGCGTGGAGCTCCGTTACTGGATTCCGTTGGCCGAGATTGTGTTCGACTTCTTCGACCTCCTGAAGTCCAAGACCCGCGGCTACGCCTCGCTGGATTGGAAAGCCGACGGCGAACAGGTTGCAGACCTCGTCAAGGTGGACATCCTGCTGCAGGGTGAACAAGTCGATGCCTTCAGCGCCATCACCCACCGGGACAAGGCTTACGCCTACGGTGTGATGATGACCGGCAAGCTCCGTGAGCTCATCCCACGGCAGCAGTTCGAGGTTCCCATCCAGGCGGCCATCGGATCGCGCATTATTGCCCGCGAGAGCATCCGGGCCATCCGCAAGGACGTTCTTGCCAAGTGCTACGGCGGTGACATCACCCGTAAGCGCAAACTTCTGGAAAAGCAGAAGGAAGGCAAGAAGCGCATGAAGATGGTGGGCCGCGTTGAGGTGCCCCAGGAGGCATTCATCGCAGCCCTGACCACCGACGAGTCCAAGGACAAGGCCAAGAAGTAGATGCCCAGCGTCCTACCTTTGGGCGATCCAGCACCTGCGGACGGACTTCTTCCGCCGCAGGTGCTGGCCGGCGTCGAGCACCGTAAGTTCGGGCTCTACGTCCATATCCCGTTTTGCGCCGTTCGATGCGGCTACTGTGACTTCAACACCTACACGGCCACCGAGCTCGGTGGTGGGGCCTCGCAGGATGCCTACGCTTCAACAGCAGTGTCCGAGCTTGGCTTCGCGGCTATTGCGCTGGAGGCCTCAGGGCTGCCACGGCGCCCAATGAGTACCGTTTTCTTTGGCGGGGGCACGCCCACGCTCCTCCCTGCCGAAGACCTGGCCCTGATTCTGCGCTCCGCGGTCAACCACTGGGGGCTTGAGCCCGGAGCCGAGGTAACCACCGAAGCCAATCCCGACTCGGTGACCCCTGAGTCCTTGAAAGTGCTGGCCGATGCCGGCTTCACCCGGGTCTCCTTCGGCATGCAGTCAGCGGTACCGCACGTGCTGAAGGTCCTTGACCGCACGCACAGCCCCAGCCGGGTGCCGCTGGTGGTCCAGTGGGCCCGAGAGGCCGGGCTCGCAGTGAGTCTGGACCTCATTTACGGTACGCCGGGGGAGTCCATGGAGGACTGGCGGTTGTCCCTCGAGACGGCTCTTTCCTATCAGCCCGATCACATCAGTGCCTACGCATTGATCGTCGAAGACGGCACCAAACTCGCGGCCCAGATCCGCCGCGGTGAGGTACCCGGAATCGACGACGACGATCACGCGGCCAAATACGAGTTGGCCGATGAATTGATTTCCAAAGCCGGCCTGGACTGGTACGAGGTCAGCAACTGGTCCCGGACTCCGGAGCAGGCATGCAGGCACAACCTGGCCTACTGGCGCGGTGACGACTGGTGGGGCGTCGGCCCTGGAGCGCACTCCCACGTTGGGGGTGTCCGCTGGTGGAACGTGAAGCATCCTTCGGCGTATGCCGGACGTTTGGGCAACGGAAGCTCGCCGGCAGCGGGCCGGGAAACACTGGATGCCGAAACCCGGGAAGTCGAACGGATCATGCTCGAAGCCCGACTTGGCACAGGGTTGTCAGTAGATGCCCTGGACGCGGTGGGGCGCCATGCAATGGCCGGGCTGATCGCCGACGGACTGGTGGATCCCGTGCAGGCCTTCAAGGGCCGCCTGATCCTTACGCTGAAGGGCCGCCTCTTGGCGGACGCCGTGGTCCGCAGGATTCTTCCCGACTGATGCCTGGTTGCCCAGCTGATGCCTGTTTGCCCGGCTGACGCTTTCGCACCCGGCCAGCTCCTGGCCGGGCAGCGGCGTGGTGGGTTACTTAACCCAGCGCAGGTTGATCTTGTAGCGGTGCGGTTGGCCATGGTTGACCCTGATTCCGGCCGAGACTGAGAAGCAGGTCAAGGCTACCCAGATGCCGGTGGCGATCACGGCGAAGATGTTGCCCACCACCGGCAGCAGCACCAGGATGTTCGCCACAACGGCGGCGATGGTTGGAGGCAGGGTGAAGTTCAACGCTTCCTTGGATTCCTGCGCCGTGAACGGTCCGCGGTCGCGGAAGATCAGGTAGATCAGCAGCGAGGGCAGGCAACCCAGAATGCCGCCGAAGTGTGCCAAAGTAGCCCACTGCCTGTCCTCGCTGGCAGTCAAAGGCAGCGCGTTTGCAGGCGCGCCATGGTACTGGGGCTGGCCTGCGGCGCTGCCCGGTTCTTCAGGAGCGTTCTCTGCCACGGTGTGTTCCCTTTACTGTAAAGATGCTGCGGTGTTGCTGTCCCAGAATACCGGCCCCGACCAGCTTCACAGGACAAACGCCTAGATGACACGTTACTTGCTGCTGCTTTGGGGGCAACGTCACGGAACAGTGAGGAAGTCGATGACTTCCTCCACCCGGCCCAGCAGTGAAGCTTCAAGATCGGCGTAGCTTCGGACGGCGCCAAGGAGTCGCTGCCAGCCGAGGCCCACGTCCTCAGCGCTCTCGTGTGGCCAGCCGAAAGCAGAGAGAATCCCGGTCTTCCAGTCAGTCCCGCGGGGCACTGACGGCCAGGCCTCAATGCCCAGCACTTTGGGTCTGATGGCCTGCCACACATCGATGTAGGGATGTCCAACAATGAGGACGTTGCCTGCTGCTCCGGGAACCGTCATGGCGTCAGCGGCGATCCGTGATTCCTTGGAACCGTCCACAAGGTGGTCCACCAGGATGCCGAGGCGTCGACCGGGGCCGGGGTTGAATGCGGAGATCGCAGACTTGAGGTCATCCACACCGTGCAAGGGCTCCACCACTATGCCCTCTACCCGGAGATCGTCACCCCAGACCTTCTCGACGAGTTCGGCGTCGTGCTTGCCTTCCACCCAGATACGGCTGGCTTTGGCCACCTGTGCCCGGTGTCCCTGAACCCGTACCGAACCCGAAGCAGTGCGCCCGTTACTGACAGCCGACGGCGCTTGGCGCGGGGCCGGGGGCATCAACCGGATGGGTTGCCCCTCAAGCAGGAAGCCGAAACCAAGCTGGAAAGACTTGGTCTTGCCCCGCCTGTCTTCAAGGGCCACGATGTGCATGCCGCCGGTTTTTTCGACGCGGGTGACTTCGCCCACCCATCCCGACTGGACGTCCTCAAGGACCATCCCGCGCTGGACTGCTACTTCCGGCAGCTGGCGTTTGGCAGGAGCTGACAGGTCCTGGGGACCCCACGTGTCGAATGCCAAGGAATTCCTACCTTTTTGCTGGGTTAATTTTTGTGCCGGGTTGGTTTGTATCGGGCTGGACCGGGAAAGTTCAATGCTAGCAACGGGGTGGCTCATACTAGACTGGTTAGCACTTGGGCATGTTGAGTGCTAAGTGGACCCGGCCCCGGTGGCCATGGCAGTTGTCAGGAGGTGGAGCAATGAGTGAGCCGCGCAAATTGGAAGTACTGCGTGCCATCGTTGAAGATTACGTACATTCGCGGGAGCCTGTGGGATCAAAGGCCCTCGTGGAACGGCATCATCTTGGTGTTTCAAGCGCCACCATCCGCAATGACATGGCAGTTCTTGAAGAAGAAGGCCTCATAGCAGCGCCCCATACCAGTGCCGGCCGCATTCCAACCGACAAGGGCTATCGACTGTTTGTCGATCGCATCTCCCAGGTCAAGCCCCTCTCAGCGGCCGAGCGGAGAGCCATCCATTCGTTGCTTGAAGGCCCTGATGATGTCGACGACATCCTGGAGCGTACCGTCAGGCTCCTGTCGCAACTGACCAACCAGGTCGCCGTCGTGCAGTATCCACACTCGAACCGAGCCCTGGTGCGGCACGTTGAGTTTGTGCTGTTGGCCCCCCAACAGGTGTTGGTGGTGTTGATTGCCGATACTGGCAGCGTCGGCCAGAAGGTCATTGAAACCGGTTCGGCCGTGGGCGACGACTCTTTGATGCAACTGAGGTCGCGCTTCCTGGGAAGCATCGCCGGAACGCAATTGGCCCTGTTGCCGCAAGTCCTGCCGTCGGTGGTTGCCCTGTGCCCGCCGGAGCTTCGGGGACTGGCCCAAACGTTGGCGAACGGGTTGCAGGCCCTCAGTGACAACAGCCGCGAAGAACGTATCCTCATGGCCGGTACAGCCAACCTCGCCAGGTCCAATGTGGACTTCCCGTTGAGTATCGGTCCGGTGCTTGAAGCCCTCGAGGAACAAGTTGTGATGCTCCGGTTGTTGTCGGATATGGGAGATGATCCACGCGGCGTCACCGTGAGCATCGGCCGGGAGAATCCCTACGACGGACTGGCGGAAGCATCCGTGGTGGCCACGGGTTACGGATCCGGTGCAAAGGTGGGCATCCTGGGCCCGACCCGCATGGATTACCCAACCACCATGGCCGCAGTCCGGGCCGTGGCCCGTTACCTTTCACGCATTCTCGGCGGCTGAACGCCGGTCCGAAGAAACATCCGCAGTACAACAAGGAAGAGAAACCGACTTTGAGCAGCCACTATGACGTTTTGGGAGTCTCGCCGGAAGCCACCGGGGAAGAGATCAAAAAGGCGTACCGCAAGTTGGCGCGGAAACTCCACCCGGACGTAAACCCGGGAGAGGATGTCGCGGAACAGTTCAAGGCCGTGACCCATGCTTATGAGGTCCTGTCCGATCCCCAGAAGCGCCGCGTCTACGATGCCACCGGCAACGAGAATGGAACGGACAACGGCTATGGTGGCGGTTACGCCGGCCAGGGCTTCGCGTTCCAGGACATCTTTGACACCTTCTTTGGGGGCGGCGGTGGTCATGGCGGGCCTGCCTCCCGTGTCCGACGCGGCCAGGACGCACTCATCAGCGTCCGGATCGACCTTAAGGACGCCGTTTTTGGCGTCAACAAGAAGCTGGAAGTGGACACAGCCGTAACCTGTCCCACCTGTGACGGCAGTTGCTGCCGCCCGGGAACCCACCCGGAACGCTGCGACATTTGTGGCGGGAGCGGACAGGTCCAGCGAGCCGTCCGCTCCATCCTTGGCCAGGTCATGACCGCAGCTCCTTGCGGATCCTGTGAGGGCTTCGGCACGGTCATCAAGGACCCGTGCAACGAGTGCAACGGACAGGGCCGTATCCGCAGCCGCCGCTCCCTGACCATCAAGGTTCCCGCCGGTGTTGCCACCGGCACGCGTATCCAGTTGTCCGGCCAAGGTGAAGCCGGCCCCGCGGGTGGGCCCTCCGGCGACCTCTACGTGGAGATCCGCGTCAACAACGATTCCATGTTCATGCGCGAAGGTGACGACCTCCACGCCACCCTCAGCGTGCCTATGACGGCCGCGGCCTTGGGCACTGAGTTGCAGCTCGAAACGTTCGACGGCGCACAGGACATCGACGTCAAGGCCGGAACCCAGTCGGGCGAGATCATCACCCTGCGGGGTCTGGGTGTGACGCACCTGCGGGGATACGGACGCGGCGACCTCAAGGTACACCTCCATGTCGAAACACCCAGCAAGCTGGATCCTGCCCAGGAGGAGCTGCTGCAGCAGCTCGCGAAACTTCGCGGGGAGCAGTTCACCGAAGGCAAGCTCGTGGCCAGCGGCGGCATGTTCGCCAAGCTTCGGGACAAGCTCGGTAACCTGTAGCGGTGAGCAACCCCGTCTTCTTCACCTCCGCCGGAAGCCTTGACGACGTACGCCCGGGAGGCACGTTCGTGCTGGAAGGTCCGGAGGCGCGGCACGCCGTCACGGTCAAACGCCTTGGGGTGGGAGAATCCGTTGACATAGCCGACGGATCCGGCGCGAGGCTGACCGGTGTGGTGGCCGAGGCCGGTCCCGGGGGCCTGACAGTCACCGCCTCAGACGTCGTCTTCGAAGACAGGCCGGACATCCGTTTGGTGCTGGTCCAGGCTTTGGCCAAAGGCGATCGCGACGAACTGGCCATCGAGACGGCCACGGAACTCGGAATAGATGCTGTGCTTCCGTGGCAGTCAGAACGTTCCATTGTTCGATGGAAGGCCGACCGTGCCGCAAAAGCCCATGCGAAGTGGGAGTCCGTGGTGGCGGCTGCGGCCAAGCAAGCACGGCGGGCATGGATCCCCGAGGTAAGGACCATGGTGGACACCGGGTCCTTGGCCAAAGCCGTTGCCGCCAGCGACCTCGCCATCATTTTGCACGAAGACGCCAAGAACCCGTTGCGGACCGTCCTTGAGGCCTGGGCAGCCTCTGGTGCTGCCGTTCCCAGGGAAGTGCTCTTGATCGTCGGGCCTGAGGGGGGAATCTCACCGCGGGAAGTAACCCGGCTCAGTGACGCCGGTGCTGTGACCGCGCTCTTGGGACATCACGTCTTGAGGTCTTCGACGGCGGGACCGGCCGCCGTCGTTCTTGCGAGCGACATCCTGGGCCGCTGGTAGCCGGCCGGACCTGAACAGCTAGCCGACCCTGAACAGCCGGGTGTCCGTGCTTGTCGCGATGGCATTGCCGGCATTGTCCACTTGGGAAACGCGTACCTCGTACTGACCTGCCTTCAACGTGGCGCCGAAGGTGAACAGGCCATATTGCCCGGGTTCGCCAGTGGCTTGCGTTTGGCCGGTGAGCAGGCTGGTCTTCTCACCCTTGCCGTTGTCCTGCAGGACCTGCCAGGAGATCGGTTTGGAGCTGTCAGTGCTCCGCCCGTTGAACTTGACCAATCCGGTGGGCAGGGTGGTGTCTTCCTGGGGATCGATGATCCACAGGGGTGCCACCAAGGATGCGTCACGGGTCATGGGCTCGCCCAGCTGGACTTGACCGAACGCCATGTAGTCCTTGTGGCCGTCCACCAGGATGACCACCTGGATCTGTTGGCCCGAATTGATCAGCCCTGACGATGACGCTGCAGCGGTCGCGGTGTACACGAGTTGCTGCACGGCCCGCTGGGCCATGCCGGCGTCCAGGTTCGAGTTGAAGGCATCGCGGGAAATATCGACTGTGATGACGTTTTTTCCCGAGATGGAAGTCGCCAGGCTGGAGGGCTCCTGCCACGGTGTGAAGAAGTCATGATCCAAGGGCTTTTCCGCCATCATGATCTTCAGCGCCGTTGTCACAGGATTTCCATCGCCCGTAATGTCCCTGAACTCGCGGTAGAGGTAGACCTCTTCCTTGCTCCGTCCAATCCAGTAGACCGGAATCTTGGTGGACGCCTGGGTGGTTTCCAGCGGTGCGTTGCTGGCCGGGGCATCCTGAACGGTCAGCGGAGGGGGAGTGGGGGTGGCCTGGGAGCCGCCGCCGTTGGCGATGCAACCTGTCAGGAGGAGGACGGCAAGCATTGCAGGCACGGCAACGGCGGATTTGGTCCGCTTGTTGGTGCCTGGTGCGTTGCTGGCTGTTTTCCTGATGGGTTTCCTGTCCTGCCTTGCATGGTTTTTTGCAGCCGTCTTTGGCTGGGTTGCGGGGATCTGATTCCACCCGCTATGCCAGCTTGGCACATCGTCGACGGCGGTCAGCCGGGTTTGAGGGGGGAGAAGGCCAACTGAAACATGATTGATACCGGCTTGATGCCGAGTTGAGACAATCTGTCCGCCTCCTCCCTGGGTGCCGGATGTGGCCGGGGAGACAGGTTCGCCCGGGGCCGGGCTGGCGTAGGATTGAAGAGATTCCGGCATCAAAGCGTTCTGCGAGAGTCCGCAGCGAAAGTCGAATCGATGGTGTTAGTAAGGACCAACCGGAGGAGAAAAGGCCTGAGGGCCAACACTATGAGTGAATCTTTGAACGGGCGGCTCAGGACCGGCAACGGCAACCAGCAGCCCAACGAGTTCCCGCACACTTTACCGGGCACGCGCACGGAAGTCGTCACGTTCGACAACTCCGACCAGATGGTTCACTCGCTGGGCAGCCACGACGAAGCCCTGAGGTTCATTGAGGAACAGTTCCAGGACGTCAATTTCCATGTTCGTGGCAACGAGCTCTCCATGACCGGTCCCTCCACGGTGATTCCCCGTATCATGCGCCTCCTTGAGGAAGTGCGCGGGTTGGTGGCGAAGGGGACTGTGGTGACCCCCGATATTCTCCAACAGTTGGTGTCCCTGTTGAGGACCCAGTCTGTGCAGAATCCCGCCGATGTTTTGACGCACAACATTCTCTCCAGCCGGGGCAAGACTATCCGTCCCAAGACGCTGAACCAGAAGAACTACGTGGATGCGATCGATGCCAACACGGTGATTTTCGGCATCGGCCCGGCCGGCACGGGCAAGACCTACCTTGCCATGGCCAAGGCTGTGCAGGCGCTCCAGATGAAGGAAGTCAGCAGGATCATCCTGACGCGCCCGGCCGTAGAGGCCGGGGAGCGCCTCGGATTCCTGCCAGGTACGTTGAGCGACAAGATCGATCCGTACCTTCGCCCGCTCTATGACGCCCTCCACGACATGATGGATCCCGAATCCATCCCCAGGCTGATGGCTGCCGGCACCATCGAGGTGGCACCTTTGGCGTACATGCGTGGACGCACCCTTAATGACGCCTTCATCATTCTTGATGAAGCGCAGAACACCACACCCGAACAGATGAAGATGTTCCTGACCCGTCTGGGTTTCGGTTCGAAGATGGTGGTCACCGGGGATGTCACCCAGATCGACCTTCCGCTGGGATCGACGTCGGGCCTTCGGATTGTGCGGGAGATCCTGACCGGCATAGACGACGTCAACTTCTCCATCCTGGAGGCGGCCGACGTCGTTCGCCACCGCCTCGTGGCCGATATCGTCTCCGCCTACAGCACCTGGGATGACGCGCACCGCAAGGACGCACCAGCCAACCATTACAAACGTGGAGAACGTCAATGAGTATTGAAGTCAACAACGAGTCCGGTGTGGCGGTGGACGAAGCCCAGCTGGTGACGTTGTCCCGCTTCATCTTCGAAAGGCTCTACATCCATCCGCAGGCCGAGCTTTCCATTCTCCTGGTCGATGAGCCTGCCATGGAGAAGCTCCACATCGAGCTGATGGATGAGCCTGGTGCCACTGACGTTCTTTCCGTGCCCATGGACGAACTGACCCCCGGAACTCCGGATAGGCCCACTCCGCAGGGAATGCTGGGGGACATTGCCATCTGTCCCCAGGTGGCCGAAGTCCAGGCACGCAACGCCGGCCACCCCACGCAGGATGAAATGCTGCTCCTGACCACGCATGGCATCCTTCACCTCCTTGGCTTCGACCACGCCGAACCTGAGGAAAAAGAAGAAATGTTCGGTTTGCAGCGGGAACTGCTGTCTGAATTCCTGGGCAAGGATGCCCCCATGGAGACCATGCAGTGACCTGGATCATCCTGGTCGGCATGGCGCTGGTTTTCCTCAGCTTTGTCGCTCTGCTGACAGCTGCCGAGGCTGCTTTCAATTTCCTGCCCCGGCATGAAGCCGAGCAATCAATAGTCCGCAGCAAGGGCAAAGCCCTCAGCGGGATACTGAAGGCCCCCATTGCCCATATGCGCGCCCTGCGTTTCTGGCGGGTGTGGTTCGAAATGGCTGCTGCCGTAGCCGTGGCTGTCGTGCTGCACAGCCTGCTGGACAACGTCTGGCTTGCAGGGCTCGCAGCCACCGGCATCATGGCCGTGATTGGCTTTGTGTTGGTCGGGGTGTCGCCACGGCAACTCGGCAGGGCACATTCCGGCCCGGTGGTCCGGTTCACTGCACCACTGATCCGTTTCCTCTGCTGGATTCTCGGACCCATCCCCGGCTGGCTCGTGGCTTTGGGCCAGGCAGTAGCTCCCGGCGCCCCCAGCGGCGACGACGCATTCGTCAGCGAAGAAGAGTTCCGCGAATTCGTGGACCGGGCCGCCGAGTCGGACATGATCGAGGACAATGAGGCCGAACTCATCCATTCCGTCTTTGATTTCGGTGACACGTTGGTACGTTCCGTCATGGTTCCCCGCACCGATATCGTCAGCATCGGCACGGGCTCGGACCTGGAGACGGCCATGGGCCTCTTTCTTCGGTCCGGGTATTCCAGGATTCCCGTCATCGGCGAAAATACGGACCAAATCCGTGGAATCCTCTATCTGAAGGACGTGGCAGCGGCCATGTACCGGGGCGAGCCCGGGCTGCAAGCGCACGACGTCGACTCGCTCGCCAGGGACGTCCGGTACGTCCCCGAATCAAAGCTCGTCAGTGACCTCCTCCGCGAATTGCAGCAGGAATCAACCCACGTGGCGATCGTGATCGATGAGTACGGTGGTACCGCCGGCCTGGTGACCCTTGAAGACCTCATCGAGGAAATCGTGGGCGAGATCGTGGACGAATACGATGCTGCCGCGGAAGAAGCGGTGGACCTTGGCGATGGAACATTCCGGGTCAGCGCCCGCATGAGCATCGATGACCTCGGCGAATTGTTCGACATCGATCTCGACGACGACGAGGTTGACACCGTGGGCGGACTCCTCGCCAAGGCCTTGGGGCAGGTCCCGATTGTGGGCAGTTCCGTTGATGTGGATGGAATATCGCTCAGGGCCGATAGGCTTGAGGGTCGCCGAAACAGGGTCAGCCACATCATTGCGGCAGCCATGCCAAAGGAAGACACTGACTTTGAAGACCTACTCGATGACGCCGACTCAACGCAACAGGGAGTTCCACGTGAGCAAGCAAAATAAGATGTTCGATGCCGATAGTGACTTCGGTGGCTTCCACGCAGGCTTCTCTGTGCTGGTGGGCCGGCCGAACGCGGGCAAGTCGACTTTGACCAACGCCTTGGTCGGCCAGAAGGTGGCCATTACCTCGGCCAAACCGCAGACCACCCGGCATACGATCCGTGGCATCGTCCACCGCGACGATGCGCAGCTGATCCTGGTGGACACCCCTGGGCTGCACAGGCCCCGCACCTTGCTGGGTAAGCGCCTCAACGAACTCGTGGCTGACACGTTGGCCGAAGTGGACGCCATCGGATTCTGCCTGCCGGCCAACGAGAAAATTGGTCCCGGCGACAAATACATCGCAGCTCAGCTGGCTGCTGTGGGCAGGAAGCCGATCGTTGCCCTGGTGACCAAAACCGACCTTGTAGACCGTCAGGCATTGACGGAGCAGTTGCTCGCAGTCGCTGCCCTGGGACGGGACGTCCTGGGCGAGCAGGGCTGGGCCGACATTGTGCCCGTTTCCGCCGCGGACGGCTTCCAAGTGTCCACAGTCGCGGACGTCTTGATCAGCCATATGCCGTCGTCGCCACCGCTGTACCCGGATGGTGAACTGACGGACGAACCCGAGGCCGTCATGATTGCCGAACTTATCCGGGAGGCCGCCCTGGAAGGTGTCCGGGACGAACTTCCCCATTCCCTGGCCGTGGTGGTCGAGGAGATCGTTCCGCGTGAGGGCCGCACCGAGGACAACCCCCTCCTGGATGTTCGGGTCAACCTCTATGTTGAGCGACCCTCGCAGAAGGCCATCATCATTGGTAAGGGTGGAAGCCGGCTCCGTGAAGTTGGAACCAACGCCCGCAAGGGCATTGAGACCCTTCTTGGCACGCGGATCTATCTGGATCTTCACGTAAAGGTGGCCAAGGACTGGCAGCGCGACCCCAAGCAATTGGTCAAACTGGGGTTCTAGCGGCAGGGACACGCCCCGGCATCATGGAGACGCGATAAGGAACTTCCCAGACTCGGCAACTATGATTGCGGGAATCCACGTGTTTGAGGAAAGGTAAACCGAATAGTGCGACGTCGTGACGCCCGCCCGCAGGGCACCGGCACCGCTGACTCCATTGCGGGTCGCCATGGAGAGGATGCCGAAGGCACTCCCCGCCACATGAGGCCCCGCAAGGGCCTTCCGTTGTGGCTGAAGATCGTCACCGGCGTGGTCTCAGTGGCTCTGGTTGCAGGTGTTGCCTTTGCCGCATTTTGGTTCATCCGGTTGCAGAGCAATATCACCAAGGCTCCGCTGAGTGCCGGTGAAACCCGCGACAGCGGGGATGCCCTTGCCAACGACAAATCCGATCGCCTGCAAATCCTTATCCTCGGTTCCGATACCCGTGACGGGAAGAACTCGGAGTACGGAAGCACGGAAGACTCCACCGGCTACGGCCATTCGGACGTCATGATGATGCTGGATATTTCAGCAGACAACAAGCGTGTCAGCGTCATGAGCTTCCCGCGTGACTTGCTGGTGGATGTGCCCCAGTGCACGGACCGGACCAACAACCAGACGTTCCCCGCCCGCAGCGGCGTGATGATCAACGAGGCCATGGCTGAAGCGGGTATTGGTTGCGCCGTTGACACGGTGAACAAACTGACCGGCCTGGAAATCGACCACTTCATGATGGCTGACTTCAATGCCGTCAAGGAGTTGTCCCACGCTGTTGGCGGTGTCAATGTCTGCGTCAGTGACCCCGTATTTGATCCGGACTCACGCCTTCGCTTGCCGAAGGGTGATTCCTTGGTCGAAGGCGAACAGGCCCTGGCCTTCCTTCGGACCCGCCACGCTTTCGGCGATGGTGGCGATCTTGGGCGCATCAAGGGACAGCAGGCCTTCCTTTCATCCTTGACGAGGAAGCTTAAGGGCGAAGGAACGCTGGGCAACCCGCAGCGACTCCTGCAGATCGCCGACGTCGTCACCCAGAACCTCACCGTTGATGAGGGCCTCGCGTCGGTGCCTTCGTTGCTGACCATTGGCGGACGACTGAAGGACATCGATGTGTCCAAAGTTGCCTTCGTTGCCGTACCCACCCAGGCCGCAGCAGTGGATCCAAACAGGCTTGAGCTTGTTGAGCCACAGGCCTCACAGTTGTTTGCAGCCTTGCGTGCCGACCTTGACCTGACTACGCCCGGTGCAACGTCGTCTCCTGCCGCCACTGAAACTCCCGGAGCGCAGCCCACAGCCTCTACCCCCGCGGCCCCCGCCTATGACAAGGCCATCCAACCTGTCGCGGTCGCCAACGGCAGCGGCGTTGCTGCACGTGCCCAGGAGATCATGGCCGTACTGACGGGCAATGGCTTCACCCAGGCTGTGTCCTATCTTGCAAACCCCGTGGACCAGACCGTGGTCTACTACGGAGCCGGCTTCGCGGACGTCGCCGCGGACGTGGCCGCGCTGTACGGCATTCCAGCTGCCCAGGTTCAGGAAGCGCCCGGCGTAGCAGGGGTACAGCTCTATGTCGGAACCGACTTCGGAACAGGCACCGCCTATGGAGCAACCTCGGTGCCCCCGGACGTGGTCAACCAGACCGCCAGCGACGCAGTCTGCCAAGAAGTCAATCCGCTGTACATCGACCAATAGGGCGGCACCAACGCCACCAACGTCACCTATCGGAAAGGCCGGGCCGGTTCTTCACGAACCGGCCCGGCCTTTTTCCTGCCGTTTTTACCAGATGCTGACTCGGTCTCCGGGCTCCATCCACATGCCATCGGCTGGGCTGACCTCGAATGCTTCATGGAACGCGCCAAGGTTGCGGGCGATGGCATTGGTGCGGAACTCGTTGGGGGAGTGTGGATCCGTCGCCAGGCGTCGGATCGCCTCTTCACGCCGGATAACCTGCCGCCAACCCGCTGCCCAGGACATGAAGAAGCGCTGCTGGCCAGTGAACCCGTCGATCACTTCGGGTTCTTCGCCACCAAGACTGAGCAGGTACGCCTTGTAGGCAATGGTCAGGCCTCCGAGGTCACCAATGTTCTCACCGAGGGTGAGTTTGCCGTTGACCTTGTGTTCGGGCGCTGCATAAGGGGACAGGGCGTCGTATTGGGCCACCAATTTGGCGGTCAGTGCTTCGAAAGCGGTCCGGTCCTCTTCAGTCCACCAGTTGCGAAGTGCCCCGCTGCCATCGAACTGCGATCCTTGGTCATCAAAGCCGTGGCCGATCTCATGACCGATCACTGCCCCGATTCCGCCGTAGTTCACGGCATCATCTGCCTCCGCCGTAAAGAATGGCGGTTGGAGGATGGCCGCCGGGAAGACGATCTCATTGAGCATGGGGTGGTAATAGGCGTTGACGGTCTGGGGAGTCATGAGCCATTTGTTCAGGTCTACGGGTTTGCCAATTTCGTCCAGGTGGCGGTCGACATCAGCATCGTGGGCGCGCTCCACATTGCCCAGCAGGTCTGATGGATCGATGACGACGGCAGAGTAGTCGATCCACTTTTCGGGAAAACCGATTTTTGGACGGAATGCTTCCAGCTTCTTGAGCGCCTCCTTCTTGGTTTCCCCGCCCATCCACGACAGGGAAGAGATGCTCTCACGGTAGGCCTCGATCAGGTTGGCAACCAGCGTCTCCATCCTCGCCTTATGGCCGGCCGGAAAGTGGCGCTCCACATATATCTGTCCGACGGCTTCGCCGAGGGCAGCTTCGACGACGGCCACGCCACGCTTCCAGCGCTCCTTGTTCCGGGGCGTGCCGCTGAGTGTGGTGCCATAGAACGCAAAGTTGGTGTTCACAAATTCGGACGAGAGGTATGGGGCCGCCGAGCTGAGCACCCTGAGCGTGAGCCATTCCTTCCATGTTTCCAAGGGCTCGGACTCCAGGAGCCCTGCTGCACCGGTGAAGAAGTCCGGGGTGCTGACAACGATCTCGCTGCGCTTGGCTGGGTCAACACGCGCTGCCTGGAACCATGTGTCCAGCAGCGGGAACAGTTCCGATGCCTCGGCTGCCGTCTTGAGGTTGTACGTCTTCTGGGGATCCCGCAGCGTGACATTGTCCCAATGGTGTGTGGCCAGGGCTGTCTCGAGGGCGAGGATGCGCGCCGCGGCTGCTTCGGAATCCGGGATATCTGCCAAGGCGAGCAACTTGGCGATGTACTCACCATAGGCCGATACGATTCCGGCAAACTTCTCTTCGCGGTAATAGGACTCGTCAGGCAGTCCGAGGCCGCCCTGCCCGATGTACAACAGGATGCGCTCGGGATTGCCGGCGTCGGGGGCCGGGTAGATGGAGAAGAGCCCGGAGACATCGGACCGGAACAGGCGGCCGATCAGGGCAGCGAATTCCTGGGTTGATTTCACGGCATGGACTTCATCGAGCCGGCCACGGATCGGTTCGATGCCCTTTGCCTCTGCTGTTGCCTCATCCATGAAGCTCGCATAAAGCCCGCCAACCTGCTGCTCGACCCCGGTTGCCGACGCGCCTTTGCCTGCCGCTTCCTCGATGATCGCCTTGACGGCCAGCTCGGCTCCGTCCCGCAAAGCGGTGAACGTGCCTTCCAGCGGCCGGTCATCAGGGATGGTTGTGCTGTTGAGCCACGCGCCGTTGACGTGCTGGTAGAGGTCGTCCTGGGGCCGGACGCTGTGATCTATGTTCGAAAGAGTGATCCCCGACTGTGGCACTGTGGCTCCTTGTGTGGACACAGCAGCCGGCGTTGGCACCGTCGCTGCGTCTGCATAGTGGACGTTGCATGAGGTGTTGCACTGTCATCATACGCATCGTGTTACTGTGATTTTGTGCGTACGGCGATGCTTCTTCTTAGCTGCCGCGGCGGGGCCTGAAAGCTATCTGAAGCTGGGCCATCCTCGCCGCGGAGTTCCGTTGTGTCCGGCTAAGCTTTCATTTAGTTCTTACAGAAAAGGCCACACGTCATGCGTAATGCACAAAAGCCCTCCGGTATGCCGATTCACCGCTACCTGCCGTTCCAGGACCAAATCACCGTCGAAGTTCCTGACCGCACTTGGCCGGATAAAGTCATCACCAAGGCCCCACGTTGGTGCGCGGTTGACCTGCGCGATGGAAACCAGGCCCTGATCGATCCCATGAGCCCTGCCCGCAAGCTGAAGATGTTCCAGCTGCTCGTGAAGATGGGCTACAAGGAAATCGAAGTTGGATTCCCTTCCGCGTCGCAGACCGACTTCGACTTCGTACGCCAACTCATTGAAGGCGGCCACATTCCCGATGACGTCAGCATCCAGGTGTTGACCCAGGCGCGTGAGCACCTGATCGAGAGGACCTACGAGTCTTTGGTGGGCGCCAAGCAGGCGATCGTCCACCTGTATAACTCCACGTCCGTGCTGCAAAGGCGCGTGGTCTTTAACCAGGACGAAGACGGAATCCTGGATATCGCATTGCAGGGCGCCCGCCTGTGCAAGAAGTACGAAGAGACGCTGGAAGATACCCACATCACTTATGAATACTCGCCGGAGTCCTTCACGGGCACCGAGCTCGAGTACGCCGCCCGCGTCTGCAATGCCATTGCCGATGTCTTTGAGGCCTCTGCGGACAACCAGGTCATCATCAACCTGCCGGCCACGGTAGAGATGGCCACCCCGAATGTCTATGCCGACTCCATCGAGTGGATGCACCGTAATCTGCATCCGCGTGAGGGAATCATCATTTCGCTTCACCCGCACAACGACCGCGGTACGGGTGTGGCTGCTGCCGAGCTCGGCTACCTGGCAGGTGCTGATCGAATTGAAGGCTGCTTGTTCGGCAACGGTGAGCGCACCGGCAACGTTGACCTGGTAACGCTGGGCTTGAACATGTTCGTCCAGGGCGTGGACCCCATGATCGATTTCTCCGACATCGATGAAGTCCGCCGTACGGTGGAGTACTGCAACCAGTTGCCGGTTCCGGAACGTTCGCCATACGGTGGCGACCTAGTCTTCACCGCGTTCTCCGGTTCTCACCAGGACGCCATCAAGAAGGGTTTTGAGGCCCTGGAGAAAGACGCCGCTGCAGCCGGCAAAACCGTGGATGAGTTCACCTGGCAGGTCCCGTACCTGCCCGTTGATCCCAAGGACCTCGGACGCAGCTACGAAGCCGTTATCCGTGTCAACTCGCAATCAGGCAAGGGCGGGGTTGCCTACCTGTTGAAGAATGAGCACAACCTGGACCTGCCGCGACGGGCCCAGATTGAATTTTCCGGAGTCATCCAGCGGCGCACCGATGCCGTGGGTGGCGAAGTCAGCGGCGCGCAACTGTGGCAGGTCTTCCAGGATGAATACCTGCCCTCCGATGAGGAACAGGCCCAGTGGGGCCGTTACGCGTTGGGCAGCGTGAGCACCGAGACCGATGAATCCGGCGCCATGACAATGAACGCCAGCCTGCGGATCGACGGTGTGGAGGTTCGACGGACCGGGCACGGCAATGGTCCCATCGCTGCACTGCTGGACATCCTCCACCATGACGGCGTTGATGTCCGAGTGCTGGATTACAGCGAACACGCGCTGTCCGAAGGCGGCAGTGCCAGCGCCGCAGCCTACGTTGAGTGTGCCGTTGGCGAACGGGTCCTGTGGGGTGTGGGTATCGACCCCAGCACCACCACTTCGTCCCTCAAGGCCCTGATTTCGGCCGTGAACCGGGCTGTGCGGGACGCCCGGGCGTAAGGTATCCCACCGTGTGGTGACGGGAAATACCGTCACCACACGGTTCGGCAGTCGCCCAGCGGTCCAGTCATAGTGCGAAGATTAGTTGTGGCCAATCCGTCGTTTGCAGCACGGTCCTACAGGGACGATGCCGTGGTGCTCCGCACCCACAAGCTGGGCGAGGCGGATCGCATCATCACCCTCCTGACCAAACACCATGGGCAAGTGCGTGCCGTTGCCAAGGGCGTGCGGAGGACCAGCAGCCGTTTCGGAGCCCGCCTTGAGCCTTTCATGGTGGCGGATCTGCAGCTTGTCTCAGGACGCACTCTGGACATCGTCACGCAGGCCGTGGCCAAGGGTGCGTACGGCAGCAGTATTGCTGCCGACTATGGCCGGTTCACCGTAGCTGCAGCCATGACGGAAACCGCCGAGAAACTCACCGATGCCGATACCGAATCCGGGACCGCGCAGTACAACCTGCTGGTGGGCGCACTGGCCGCTTTGAGCCGTTCAGACCATCCACCCGAACTGATCCTGGACTCGTACCTGCTCAGGGCTTTGGCCACTGGAGGTTGGGCTCCCAGCTTTACTGATTGCGCCCGGTGCGGCCGGCCGGGTCCGCACACCGCCTTTGCCGCTCCTGTTGGTGGCATGGTGTGCAGCGACTGCCGCCCGCCGGGCTCGCCGGCGCCGGCTGCGGAGACTGTGGTGTTGCTTGGTGCTTTGCTGACCGGCAACTGGGGGGTTGCCGATGCCTCCGATCCGCGGCATCGACGCGAAGCTGCCGGACTGGTGGCCTCCTATCTGCAATGGCATTTGGAACGGGCGTTGAAATCACTCAAACACGTGGAGCGAAGCTGACAGTGGCACTTGGAAAGAAGAGCACGACGACGACGGCCAGGACGGCACCGGTTCTGGCCCCATACAAGCATTCCTCCGGTGCGGTGCCGCCCCGTATCCCGGAAGAACTCATTCCGCAGCACGTGGCAATTGTCATGGACGGCAACGGGCGCTGGGCAAACCAGCGCGGGCTGCCACGCATTGAGGGGCACAAAGCCGGAGAGCCGGCACTTCTTGATGTGATGGCCGGCGCGATCGAACTCGGAATCAAGTATGTCAGCGTGTATGCCTTTTCAACCGAGAATTGGAGGCGTTCGCCCGAGGAAATCCGTTTCCTGATGGGATTTAACAAAGATGTACTAAGACGCCAGCGAAACCAGCTTGACGAGTGGGGAGTGCGCATCCGTTGGGCCGGCCGGCGTCCAAAACTGTGGGGGTCGGTCATCAAGGAACTCGAGGAAGCCGAGGAATATACCAAGGCCAACGACACCTGCACGTTGACCATGTGTGTTAATTACGGCGGACGCGCCGAGATTGCCGATGCCGTCTCCGCCATCGCCCACGATGTCGCAGCGGGTCGCTTGAAACCAGGATCGGTGTCGGAGAAAACCATCCAGAAATACCTGGATGAGCCTGACCTGCCTGATGTTGACCTTTTCCTCCGCAGTTCCGGAGAGCAGCGGCTCTCCAATTTCCTGCTGTGGCAGTCGGCCTACGCTGAGTTCGTCTTCATGGACACGTTGTGGCCGGATGTCGACCGGCGGACGTTGTGGGACGCCGTCGAGATTTATGCCAAGCGCGACAGGCGCTATGGCGGTGCCGTGGATGCCGCCGCCGCGGGCAAGTAGCACGCCCCTGCTACATCAATAGGGGTACGCGGCCAGCCAGACAGCTACATCGCGATACGCCTGCTGCCGCACAGTGCGCCTTGACAGGAACACATCATGGAGTGCCCCCGGGTACCGGAAGACGGCGGTGCGGCGGGCCAAACCAAGCGCCCTCCGCGAGGTTTCCTCGACGTCGATGACCGCATCGGCACGCATCAAGTCAGGCGTCCATTCAGCTTGGATGCGTGTCCGGCCTGACAACAGGACCAAGACGGGTGCGTCGATATTGAGCTTTCGTTCCACGGCAGCGTGCCCGGCCAGGACGGCCTTGGTCCACCCGGCACGAATAGGGAACGAAGCCCGCGGGCGCCACAGGGGATCCAGGATCCATTCGCCATGTGCTTCATTGCTGACGCTCTCCCAATAAGCCGGCATCTCAGGAAAGCGGAACGGGCGCTTGGGGTCGGTGCGTGCAAATGGTTCCACCAAGTGCATTGCGATGCTGCGGACAAGGCTGCTGCCCTGAAGCTCAAGCCATGGCGAATTCAAGACCAAAGTACCCAGACGGCCCGGGTTGCGATCAGCCCAGAGCGCCGCTATGAGTCCGCCCAGGGAATGGGCCAGCATGTGGATGGTCGGCGGCGTGGCGTTGCCGGTCCGAACAGCTACGTCCCTTTCAACCTCCAGCAGCCCCGCAGCCAGGTCCTCGTCGTAGGCATTGAGGTCCGTGACGTAGCCCGGGGTCTGCCCGGGCAAAAGGCTGCGGCCGAATTTCCGAAGGTCCAGTGCGTAGAAGTGAAAGCCCGACGCCGTGAGGTACTCCGCCAGCTCGGTCTGGAGGAAGTAGTCCGCCCAACCGTGCAGATAGAGGACAACCCGGGGTGCTCCGCCTGGGTCGGCCGCAACTGCCCGGCGCTTTCTTTTGGTGAAAGTTGACAGGAAGTCCAGGATGCCATTCTGGGAAGCCTGGGGTGCGGGTGGGGCGTACCGGATGAGGGTGGCATGGACGGGGCCTTCGTCGTCAGGCTTCAGTGGAAGGTCAAGGCATTCGTAACCGTGGCCCAGGACGTCCCGTCGCCATTGGGTCGGGCTCTCCTCTGTGGTGTTCATTCGTCCCCCTGATGAATGTCCGCCGGCACATCGGCCTGCATGAAACCTTTGATCCAGCGCGCGAGCCTGGCGTACGCGTCCTTCCGCACAGCAGGTGCCGAAAGGAAAACGTCGTGGAGGCCGCCGTCGATGCGTTCCAAAGTTACGCTCCGGCCCAGTGCCATGGCCCTGAGCGCAATGACGCTGACATCCAGCACGGCATCCGAACGGCGCATGGATTCGCGCCACACCATTCCATTGGCGCTGGCCGAAGATGTCAGGACAAGGACCGGAATATCCAGGTTCAGCCCGCGGGCAACCTGTGCATGCCCGGCGAATACGGCGCTGAGCCAGCCGGCGCGGACCGGGAAAGCCAGCGGCGGACGGTACTTTTCATCCAACGCCCATTCACCCTCCGCAGTGCTGCTGATGCTCCGGAAGTAAAAACCCCTCTCCGGCAGCCTCAGGACGGTTTCGGGCCGTAGTTTGGCAAGGGGAGCCACCATTGCCTGCGCCGTCCGCCGCACCAGCGAACTGCCGTGCATTTCCAACCAAGGGCTGTCAAGGATCAGGAACTGGACGGACTTCGGATGGCGGCTGGCCCACAGTGCGGCTATCAGTCCCCCCGTCGAGTGCCCCATCAGGGTCACTTTGCCCGAAAGCGAAGAACCGGCGTCGGCCTTGATGACGGCAAGCGCCTGGTCAATTTCGGCATCGTAGTCCATCAGGTTTGCCACGTAGCCGCCGGGCATGTCGCTCTGCAGGCTTCGGCCGTGATTGTGCATGTCCAGGGCGTAGAAATCGTAGCCTTGCCCGGCCCAGAACCTGGCAAGTTCGGTGTTGAAGAAGTAGTCGCTCCAGCCATGCAGAAACAGGACGGCGCCGTAGGAACGCGGAACGATGTCAGTTGGTTCAGTTGGGTGTTCTTCGGCCCTGTGCCGGATCAGGGTGGCATGGCGGATCACACCGTCAGGTCCTGAGGCATCAATGCCGCAGGATTGGAAGTCTGTTCCCAGGATGTCAGCCGTCCACTCCATGGCTTTAGCTTAGACACTGGCGGCCGCGTCCCGCCCGGCTGCCCTCCCTGTGAACAGGCAGCCGCCAAGGAACGTGCCTTCAAGTGCCCTGTAACCGTGGATGCCACCACCGCCGAACCCTGCGGCCTCACCTGCCGCATAAAGCCCCGGGATGGGCAGTCCGTCGGCATCAAGGACCCGGGAGCGCAAGTCAGTTGCGAGGCCGCCCAGGCTCTTCCTCGTCACCACGGAAAGCCGGATTGCCATAAGGGGGCCATGGGAAGGGTCTGTGAGGCGATGAGGGGGAGCGACCCGCATCAGTTTGTCCGTGGCGAACCGGCGTGCTGCCCGGATCGCGGCAAGTTGGGGATCTTTACCAAGGCCGCTGGTAACTTGGCGGTCGCGGGCTTCGATCAATGATTCGAGCTTCGTCGCTTCAATGAAGGAGTTTCCCGCGAGGTGGTTCATTCGGGAGGCCAGTTCCGCCGGCGATGATGCCTGGATGAAGTCGATGCCTTGATCGATGAAGCGCTGTATGGGCGTGTCGCTTGTTGGTCGTAAACGGGATGCGAGCAGCCGGAGGTCTTTTCCTGTGAGATCGGGGTTCTGTTCCGACCCGGAGAGCGCAAGTTCCTTCAACGCGATGGTTCGGTTCAAGACGAACCATGAATATCCATGTCCCGTTCCCACGATGTGGCGCAGTGCTCCCAGTGAGTCAAAGCCAGGGAAGAGCGGCGCCGGCAATTGGCGGCCTTGGGCATCCAGCCACAGGGACGAAGGCCCGGGCAATATCCGGATTCCGTGCGCGGGCCAGACGGGGTCATAGTTGTAGATGCCTTCGGGGTAGTGCCACATTCGGTCGCCATTTATCAGGGCAGCTCCAACGGCCTCGACTTCCGGGAGGAACCGGCCGTCAACGGAGGCGGGCACTCCGCTCAACATGTCAGCAGGGGCGTTGCCACCGGGCCATTGGCGGCGGACCGCTTCGTGGTTGCCGCCGATGCCTCCCGTGGTGACCACCACAGCTCCGCCATGTGCCGTGAAGGCACCGACAGGCAGCCGCGAGGATGCCTGGCCCCGCACCGCCGTCGAGCTTTCAAGAATCTCGCCCGTCACGCCGGTGACCCGGCCTGCGGTCATGTCCACGGCAAGGGCGCGGTGCCTGAAGTGCAGGCTGATGCGGCCGGCTCGAACGCCCTCCATCACCTTCGCGAGGAAGGGTTCCACCAACGCCGGGCCCGTTCCCCAGGTGACATGGAAGCGGGGGACAGTGTTGCCATGGCCCTGGGCTCCATAGCCTCCGCGTTCAGCCCACTGGACCAAGGGAAAGATACCCACTCCAAGGCTCTTGAGCCAGGCCCGCTTCTCGCCCGCTGCGAAGTGGACATAAGACTCTGCCCACTGGCGGGCATTATTGTCCTGAACCCGGTCGAAGGCAGCTGAGGCAAACCAATCGGAGAGGGCAAGCTCGGCGCTGTCCCTTACGCCAAGCCGCCGTTGTTCGGGGGTGTCCACCAAGAAAAGGCCTCCGAAGGACCAATGGGCCTGGCCTCCCACTGAGGCCTCGGGTTCCTGGTCCAGCACGGCCACCGTCTTGCCGGCGGCATAGGCTGTGGCTGCGGACACCAGGCCCGATAAACCGGCACCCACCACCACGACATCGGCGGTGATGCCGGCAGTGGTCCTGTTGCTGCTCACATGATCTGCGTCACTATTAGTCGGCGGCATGCGTACATGCTAGCGGCATCGTCGGTCACGGGTTTGGTGAGTCGTCCGGAAACCGGAAAACTAGGACCATGCGTGTTTACCCCACATTCTTCAAGCTGGCCTTCTCCTGGATGGATGCCGAAAAGGCCCACAAAATCGGCTTCCAAGGGATCCGGGCGGCCCACCGCTCCGGCGCAGGCCGAATCCTTGCCCGGCTGACGGCACCTGAAGCCTCACTCCGGACAGAGGCGTTGGGCCTGACCTTTCCCTCGCCGTTCGGCCTGGCAGCAGGCTTTGACAAGGAGGGCCACGGCATCGAGGCCCTGGCTGAGCTCGGTTTTGGACACGTAGAGGTGGGCACCATCACCGGGCAGGCGCAGCCGGGCAACGAGCAGCCCCGGTTGTTCCGCCTTATTGAGGACCGCGCAGTGGTGAACCGCATGGGATTCAACAACGACGGCGCCGCGGCCGTTGCGCCGCGGCTCAAGTCCGCGCGGGCCGCCCTGCAAAGAAAACACCCGGACATCCGCCCGGTCATCGGTGTCAACATCGGCAAGACCAAAGCGGTTGAGCTCGAGGACGCCATTGAGGACTACCTCGTAAGTGCGCGCACCCTGGCACCCGCGGCCGACTACCTGGTAGTCAATGTCAGCTCTCCCAACACCCCTGGTCTCCGCCTGCTGCAGAACGTGGAAACCCTCCGCCCCCTCCTGCGGGCCGTGGGAGACGCCGCGGATGAAGCCGCAGGGCGGCACATTCCGTTGCTGGTGAAGATCGCCCCTGACCTGTCCAACGAGGACATTGACGACGTCGCCCGGCTGGCGCTGGATCTTAGGCTGGACGGAATCATCGCCACGAACACCACCATTTCACGCGAGGGACTTGTTTCGGATGCGGCCAAGGTTCAGTCGCTGGGTGCCGGTGGCTTGTCGGGCGCTCCCCTTAAGCAGCGTTCCCTCGAGGTACTGCGCAGGCTCAAGGACGCGGTCGGTGATCAGCTTGTTCTCATCGCGGTAGGGGGAGTGGAGAGCGCCGCTGACGTCCAGGATCGCCTGAATGCAGGCGCGACCCTCGTCCAGGGCTACACAGCCTTCCTTTACGAGGGCCCCTTCTGGGCGTCCCGCATCAACAAGGGCCTCGCTAAAATCCGTTCGAACGCGGGACGGTAGGTCCCCGTGTACGGGCCGGCGGGTCCCTAACGCGGCGGCGAACGTCCACGCGTCCCTGCAGAGCAGGAGCCCAACGTAAAGGAAGACCCCGGACCAATGGTCCGGGGTCTTCCTGTTTCTGTTGGAGTGGGGGCGCTAGGCCGGGTATTGCCCGCGTTTCACCTGGGGCTTGGGAAGCCGGAGCTTACGGAACTGAAGGGCGCGCATGCAGCCGTACCAGACGGACCCGCGTTCCACCTCGCCGAACTTCGCGGTGAGCCGCTTCCGCAGCTGACGGGAAAGAATGAAGACGTCAACGAAGACCGCCAGGAACATGATCCAGAACCCAATGAGGACGTAGCTGATGCCGGCGCTCGTGGGAGGAATGATCAGGGAAATCACCACGAACAGCAATGCCCCGAACATGAGGTACTCGCCCAGGCTGAACCGTGCGTCTACGTAGTCACGTGTGTAACGCTTCTGGGGTCCCTTGTCGCGAAGGGGCAGGAATTTCTCGTCGCCTGTATCCAAGGCCTGCCGCATTTTCTGGCGCTGGTCCTGGATGGCTACCCGCTCCGCAGCCTTGGAGGCCTTGCGGTCATTGGGAACCAGCGGGCGCTTGCGTGCTGCTTCCTGGTCCTTCCGCTTGGGGGTGGGGGTGCCCTTTCCGGCACCTGCCTCCGTGGCGGTGGCGTAGGCCTGGTCTACTACTGATTGAGCGCTGGGCTCTTCCTTTTTGCGTCCGAACACCCCTACAGAATACCCCTCGCGGAGGTGGCGCAGGTTACGTGGACCGCTTGCCCGGACCGACGGCGGCTGGCCGCGCCTGCCATCGCCGCCGAAACCACGGCGGTAAAGTGTGGCCATGACTTCAGCACATGCGGAGATCCCGCAGAACAAGCAAGGGCACGCCGGCACTACTGAAGTGGAGGCACTTACCGTAGCGGTCAACGATTCCTTCAACACCACTTTGGAATCCCTGAAACACCTCGTCAGCATTCCGGGCATTGCCTGGGCAAGCTTCGACCCCAAGGAACTGGACCGCAGCGCCGAGGCTGTGGCCGCATTGGTCAAAGCGACGGGCATGGACGACGTCCGGGTACTGCGTTGCAACAAGGCCGACGGCACCCCAGGTGGCCCGGCCGTCGTCGCGCGCCGTCCGGCCGCGGAGGGTAAGCCGACCATCCTGCTGTATGCCCACCACGATGTCCAGCCTCCGGGGGACAGCAGCCTGTGGAACTCCGAGCCCTTTGTGGCCGAGGAGCGTGAGGGCAGGCTGTACGGTCGCGGTGCGGCAGATGACAAGGCTGGAATCATGGCGCATCTGGCTGCCTACAGTGCCGTGACCAAAGTCCTGGGCGACGGATTTGGGCTGGGTGTGACTTTCTTCTTCGAAGGTGAAGAAGAAGCCGGCTCGCCCACCTTCCGGACCTTCCTGGAGGAACACCAGGAGCTTCTGCGTGCCGATGTCATCGTGGTGGCGGACTCCAGCAACTGGAAAGTCGGTGTTCCCGCGCTGACAACCAGCCTCCGGGGGCTCGTGGATGGCACCTTCGAGGTACGTGTCCTGGACCACGCAGTCCATTCCGGAATGTTCGGCGGACCCGTGCTCGATGCTCCGACCTTGATCTCGCGGCTTATCGCCACCCTGCATGATGACGACGGCAATGTTGCAGTTGATGGCCTGGTGGCCCGCGACGACGTAGCAGTGGATCTGGCCGAAGAGGACTACCGCGCGGACGCTTCAGTGCTCGACGGCGTGAAGCTCGCCGGCAGCGGGACCATCGCTTCCCGCCTGTGGACCAAGCCTGCTCTGTCCATCATCGGCATGGACGTACCGTCAGTCGATGTTGCCTCCAATACCCTGATTCCGGCCGCGCGGGCAAAGTTCAGCATGCGCTTGGCTCCGGGCCAGGATCCGGAGCTTGCCATGGAGGCGCTTAAGGCACACCTTGAGTCCCATGCGCCATTTGGGGCCAAAGTGACGTTCACTCCGGGGGAGCGGGGGAATGCCTTCTCCACCGATACTTCCTCGGCAGCTGCAAAGGTAGCCCTGTGGGCACTTGGCGAGTCATGGGGTGTCCAGCCTGTGGAAATGGGCATTGGCGGTTCCATTCCGTTCATTTCAGATCTCACGGACCTCTATCCGGACGTCCAGATTCTGGTGACGGGAGTGGAAGATCCCGATTCCCGGGCACACAGCGCCAACGAGTCCCTGCACATCGGAGACTTCCGGCACGCAGTACTGGCTGAAGCGTTGATGCTGGCCAGGCTTAATGCTGAGGGACTCGGGGACTGACCACTGCTCTCCCAAGGGAGGCAGGCAGGGAACAACACAATGCTGGGCGTGGTTACGTCAAGAGTTATAGCTAAGCGTCTGTGCGACGTAGCATTAGGTATAACCCGTATGTAATTGGGTAAGGGCGTGCAGCGTTCCGGCGCCGCCGCCAGGAGCTTCATAAGAAGGTAGGCCAATGAGCACTGCAACCAACGAAAACAGCACCGGAGAACAGCTCGTCGCCAACGACGAACTGGCCACGCACGAGGTCAATCTGACCGACGTCGCCGCAGGCAAGGTCCGCAGCCTCCTGGAACAGGAAGGGCGCACCGACCTTCGGCTGCGCGTTGCAGTCCAGCCTGGCGGTTGCTCCGGTCTGATCTACCAGCTCTACTTCGATGAGCGACTGCTTGATGGAGACGCTGTACGTGACTACGACGGCGTTGAGGTCGTAGTGGACAAGATGAGCGTTCCCTACCTCAGTGGTGCCAGCATCGACTTCGAGGACACCATTTCGAAGCAGGGCTTCACCATCGACAACCCGAATGCCGGCGGGTCTTGCGCCTGCGGTGATTCGTTCCACTGATGTGAGCCATCGCCGCATGTCGGCGCCACTTCGGATGGGTTTAAAACCATTCGGAGCCACGGCGCTGACATGTGCGCGAAAACCGCCTGATAGCGGTAAGCTCTACATCGGGTAGTAAAACTTTTAGTGTGCCCGGTGAGCCTTCGGCCTGCCGGGAGACAGCAACAAGAGGAAGGGCCGTCTGTGAGTTCGCAGAACCGAACCGGCAGCCGACGCATAAAGATCACATCGATCACTGGCTTGGCACTAGCCGGCGCGTTGGTTTTGACCGGATGTTCACCAGAGGTAGAGAAGGGTTGGCTGCCTACAGAGCGCGGCACGACCAACCACACTGACCGGATCATGGACCTCTGGGTCAACTCATGGATCGCCGCCTTGGCAGTCGGTATTATCACGTGGGGCCTCCTGGTCTGGTGCATCATCGCTTACCGTCGCCGCAAGGGCACCACGGGATTCCCGAAGCAGCTCAGCTACAACCTGCCGCTTGAGGTCTTCTACTTGACCATCCCGCTGTTCATGGTGCTGGTGTTCTTCTACTTCACCGACCAGGACCAGCGTGCGATCGATGACCGCTCCCAGCCGGCCGACGTCGTTGTTGACGTCCGCGGCAAGCAGTGGGCCTGGGACTTCAACTACAAAAAGGGTGAGGTCGTCAACGAGGACCTCCACGAAGCCGGCGTTCAGGCCCACCTGACCGGCAACGAGGTCGACAAGGAACTGCTCCCCACGCTGTACTTGCCTGTTGGCAAGTCCGTGGACCTGGAGCTGAACTCCCGCGACGTCATCCACTCATTCTGGGTTCCCGCCTTCCTTCAGAAGCGCGACATGATCCCCGGCAAGACGAACTACATCAGGTTCACCCCCACTAAGGAGGGCACCTTCGATGGCAAGTGTGCCGAACTCTGTGGCGAGTACCACTCCGAAATGCTTTTCCGCGTCAAGGTTGTCTCCGAGTCTGAGTTCCAGGCACACATGGACAAGCTTCGCCAGGAAGGCAACACGGGCCTCCTCGGTGCGGAATACGACCGCAACCCGAACCTGAACGAAACCAAGTAAGGGGAGCGACGTGGCTACGTACACTCAATCCGCACCGGGGGTCCTAGAAGCTCCCGTAGTTCCTAAATCCAAGGGACGCATTGTCGTCAACTGGATTACCTCCACCGACCACAAGACCATCGGGTACATGTACCTGATCGCGTCCTTCGTGTTCTTCTGCCTCGGTGGCGTCATGGCGCTGCTGATCCGCGCTGAACTGTTCGAACCCGGAATGCAGATCCTGCAGACCAAAGAGCAGTACAACCAGATGTTCACCATGCACGGCACCGTGATGCTCCTGATGTTTGCGACACCGCTGTTTGCCGGCTTCGCCAACGTGATCATGCCGCTCCAGATCGGTGCCCCCGATGTCGCCTTCCCGCGACTGAACGCCTTGGCCTTCTGGTTCTTCCTGTTCGGTTCCACCATCGCGGTGTCCGGTTTCATCACCCCGCAGGGTGCAGCCTCCTTTGGCTGGTTCGCCTATGCGCCGTTGTCGAATACCACATTCAGCCCAGGAGTCGGTGGAGACCTTTGGGTGTTCGGCCTGGCGCTGTCCGGCTTTGGCACCATCCTTGGTGCTGTCAACTTCATCACCACCATCATCTGCATGCGTGCCCCTGGCATGACCATGTGGCGCATGCCGATCTTCACCTGGAACACGCTTGTTACCGCGATCCTGGTGCTGATGGCCTTCCCGCCGCTGGCCGCCGCACTGTTCGCACTTGGTGCAGACCGCCGCTTTGGTGCCCACATCTTCGATCCCGAGAATGGCGGTGCAGTCCTCTGGCAGCACCTGTTCTGGTTCTTCGGCCACCCCGAGGTGTACATCATCGCCCTGCCGTTCTTCGGCATCGTTTCGGAGATCTTCCCGGTCTTCAGCCGTAAGCCGATCTTCGGTTACAAGGGTCTTGTATACGCGACCATTGCCATCGCGGCGCTGTCCGTCACCGTATGGGCACACCACATGTATGTGACCGGCTCCGTACTGCTGCCGTTCTTCGCCTTCATGACCATGCTGATCGCAGTGCCTACCGGCGTGAAGTTCTTCAACTGGATCGGTACGTTGTGGCAGGGTTCCATCACCTTTGAGACCCCCATGCTCTGGAGCATCGGCTTCCTGGTGACGTTCCTCTTCGGTGGCTTGACGGGTATCATCCTGGCCTCGCCCCCGCTGGACTTCCACGTTTCGGACTCCTACTTCGTGGTGGCCCACTTCCACTACGTGGTCTTCGGCACGGTGGTCTTCGCGATGTTCGCTGGGTTCTACTTCTGGTGGCCCAAATGGACTGGAAAGATGCTCAACGAGCGACTTGGCAAGATCCACTTCTGGCTGCTGTTCCTCGGCTTCCACGGCACCTTCCTGATCCAGCACTGGTTGGGTGTAGAGGGCATGCCGCGCCGTTACGCCGACTACATGCCACAGGACAACTTCACCTGGATGAACCAGTTCTCCACGATTTCCTCCTTCGTTCTGGGAGCTTCGCTCCTGCCGTTCTTCTGGAACGTCTACATCACCTGGCGCAGCAACAAGAAGGTAGAAGTGGATGACCCGTGGGGCTTCGGTGCTTCCCTGGAATGGGCAACATCCTGCCCGCCGCCGCGCCACAACTTCACCTCCTTGCCCCGCATCCGCTCTGAGCGCCCGGCACTGGACCTTCACCACCCTGAGTTGGCCCAGGTCCACACCGCCGAGGCCCCGTCACCCGCAGCAGCTGTTTTGGGTAATGCCGACCAAAGGGACGTCAGCAAATGAAAATTGAATCGTGGCTCTTCGGAGCCGGAGTCTTCTTCTTCGTCCCGGTAGCCATCGCTTACGGCTTCCTGACGGAATGGAACGAATGGGTTGGTGTCCTTGGCATCCTCCTGGTCGGTGGCCTTGCCGGCATGATCGGCGCCTACCTGGGCTTCACTGGCAAGAGGATTGGGCTGCGTCCTGAAGACCGCCCTGACGCAGAGGTGCACGAAGGTGCCGGAGAGCAGGGACACTTCAGCCCCTGGAGCTGGTGGCCCTTGGTTCTTGGTCTGGCGTGTGCCGGTGGATTCCTCGGCCTCGCAATTGGTTTCTGGGTGACCTACGTCGCGGGCGGCCTTGCCATCGTGGCATTGATTGGTTGGGTCTTCGAATACAGCCGTGGAGACCACGCGCACTAGTTCGCATCAGCACCAGTAAGTTTTATAAGAAATGGGCCCCGCCATCCGGCGGGGCCCATTTTGCATACCTGCGATCGACTGCGGCTGCCAGATACGAGCTCAGCGGGCTTCTGTGGCCTCCAGGACGGCCGAAAGAGCTGTCAGTGCGTTCTCGGCTGCTGCAACGCTTTGCCCCGCTGCGAGGGAGTCTGGGGCGACCTCGAGTAGGACCTCACACCCGTGCCCGAAGTCCTCAGTCATGACTTCCAGCAGGGAACGCGCGTCAACCGGCCGACCATCGTGTTTGCGTATGGTGACCGCCAGCCCCGTGTCAGTCACAGCACGCACGAACACTGCTGCTGCCCGGGCATGTAATCCAACTTCCGCGGCAACGATGGCCCTCGACTCCGGCAACCTGGCTCCTTTGGTGAGTTGACGGATGGTCCGTCGCAAAATTGTCCATCCAAGCCTAGCTTCCAAGAACCGCCTGCTCCATACAGGGCTTACGTGGTCTAGACCTGAAGCACCGCTGAATTATCCTTGAAGCATGACTCAATTGTCGGACTGCTGCAGTGCCTGAGGCAGCAAGCATCGCGGGCGAGATTGATCGAACCAGCGGTACTCCAATTTATGTTCAGCTCCGTGAAATCCTTCGGGCGTTCATCGCGCAATCCTGCCCTCCGGGTTCTGCGCTCCCATCAGAGCGGGATCTCTCGGACCGTTTCGGTCTGGCACGGATGACGGTGCGTCAAGCCATTGACGCCCTCGTGGGTGAGGAGGTCCTCGAACGCGTAGTGGGGTTGGGAACTTTCGTCAGGAAGCCAAAACTGGACCTCCAAGTAAAACTGACATCATACAGCGAGGAAATGCAGCGGCGTGGCATGGTCCCTGCGGCGAAAGTCCTGAGCTTCGAGCAGATCTCGGCGAGTGCATTTCTTGCCCGGGAGCTTCAGCTGGAGGAAGGCACCCCACTGGTCCGGTTCAGGAGATTGCTGCTTGCAGACAATGAACCGATGAGCGTGGATGAGAATTTTATTCCGGCGCACCGGGTTCCGGGCCTGTTGGACGAAGCACCTCCAACGTCCCTCTACAACGTACTGAGCGAACGCTTTGGTTTGGTGATGGAGTGGGGCGAAGACATGATCGAGGCCACGGCGGCCTCCCCTTCCACTGCACGGCTGCTCAACGTCGACGTCGGAGCTCCCTTGTTGAAGATCCAACGCCATGCATTCGTGGCACGGGCGATGGTGGACTATTCCGTGTCCTACTACCGGGCCGACCGATACAAGCTCTGGGTGCCCCTGCAGCGCCCAGGCGTCAGGCCCACCCGCAATTACTCCTCCGGGTACCGTACACAGCCCTAGCAGGCACCGGAACGTTCCCAGGGCAAAACCAAGGCCGCGTTAGAGATCCTGACTGCAGTAACACGATGGCTATAAAGAACACCATGGCTATAAAGCAAATGGGAAGGGCCCGGTCCAATGGACCGGGCCCTTCCCATATTTACCCAAGCGTTAGTGGCTCAGGCTCTTTTGGTCTTCGCCAGCTTCAATGGCTTCATGGTGGCCATGCGCGTGGGCGGCTTCGAGCTCTGCCGGTGTTGCCGGAGCAACACGGTCCTCGAAGAACCACTTGGACAGCGCCGCACGCCGTTTTTCCTTGCGGGTGACAACGCCATGCTCGTTCGGTTCTGCCGGCAAGGGAGCCGGTGACTCGAACCCAACAAGCTTGTAGCGCTTGTACTCGTCCAGCGGAGCGTGGACCTCAATGAACTCACCGTGGGGGAGACGGACAATGCGTCCCGTTTCCCGGCCGTGCAGGGCAATCTCACGGTCCTTGCGCTGGAGAGCGAGGGCGATGCGCTTGGTCACTACGAAGGCGATGATCGGGCCAATGAAGAACAGTGTCCGCAGCCAGTAGGTCACATCGTTGAGCGAGACGTGGAAGTGCGTGGCGATGAGGTCCGAACCAGCAGCCGCCCACATCACGCAGTACCAGGTGAAACCTGCAACGCCGATCGCCGTACGGGTGGGGGCGTTGCGGGGACGGTCGAGAACGTGGTGCTCGCGGTTGTCCTTGGTGATCCAACGTTCGATCCACGGGTACATGAACAGAACGGTGAAGATGATGCCTGCGGGTACAAGGGCAGGAAGGAGGACGTTCAAGGTCAGCACACGGCCGAAGATGATCCATTCGAAGTGGAAGTCATTGACGACGCCAGGCATCAAGCGCAGAGCACCGTCAACGAAACCGATGTACCAGTCAGGCTGGGTACCTGCCGACACAGGGGAGGGATCGTAAGGGCCGTAGTTCCAGATCGGGTTGATCGTGAACGCCGCAGCCATCAGTGCCAGAACGCCGAAGACGATGAAGAAGAATCCACCGGCTTTGGCAGCGTAAACCGGGCCAAGCGGGTAGCCCACGACGTTGCCGTCGTTGCGTCCCGGGCCGGGGTACTGGGTGTGCTTGTGGACAACCACCATGAACAGGTGGATCACGATCATCAGGAGGATGAGCGCAGGAACAAGCAGGATGTGCAGCACGTAGAGACGGCCAATGATGGCTGTGCCGGGGAATTCGCCTCCAAAGAGGAAGAACGAGATGTACGTTCCGATCACCGGAATGGACTTGATAACGCCATCGATGATGCGCAGGCCGTTGCCGGAAAGCAGGTCATCGGGGAGCGAGTAGCCAGTGAAGCCGGCTGCCATTGCCAGGATGAGCAGCACACCGCCGACTACCCAGTTCATTTCACGCGGCTTGCGGAAAGCACCCGTAAAGAACACGCGCAGCATGTGGACACCCAGGGAGGCCACGAACAGCAGTGCCGCCCAGTGGTGTACCTGACGCATGAACAGACCGCCGCGGACATCGAAGGAGATGTTCAGGGACGAGCTGTATGCCACGGACATTTCTACGTTGTACAGCGGAGTGTACGAACCCTGGTAGTGGGTTTCCGCCATGGACGGATCGAAGAAGAAGGTCAGGAAGGTACCTGACATCAGCAAGATGACGAAGGAGTACAGCGCCACCTCACCGAACATGAATGACCAGTGGTCGGGGAAGACCTTCCGGCCGAACTCACGCAGGATGCCGGAGCCACCCACACGCTCGTCCACGAAGTTGGTGAAACTACCAACCTTGGTCTTCGGAACGAAGGGGGCTTCAGCTGTTGATGAGGCGCTCATGCTCGTCACGCTCCCAGTAACTCGGTCCTACAGGTTCTCTGAAGTCGCTGGTGGCGACGAGGTAGCCCTCTGCGTCAACTGCGATCGGCAGCTGGGGGAGCGGACGGCTGGCCGGCCCAAAGATGACCTTGCATTCCTGCGTGAGGTCAAATGTGGACTGGTGGCACGGGCACAGAAGGTGGTGCGTCTGCTGCTCGTAGAGAGCAACGGGGCAGCCAACGTGCGTGCAGATCTTGGAGTAGGCAACGATTCCGTTGTAGCTCCAGTTTTCGCGGCCCTCGGAGGGGTTCAAGGAGTTCGGGTCAAGGCGCATCAGCAGGACGACGGCCTTGGCCTTTTCGTTCAGCTTGCCCTCGTGGAGCTCGTTGAGACCTTCAGGGATGACGTGGAACGCTGAACCAATGGTGACATCGGAGGCCTTGATGGGGGTGCCATCAGGGTCGCGGGTCAGGCGCTTGAGCTTTCCGCCCTCCGGAGCCCACATGGTGTGTGCCAAAGCGTCGTCCGGGCGGGGGCCCAGGTCGCCGAAAATGGCGAGAGCAGGCAGCGGGGCAAGCGCAACGGCACCAAGAAGGGTGTTGCGGATCAGCGGGCGGCGCTTGATGCCGGTTTCCTCGACGATGTCGTCGACGATCCGGACAGCTGCCTGGCGATCCTCTTCCGTACGAATGGCGTGGCGTTCTTCAGAGACTTCGTGATCGGGCATGAGGGCCTTGGCCCAGTGCACGATGCCGGTGCCGATGCCAAGCATGGCAAAGGCCGTACCCAGTCCCAGAAGAAGGTTCTGGGTACGGATGGTCGCAATGGTGGTGTCGTCGCCCAGGTCGATGGCGAAATACGCCACCAGGAAGACCAGCGTGCCAATGACGGAGGTGCCAAACAGAATGGCTACCTGACGCTCGGCTCGCTTTGCGGCTACCGGGTCCGTGTCAGCCAGGCGCAAACGATGCGGAGGAAGCCCAGGATCCTGGAACTTCTCCACCTCATTCTGACCAGCCGTAGCTACGGTGCCCGAGTGGTTCGGACTGCCGTCACTATGGTTGCCCATAATTCGCCTCATCCTTCTCTCGTTGTCTCGGCCGGGGCCGAGTTATTTTCAGTTTCAAACTGCTGACAGTGCAGCAGAAGTTTTTGTCGTGTCCGGATCAGGACGTGCGGGACGTCAACCAGATGGTGAATGCGATGATGACACCCAGGCCGGCAATCCAGACGAACAAACCTTCGGATACGGGACCAAGCGATCCAAGATCCGCTCCACCGGGAGAACCGTTGGCTTCGATGGTCGTCAGGAAGGTGATGATGTCGCGCTTGTCTTCAGGGGTGATGTTGGAGTCATTGAAGACAGGCATGTTCTGCGGGCCGGTGACCATGGCCTCGTAGATGTGCTCCGGGCTGACACCTGCAAGTGCAGGAGCGAACTTGCCTCGGGTCAAGGCACCGCCGGCAGCGGCTGCGTTGTGGCACATGGCGCAGTTCACGCGGAAGAGTTCGCCACCGTTGGCGGCATCTCCCTTGCCGTCGAGAAGGTGCTCTTCGGGAATGGCCGGTCCGGCGCCAAGGGAAGCAACGTAAGCGGACAGCTGCTTGGTCTGCTCTGCGTTGAACTGGGCGGGCTTCTGCTGGGCCTGCGGTCCACTCATCTGCATGGGCATACGACCGGTGCCAACCTGGAAGTCAACGGCTGCAGCACCCACGCCGACCAGCGAGGGGCCGTCCTGGGTTCCGGACGCACCCATGCCGTGGCAGGTGGCGCAGTTGGCGGCAAAGAGCTTGCCGCCTTCTTCTACGTCACTGGCGCTGAAGCTTGTGGTGTCGGCCTTGGCCTGATTGACAGTTGTGGCAACGGCGTAGAGCCCACCAGTGAGGAGGAGGCCCATCAACAGCAGCGCAATGGCTGCCAGTGGGTGACGTCGCTTCTGCGATAGTGCCTTCACGTGGTGGTTCCTTTATTCGATCCTGCGTCGGCTCCGCGAGCCGCTTCTTGAAATTCTGCCTCTTGTAGAAAAAGAGTCAAAGCCGGGCTTACTTGAGGACGTAGATGACCAGGAAGAGGCCGATCCACACAACGTCGACAAAGTGCCAGTAGTACGAGGTGACGATCGCCGACGTCGCTTCAAAGTGTCCGAACTTCTTGGCTGCGAATGCGCGTCCAATGATGAACAGGAAGGCGATCAGGCCGCCAATGACGTGCAGGCCGTGGAAGCCCGTCGTCATGTAGAAGGCGGAGCCGTAGGCGTTGGAGGACAGGGATACGTGCTCGGAGACGAGCATGGCGTATTCCGTGGTCTGTCCGGCCACGAAGAAGGCACCCATAATGAAGGTCAGGACAAACCATTCAGACATGCCCCAGCGGGTGAATTGGAGTGGCCGTCCGGTGCGGCGCGGCTCCAGCCGCTCGGCGGCAAAAACGCCCATCTGGCAAGTAAACGAACTTGCCACAAGGACGATCGTGTTGACGAGCGCAAACGGGAAGTTGAGCTTGGCCGTCTCCTCGGCCCACATCAGTCCGGATGTGGAGCGCAGGGTGAAGTACATGGCAAAGAGGCCGGCGAAGAACATCAACTCACTGGACAGCCAAACAACGGTTCCAACAGAAACCAGGTTGGGGCGGTTCAGCGTCGGGTGCGCCGGGGTACTGGGGGCATGGGTCGCAGATGTCACAAGGACATTATGTCTGTAAAAGTCCAGAGTTCCCAATGCAAACCACCGATTCGGGAGACTTTTTCTACAAAGACGCGAAATCGCGCGGAAAAGTTCCCGGCTGTGTTCACATTGGTCATCGGCGTGGCAGGGTCGATAGCATCAGTGGGTGACTTCTCCGGCATCGGCACCTGCAGCCAGCAATACCTGGCCAGGGCTCATCTCAGCATTGATCAATGGCGACGACCTTGCTGCGGGCAATACAGAGTGGGCCATGAACATGATCATGTCCGGGGAAGCGACTCCGGCACAGATTGCAGGCTTCCTTGTGGCCCTGAGATCCAAGGGCGAAACAGTCGAAGAACTCGCCGGCCTGGTCGAAGCCATGGTCCAGCACGCCAACCCCATTGGGATTTCCGGGGAGAAACTGGACATCGTAGGGACTGGTGGCGACCGGCTCAATACCGTCAACATCTCCACGATGGCAGCGCTTGTTGCGGCAGGTGCCGGCGCCAAGGTGGTCAAGCACGGAAACAGGGCAGCATCCTCGACCTCCGGTTCGGCCGATGTGTTGGAGGCCCTGGGCGTTCGCCTGGATCTTTCCATCGAGCAGGTCGCCCGGAACGCAGAAGAGGCAGGAATCACATTCTGCTTCGCGCAGGTTTTCCATCCTTCTTTCCGGCACACAGCTGTGCCGCGCCGCGAGTTGGCCGTACCAACGGCCTTTAACTTCTTGGGACCCTTGACCAACCCCGCGCACGTTCAGGCCTCGGCCGTCGGAGTGGCAAATGTGCGGATGGCTCCGCTGGTGGCCGGCGTGCTGGCCCGCCGGGGGAGCCGTGGACTGGTGTTCCGTGGTGATGACGGGCTCGATGAACTCACACCAACCGGGCCGTCCACTGTATGGGAAATCCGGAACGGCGTCGTCACGGAACAGGTATTTTATCCAGCCGACCTTGGCATCGGCCCTTCCACGGTTGCCGATCTGCGCGGAGGCGATGCTGCGGCGAACGCCGGAGTTGTCCGCGACATCCTTGAGGGAAAGACAGGTCCTGTGCGGGACGCCGTGCTCCTCAACGCGGCCGCGGGCTTGGTTTCCTTTGACCTGCAGGCCGAGGGGACACTCACCGAGCGCATGCGCAAGGCCTTCGCCAGTGCTGCTGAGTCGGTTGACTCCGGCAAGGCTTCCGAAGTCCTCGCACAATGGACTGAACTCAGCCGGAGTGAAGGCTAGGCAGGCGCGCGCCTACTCGAACCCGAGGGCAAACGCCGCGTCGAGGTCGTGCTGCGAATACGCCCGGAAGGCGATGTGGGTGGTGGTGTGGACCACGGAACCCACTTTGGACAGTTTGTCCGCGATAACGTCCGCCAACTCTTCGTGCTTGGTAACTCTGGCCACGGCTATGAGGTCCCATTCGCCCGTGACGGAGTAGACCTCACTGATGCCTTGGATGGCAGAGATCTGCTCGGCGGTCTCCGGGATGCGTGAGGCATCTGTTTTGATCAGGACGAAAGCGGTGATCACGTGGGGCCTTTCCGAAAATGCATCATTGCGGACTGCTTCAGCCTAGTGCATTTGCAGGTGGCAGGCCCTGTTCAGGGGCGGCGTTGCCGCGTTCGGGCCACCCTCGCCGCGAAAGCCACGATGAGCCGGTAGCCGAGCAGGAAAACCGCAAGGCTGACCAACGCGACGAGCACGAAAGGCAGCACCACCGTTTGGCCGGTCACAGCCCTGAGCAGCATTCCCACCAGTACTGTACTGACCCACACCAGGACGCCAGTCGGCCATGCGGCCAAGGGTGAGCGCCAGGCGCGGGCTGCGAGCCAGGCCAGCGCTGCTCCGGCCAGGAAGGGCCACGCTGTGGTGAAGGCGCCGGCAAGAATATCCCCGCGCGCATGCGCGTCCCTGCCAATGGCTGCGAAGACAAGGATCAACAGGACGTCTGCAATGGCCGCGGGAATCCACAGCCGTGATGGTGAGAGCATGCCTATGACATTATCCGGGCTTGCACCCGGGAGCGAAGCCGGGCCCGTTTGCGTGGTGCGGGCATTTACCCCCCTGTAAATGGTGTACGACGGCGGCTGAAGGATTTGGGGGACAGGTGCCACCTGCCGCTGTTAGCATTGCGGCACTGTGACCAAACCAACACCATCAGCCGTCCAGAAGGAGACCGTCCATGACAACCCGACTCAATCCCTACATCTCATTCCGGGATAACGCCCGGGAAGCGATCACCTTTTATGAATCCGTTTTCGGTGGCGAACTGAATATCAGCACCTTCGGCGACTACCAGGCGAGCCAGGATCCTGCCGAAGCCGACAAAGTCATGCATGCCATGTTGGAAACCCCGGGCGGATTGACCCTCATGGCGGCAGACACACCCAACGGCATGTCTTTCAATCCTGGAGACAACATCTCAGTGTCATTGAGCGGCGAAGCGTCTGACGAAGGTGAACTCCGGGGCTTCTGGGACAAGCTGGTCGACGGCGGCACTGTCACTGTTCCCCTTGAGGCGGCGCCCTGGGGCGATACGTTCGGGATGTGTATCGACAAATTCGGTATCGGCTGGCTGGTCAACATTGCCGGCACCCAGCAGGGGGAGCCGCAGACTGCATAGTGTCCGGTGGGGCAAAAATGCTTGCCCCACCCACCGCGGGGAGCCGGGCATGTTGCCGAACAGTTCATGCGGTCCGCTTCCCGCTGGGATCAAGCCGGTGGCCCATGTGTTTTGGGGTCCGAAGGACGATTGACCGGTCCATGATTTCGGCAAAGGGCAGTCGCTCTCCCAATTGCCGCTCAAGAAGGGTCATGTCTTCGACCCGGCGAAGCCACACCGTCATGATGATGGAGTACATACCGCCCGTAGTTGTGACCATCCGCACCTCTTCCAGGGTCGACAACCTCCGGGCCACTACTTCCACCTTGGTGGCGGGGACCCGCATGAAGTACCACACGTTCACTGGCCAAGGGGTGTAGGACCTGGCGACTTCCAGCCGCAAGGTCAAGCGGTTTTCGGCAACGACCGCGGCCAGGGCGTTCCTCGCCTTCGCAGGACTTATCCCAAGCGTGTTGGAAATGTCTGCAACGGGAATGCGGCCATCGAGCTTGAGAAGCAGTGCCAATTGTTTCTCGTGTTCGGCAGTGATCCCGCGGCCCGTCGATGTGGGCTCCGGGAGGTTACGTTCCAACAGCCGGGATTCCGTGTCGTGGAGTGACCGGAGCCGCCACTGCTTGGCGTCGGACAAAAGCTTGATGGCCCTGTGCGTCCGGGTGCTGCGGATCCCCTCAACGGTGCAAAGCCGTTCGAGCAGAAAGTAGCTCAGCTCGGCCTCTGTGGAGCACAGCAAGGTAACAAGCAGGTCCCTTCCCCCGGCGGTTTGGTGGATGGTCATCACCTGTGGATCGCCGGCAAGTTCTTCTGTGGCGCGGAGGATGCTGGCTGGCGCACAGTCGATCTCTACGACGGCCCCGGAGTATTTGGTCCCCAATCCAGGGTAGGACGTCACCCACGCCAATCCGGCGTCCTTCAGTGCGGTCCACCGCCTCGAAAGCGTTGCGGCATCGGCCCCGACTATAGGAGCAAGCGCTGCCCATGGGGCGCGGGGACGGATCTGCAGTGCGTGCAACAAGCGGAAATCCCGCTCGTCGAGTTCATATTCCTGCATTGACTCCCTAATTCTCGCTAGAAACGTGCATTCTGTGCGTATCTAATCATTGACTGCCTAGTTTGGGTGCGCTCAACACTCCATTCCGAAAGGCAGAAATGTCGCACCAACCCGCAACTCCGGCAGTGCAACCCCCAGCGCCGGGGGTTGGTACATCCGCCGGGCGGGTTGGACGGGCAGGCCGGACTGCGACGACGCCACATCGCGGGGATCCGCATGAGTTTCACTTGGTTGACCTGGTCCGCCGCGGGGATCTCGCCGCGTTCAGCGAACTGTATGAATCCCATCTTGCGGTGGCCGGCTATGTAGCTCGTGCGGAGACTGACAACGCCAGCGACGCGGAGGATGTGGTGGCCGAGGCGTTCGCCTCGGTACTGGAGGCTTTGCTCGCCGGCAAAGGGCCAAGGGAGTCCTTTCAGGCCTACCTGACCACTACGGTCAGGCGGATGGCCCACCGCAGGAATGTCCGCAGCAGGCGGAATGCGACCCTGGGCTACGGCAGCGCCATGGATGATCTGGTCCTGGACGACAACTCGACCATCAGGGCCTTTGAGGCTACCGTCCTGATGCGCGCATTCCGTTCCCTGCCCACGCGCTGGCAGGCCGTTCTCTGGTGCGTCGAAGTTGAAGGCCTGAAACCTGCGGCTACCGGCCGGGTGATGGAGTTGAGCCCCAACGGAGTTTCCTCATTGCTGATCAGGGCAAGGGAGGGTTTGCGCCAGGCGTACCTGCAGGAACACGTGGCACAGACTCCCGATGACCCCTGCATCGATTATTCCCGGCACTTCGGCAAATACGTGCGGAACGCAGTCCGTAAGGCCGCGCGGCAACGCATAGCCAGTCACGTGGTTGCGTGTGCCCGCTGTGCTGATGTTCTGGTTTACCTCAAAGAGATCGACGAAGCCATGAACGAGCGGCCCAAGGGTGATGCCGCGACGGTGAGCTGACGCGGGAGAAAGCAACGCATCTTGTCCCACCCTTCGTAGTTTGTTAGTATGACAGGACAAACTTCCAGAGGGGTAAAAATGCCATTGGTTCGAATCGACCTCAACGCCGGCAGGAGCCCGGAAGAGCTGGGGCAAATCAGTAGAAGCATCCATGAGGCAATACTCGCCGAGTATCGCATTCCGGAGCGCGACTACTTCCATATCGTCACCGAGCATGCGCCGGGTCAAATTTTCGCCCAGGATGCGGGGCTCGGGTTTGAGCGTTCGTCGAATGTCGTCATGATCCAGATCTTCACCCAGGAAGGCCGCAGCCGTGAGGCCAAGCAGTCCCTTTTTGCGGCCATAGCGGCGCGATTGGGTGAGGTTGGCGTTGCGGGCGAGGATGTCTTCCTTGGCTATGTCGAAAACACGGCTGGTGATTGGTCCTTCGGCTTTGGCCGCGCCCAGTACCTCACGGGGGAGCTTGCGGTTCCCGCCAAATAGCCGGCCCACCCAAGCCAGGCCGCCGGAACCATATTCCGGGGGTCGGGGGGTTTGGCCTGCGGTCACTTTATGGAGCGACCAGGTTTCGTTGTAAATATGTCAGTACAAACCTTTGACAGGACATAAAATCTGGTGCAAAGTAGTCATGTGGCCCCGCTCACTGAGGGGTGGCAAGGCATTGGGGCCCAGCGCTCAAAGGTTCAGAGCTCACAAGAGAAAGGTCAACGATCATCGTGACCCACGAACTGCTTACGATCGGGCGCATCAGCGTTGATATCTACCCGAACGACATTGGCGTCGACCTGGAGGATGTTACGTCCTTCGGCAAATACCTTGGGGGGTCACCTTCCAACGTGGCCGTCGCCGCCGCACGTCATGGTCGCCGGGCGGGAATCATCACCCGAACCGGCGATGACGCTTTCGGCAACTACCTTCACAGGGAGCTGCATAAGTTCAAGGTGGATGATTCCTTCGTCTCGCCGGTCAAGGAGTACCCCACGGCCGTCACGTTCTGTGCAATCAAGCCGCCGGAAGACTTTCCCCTCTACTTCTACGGCCGATTTCCCACGGCTCCGGACCTGCAGATCAAAGCTGATGAGCTTGATCTCCAGGCCATCCGGGATGCCGGGATTTTCTGGTCAACCGTCACAGGGCTGTGCCAGGAGCCAAGCCGCGGGGCGCACCTGGCAGCGCACCAGGCCCGCCCGCGGGCAGGACTCAAGGATGGCCAATTCACCATCCTGGATCTTGACTACCGTCCCATGTTCTGGGCCTCGGAAGAGGAGGCCCGGGCGGAGGTTTCCAAGATTCTTCCGCACGTCACCGTTGCTATCGGTAACGACAAGGAATGTGCTGTTGCCGTGGGAGAAGGCACCCCCGATGAGCAAGCCGACCGCCTGTTGGCGGCCGGCGTCGAAATTGCCGTGGTCAAGCTTGGGCCGGAGGGTGTTATGGCCAAGACGCGCACCGAACGCGTCGTTTCGGCTCCTGTCCCCGTGGAAACCCTGAACGGCCTGGGCGCAGGCGATTCCTTCGGGGGCGCTTTCTGCCATGGATTGTTGTCAGGCTGGCCGCTTTCGGAAGTCCTGGATTATGCCAATGCCTCGGGCGCGATCGTGGCATCACGCCTTTCCTGTGCCGATGCCATGCCGACGCCGGATGAAGTCACCTCGCTGCTGGCCGACCGTGGCCGGCCTGTACCCGGCACAGGTCTTTCGGCGTCCAGCCTTGCAGAAGGAGCAGTGCGATGAGCCTGAATGAGGACCCCCGCCGTTATGAACACTTGAGCCGTGTCCGGTTGGAAGATCCGGAGGCGGTAGCCCGGGCTGCGGCCACCCGACGCAGACACCCAGGCCTCAAGCACGGTAAGCAGAATTTCATCGTTGCCGCTGATCACCCGGCCCGGGGTGCCTTGGCCGTTGGTACCCAGCCTATGGCCATGGCCGATCGGCGCGATCTGTTGGATCGGCTGCAGGTTGCCCTGGCGAACCCTGCCGTTGATGGCATTTTGGCCTCACCTGACATCATGGATGACCTCCTGCTGCTCGGCGCTTTGGAGGGAAAACTCGTCTTCGGGTCCATGAACCGCGGGGGACTGGCCGGACTGGTCAATGAATTTGATGACCGCTTTACCGGGCATACCGCTGCAGCGCTGGAAGCACTCGGAGCCGATGGCGGCAAAATGCTGACACGCATCTGCCTGGGTGACCCGGACACCGTGGCCACCTTGGAAGCAACGGCCAAGGCGATCGACTCTTTGGCTGAGCGGAAGCTCATTGCCATGGTTGAGCCCTTCCTTTCGGTGCGTGATTCCCATGGCAAAGTACGTAACGACCTCCGCGCAGATGCGGTTATCAAGTCAGTGGGCATAGCAGAAGGATTGGGTTCAACCAGCGCCTATACCTGGATGAAGCTGCCTGTGGTCGATGAGATGGAACGCGTCATGGCCTCCACCACGCTGCCCACCGTGCTTTTGGGCGGGGACCCTGCGGGAACGCAGGACGAGATTTTCGCCAGTTGGCAGGCTGCCCTCGCCCTGCCAGGCGTTCAGGGGCTCACCGTTGGGCGGACACTTCTCTACCCGGCCGACGGCGACGTCGCCGGTGCCGTGGCGACGGCCGCCTCGCTGCTGAACCACAGCGGGGCAGAGGCCAGCGCCCCAGGAGATCGAGGCATATCAGACCGTATCCCAGTGAAAGTATCGGAGTAGCCAGCAATGGGTACAGCAACCCGTCGAATGACTGTGGCGCAGGCCGTAGTCGAATTCCTGTCCAAGCAATACACCGTGGATTCCATTAACGGCGTGGAGTACCGTGAGCGGCTCATTCCGGGAACGTTCGGCATTTTCGGCCACGGCAATGTGGCTGGTGTGGGCCAGGCATTGAAGCAGTACCAGGCTGCGGACCCTGGAATCATGCCTTACTACCAAGGCCGTAATGAGCAGGCCCAGGTACACCAGGCTGTCGGCTACGCCCGGCATACGCGCCGCCGCCAGACGTTCGCGATCAGCACCTCGATTGGTCCGGGGTCTTCAAACCTTTTGACCGGTGCTGCATTGGCTACCACCAACCGCCTTCCCGTGCTGTTGTTGCCGAGCGACACCTTCGCAACCCGCGCGGCAGACCCGGTTTTGCAGCAGCTCGAGCTCCCGTATGCGTACGACATCACTGTCAACGATGCCTTCCGTCCACTGTCCAGGTTCTTTGACAGGGTTTCCCGCCCGGAGCAGTTGTTTTCTGCATTCCACCACGGCCTGCGCGTCCTGACGGACCCGGCTGAGACCGGCGCAGTGACCATTTCGTTGCCGCAGGATGTCCAGGCCGAGGCGTTCGAGGTCCCTGAGGAATTCCTGTCCGAGCGCGAATGGCGGATACGCCGCCCCGAAGCGGAGGATGACGATATCAGCCGTGCGATGGAGGCTATCCGCGCCGCCAAGCGCCCGCTGATCATTGCCGGCGGTGGTGTCCTTTACGCCTACGCCAACGAGGAACTTGCCAAATTCGCCGAGTTGACGGGTATTCCCGTAGGAAACACTCAAGCCGGTGTCGGCGTCCTTCCGTGGGACCACAAACAATCTGTCGGTGCAATCGGTTCCACCGGTACGACGGCGGCCAACGCCATTGCAGCCGAGGCGGACCTCGTCATTGGCATCGGCACGCGTTACGAGGACTTCACCACCGCGTCCCGCACCGCGTTCCAGAACCCTGACGTGAAGTTCGTGAACATCAACGTGGCGCCGATCGACGCCTACAAGCACGGCACCACGCTGCCGATCGTCGCTGACGCCCGCAAGGCCCTGGTTAAGCTCAACAGTGCCCTGGGCGGTTACCGGGTCGGTGCCGATCTCGAAGAAAAAACGGCAAGCGAAAAGAAGCGCTGGAACGCAATCGTGGACGAGGCTTTCGAAACCCGGCACACGCCGTTGCCGGCCCAAAACGAAATCATCGGGGCCACCAACAACGCCATGGACGACCACGACGTAGTCATCTGCGCCGCGGGTTCGTTGCCCGGTGACCTGCACAAGATGTGGCGCGTCCGGGACCCGTTCGGGTACCACGTGGAATACGCCTATTCCTGCATGGGCTACGAGATTCCAGGCGGCCTGGGCGTCAAGCGCGCAGCGCTGGCCGAAGCTGCAGCGGGCGGCGTCGACAGGGATGTGGTGGTCATGGTGGGGGACGGTTCCTACCTGATGATGCATACCGAACTGGTTACCGCCGTCGCCGAACGCATCAAGCTGATTGTCGTGCTCATCCAGAACCACGGCTATGCCTCCATCGGTTCGCTCTCCGAGTCCCTCGGCTCGCAGCGTTTCGGCACGCAGTACCGCGTCCTGGACGCTGAGCAACACAGCTTCGACGCCGGTGAGAAGCTTCCCATCGACCTCGCCACGAACGCCGAGTCCCTCGGCGCGAAGGTCATCCGTATCGAACCGGGGGAGCACGTCATCGAAGCCCTCGGCGCCGCCATCAAGGAAGCCAAGGCTGCCCCGGAAACGGGCCCGATCGTGATCCACATTGAGTCCGATCCTCTGCTGGACGCGCCGGACTCCGAGTCATGGTGGGACGTTCCGGTCTCAGCTGTTTCTGATCTCGAATCCACCCAGCAGGCCTACCAGACCTACACCCAGCACAAGAACCGCCAGCGCAAGCTGCTCGGCTAACCGCAGCTCTTAGAGCCACAGACCATTAGGAAGTCCGCACATGTCGACGACGACCACATTGACCACCATCCACCACTTCATCAACGGCGCCGAAACCACCGGCGAAGGGGACCGCACCCAGCCGGTCTACAACCCCGCGACGGGCCAGGTATCCGCGGAACTGCGCCTGGCCAACGAGGCAGACCTGAATGCCACCGTCGCAGCGGCCCGCAAGGCAGCTGACTCTTGGGGCGACATTTCCCTGGCGAAGCGCACCGCAGTGCTGTTCAAATTCCGCGAGCTCGTCGCAGCGCACGTGGATGAGCTCGCCGAGCTGATCACCGCCGAGCACGGCAAGGTCCTCTCCGATGCCAAGGGCGAGATTGGCCGCGGCCTGGAAGTGATCGAGTTTGCCTGCGGCATCCCGCAGCTGCTCAAGGGTGACTACTCGGACCAGGTCTCCACCGGGATCGATGTCTTCTCCTTCCGCGAGCCCCTGGGCGTCGTCGCCGGCATCACGCCGTTCAACTTCCCCGTCATGGTCCCGCTGTGGATGGCACCCATGGCAATCGCCACCGGTAACGCCTTCATCCTCAAGCCCTCCGAGCGTGATCCGTCCGCCTCGATGCTTCTGGCTAAGCTGTGGAAGCAGGCAGGGCTGCCCGATGGCGTATTCCAGGTTCTTCATGGCGGCAAGGAAACCGTGGACGGATTGCTGACACACCCGGACGTGGACGGCATCTCCTTTGTCGGCTCCACCCCGATTGCCCAGTACGTTCACGAGACCGCCACCAAGCACGGCAAGCGCGTCCAAGCCCTGGGCGGGGCGAAGAACCATGCAATCGTGATGCCCGACGCCGACCTCGACAACGCCGCCGACCACCTGGCCGCTGCCGCCTTCGGTTCCGCGGGGGAGCGCTGCATGGCTATCTCAGTCGCCGTCGCCGTCGGCGATGCTGCAGACTTGATCGTCAAGAAGGTCGAAGAACGCGCCCTGGCAGTGAAGGTCAAGAACGGGACTGAACCCGACGCCGAAATGGGTCCGGTCATCACCCCGGCCTCCAAGGAACGGATCGTCAAGATCGTCACCGAAGCCGAAACCTCAGGTGCCGCCATGGTGGTGGATGGCCGCGATCTGGTAGTCCCCGGCCATGAAGACGGTTTTTGGGTGGGTCCCACGGTGATCGACCACGTGAAGACCGAAATGACCGCCTACACCGAGGAAATCTTCGGGCCGGTCCTGGTGGTGGTGCGCGTCGCCGACCTTGAAGAAGGCATCGCGCTGATCAACTCCAACCCCTACGGCAATGGAACTGCGATCTTCACCTCTTCGGGTGCGAACGCGCGGAAATTCCAGCGTTCGGTGACTGTGGGCATGGTGGGCATCAACGTGCCCCTGCCAGTCCCGGTGGCGTACCACTCCTTCGGTGGTTGGAAGAACTCCCTCTTCGGAGACAAGCACATTTACGGACCCGAAGGCGTGTCGTTCTACACCCGCGGCAAAGTCATCACCTCGCGCTGGCCTGAACCGACCCACGCCTCCGGCGCGTCCTACAACTTCCCGTCCAACTAAAAACATCCAGCCCCTCCGCCACCCCGCCGCGCAACAGCGGCAGGGACCCTGGCGGCCCGGCTCCAAGAAGAGGAAGACAACGTTGTCATGACTGATGTCGAGAACAAGCTGATCATCGGTACTGCCCCCGACTCGTGGGGTGTCTGGTTCCCGGACGATCCCCAGCAGACTCCGTGGGAGCGGTTCCTGGATGAAGTTGCCGAGTCCGGCTACAAATGGATTGAACTGGGGCCGTATGGCTATTTGCCCAATGACCCGAGCCGGCTTGCTGATGAATTGAAGCAGCGCGACCTCAAAGTCACGGCGGGTACGGTCTTCACGGCATTCCACCGTGGTGCCAAGCAATACGACGATGCGTGGGAGCCGGCCCGCAAGGTGGCCGAACTCACTGCTGCCATGGGCGGTGAACACATTGTGGTCATCCCCGCGATGTGGCGGGACGACGTCACCGGCGAAGCAGTGGAGAACGGCGAGCTCACGGACGAGCAATGGGCTGACCTGTTTGCAGGCCACAACCGCATGGGCAAGGTCCTGTTGGAGGACTTCGGACTGCACCAACAGTTCCACTCCCACGCCGACTCCCATGTTGGCGCCCAGAAGGACATTGAAACCTTGCTGGAGGCCACGGATCCCCGGTACCTGAATCTTTGCCTGGACACGGGGCACGCTGAGTACTGCGGCGCGTCCAGCCTTGAACTCATCAAGAACCACCCGGACCGCATCGGATACCTGCACCTGAAGCAGATCAATCCCGAGGTCCTGGCCGAGGTCAATGAAAAGAACATGACGTGGGCAGCGGCCAACCTGGCCGGTGTCATGACCGAGCCGCCGAACGGCTTGCCTGATTTGCGTGCTGTCATCGAAGCTGTCGAAGCCCTGGACCGTCCGATCTTTGGCATCGTGGAACAGGACATGTACCCCGTAGCCTTCGACGTACCGATGCCGATCGCCAAAAGAACCCGCAATTACCTGCTGTCCTGTGGATCCCGCACCCGCGTCCAGTAGCACGGTCAAGTAACAGCGGCCAGCAACAGCGACCGCTGACAGCGTCCAGCAACAGCCACCCAAGAAGAACTTCACGAAGGAAAATACAGTGACCAAGACTCTCCGCGTTGCCGTTATCGGTGCGGGCCGCATGGGTGCGGACCACATCAAGCGCCTCAGCACACGTATCCATGGCGCTGAAGTCGCCGCCGTCGTCGACGTCGACCTCGCACGGGCGCAGTCTGCAATTGAAGGCATTGACGGTGCCGTTGCGCTGGCCAGCGCTGAGGAGGCACTGAACAACGGCGACGTGAACGCCGTCCTGATCGCGACCCCGGGGTTCCTCCACGAGGAAATCCTCTACAAGGCTTTGGAGAAGAACTTCCCGATTCTCTGCGAGAAGCCCCTCACCCCTGACGCCGAAAGCGCCTGGAAAGTTGTCCAAGCGGAACAAGCCCTGGGCCACAAGCTCATCCAGGTCGGCTTCATGCGCCGTTTTGATGCTGAGTACTCGGCTTTGGGTGCGATGGTCCGGAACGGCGGGTTGGGGGAGTTGCTGATGCTCCACCACCAGCACCGCAACCCCAGCACGCCCGAGGGCTTCACCAACGAAATGCTCATCAACGACTCCGTGGTCCACGAGTTCGACGCGATCCGCTACTTCACGGGTGAGGAAATCACCTCTGTGCAGGTCCGTCTTGGCAAGCCCACGCGCAGTGCGCCCAACGGACAGCACGATCCCCAGCACGTGCTGCTGGAGACCGAGTCCGGTGTGTTGGCCGACGTCGAGATCTATGTCAACGCCAAGTTCGGCTACCAAGTAGCCACACAAGCCTCTTTCGAAGACGGAATCGTCAGCATCGGCGGGGACGCCGGACCCTACATCCAAACCGCGGGCAAGTGGGGCGGCAACGTCACACCAGGTTTTGAAGACCGCTTCGGGGCGGCGTACGACGTCGAGGTGCAGTCATGGGTTGACTCCGCCCTCCGCGGAGAAATCGGCGGCCCCACCGCCTGGGACGGATACGCCACCGCTGCCTGCTGTGAGGCCGGCGTGGAGGCCCAGAAGTCCGGCGAGAAGGTCAAGGTCCGCTTGAACACCAAGCCGGATCTCTACAAGTAGGGATGGACCATGAAAATTGCCCTTGATCCCACACCGTTTCACCATAGCCACGGCCTGCTGGATTTCCCGCGGGTAGCTGCCGACCTTGGCTACAAGTACCTTCAGATGACTCCCCATGCGGACCTCATTCCGTTCTACAACCACCCCAAAGCGGATGATGAGTTGGTGGCCAAGCTGAAGGCCGCGTGCAAGGACGCCGGCGTCGAAATCGCCTCCGTCCTGCCCGTTCTGCGCTGGTCCGGACCCGACGAGGACGCACGGGAAGCAGCCGTCCGCTACTGGAAGCGGGCCATCCAGATTGCAGTGGACCTCGGTGTCCAGACCATGAACACCGAATTCAGCGGCCGTCCGGAGAAAGCAGAAGAGTCCGAGCGGGCGTTTTACCGCTCCATGGAAGAGTTGCTGCCGATCATTGAACGCGAAGACATGGACGTACTCATAGATCCGCATCCTGATGACTTCGTGGAGGACGGGTTGGCGGCACTGCGCGTCATCCGGGGCGTCAACTCACCGAACATCGGCATGGTGTACGTGGCTTCGCATTCTTTCCACATGGGCAACAAGCCCCTGGAGATCATGCGGGCGGCCGGCGACAAGCTGCGCCTGGTCCACGTCTCGGACACCATGAACCACCATGCCTCCCACGGACTTCGCTACATCACCAACCCACCAGGCAACGCAGTCCGCGTCCACCAGCACCTGAAAATCGGCGACGGCGACGTGAACTGGGATGAGTTCTTTGGCGGGCTGAAGGAGATCGGCTTCCTGGACAAGGAGAACACCGTCATGGTTTCCTCAGTCTTCGCCGAGGATGAGAATGCGGAAGAAGTCTCCCTCTACCAATTGGAGACAATGAAGCAGCATATTCAAAAGGTCAGCGCGTGAGCGCTCCATTGCCTTCGGAGACCGCTGCGAAGCCGGTAAACCACCGGAGGGCACTCCGGACCGTGACGATCATCTCCACTTTTGGAGGGCTCCTCTTCGGCTACGACACCGGCGTCATCAACGGCGCCTTGCCGTACATGCAGGAGGACCTGGGCCTCACGCCCTTGACCGAAGGACTGGTGACCTCTTCACTGCTGTTTGGTGCCGCGTTTGGAGCCCTTTTGGGTGGAAGGCTCGCCGACCGGCACGGACGGCGCAGGATGATTATGGTCCTTGCCATGATCTTCCTGCTGGGAACACTTGCCTGTACTTTCGCTCCGAGCACGGAAATCATGGTGGCTGCCCGGTTCATTCTTGGCCTGGCCGTCGGTGGTGCCTCGGTTACGGTGCCGGTCTACCTTGCTGAAGTTTCTCCCAGTGCCCGCCGTGGCAGGATTGTCACCCAGAACGAGCTCATGATTGTCACTGGGCAACTGCTGGCTTTTATCTTCAATGCCTACCTGGGGAACACGTTCGGGGAAGCGGGCGGAATCTGGCGTTGGATGCTGGTGATCGCAACGCTGCCGGCGATCGCCCTTTGGGTTGGCATGAACTTCATGCCCGAGAGCCCGCGGTGGCTTGCTTCCATAGGGAACTTCGGGGAGACCCTGAGCGTCCTTCGGCGGATTCGGTCACAGGAAGAGGCCAGAGTTGAATTCGAGGACGTCAAAGCCATGGCCGTGGAGGACTACAAGTCCAAAATGGGTTCATGGAAGGACCTGGGCATTCCTTGGCTCCGCAGGATTTTCGTGGTGGGCCTTGGCTTGGCTGTGATCCAGCAAATTACCGGCGTGAACTCGATCATGTACTACGGCACCCAGATACTGGCGGAATCAGGATTTGGGCGGGAGGCTGCCCTGACGGCGAATATTGCCAACGGCGTCATCTCCGTCCTGGCAACATTTGCAGGGATCTGGCTCCTGGGGAAGGTCGGCCGGCGGAAAATGCTCATTACCGGGCAGATCGGCACTACAACTGCCCTCCTGCTCATTGGGATCTTCTCCTTGGTGCTTCCTGAAGGGACTGCGCGCGGGTTTGTCATCCTGGCCTTGACGGTCACCTTCCTCGCGTTCCAGCAGGGTGCGATTTCCCCGGTTACGTGGCTGATGCTCTCGGAAATCTTCCCCCTCAAGATCCGAGGTCTGGGCATGGGAGCTTCTGCCTTTGTTTTGTGGATAGTCAACTTCCTGGTGGGCTTTGGCTTCCCCCAGCTCCTGGCGGCTATTGGTCTTTCGAATACCTTCTTCGTCTTTGCGGTGCTCGGCGTCGCTGCCATCACCTTTGCCGCGAAGTTCATCCCGGAAACCAAGGACAAGACTCTTGAGGACCTGGAGCACTATTTCAAGAACGTCGCCGGCAAGGCATCAGTGCCGGCGGCTCCTACGGGCCCCTGAGCACAACAACCAAGTCTTCAAACAAGCCACGAAAGGGCAGCACCGCTGGGATCAGCGGTGCTGCCCTTTTTGTCGAACGAGGCCACTATTCAATGGAGTAACTGGATATTACGTGATTACATCCTAATGTCAGGACAAACTATTGACTTATGTGCCGTGGATCACCATGATCAATGTAGGCGCAATCCGGTGGCTGCAAGGTGGCAGCCCGGAGCTGAAATCAAAGGAGATTCATCGTGGGAAAGTTTTCCTGGCGTAAAGCGGCCGTGGTGGCCGCAGTAGTCCCGCTGCTGGCTCTTAGCGCGTGTTCGAGCACGGGCGGCAAAACTGACTCAACCGGCGGCGGTGCCGGTGGGGGACAGGTCGCCTCGACGGAGCGCATCAAAGTAGCGCTCATTACCCACGCCGCCCCCGGCGACACTTTCTGGGACATTCTCCGCAAAGGCGCCGAGGAAGCTGCTGCAAAGGACAATGTGGAACTTCTCTACACGTCGGATCCCGAAGGCGGGCGGCAGGCCCAACTGATTCAGCAGGCCATCGACCAGAAAGTGGCCGGTATCGCTGTCACCCTGGCCAAGCCGGACGCCCTGAAGGATGTGCTCAAGAAGGCGGCCGATGCTGGTATCCCCGTGGTCAGCCTCAACTCCGGTGCAGATGTGTGGAAGCAGGTGGGAGCTTTCACCCACTTCGGCTCCGACGAGAACCTGGCCGGCGCGGCGGTGGGAGAAAAGCTCACTTCCCTCGGGGTGAAGCATCCAATTTGCGTGATTATGGAGCAAGGCAACGTCGCTCTTGATTCACGGTGCGCAGGCGTCAAGTCGAAAGTCCCGGGCACCGAAAACCTCTTCGTGCAGGGCACGGACATGACCCAGGTTTCCTCCACAGTAACGGCCAAGCTTCAGGCAACACCGGACGCAGACGCCATCATCGGCCTGGGTGCACCCTTTACCCTGACCATCAACAAGGCAGTGGAATCGCTCGGCCTGCAAAGCAAAGTCAAGGTTGCATCATTTGACATGAACGGCGAGCTCGCGCAGGCCATCATCGATGGCAAAGTGGCGTTCACCGTTGACCAGCAGCCGTGGCTTCAGGGCTACGGCGCCGTTGACGCGCTGTGGCAGGTCAAGCGCGGCGGATTCCATGTTGGCGGCGGCCTTCCTGTTCTGACGGGTCCCTCGATCATCGATCAGTCCTCGGCCCCCGACGTCCTCAAGTTCGCCAAGGAAGGTATCCGCTAAGGATTCCCCCAAGCAGGTTCCCGGGCTTTCGTCCGGGGACCTGCCCTAGCAGGAGAAAGCCATGACACAGACCTTATCCAAAACCCCCCTTCCCCTTCGTGATGAACGTATCGGCAGGCGCAATCCACTTCAAAAGCTGTTGGGCCGGCCGGAAGTGGGCGCCCTTGTGGGGGCAATAGTCCTCTTCATCTTCTTTGCATTGGTTTCGCCCACATTCCTGCAACCCGCATCATTTGCCACAGTCCTCTATGGAAGCTCCACCATTGGAATCATGGCTGTAGGTGTTTCCCTGCTGATGATTGGCGGAGAATTCGACCTTTCCACCGGTGTTGCGGTCATTAGCTCAGCCCTCACGGCATCCATGTTCAGTTGGTACTTCAGTACCAACGTCTGGGTCGGTGTGGGCCTGGCCTTGGTGGTGTCGCTGGCCATCGGCTTCATCAACGGCTGGATCCTGATGAAGACCAAACTTCCAAGCTTCATCGTCACCTTGGCCACGTTCCTGATGCTGACCGGCCTGAACCTGGGGCTGACAAGGATGATCGGCGGTGGAGTTTCATCGCCCTCTATCTCAGACATGGATGGCTTTTCCTCAGCTCAAGCTGTCTTTGCCTCCTCCGTCAACCTTGGTGGAGTCGAAGTCAAGATCACCGTCTTCATGTGGGTTGCCCTCGTCGCTGTCGCCACCTGGGTTCTCATGCGGACGCGCGTAGGTAACTGGATCTTTGCCGTCGGTGGAGATGCAAATGCTGCCCGTGCGGTAGGTGTTCCGGTCAAGGCCACGAAGATCGGACTCTTCATGGGCGTTGGCTTCTGTGGCTGGATCCTGGGCATGCACAACCTCTTCGCCTTTGACTCAGTACAGTCCGGCGAAGGTGTGGGCAACGAGTTCCTTTACATCATCGCCGCAGTCATCGGCGGTTGCCTCCTGACCGGTGGCTACGGCTCGGCCGTGGGCGGCGCTATCGGCGCGTTTATCTTCGGCATGGCCAACAAGGGCATCGTGTATGCGCAGTGGAACCCGGACTGGTTCAAGTTCTTTCTGGGCCTGATGCTGCTTCTCGCCACGATCGTCAACCTCATCGTCAAACGCCGCGCTGAATTGAAGTAAGGGGCACACGGAAATGAATGCCAAAGCAATCGACCAGGAAACGCTGCTGCAAAATGAGCGTGATCCACTCACCCACACACCCGTCCACCTCCTGTCCTTGGATGGGGTGGGCAAGCACTACGGCAACATCATCGCGCTCAGTGAAGTAACCATGGCCGTGGACAACGGCCGCGTGACCTGTGTGTTGGGCGATAACGGTGCAGGCAAGTCCACACTGATCAAAATCATCGCCGGACTCCACCAGCACGACGAGGGCGTCCTGAACATCATGGGCGAGGAACGGAAGTTCAGTTCCCCCCGTGATGCCTTGGACGCAGGCATCGCCACTGTCTACCAAGACCTTGCAGTGGTACCGCTGATGCCGATCTGGCGCAATTTCTTCCTCGGATCAGAGCTCACTAAAGGCTTCGGGCCGTTCAAGTCCATGGACGTCGAGCAAATGAAAGCCATCACGCTCAAGGAACTGGCCGAGATGGGTATTGACCTGCGTGACGTGGAGCAACCCATCGGGCAGCTCTCCGGCGGCGAACGCCAATGTGTCGCCATCGCCCGGGCCGTGTACTTCGGTGCAAAAGTCCTCATTCTGGACGAACCCACCGCAGCATTGGGCGTCAAGCAGTCGGGCGTGGTGTTGCGCTACATCCTCCAGGCCCGCGACCGCGGCCTCGGCGTCATCTTCATTACCCACAACCCGCACCATGCTTTCCCGGTGGGAGACCGCTTTCTACTGCTCAAACGCGGCAAGTCCATTGGCTACTACGACAAGAAGGACATCACCCTGGACGAGCTCACCGCCCAGATGGCCGGTGGCGCGGAGCTTGCCGAACTCGCCCACGAGCTGGAGCAGCTGGGCGGGCACGGGGATGTGGTCAAGGCAGTCAAGGCAGAGGTGGCCGACGTCGATGTCACAGTAAGTTCCGGCGGCCCGAAACACGGGTAATGCCGGCAGGCGGCGGGGTGTTCCGGAGCTGGTGCGGAACACCCCGCGCTGCTGTGCGCATCACCTGTACCCACTACTCCCACCATCAGAAGGGAACACCATGCCAATCCGGGTAGGCGTCATTGGCGCTGGAATCATGGGTGCTGACCACATCAGAAACCTCTCAACCACCATCGGCGGAGCCGAAGTCACTTTTGTTGCAGACCTCGACGCCGGTCGCGCGGCTGCAGCTTCCCCCGCCTCAGCACGCATCACGACGGACCCGTCGGAACTGATCAACTCCAGTGAGGTGGACGCCGTCGTTGTTGCCTCACATGATTCCACGCACGCCGGTTTGGTCCTGGAATGCTTCGAGGCGATGACGCCGGTGCTGTGTGAAAAGCCGCTGGCACCCACGCTTCTGGAAAGCCTGGAAGTGGTGGCTGCCGACGCCGACATGGTTGCCGCCACAGGTACCTCACTCCTGTCCCTGGGCTTCATGCGCCGCTTTGATCCTGGCTACGTGGCTCTCCGAAGTGCTGTGGAAACAAGGTCCCAAGGGGAGCCCCTGATGGTCCATTGCGTCAGCCGGAATGCTGCGGCGGCTCCGGGCGCCACCTCGGAGTCAGCCATCACCAATTCGGCAATTCATGAGCTGGATATCATTCCATGGCTTTTGGGGTCCCCGGTTACCGAGGTGTCGTGGCAGGCAGGCAAGAGCACCCGAAATGGTGGAGACGGCTTGCAGGACCCATCGTTCATGACACTCCGGGCCGCGGACGGAACACTCACTACGCTGGAGCTCTACCTCAACGCCCGGTACGGCTACACCACGCGCTGTGAGGTGGTCTCCGAGCTGGGGACGACCAGTTTGCAGGAGCACACCCTTCTCAGCATCGAACAGGACGGGACCAGGCAACAGATCATCCCCCCTGACTGGCGCCCCCGCTTTGCCGATGCCTACCGCCTCCAGTTGCAGGCATGGATCTCAGCCTTGGCCCGTGGAGAACAGCCGCCCCTCGCCGGAGCGCAGGACGGACTGAATGCGGCCCTTGTTGCCCAAGCCATGATCCAGTCCCTCCACAGCAATGGCGCGTCGACCAAAGTCAGCTACTCATGACCACGGCTTCACTTCCGCTGTCCCGTGTTCCGGACCCCAAAGATGCGCCGGCGCTTCGCTGGGGAATTATGGGGCCGGGGTGGATAGCTGAACGGTTCGCCCAATCGGTCCAGGCGCATACCGGGCAGGTGATCACCGCCGTCGGGTCCCGTTCGCTGAAGCGGTCCAAAGCGTTCGCGGAGAAGTTCAACCTTCCTGCTGCATACGGCAACTATCAGGACCTTGTTGCAGCACCGGAGGTGGACATTGTGTATGTCTGCACACCACACACCGCCCATCACGCTTCCGCCCTGCTGGCAATCGACGCCGGAAAGCATGTCCTGATCGAGAAACCTTTGGGCCTCAATGCCAGCCAGGCACGGGACATTGCCCTGAAGGCAGAGTCAGCGGGGGTATTCGCTGCCGAGGCCATGTGGACCTTTTTCCTGCCGAAGTTTGATGTGATCCGGCAAATCCTGCAAGCCGGCATGCTGGGAACCATCACCACTGTTGTTGCCGAATATGGCGAGCACTTTGACCCCTCCCATCGCATCTTCCGTCCCGAACTGGCCGGAGGGCCCCTGCTTGATCTCGGCACATACCCGCTGGCCCTCGTCACAGAGGTGCTGGGGAGTCCGCGGGAGTTGCACGCCCTCGGTCAGCCCCACAGGACAGGCGTAAACGCCCAGTTGTCGGCCATCATGACGTTCGACGGCGGTGCACAGGCGACCGTGAACACCCACCTGCACAACTTCACCCCGACAACCGCAACGATCGTTGGTACCGAAGCCACCCTGGTGATCGAAGGCCCGTTCAACATGCCGGGCGCATTCGAAGTCAGATTCCCTGACGGGTCCAAGCTCCGCTATGACGAAGCATCGGCCGGCCATTTCGAAGGCCTGCACTATGAGGCGGCAGCGGTAGCGCGCTCCATTTCCAGTGGCGACTTCCAAGCGAGCCAAAGAACGCTGGAAGCATCCATCCGAACTCTCGACGTCGCGGACGAAATCCGGCGCCAGCTGGGGATTGTGTTCCCGGGCGATCACGATCAGTAAGCCACGGCCACCCCGAGCCACCACCCATAATTTTCTCCGGAAGGAACATCATGAAAGACATCACACTCGGCTTGGTCGGCGTGGGGCGCATTGGCGTCATGCATGCGAAGAACATCACCGCTTTGAATCCGGAACTGCATCGCCGGGGAGTAAACGTACGGCTACGCCTCACTGACGTCGCCGCTGACCATGCGAGGACGGTCGCGGAGGAACTTGGGGCAGAGTTCGTGGAGTCGGTGGCGGAACTGGTCGGCTCCGGGGTGGACGGCTTGGTCATAGCCACCGGAACGGGCACCCACCCCGAGCTCATTCGGGTTGGTGTGGACGCCGGGATTCCGGTCTTCTGCGAGAAGCCGGTGGCCATGAACGTTGGTGACGCGTTGCCGGTGCTCGAGTACATCAGGGCCAATAACGGCGTGGTGCAGATCGGTCATCAGCGTCGCTTCGATGCAGGCTACCTCGAAGCACGACGGGCTTATCAGGCCGGCGAGCTTGGTTGGATACATTCCCTGCGTGCCGTCACGTGCGATATGACGCCGCCGCCGGTGGAATTCCTCGCCTCATCCGGCGGCTTGTTCCGTGATTGCTCGGTCCATGACTTTGACATCCTCCGGTGGCTGACGGGGAGGGAAATCGTTGAGGTGTATTCCAAGGGCTCGAACAACGGGGACCCGGCCATTGGTGGAGTGGGAGATGTCGATACGGCCCTGGCCGTTGTAACTTTCGACGACGGCACTGTAGGAACGGTCTCGGCCAGCCGTTACAACGGGGCTGGGCACGATGTCCGGTTGGAGATCCAGGGTTCCAACAATTCGGTCATGGTGGGCCTGGACCCGAAGACCGCCATGGTTTCTGCTGAACCGGGCATCACCTTCCCGGATGGGCACCCGCACCAGACCTTCGCCGAGCGTTTTGAGGCGGCGTACCACTCCGAAATGGCGGCGTTCGTTGAGTTGATACTGGGGGAGCGGGAGAATCCCTGCACACCCGAAGACGCTGTAGCGGCATCGCGGGTAGCGGATGCAGCGCAGGAATCGCTGGTGACGGGAGCGCCGGTCAGAGTGGCGCTGGCAGTCAAGCTCTGACCAAAGAGAAGAGCCTCCGCCTGAATCTAAGGGATTCAGGTGGAGGCTTCTCTTTTTTGCAGGGCGGGACCGGGCCGGATCAGACGCCGAACGGCAGGCGCGGGTCGATGTCCTGGCCATCCCAGCTCTGCCGTACCCAGCCATGGTGCGGGTCATCGCTGATGAGCCACTCGCGGACAGGGCCCGGCCCGGCCATCACGTTGAGGTAGTACAGGTCATAGCCCGGGGCGGCCATGGCGGGGCCATGCCAGCCATAGGGGACCAGGACCACATCACCGGTGCGGACCTCCGCCGCGACGTCAATGGGACGGTCGTCAGAGGCGTAGACCCGCTGGTAGCCAATGGCGTCGGCATCCGAAGGTGCCCCGGAGCCGGCGGCAACCTGCGTCTCGAAGTAATAGATTTCCTCGAGGTGGGTTTCGCCATCCTTTTCTTCATCGTGCTTGTGCGGGGGATAGGAGGACCAGTTTCCAGCGGGGGTAATGACCTCGCAGACAATGAAACGGTCCGCTTCCAGTGCCGCAGGCGTGCCGAAATTGTGGACCTGCCGTGAGCAGTTGCCGGCCCCACGCAATTCGACCGGTGTCTCGGCGGCGGCAATAAGCCGTGTGGGGTACGAGGCCTGTGCCGGCGCAGTCGCCACGGCAACCCGGCCGCCGTCGACCGTTGTAATGGAAACGGCCTTGCCGGTGCCCGAATACAGGACGTCACTGGGGCCGCTGAAGACGGAGGGCCGTCCTGCGAGGGCGTGGTCGACGCCGTCCACGGTCACAGTGAAGGATCCGTTGAGGGGGACCACAATCCGCTCTTCATTGGCAGCTGGAAGCTCGACGGCGGAGCCCGCGGCCAGTGTGGCGACCTTCAGTCCTGTATGCGCCCAGCCGTCCACTGTTGTTGTGGAATCCGATGTTCCAAGGGAAATGTCCCAGTTGCCCTGGGCTGCAGTGCCCAGGGGGTAGACCCAATTGGTCATGGTAGGGGAGTCCTTTGCGGTTAGCGCTGTACGAGGGTCATTTCAAAGCTGTAGGAGTCGGCGCGGTAGACGTGATGGCCCGTCTCCACGCGCCGCCCCGTGTCATCCACTGCCGTACGTTCCATGGTCACCAGGGCGGAGTTGACGTCCGTATCCAGGAGGGGTGCCTGGTAGTCATTGGCGATCATCGCGCCAATTCGCTGCGTGGCCAAGCGGAAGTTCACGCCGCCCCTTCGGAGAATCGCGTAAAGGCCTTCGCTGGCCAACATGGCTTCATCCATGGCGGCAATGTCATCCCGCACCCAGTTCTCCATCAACGCCAGGGGCTTTCCGCCCACTTTGCGCAGGCGGGTGAAGTGGTAGACCTTTGAACCCGCCGGAAGTTGCAGCGTGGCCAAAGTGGGAGCGTCTGCCTCCATGTGGGAGAAGCTTAGAACTTCCGTGGTGGGCTTCTTGCCGTTGTTGGTGAGGTCATCGAACAAGCTGGACAGTTCCAGCGGCCGGCGTACCTGGCTGGAAACCACTTGGGTCCCCACGCCACGTTTACGGACCAGCAGGCCGGATCTGACCAACTCGTCCATGGCTTTGCGCATGGTTGGCCGGGACAGGTTCAGCTGCGCCGCGAGGTCGATCTCGTTGTCCAGCCGGCTCCCGGGCTCCAGGACACCGCTGTGGATGGCTGCCTCGATGCCCTGGACCACCTGGTGATAAAGGGGCACGGGGGAGGAGCGGTCGATGTTAAGACCAAGTTGATTCGCCACTGAATGTTCCCCACGTTCCAGGTTCCCGCCGCTGCGCCGGTGCCTGCGGCGTTCGCGGTATGTCACCCTTTGTTCTTTTGATAGGACATGCTGTTCTTTTTTCGATACTAGCAGGCGTGCGTGGAGGGTCAAGTGAGTTCGTCGCTCGGTCTGCGGACAAGGAAGAACCGCCATGTCCTGACGTCAGCCCAGTAAACGGCATGCGGAACAAGCCGCTTCTTATGTTCATCATGCGCCCGTGAATTTGTTGTGCGGAAATTGTTGTGCGAAACGTCAGGGGGCTTCAGGCCAGTGCGTCGTGGACGGGGTGATTCAGGGCGTTCTGCATGAGCCGATGGGCGGTGAATGCCTGGTCCGCGGGGAGGGCCTCTTCCGCTTTACTTTACATAATGTAGATTATCGGCGTTATGGAAGAACGTCCGGGAGGGGTGGCGGTTTCGCGTCAGAGTCCTTCGCGCCCCAAGCGTGCGGCCGCGTTCTTTTGGATCTCGGCGGCCTTCGCTGAGTAGTCGGCAATAACGCGCAGTTCCTGATCGCCGTAACCCTCAAGCAGGGCGGCCAGTCCGTTCATGAAGTCCAGGAAATATGGCGTCGCGGCTGTCACTTGGTCGCCGACCAGTTCTATCAGGACCTTCCGCTTGTCCTCGTCATGCCTGACCCGGCGGGCTATTCCCTTGCTTTCCAAGCGCTGCATCAGGCCGGTCACCGATGCCGGCGCCAGGCCTGAGTGCTGACCGAATTCGCCCGCTGTCATTGGCCCGAGCCGCAGCAGGATGTCAATGGCTTTGCCTTCGGTTGCGGATAATCCGCGAAGTTCGGAGAGCTTCGTGTGGAACATGACGGCCGCCGTCGAAAGCTCCCGCCCGGAGGCGTAAACCGCTTCGAGCAGGGCTTTTCGGGCATCCGGGTCGCTGTCTGACTGCATGCACCGAGGCTAGCAAGGTATTTCGCAATTCCGAAAGGATTGACGGCCCACGGTCACAGCGATATATTTCGTTCGACCGAACGAAATAACTTTGGAGGCCCTGATGTTCAATTGCATGGTTATAGGCGCCGGCATTGCCGGCCTCTCAAGTGGCATAGCGCTGCACAAGGCCGGCCACCGGCCAGTCATCTTCGAAGCCTACGGAGTGCCCTCCGATGGCATCGGCGGCTTCCTGACGGTGGCCGTCAATGGTTTTGATGCCCTGGACACCCTTGGGCTCAAAGGCGCGGCGGGCCGGTTGGGTTTCAGCACTCCCCTGATGTCCATGTACTTGGGAAGCAGCGGCAAGCACCTTATCGACTTCGACTACGGCGGGTCCCTGCCTGACGGCACCACCGCCCGCACCATGACCCGCTCCGAGCTGTACGGCATGCTGCGGGAAGAAGCCGGCCGGCGGGGCATCGGCATTGTTTACGGTAAAAGGCTGACCGCAGTGGAGGAAACGCGCGAGGGCGTGAGCGCCGGTTTTCACGACGGAACCACTGCGCATGGAGACATCCTGGTTGGTGCCGATGGCCTTCACTCACGGGTCAGAACGCTGATTGACCCCGAAGCGCCGGAACCAAGGAACATTCCGTTGCTCAACACGGGCGGCATAGTCCCGGCCGGGGTTCTGCCGCCCGGGCTGGTTGACATCGAAGCCGGGCGAATGAAGATGGTCTTCGGCAAGCGCTGCTTCAATTGCTACATGCAGGATCCCGACGGCCGGACCTGGTGGTTTGCCAACCCCCTGCAACGGTCCTCTGAAGATCCCGCCACATTGGACTCAGGCGCCCGTAAGGAGTGGCTGACCAAGCTCGTCGCCGGAGACCGCACCATCATGGCGGCCATCATTACCGCCACGGATGACATCATCAGGCCTTACACCACCTCGGACTTTCCAAGTATTCCCCGCTGGCAGCGCGACAGGCTTGTCCTGGTGGGCGATGCCGCCCACGCAGCTTCGCCGTCGTCGGGGCAGGGAGCTTCGATGGCCATCGAAGACGCAGTCACCCTGGGCCGTTCCCTTCAAGGCCAGGAGCAGGGTTGACTCCCGGAGGCGCTGGCTCGATATGAGAACGAGCGCCGGTCGCGGGCGGAATCGGTAGTGGAATGGGGACGCCGAAATGCGGCGCCGAAAATCCGAGGCCAGTTCAAGCGCGTCTTCGAGGACCTGGTCCTTCCGGCGGTCTTCCGGGGAATTGCCCGCAGATCGGAGGACACCTTCGATTGGGTGTATCGCCATCACATCCAATGGGACACCGCGACGTCGGACATCGCCTGAGCGGAAAGGGGTCAGCAAATGCGGGCGCGGCTGCGCTTCGGGCCGGGACGGACCGGGCCGGCCCGAAGCGCTTGGAGTTCTCAGGCGCCTACGTAAGCGGCCAAGTGCTTGCCCGTCAGGGTCGACTTCCCAGCCACAAGCTCTGCCGGTGTTCCAGCGAAGACGATGTTGCCGCCGTCGTGACCTGCACCTGGCCCGAGGTCGATAATCCAGTCAGCGTGAGCCATGACGGCTTGGTGGTGCTCGATCACGATGACGGACTTGCCAGATTCGACCAGGCGATCCAGCATTCCGAGGAGGTTCTGGACGTCAGCCAGGTGCAAGCCGGTAGTTGGCTCATCCAGGATATAGATATCGCCCTTCTCGGACATCTGCGTGGCCAGCTTCAGCCGTTGCCGCTCACCGCCGGACAGGGTTGTCAGCGGTTGCCCCAGCGTGAGGTAGCCGAGGCCAACATCTGCCAAGCGGACCAGCACTTTGTGCGCCGCAGGAGTTTTGGCTTCCCCCTCGCTGAAGAAGGCTTCTGCTTCATTCACGGACATTGCAAGCACTTCTGCAATATTGCGATCCCCCAGCTTATATTCGAGAACCGAAGCCTGGAAGCGCCGTCCCTCGCACTCTTCACAGGGCGACTCCACAGTGGCCATCACGCCCAGATCCGTGTAGATCACCCCGGCGCCGTTACAGGTGGGGCAGGCGCCTTCGGAGTTGGAACTGAACAACGCCGGCTTCACACCGTTGGCCTTGGCGAAGGCCTTCCGGATGGGTTCCAGCAGTCCTGTGTAGGTGGCGGGGTTGCTTCTGCGCGACCCACGAATGGCGCCCTGGTCTATCACCAAAACGCCCTCGCGCGTCGCCACAGAGCCGTGGATCAGGGAACTCTTGCCGGAACCGGCCACACCGGTCAGGACACAAAGAACGCCGAGGGGAATGTCTACGTCGACGTTTTTGAGGTTGTTGGTGGAGGCTCCCCGAATCTCCAAGTGGGTGGATGAAGTGCGAACTTTCTCTTTGATGGAGGCACGGTCATCGAGGTGGCGTCCGGTGATGGTCGCACTCCCCCGCAGTCCGTCCAGATCTCCCTCGTAGCAGACGGAGCCGCCGCCTGTGCCTGCTCCGGGTCCAAGGTCAACCACGTGGTCGGCGATCGCAATTGTTTCCGGTTTGTGTTCCACCACCAGAACCGTGTTGCCCTTGTCCCGCAATTGCAGCAACAGCTGGTTCATCCTTTCGATGTCGTGCGGATGGAGTCCAATGGTGGGTTCATCAAAAACGTAGGTTACGTCGGTGAGGGATGATCCAAGATGCCGGATCATCTTGGTCCGTTGCGCCTCTCCCCCGGACAAGGTGCCGGCGGGACGGTCGAGGGAGAGATACCCCAGGCCGATCTCCTTGAAGGAATCCAGGAGGTGCTGGAGGCCCTTCAGGAGCGGTGCCACCGAGGGCTCATGGAGTTCGCGGATCCAGTCGGCGAGGTCGCTGATCTGCATGGTGCAGACATCTGCGATGCTCTTGCCCTTGATCCTGGACGAGCGTGCCTCGGGGCTCAACCGCGTCCCCTCGCACTCAGGGCACGTGGTGAAGGTGATGGCCCGCTCAACGAACGCCCGGATGTGCGGCTGTAAAGCGTCCACATCCTTGCTGAGCATCGACTTCTGGATCTTGGGAATCACGCCTTCGTAGGTGAGGTTGATGCCTTCCACCTTGATTTTGGTGGGTTCGCGGTACAGGAGGTCGTGGAGCTCCTTCTTGGTGAACTTGGCGATGGGTTTATCCATGTTGAAGAAACCGGAACCGCTGAAGATCCGTCCGTACCAACCATCCATGGTGTAGCCGGGAATGGTGAGCGCACCCTCGCTAAGGGACTTGGTGTCGTCATAGAGTGCCGTGAGGTCGAAGTCGTTGACGGAGCCCATCCCTTCACACCGTGAGCACATACCGCCCAAGCGGCTGAAGGTGGCTTTTTCCGTCTTCGTTTTGCCCTCGCCCCGCTCAACGGTGATGGCGCCACTGGCCTTCACTGTGGGGACGTTGAAGGAGTAGGCGTTGGGTGATCCGATGTGTGGCTGGGCGAGGCGGCTGAAGAGGATCCGCAGCATGGCGTTGGCGTCCGTGGCGGTGCCCACGGTTGACCGCGGATTTGAGCCCATGCGTTCCTGGTCAACGATGATCGCCGTCGTCAGGCCTTCGAGCATATCCACGTCCGGGCGGGCCAGCGAGGGCATGAATCCCTGCACGAATGCGCTGTAGGTCTCGTTGATCATGCGCTGCGACTCTGCGGCGATGGTTGCAAAAACCAGCGAACTTTTTCCCGAACCGGAGACACCCGTGAACACCGTGAGCCGGCGCTTGGGAATCTCGATGCTGACGTCCTTCAGGTTGTTCTCGCGCGCACCCTGGACCCTGATGAGATCGTGGGTGTCAGCGACATGCGACGCGGGAGAATCCGTGTCAGTACTCGCAGCAATAGTCATCATCTCTCCATCTGTGGGGCGGCGCTGCCCAACAGTCCCCCGTCGGCGTCGCCTGGCTATCCGTGACCAACCTCGGTCAGTTAGTTCGATTCTGCCATTGTCTTCCACCGTTTACTCGCTAAGAATGAAGCATGCCGGTATACGTGAGGTCCCTTGAAACCGCAGTTCCGCCAACCATCCTCGTCCAGCAGCAGGCCCGTGAAGTCTTCGCTTCCCAACCAGGCCTGACACGGCTGGGAACGCGCCTTGTCGGCACGTGCTTTGACTCAGCAGCCATCGATACCCGTTACACGGCGGTTGCCGAACTCAGCCTTGATGCCCATTCGGAGAATCCGCAGTTCTTCGACCCCGCGACCAACAGGGTCCTCAGCCCGAGCACCAAGGTACGCAACGAAATCTTCGCAACCGAAGCAACCAAGTTGTTCGTGGAGGCAGGAAAGACGGCAGTAGCCCAGGCTTCGGGTATTGACCTCGATGACATCACCCACGTCATCACCGTCTCCTGTACAGGCTTTTTCAACCCCGGACCCGACTACAAAGTTGTCAGGGCGTTGGGCTTGAACCCGGCGGTTCAGCGCTACCACCTCGGTTTCATGGGTTGTTACGCAGCATTCCCCGCCCTCAAAGCTGCCAAGCAGTTCTGCGTTGCCGATCCTGAGGCAGTGGTCCTGGTCATCTGCGTGGAACTCTGTTCCCTCCATGTACGCACCTCAAACGATCCCGACACCATCATGGGATCAGCCATCTTCGGTGATGGCGCGGCAGCGGCCATCGTGACGGCGAAAGAACCGGAAGGACCCGAACCGGTCATCAGGCTGGACCACTTCGAGACCGTACTCACACCCGTAGGTGAGGAAGCCATGGCGTGGAACATCGGCGATGAAGGGTTCGAAATGGTGTTGGGCTCCTACGTCCCGCACATTATCGAGGAACACATCACCGGTGCCCTGGAACCGCTCCTCGCCAAGGAACCGGAGTTGGCCGGACTTCCTTACCGCGAAATTACCCATTGGGCCATCCATCCAGGAGGCCGCAGCATCCTGGACAAGGTGGAGTCCAAGCTGGAACTGACACAGGAGCAGTTGGTCCCGGCCCGGGAAATACTGCGTGAGTACGGGAACATGAGCAGCGCCACGGTGCTCTTTGTCCTGAAGTACATGCTGGGCGTTCCCGCCAGCGAACGTGAGGAGCGGATCTGTTCCATGGCGTTCGGCCCGGGCCTGACGGTGGAGACGGGCCTCTTTACGCTTCTCTCCCCCGATCTGTGAGTCCTTGGGGGTCCCTTCGAGAACGGGATCGGTACGCGATTGAGGAGATGGACAAGACTGACTGCGACCCCCAACGGCTCACCCGGACCTATGCCAGGTTTCCGGTGGTCAACAGGCTGCTTTCCGGGTGGCGCCGAACCTACGTCCGCAGAATCCGGCCTGTGTTGGCGGCGCAGGGGTCGGCGTCCCTCCTGGATATTGGTTGCGGCAGTGGTGACGTTGCGCGCAGCCTCGCACACTGGGCCCGGAAAGACGGTTTCCTCCTCACTGTGACAGCGATCGATCCTGATGCCAGGGCCTTCGCCTTTGCTACCGGAACCGGCTCGGCCCAGGGTGTCACCTACCGTCAGGCCCACAGTTCCGAATTGGTGGCCGAGGGCAAGGTCTTTGACTTCGTCATCTCCAACCACATCCTCCACCACCTCGATTCCGGGCAACTCGCCGGTGTCCTGAGCGATTCCGAAGCCCTCAGCCGAGGCCTGGTGCTCCATAACGACCTCAAACGAAGCAACCTCTCCTACGTACTGTTCATGATCGGCTTCTGGCCCTTGGGACCAGGCTCCTACATCTGGGGCGACGGCTTGGTGTCCATCAAACGCAGTTACACAGCACAGGAGCTGGAATCCACCGTTCCGGAGACCTGGAGCGTCGAGGCAAACGGTCCTTGGCACCACCTGCTGGTCCATGGGCCGGAGCGGCCTTGAGCCAGAGGGGGAAGATGTTTGACGTCGTGATCGTCGGTGCCGGTCCGGTGGGCCTGTTCATGGGGGCACTGTTGTTGCAGCGGGGTCACCGGGTGCGGATCCTGGAACGGAGGACCAGCCGCAGCGGGAGTTCGCGCGCCATCGGCATCCACCCTCCGGCGTTGGCGGAACTGGCACGCGCGGGGGTTGCCGGGGAGCTGATTGCCGCCGGAGTCCATATCCGGAGGGGCGTTGCCTACAGCCGGCGTCGCTTGGTGGCCCAGCTGGCGTTCGGCGGCGATCCCGCCTTCCCCTTCATCCTTGCGGTACCGCAGGCGGTGACCGAGAGGGTCCTGGAGGAGGCAGTTCTTGACCTGGATGCCGAGGCAATTGTCCGGGGCGCGGACGTCCAGGAAGTAGTGGACGACTTCAGGTCGGTTCGGGTCGCAGCGGATTCCGCCGCTGGTGCCCTGGAGTTCCGCGCCCGCCTGGTGGTGGCCGCTGATGGAGCCCATTCAGCGGTCCGCCAACGGATCCTTCCACACCTGCCTGCACGGAGCTATCCGGATAGCTACATCATGGGAGATTTCGCTGATGCCACCGGTCACGGTACCGACGCTGTCCTGTACCTGGAGCCCGCTGGGATTGTTGAATCCTTTCCGCTGCCGGGCGGGGTGCGCAGATGGGTGGTCAGGTTGGGGTCACCGGACCAAGGCACGACGGCGGCCGGGCTGGCTGAGCTGATCGGCGCCAGAACCGGCGAGTTCCCGGATGCGGGCAGCAACACCATGGTGAGCGCCTTCGAAGTCCGGTCGCGGCTGGCAGACCGAATGGTCCACGGTCGGCTGGTTTTGCTCGGCGACGCAGCCCACGAAATCAGCCCGATCGGGGGCCAGGGCATGAACCTTGGCTGGTTGGATGCTGCAGCATTGGCGCCCATCATGGATGCTTCGTTCGGTGGTTCGGACGTAGGCCGGTTGCTGGCGGGCTTTGAAAGATCCCGCAGGAAAGCAGCCCGGCGTGCATCGCGTCAGGCTGGACTGAATATGGCTTTGGGCAGGCCGTTGGCGCCGGCTGCCATGGAAGCCCGGAACAAACTCTTTGCCCAAGTGCTTGGGCTTCCGGCAGTGGCCGGGCTGGTGGAACGGCGCTTCACCATGCGCTAGCTATTCCGGCGTCGTGTAATAGCAGTCGTACGTATCCTGGCTGACGATCAAGCCGTCCCGGAGCTCAAAAACGGCTGTACTCCTGGCCCGGATGGTGTCGCCGCGGTCCCAGTGCGGAAGATCGAGCAACAGCGTGGCCGACCAGTTCATTTCAAGGACAACCCGGGTGTCCTGGGCGGTGGTTCTCACCACTTCGAATCGCTGATCGGCAACAATGTCCTTGCTGTGGTCGGCGCCGGCCAAAGTTTCCTGCAGGTTCCTGGTGGAGCCGGTTTTGGACAGGGCATGGGGCCACTCAGTCAGCTGGAAGTCCGGGGCAAGGAAGGGCCGCAGCTCAGCAGCTCCGCCGCCGGCTTCAACAGTCCGGACGAATCCGAGCACACGGTCCAATGAAGATGAATCGCTCATTCGTAGAGCCTAGCCCAACTCAACGGCGACCCTTGGGGATAGGCTCTTGCCATGAACCATCAACCCCATCCTGAGGCCGTGGGCCCGGCTACGGACTTCAACTCCACGCAGATCAGGGACGCCGTCCGCAGGTTGCTTGATGCTGATGGACTCCCGCCGATTGTCCAGGCCGGACACCCCGTGCTGCGACAGTTGGCGGCGCCCTATGACGGCCAATTGGACGACGTTGAACTCGCAGCACTGGTGGACCGCATGCGCGAGGTCATGCATGACGCGCCCGGTGTGGGTCTGGCTGCCCCGCAGCTGGGCATTCCCCTGCAACTCGCGGTGCTGGAGGATCAGTATGATCTTGACCCGGTTTCGGCCGCTGTCCGGCACCGGGAACATTTGGAGTTTCTTGCCATTGTGAACCCGCAGTACTTGCCGTTGGGTTCGGAGACGGCCTCCTTCTATGAGGGCTGCCTCTCCGTCAACGGCTACCAGGCGGTGGTGACCCGGCACCGGAATGTGGAGCTGAGATACCTCACACCCGCGGGTGTGCGCGTGGAGGAATGGTTCTCCGGCTGGCAGGCGCGCATTGTCCAGCACGAGACGGACCACCTCCATGGAACGCTGTACCTGGACCGCGCCGAAATCAGGTCCCTTTCCAGCAACGCGGAGCATTCTGCCCGTTGGGCCGCTCCGGACATTGATGATGCCCGCCGGAACCTGGGCTTCCTGCGCTGAAAGGATCAACCAACGAAGCGTGCCGCCGGCAGGTCAGTCCTCCACTTGGTTTGACGCGGTAGGCAGGTGCTGTGCCCACCAGCGAAGGATGTGCTCAAAGCGCTGCTTCCGGTGGTGTGGTGTCCCTGACCTGGACAATTCGTGGTCTTCACCCGGAAACACCAACAACGCGGTATCCACCCCTCGGGCCTTAAGTTCGGAGTAGTAGCGCTGCCCTTGTTCGATGGGGCACCGGAGGTCGTTTTCGCTGTGCACTACCAGGGTTGGAGTCTGGACGGAACCCACCACTGCCATGGGGCTCTGGGCAGTCATCTGTTCAAGGGTTCTACCGGTGTATTCGCCGCCGAAGAACCAGCCAATATCGGAAGAACCTGTGAAGCTGACCGGGTCCAGGAAGCCGCGTTCGACGATCGCTGCTTTGAAACGGTGATCGTGGGCGATGGTCCAGGCAGTCAGATAGCCACCATACGAGCCGCCCATGATGCCGATCCGGTCCTTGTCCAGGGCCTTGTGGGCGGCAATGGCTGCATCCAGGTACGCAAGCACATCCTGCATGTCCAGCGTGCCCATGCGCTCCTTGATGGCACGGCCATGTGATTGGCCGTAACCGGCCGATCCTCGGGGGTTGCACATCACTACCGCGTATCCTGCGGCAGCGTAGACCTGTGCTTCGTCGAAGAAGGCTCCGGTGTACTGGGCGAAAGGGCCGCCGTGGATCGTGAGCAGTACCGGATGGGGTCCGGGACCATCAGGGAGGACGAGCCAGCCATGGACGGGATGCCCATCGGAGGATTCGGCCTCGAAGTCCAAGGGCTCGCTGACCCGGGAATTGTTCCTGAGGCCGGCTGAGAAATCTGTCAGCAAACGCAGTTCCCCGCGTTCGAGGGAAGCGACATCGCCCACGGAGGAGGCATCGGCAAGACTCACCGCGATCTCTCCGTTGGCAGCTACCGTTGCGCCTATGACCACCCTTGCGCCGTGGACCAAGGGGGTGATCTCGCCCACCGCGTTGACATCAAGCATTTCAACGCTGCCCAGGGCCGTGTTCAGGACAAGGACGCTGGAAGGGCCGCTGGGTTCCAACGGTCCGGAAACGTCCAGATGTTCGACGTCGGTCAGGGCCGTTGCTTCTCCCCCACCGGTTGGCATGGCATACAGGACGCCGTTCCGGGCAACGAAGTCCCTGCCCGTAGTCCCGAGGTCCTGGGCAGTATAGAACAACCAACGACCATCCAGGGAGGCGCGGACGCCGGTGACCGTTTGTAGTTTGCCGTGGGAAGGCTCGACGGCGGACGGCTCGCCACCGGCGGCATCCACCCTGTAAACCGAGGTGACCAGATCGTCGTCGTGCCCTTCATGCAGGGCCGCCACGAAGAAAAGGTGCGAGCCGTCGGCAGAAAAACACGGGGACTCGTGGTCTGAGCCGCCAAACGTCAGTTGCGTCGCCGCGGGAATCCCCGGGGCGGCAGACTTTGGCTGTTCGTGGGCAGCCCGCCCACGGGGTGCCACTGCAGGCTCACCGCCCAACTCGGGAACCTCAACCACGAACACCTGCTGGGGCTGGTCGGCGGTGTATCCAACACCGTTCATCCGGTACTGGTTCGCCGTGATCAGGCGGGCGTCCTCACCGGCTGCGCCCACACCGTCCACCGTTCCGTACCGCCCTTGTTCCGGGACACGGGCCAAGAATGCAATCCGATGGGAGTCCGGCGCCCAGATGAAGCCGGTAACCCCTGAGTGTTGGGCAGTAATCCGTTGCGGTTCGCCGCCGGCGGCCTCCACAACGAACAACTGGGGTTTGCCGTCGGGATCACTTCGGAGAAACGCAAGGACCAGTCCATCGGGTGAGAAAGCAGGGGAACTGTCCCTGAAGCCGCGGGTAATGCGACGCGGGTGCTTGGTGGTGTCCAAGGGCACTGTCCACAGCTGGCCGACGTAGCTGTCGGCGTCAAAATCCGGCCTGGTGACTGATACCACCGCCTTGGTCCCATCAGGGTGGATGGCCGGGGCGGACACTGAGTTCAGCAGGGGCAGTTGCTCGGGTTTCACGAGGGTGAGCCTAGCCCGGGACCCCGGTGGGCGGCTCCAGACACTCCGTCCAGCCTTAGGATTGAAGCCATGTTCTCCGATGCCCTCGCCGCCCTTCGCTGTCCCCTGTGCCAAGGGACGCTCCAGGTGCGGGAAGATCCGCGGAGGGCACTTGCCTGTGGGTCGGGGCACCTTTTCGATGCCGCCAAACAGGGCTACTTCAACTTGCTCACGGGCAAGGGCACTGTTTTCGAAGCAGACACCGCCGATATGGTGGCCGCCCGCCACCGGTTCCTGGACGCTGGACACTATTCAGGTTTGGCCGCAACAGTTGCGAAGGAAGCTGCGGGAGCCCTCCAGGGTCCCGGCGCCCTGGTTCTCGACGCCGGCACGGGCACGGGGCACTACCTCAATGCAGTTGTTAACCAGTCCGGAGCGGCAGCGATCGGCCTGGACATCTCCAAGTTTGCACTCCGCAGGGCTGCCCGCCTCAATCCCCAAGCGGTGAACCTTGTGTGGGACATTTGGCGTCCCTTGCCGGTGGCCGATCATTCGGTGGACGTGGTCATGGTGGTTTTTGCCCCGCGAAACCCGGCCGAATTCGCGCGGGTGATCCGTCCCGGCGGAAAACTGATAGTGGTGACACCCAGGCAGGGACACCTTGCCGAGGCAGCAGCGGCCACCGGAATGCTGGGCATTGAAGAGGGCAAGGAGGAACGTTTGGCCGGGACGATGAAGGACTATTTCAGTCCTGCTGCCGCTTACGGCCTGGACATCCCCCTTGAGCTGACTGGCCCGCAGGTGCAGGACCTGGCCTACATGGGACCGGCCGGCCACCACCACCGGCGCCACGCGGAGCAAGGCGTCCCTGCCGGTGTGCTGGCCACCACGGCCAAGTTCCGGATCAGCGTATTTACCGCGTCCTGACGTGGGACGGCGCATCGGGCTAGGATGGAAGAACAGCGACTGTGATCCCGCCCGCGGGATCCGGGACCAAGGGGGAATCGATGTTCGAATGGCTCGGCGAGAATTGGTGGGCCCTCTGGCTCACAGCCTTCCTCGCGTTCGCAGTGGTGGAAATGCTCACCCTGGACCTCTTCTTCATCATGCTCGGCGGCGGAGCCTTGGCAGGCTTGGTGGCCGACTTTGCCGGCGCGGATTTCTGGCTGCAAATTGTCATCTTTTGCGTTGTTTCCCTCCTCATGATCGCGTTCGTTCGTCCCGTCGCCCTGAAGCACCTGCATAAGGGCCCCGAAGAACAACGGTCCAACATCGATCGCCTCATTGGCCAACCCGCTCTCGTCATCGAAGCCGTGAGCGGCACCAGTGGGCTTGTCAAAATCGGCGGCGACGTCTGGAGCGCCCGTAGCACCGCAGGGGTCATCGATCCCGGCGCAACAGTTCAGGTCACCAAAATCGACGGCGCGACGGCGGTAGTCGCCTCGCCCGCCGAAAACACCCCGCGCTGACGGCGCGCCTTACATTTATGCGGTTCGGCACTCTTGCCGGACCGCGGCATCAGACCACGCAATTGGGGAACGAAGGAGATGTATGGACGGCTTAGGAGGAACAGCAGCAGCAATCGTGCTGATTGTTCTCGTTATTTTTGTCATCATAGTGTTGGTCCGCTCGGTCAGGATCATCCCGCAGGCACGCGCCGGCGTCGTTGAACGGCTCGGGAAGTACCAGCGGACGCTGAATCCCGGGCTGACGATTCTGATTCCGTTCGTTGACCGGCTCCTGCCGCTCCTGGACCTCCGCGAACAAGTGGTGTCCTTCCCGCCGCAGCCCGTCATTACCGAAGACAACCTGGTGGTCTCGATTGACACCGTGGTTTACTTCCAGGTCACGGACCCCAGGGCAGCGACGTACGAAATCGCCAACTACATCCAGGCGGTCGAACAGTTGACCACCACCACGCTCCGTAACGTGGTGGGCGGGCTTAACCTCGAAGAAGCGCTCACCTCCCGCGACCAGATCAATGGTCAACTGCGCGGCGTTCTCGACGAAGCAACGGGCCGTTGGGGAATCCGCGTCTCGCGCGTGGAACTGAAGGCGATCGATCCGCCCCACTCCATCCAGGACTCGATGGAGAAGCAAATGCGCGCCGAGCGTGATCGCCGTGCAGCCATTTTGACAGCTGAGGGCACCAAGCAGTCCCAGATCCTTACTGCCGAAGGCCAACGGCAAGCTGCCATCCTTGCTGCCGAAGGTGATGCCAAGGCAGCCATCCTTCGTGCCGACGGTGAAGCCCAGGCAATCCAGAAGGTCTTTGATGCCATCCACAAGGGCAATCCGGACCAGAAGCTCCTTGCTTACCAGTACCTGCAGACCCTCCCGAAGATCGCTGAAGGAAGCTCCAACAAGCTGTGGATCATTCCCAGTGAAGTGGGCGAAGCGCTCAAGGGAATTGGCGGGGCCCTCGGTGGGAGCAACGGGGACTCTCCCCTAGGTCTTTTCGGTGGACATGACGGCACGGCCTCCGCCGGCACGGCCTCCGCGGAGCCCGCAAGGCCCGCCGAATAACTGGTACTACGTCGCTACGAGCGGTCAGCCACTCCGGCTGGCCGCTCGTTGCATGTGGGTGCTTTTAGGTAGTGGTGGTTGTTCTGCGTATAATGGGATATTTGTCCGGCTGGTTCAGTGCGGATGGAACATAAAAGCTTTGCCATGCGTTGCAATGAGTGATGCAAGGTGTGCAGAAGTAGTCCGTAAGGATCGTGAAAACGGCTTACGGCCAACGCGGGGTCCTTGCTCCGCGTACAGACAGAGGGAGTAATCATGAGCGATCGCAGCCTGCGGGGTATGCGTCTTGGCGCCCAAAGCATGGAAACTGAATCCGGCGTTGAACCGGCACCGCGCCAGCGGGTCGAGTACCGCTGCGAAGACGGCGAGCAGGTCTTCGTGACCTTCTCCTCCGAAGCTGAAATTCCCCCGGTATGGGTTTCCAAGACCGGCAAGGAAGCCCTCCTGGTCGATGGTGAGCGCCCGGTGGACGCTAACGAGAAAGCGGTCCGCACCCACTGGGACATGCTCCTGGAGCGCAGGAGCCTTCCTGAGCTGGAGCAGATCCTGGAGGATCGTTTGAACATTCTGCGTGAGCGCCGTGGAGAGCGCCGCTCCGCTTAGTCCGCACCTGTACTGGACCAACCGGCCTGTATGACCAGGCTGTGCGGACAGGCGGCTGAGCGACAGACGGTTGCGCGGACAGACGCAAAAAGGCCGGGTTCGGTTCCCACTGGGAACCGGACCCGGCCTTTTCTGTTAAAAAGTTACTTGGCCGTGGCCGAAGACTTGCGGGTCAGCTTGGCCCAACGGGCCGCCAATCCCCACTTGGTAACGTTGATCATGGCTTCCACCACGATGTTGCCGCTCATTTTCGAGGCACCCAGTTCACGTTCGACGAAGGTGATGGGACGTTCCTCGATGCGCAGGCCAAGCTTGGCTACCCTCCATGCGAGGTCCACCTGGAAACCGTAGCCAACCGACTCTACTTCATCCAGGTTCAGGGCTTCGAGGGTGCTGCGCTTAAAGGCGCGGTAGCCGCCGGTGACGTCCTTGATCTTGACCCCGAGCATGATGCGGGCATAAGTGCTGCCGATCCTGGAGATTGCCTGGCGGTAGAGCGGCCAGTTGACCACACTGCCACCGGGTACCCAGCGCGAGCCCATGGCCAGATCCGCTCCGTCTTTGACTGCATCCAGGAGCAGGGGCAACTGTTCGGGCTTATGCGAACCGTCCGCGTCCATTTCCACCAGGACGTCGTACCCCGCGGCGAGGCCCCACTTGAAGCCGGCAATGTATGCAGCGCCGAGACCTTCCTTGCCCTTCCGATGAAGCACATGCACCTGGTGGTCCGCAGCAGCGAAGTCATCTGCGAGCCGTCCCGTACCATCAGGGCTGTTGTCGTCAACCACCAGGACATCGGACTCGGGAACTGCTGCGCGCAGCCGCCCCAGGGTCACAGGGAGCGATTCGAGCTCGTTGTAGGTGGGAATGATCGTCAGGACACGCAAGTAGAGGCCTTTCCTTGATGGAGCGGTCAGTGTGCAGGATCAGCCATAGCGGCTGGAATTCCGGCGCAACTCTCCATTATAGGACGCCGGAAGGCACTGCCCCGGCGGCTGTGGCGTCCGACACAATCAAAAGTGCACTTTGGGGCGGGGCATGGCCCGCGGGCAGATCCGCAAGCCCAGGACCAGTGGCGACCGGGCAATGAGTCCCGGTCGGACTGTTTTCTGGGTCGTTGCGGACCTGCCCACCTGTTTGCCGCCACCATGAACGGGTTCCGGCCACGACCGGACCACCAAACCGCGGCTCTCGTACCCTGGATTGATCATCCGTAGAGCCCTAATGCTACGGACTCACCCCGGGCTGTCAACCGGTCGGTGACCTGCGGATCCGGGTGTCATCCCAGCTCAAAGGCACCTTGGATGATGCAGAAAATATGTGCCTAGACGCGGAGCGATTCGTGGGCGAACAGCTCCCGCCCCTCACGAACCGTCTGCAGGCAACGGGGGTCACTGCCGGTATCGAGTGCCGGCAGCAGCGGGGTCCGCGCCCGCGGATCCGTGCTCCACGACTGAACCCGGCTGTCTGCCACCTGGACCATGAGCTCTTCGACTTCCCACACAGCGAAACTCGCGGGCGCACCTGGCACCAGTTGTCCCATCAGGGGGTTGCGGTGCTTCGCGGCCCGCCAGCCGGCGCGGGTATGGCCAAGGAAGGCGGCCCTGGCGGAAATCCGTTGGTCCGGGTTGCTGTGTTCCAGGCACGCGCGCACGCTGGACCACGGCCGCAACGGGGTAACGGGGCTGTCGCTGCCAAAGGCAATGGGGACGCCACTGGCGTAGAAGGACGCAAACGGGTTCATGGCCTTGCTGCGACCACCCAGGCGCTGTTCATACAGCCCGCCCGTAGCACCCCAGGCCGCGTCGAAGCCAGGTTGGACACTGACGGTCATGGAATACTTGGCCAGTTTGTCGATGGCGGATTGATCGGCCAGTTCAACATGCTCAAGCCGGTGTCCGGCAGCCCGGATCCGCTGCTCCCCCACCTCGGCAGCAGCAACGTCCAACGCTTCCAGAACTGCGGCCAGGCCGGCATCGCCAATGACATGGAACCCTGCCTGGATGCCGAGCTGGGATGTGGCAACCAGATGCCGGGCTGCTTCATCGACCGAAAGGTACAGGCTGCCGCGGTTCCCGGGAGCGTCCGAATAGTCCTCCAGGAGGGCGGCCGTCCGGGAACCCAAGGAACCGTCCACGTTGAGGTCTCCGGCGAGACCCAGGACCTTGGTCCCAAGACCGGCCAGAATACTCTCGGCGTGTTCTGCGGAGGATGCCAGTTCACCCCAGTACGGAAGTATTTCAGGGCTGATGCCGTCCTCATTCCACGAGGCAGAGAGCTGCAGGTCCTCGGGGCCGCAGATATGGGGCGCCGACATCTCGGCCATAGCCACGTATCCGTTGGAAGCGGCTTCCTTAAGGGCACGTTCCTGGAGCGCGCGCCTTTGGGCTTCGGGGAAGCGTCGAGCGGCCAGGCGTGCTGCGGTGTGGGCTCCGCGTATCACCCGGGCGTCCCCGCCGAACCCGTCAAGGTTCCTGAGGCCGGCCGCTGCGGCCAAGGACGATGAGACCAGGGCGGAGTGGACATCGATGCGTGAGAGATAGACCTGTCGTCCGCCCGATGCCCGATCCAGCTCATCAAGCGTAGGCAGAGAGGGGTCGTTCCAGGCGGTTTCATCCCAGCCGTGGCCAATAATGGTGCCACTGCCACCCGCGCCGGCTACGGCGTCGAGCAGTTCCCGGGCGGAACGGACCCCGCCAAGGTCCAGGCCGGACAGGGCCAGGCCCGTTTCCGTCAGGTGTGCATGGGAGTCGACAAAGCCGGGAGCCAGGAGGGCGCCACGGAGGTCGATGATCTCCATTGAAGAGTCAGCGATGGACGTGGCGGCCTGCTCCGAGCCAACCCAGGCCACGGTATCGCCATCGACCACCATGGCGGTGGCAAAGGGATCAGCGGCTGTGTAGATGGACCCGTTGCGGTACATGGTGACCTTGCGGTCCGCTCCAGTGTGGTGCTGGCCGGCCGGCGCGCCTGGCTGATTCATGCGGTGTGCTCCTTGAGCTTTGAAAAATATCAATCGGTGGAGGTGGCGCTAAGCCACGGTGGAGTAGGCCACTACACCGCGGCGAACCAGGTCAATGGACTCGCGGCAAATCCGCGCCACCCTCGGGTCCAGCTGCGGGATCTTTGCCAGTTGGTCCAGCAGATCCACTACTTGCTTGGCCCAGCGCACGAAGTCCCCTGCTGCGAGGTCGGTGCCGCTGAGAACGTCCTGGAGATGGCGCCCCTTGGCCCACTTGTACATTGGCCACATCAGACCCAGCTCCGGCTCGCCGGTCAAGGGAAGTCGGTGGTGTTCTTCGGTGTCCTCCAGCTGGGACCATTCCCGGACGACGATATCCACCGCTGACTCCAGGGAAACGGACGGCATCCTTGGCCGCAAGCCACGGTCTTCGCGTTTGGCTTGATACACCAGCGTGCTGGCCAATGAGGCAAGTTCGGCGGCATCGAGATCATTGAGGGCTCCGCGCCGCACCGACTGGGAGATGAGCAGATCCTTTTCGCCATAAATCCGGCGAAGCCGCTGCCCATCGGCGCTGATGGTGACGTTGCCGGCGTCGTTCGTCTCCAGGTAGCCGTAGGCGGAGAGAAGATCGCACACGCGGTCGAACGTCTTTGCGATCGTGTTGGTGCGGCCCTGGATCTGGCGGACCAGGCCGTCGGTTTCCCTGCGCAACTTCCACCAGCGCTCCGACCACCGGGCGTGGTCTTCCCGCTCGCTGCATCCGTGGCAGGGGTGCGCCCTGAGGGCACGCCTCAGATCCGCGATCTTCTTCTCCTGGTCCGGCAGCCGCGCGCCCAGGCCGAAGTCTTCGTGCCGGCTGTTACGGCGGCTGTGCGGTGCGTCTTCGCTGATGGCGTGGCGCATGGAGGATGCGAGGTCGCGGCGTGACTTGGGTACTTTTGCATTGAAGGACTTGGGAATCCGGATCCTGGTTACCGGAGAAACAGGTCCTTCGAGATCGTGCACGCCAATCCGACGAAGCTGGTTATCGGAGGTCAGCACTGATGGCCGGGGCTCACGGGCGTTCGGATCCACGTCAAGAACCACCGCATGTCCGGCAAGCCTGCCGCTGTAAATGCTGATGACATCGCCGGGGATCAACCTGGCCAGGGAATCAGCAACGTGCGACTTACGGGCACGCTGGTGGTCCCGGGCCGCGAAGTTCTCGGCATCGCTGAGTTCGCGCCGGAGTTTTGCGTACTCGGTGAAGTCACCCAGATGGCATTGCATGGACTTGGCATAGCCGGCCAGTGACTCTTCCCGCCCCCGCACCTGCCGGGCAAGGCCCACCACGGAACGGTCAGCTTGGAACTGCGCGAAGGAGGACTCCAGGATTTCGCGCGCCCGGACGCGGCCAAACTGGGCGATCAGGTTAATGCTCATGTTGTAGGTGGGCCGGAAGCTGGAGTTCAAGGGATACGTGCGGCGTGAGGCCAGGCCGGCCACGGCAGCGGGGTCCGTCCCCGGCTGCCACAGCACCACGGCATGCCCTTCGACGTCGATGCCCCGGCGTCCTGCCCGGCCTGTCAGCTGGGTGTACTCCCCCGCAGTGATGTTGACGTGGGCTTCACCGTTGAACTTTTCCAGTTTTTCCAGGACCACGCAGCGGGCCGGCATGTTGACGCCCAAGGCCAGTGTTTCCGTGGCGAAGACAGCCTTGACCAAGCCGTCGGCAAAGAGCTTTTCCACCACCTCCTTGAAGGTGGGCAGCATGCCTGCGTGGTGGGCGGCAAAGCCCCTCATGAGTCCGTCACGCCAGCCCCAGAAGCCCAGGACGTCGAGGTCATCGGCTGGAATCTCGTGGCTGGCTTCGTCCACGCGCTGGGCGATGACCTGCTGTTCACGCTCGGTTGTCAGCCACAGCCCTGAGGCGGCACACTGTGCGACTGCAGCGTCGCAGCCTGCCCTCGAGAAAATGAAAGTAATGGCAGGCAGAAGATCCTGGCGCCTCAGGCTCTCAATGACTTGTGGCCGGCTGGCCTTGCGCACAGGACTGCGCTGCTCGGATTGCTGCCGTTCGTCGCGGTGACGGTCCTGACGACGGCGGCTGCGTCCGCCGTGGCCGTAGCGGCCACTCATGTTCATGCGGCTCTCGGAACGGGCCATGGCCAGGAGGTCCGGATTGACCTCAAACTCGGGCCCGGTCACCGCTTGACGGACTTTGGCTGCGGACGAACGCTTCGCGTGGACCTTCCGGCGTTCCGCGGAGGTGGGTTCGGAGGCTTCCTCTGCGGCCTCGGAGATCTCGGGCACCTCGGTTTCCGGCGCGCCAGTGGCTTGTGGCGCAATTTCATCAAAGGTGGTGTCGCCGGCGAAGAGGTCGACTATTTCGCGGCCCACCATGACGTGCTGCCACAATGGCACCGGCCGGTGCTCGGACACGATGACATCGGTATCGCCCCGGACAGTGTCCAGCCAGGCGCCAAACTCCTCAGCATTGGACACCGTGGCGCTCAGGGAGGCCACTTGTACCTCGCTGGGCAGGTGGATTATGACTTCTTCCCAGACGGCACCGCGGAAGCGGTCGGCCAGGTAATGGACCTCGTCCATCACCACGAACCCCAGGTCACCAAGGGTTTCCGAGTCCGCATACAACATGTTGCGCAGGACCTCGGTGGTCATGACCACTACAGGGGCGTCCCCGTTGATGGTGGTGTCACCTGTCAGGAGCCCAACATTGGCAGCGCCGTACTTTGATGCCAGCTCCGAGAACTTCTGGTTGCTGAGCGCTTTGATGGGGGTGGTGTAGAAAGCCTTGAGGCCGCGTTCCAGGGCCAGGTAGATCGCGAATTCACCAACGATCGTCTTGCCTGCTCCCGTGGGTGCTGCAACCAGCACGCCACGGCCTTCCTGCAGCGACCTGCACGCCTCACGTTGGAAGTCGTCCAGTTCAAAATCCAGGGAACGGCTGAAAGCGCCCAGATAGGTTTTGGACTCAGCAGCCCGCTGCGCTGCAGCCTGGTAGCTCTCTGACGGTGAAGGAGACCCGGAAATAGAGGACATGCATCAAGCCTAGTGGCCCACGGTCTAGAGATTCTCCAGATCCGTGGCCGGCGTCGCAATGTCCGCAGTGGCTTCAGTCTCAGCTGCCCTCTTGATGGCGCGGCGTTCGCGGCGGCGGTCATTGAGGACGCAGACTCCAATGGCCGCGAAGAACAGGAGCAACATGGGTGCTGCGAGATAGAACATGCTCATGGCATCAGCGCCGGGAGCAGCCATGGCAGCGAACAAGCAAACCAGGAAGATGGTGATGCGCCAACTCTTGATGAGTTGCTTGCCTTTGACAATGCCGGCGAGGTTCAGCCCAACCAGCACCACGGGAACCAGGAAGGCAATGCCGAACGCCAGCAGGAGCCTAAGCACGAATGCCAGGTAGATTTCGGCACTGATGAAGTTGGACCCACCCTGCGGCGTGAAGTCGGTCAGTACGCGGACGGCGTTGGGCAGGACCAGCCAGGCGAGCAGTACGCCGCCGATGAAGAGCGGCACGGCCGCGGCCACGAAGGACAACGCCAGCCGCCGCTCCTTCTTGTGGAGGCCCGGCACGATGAACGCCCAGAGCTGGTAGATCCACACCGGGCTTGCCAGGAGCACGCCAAGGAACACCGAGACCTGGACCATGAGGTCAAAAGAACTGGCCACTCCATCAAAGTTCAGGGTGGCGGCACGCCCCTCCTTCTCGTTGAGGTCCTTGATCGGTTTGATCAGGGCCTCCAGGAGCGGCTGGTAGACGATGAAGCCCACCACGGTGCCCAGGATGATGCCGATTGCAGCCTTGAAGAGCCGGTTCTTCAGCTCCTTGAGGTGGTCAAGGAGCGCCATCCGGGCTTCGGGGTTGGCCTTGCGCCCCTTCGTTTCTACCACTTCTCTTTAGACGCGGTTGGAGGGCGGAACGTCAGTCTCGCCGTTGTTCCTGGCCTTGGCGTCGGGGTGGCCTACTACCTTGCCTTCAACGGCGTCGGAAGCCTCCGCGGAGTCCTTCGTTTCAGAAGAACCGTCCTTCTTCATTTCCCGGACTTCCGACTTGAAAATGCGCATCGACTGCCCAATGCTGCGCGCCATGGACGGCAGCTTCGGCGCTGCGAAGAGCACCAGAGCCAGGACGATGATGATGATGAGATGCCAGCCTTCGAGCCTCATGTGGGGAGGTCCTTTCCTTTTGGATACATCCTACGTCTATCTGAATTCAATGTCGTGCAGGGATTGGGGCTGACCCCGCTCTGCTTTGCGCTTGACGCGCTTCTGGCGACGAACTTCCTGGCGGAAGGCTTTGGCCGTCAGGTAATCATGACGCATCTGATCCGGTGAGGCAAAAATTGCGGACCCCGGCACGGGGCTGTCTTCCGGCGTTTCAACATCGGAGGTTTCGGGCGCAGGTGAAAGGTTGCTGAAACGTTTACCCGCGTCGCCCAGTTCATGAACAGTTGACATGAATTTCCTGAACAAGCGATACCCAAGCGTCAGGTGAAGCAGCAACGAAAGGGCTATGAGCGCGATCCACAACAGGATCCAGAACCACCAAGGCATCTGAGTAGTCTAGCCAGCCGTGCCGTCAGAAAGGGAGTCGTACTGATTCGCCGCCGCGTTCAGCCATACCCGTGTTTCCTCCCGCAAGGCCTGCGGGTCCAGTATCCGGACCGCTCCGCCGTGTTGCGAAACGAACATGGGCAGCCAGTCTGCGGTGCCGAACCGTACTTCAGCGAGGAGGCCGCCGTCGGGCAGTTGTGCCGTGCGTTCAGCGTAGTAGTCATCCGCCAGCCCGGAACCTTGCCTGGTCAGCTGGAGCACCACCAGGACGTCGTCGTCGCTGGGCGTAAACAGCCGTGCAGGGTAATCCTGCTCTGCAGTAGCCAGTCCCGATGCCGGAAGTCCGTTCGGTTCAACGATTTCCACCCTGTCCAGGCGGAAGTTCCTGATTCCGGCCTTGCTGTGGCAGTACGCCTCGAAGTACCACGTATTATCCAGCGAATAGAGCCGCAACGGATCAACATCGCGTTCGGTCAGTTCATCGCGTTGCCGGGAAAAGTACTTCAGATGCAGTTGGCGTCCTTCCCGGATCGCCTGGGTGATGACGGCGAAGGCCTGCGATTGTTCAGGCTCTATGGATTGCCCCGCGACGGCACCGGCCAAGCGTCCGGCCTGCCCCGCCGCGCCGGTCAGCTTGATGGTGACAGACTCCAGGGCGCTCCCCGGCTGGTCTTCGGAGACGCCGGCCAGTGATGGCAGATCGCCCAGCATGGCCAGGCCGGTCAGCAATGCAGCGGCTTCGTCTTCGTTGAAACGCACCGGACGGTTCAGCTCCAAATGCTCGGAGATGTACACATGGTCGTTTTCCCACTGGATATCCAGGAGGTCATCCGGGTATCCCTCCGGTAGTCCGGAGCAGATGAGGATCTTGAGGTCGTCAATCAGCGCCTTGCGCGTAATACCGAAATGATCTGCCACTTCCTGGATGTGCAGACCTTGGTGGTGTACCAGGAAAGGGACCAACTGAAGCATCCTGGCCAGTTGGTCTTCCGAGGTACGTTTGCGGGCCCGCTGCGCCCGTGCGGCCTCAGGAAACTCCACCGGAACAGGCGGTTCAGCGTCGAATTCCAAGGCAGCCCTGAGCCGGCGTACGACGGCGTCACGCAGCTCGGCGGGACCCTCCACTTTGACGTGGGGGCCGTAGGAGGCCAGTTCTTCAGCAAAAGCCTCCGGGTCGCGGAACTCAACGGTGACCCGATCACGGCCGCGGTCATCCGGAGCCGTTTCGACGGCCTTTTTCCGCAAGGCAAGCAGCCGGTCCCTGTCGACAACCAGCACCGCCCGCTGCTCGGGCAACTCGTGCAGGGCATCCAGCTCAGCCCGGGCATTGAAACCGGCCGGAGGTTCGAAAATGCTCCCGGGCACCACGGTTACCGCGGTTGTCATCCGCGAAAGGCGGAACAGCCTCTTCGCTCCCCTCCCCCGGTCAAAGCCCACGAGGTACCACTGGCCAAAGCGGCTGCCCAGGCCCCAGGGCTCAACCTCGCGCACCTCTTCACGCCCGGTACTGACCGCGAGGTAGCCGAAGCGGACCGGATGGTTTCCATGCATGGCTGCTACGACGTCGTCGAAGGCCTGGCCCGCAGGCTTGATGCGGGGCTGGACCCCGGCAGGAAGGTCAACGTCCGCGAAACCTCCCGCGGCCTGAAGTTTTCGGACCGCATTCGCAGCGGCCGAACCAAGTGCTGCCCGTTCCCACAGTTGCGCCGCGAGCAACAGAACGGTGCATTCTGCAGGCGTCAGGCTTACATCAGGGAGCCGGTTGGAGTCCTTGCCGATGCGGTAGCGCGTTGACGCCGGGTCATCGACACCGAAGTGCCGGGGGTCGGTGAGGGTCTCGATGTCAAAGCCGAACTGCTTCAAATCCACTTTGTCGCGCTCGAACATGCGCCCAAAGGCAACGTCGTTCTCTGCGGAGTCGTGATAGACCTTCTCGCGGAGGACGGAGCGTGGAAGGCCCACCCTGGTATTGAGCAAAGCCAGGAGAAGGTTCAGGAGTCGTTCAGTGCGGGATGCGGACACGTTGCTACGTTACTAAAGACCGGCGGGAAAGCAGCAAGGCGCGTCACCAACCGGGAAAACCGGAAGGTGACGCGCCTTGGCTCAGAGCTCAGTCCTAGCGGACAGCCACGAGGTCGACAACGAAGATCAGGGCTTCGTTGGGCTTGATCGCTCCACCGGCGCCACGGGAGCCGTACGCGAGTTCGGAGGGGATCTCCAGGCGGCGGCGGCCACCGACCTTCATGCCCAGCAGGCCCTGGTCCCAGCCCTGGATGACCTGGCCTACGCCAACACGGAAGTCCAGCGGAGCGCCACGGCCCCAGGAAGCGTCAAATTCTTCGCCGGTCGACCAGGCAACGCCGACGTAGTGGGTGGAAACGGTGTCTCCGGCTTTGGCTTCCGTGCCGGTGCCTTCGATGAGGTCCGTGATGACGAGGTCAGTGGGGACGTCGCCTTCCGGGAAGTCGATTTCGGGCTTGGTGCGGTCGAAATCACGCTGTCCAAATGACATGGTTGCTCCTTGGTGTGAGGGACGGATTGTGTCAGGAACCAGCTTAAACCAGCACCCTTGCAGTCCGTGTACGTTCTGGTGTGGTTACTTGACGCCGAGGATGTCGACGACGAAGACGAGGTCGCCCTTGGCTTTACCCTGGCCGGCTTCACCGTAGGCCAGGTCCTGAGGGATGACCAGCAGGACGCGCGAGCCAACAGTCTTGCCTTCCAGGCCCTGGGTCCAGCCCTTGATGACTCCGGTAAGGGGGAAACTGGTGGGCTCTCCTCTGTCGAAGCTGGAGTCGAACTTGGTGCCGTCCGAGAGGTTAACACCCACGTAGTTGACCGTGAGGGTATCAGTGGTCTTGACAGCAGCTCCGGAGCCCTTGATGAGGTCCTGGGCGATGAGTTCCTTGGGGGCGGCCACGCCGTCCACGGAGATCTGGGGAATGCCCTTGTCGTCTTCCTTCACGGTGGGCAGGCCGGCGGGAGGAGTCACAGCTTCACCTTCGGGCTTCTCCAGGACAGGAGCGGCATCCTTGGCAGAGACAATCTTGAAGACCACCAGTTGCGTCGCGGCGGGAGTACCACCGGAGGAATTGCCGGGAGCGGCAATGGCAACGTGGCTGCCGACCTTGGCACCGATGATGGCGTTGTAGATCAGTTCATTGCTGGACTTGATCTGGTCCGTCAGGTCGATCGGCTGGGGGCCGTTTGCGTAGCCGTCTTCCAGGGTCTTGCCATCGTTGCCGTCCACGGCAACGTAGGCCAGTTCGGCTGTTTGTCCGGCCTTGACCCGCTCTCCGTCGCCTTCACTGACGACGTCGACTGTGGGTTCGGCCACCGTCAGGGGCTTGGAGAACTCGATACCCGGCGCTTTGTCGTTTCCGTTGTCCGTCACCTTCACGGAGTCGAGCTTGGAAACGTCGCCAACGGATTTGCTGGTGGGCTCGGCGGCCGGCGTGCCCGAACCACCGCAAGCGGTGATGAGCAGAAGGGCGGGCAGGAGGATTGCTAGGAGTCGGCGCACAAAAAAGACACTTTCGTCGGGGCAAGGGAAGCTCGGAAAGGCACATTGCGCCTCCAAGCAGGTTGGGTCCCGGGAAGAGACCACTATCCAGAATAGCCCGTGAAGCTGGGAGTCAGCTCATAGAGTCCAGCAGCGCATCCACCCGCTCATCGACGCTGCGGAAAGGGTCTTTGCAAAGGATTGTCTGGTGGGCCCGGTCGTTGAGCTTCAAATGGACCCAGTCGACGGTGTAGTCGCGGCCAAGTTCCTGTGCCCGGCGGACAAAATCTCCCCGCAGCTTCGCCCTCGTGGTCTGCGGAGGTGCATCCACGGCATCCTTGACATCTGTTTCCGTCACCAGCCGGCGTGCGGCGCCCCGAGCCTGCAGAAGGAAGAAGAGTCCCCGCTGCCGGGAAATATCGTGGTAAGTGAGGTCGAGCTGGGCAATTCGCGGCGAATCCAGGCTGAGGTCGTGACGACGCATGTACCCGTCCATCAACTTCTTCTTGATAGCCCAGTCCACCTCGGTATCAATGGTGGACGTGTCACCGCTGTCGATCGCGTCCAAGGTGCGCTTCCACAGGTCCAGGATCAGCGGCACGTGGGCATTGTGCGCCCCGTTGGTGGCCACAAACTCAGTGACCTTGCCCAGATACTCGCGCTGGATGTCGAGGGCGGTCAGCTGCCTGCCGTTGGCAAGCCTGACCAGCGCACGGCCGGTCAGGTCGTGGGAGATTTCACGGATGCTCCGGATGGGGTTCTCCATCCGCATGTCGCGCATGATCACCCCGGACTCGATCATGCGGAGGATCAGGTCCACGGTTCCCACCTTGAGCAGCGCCGTGGTTTCGGACATGTTGCTGTCGCCCACAATGACGTGGAGGCGGCGGTAGAACTCCGCGTCCGCATGCGGCTCATCCCGGGTGTTGATGATGGGCCGGGACCGGGTGGTGGCTGAAGATACGCCTTCCCAGATGTGGTCGGCGCGCTGGGAGAACGCAAAGGTGGCGCCGTGGGGTGTTTTGAGGACCTTGCCTGCTCCCGCGATCAACTGCCGGGTCACCAGGAAGGGAATGAGGATCTCGGCCAGACGGGAAAACTCGCCGCGGCGCGGGATCAGGTAGTTCTCGTGGCTGCCGTAGGAGTTCCCTGCGGAGTCGGTGTTGTTCTTGAACAGGTACACAGTTCCGTTGAAGCCCTCGGCCGCCAGCCTTGCCTGCGCCTCGTCCACGAGGTCGTCCAGGATCAGTTCGCCGGCCCTGTCGTGGGCAATCAACTGGGCGAGGTCGTCGCACTCAGCAGTGGCATACTCCGGATGTGAGCCCACATCCAGGTAAAGGCGGGAGCCGTTGGTCAGGAACACGTTCGATGACCTGCCCCAGCTCACTACCTTCCGGAACAGGTAGCGGGCAACTTCCTCCGGAGCCAGCGGCCGTGAATCCGGGCTCGAATAGGAGATGCCGAATTCGGTCTCGATGCCAAATATTCTCTTATCCATCTCAAGACTCCTCTGTGAGCAACCGGGTCATGTCCTCCGGCAACAGCCTGCGGAACGCCCTCCGGGAGCCGCGGTGGCTTTCGGAGGCACGGTACAGGACCGCAGCTTCGACGGCGGTGGACGGAAGGGCGTCAGCGTCCTTGTCCGTGGAAAGGGCACGCAGGGCCAAACGCATGGCTCCGGCAAGGCTGAGGTCGGGCTCCCACGCACCGCTGACGACGTCGGAAATTTGATCGGCAAGACCGCCCATGACCACGAAGCCGTTCTCATCGGCGATGGAACCGTCAAAGGTCAACCGGTAAAGATGGTCCTGCTCCTGCGCCAAACCCACCTCGGCCACAGCGAGTTCCACTTCAAACGGCTTCTGTTCGGCGGTGAATACAGCTCCCAAACTCTGGGCGTAAACACTCGCCAGGCCGCGGGCGGTGACGTCTTCCCGGTCGTAGGAGTAACCCCTGACATCGGCGTACCGCACGCCGGCCTGCCGAAGGCTCTCGAACTCGTTGTACTTACCCACCGCGGCAAACGCGATTTTGTCGTAGATCTCACCAATCTTGTGCAGTGATGGCGAGGGATTCTCTGCGATGAGCGCAATGCCGTCAGCGCAACTGATCACCACTACCGAGCGGCCCCGTGCGATGCCTTTCCGTGCGAAATCCGCACGGTCCTTCATGAGTTGCTCAGGTGAAACATAGAACTGCTGGGTCATCTCAGGCCTCCCGTCCAGCGATGGCGCGGGATTCGACAATCTCCCCCGCTATGGCGGCCAGATCCCGTTCCGGAACCCTGCGGTTTCCGGCACGGTTGACGGTGTAGACCACAGGCCAGAGTTGGCGGACAGGATCAGGCCCGCCAGTAGCTGAGTCGTCGTCGGCGGCGTCGTACAGGGCCTCGACGGCCACAGCTACGGCCGCTTCTTCGGAAAGGTTTGGCTTCCACAACTTCTTCAGCGCTCCACGGGCAAACACTGAACCTGAACCCACGGAGTGGTGTTCCTGCTCTTCGTAGCGGCCACCCGTGACGTCATAGGAGAACAGCCTGCCGACCCCTGAGACCTGGTCAAAACCTGCAAACAATGGAATGACCGCCATCCCCTGCATGGCCATGGGCAGGTTTCCCCGGATCATGGCACCGAGGCGGTTGGCCTTGCCTACGAGGCTAAGCAACGTGCCCTCGATTTTCTCGTAGTGCTCCAGTTCAACTTGGAAAAGCCGGGTGATGTCAATGGCAAGACCAGCTGTTCCGGCAATTCCCAGGACGGAGTACTCATCCGCCGGGAACACCTTTTCGATATGCCTGCTTGCGATGATGTTGCCCATGGTGGCACGACGATCCCCCGCCATCAGCACACCGCCGGCATAAGTCAAAGCGACGATCGTGGTGGCATGCGGAGAGGCAGGTATGGTCCCGGCCGGCAAGGATTGGTTGAACGGCAGGAGTTCGGGGCGCGAGCGTTGGAGATGCTCCGTGAAAGAAGATGTTGCCTGGTTGGCCAGGGGGCCGGTTGACGGGTCCTGCATTGCTGCACTCCTTCGACTCTGCGTTCCGATGCCCGGCGGCCTCACGCCTGCCGGGCAGTACATCCTGTAGCGGGGGTCCTGTTACTGGCCACCCTTTTGGACAAACGCCCTGACGAACTCTTCAGCGTTCGACTCAAGAACGCCGTCGATTTCGTCGAGGAGGTCATCCACGCCTTGGGTCGCATCCGACGCCTGGGCCGCTGGTGCCGCGGGCGGGGCCTCGGGGACATCCACCTCGGTTTCGGTGTCCCTGGACTGCGGTTGTTGCTGCTCCTGTGCTGCCATTTTCTTTCTCCCTACTGTCAGTCTCCTGATGGTGGAGACTTCCTACTGCCATATTGCCACGCTGCGGGCTGCTGCGTATGGCTTTGACCAGGCCAGGATCCTCCCGTGGCGGGGCGTCCTCAACTCCTCGCCGGCGGAGTATTCCGGCCCATTAATTCGGACAGGAATGCGCCGGCTTCATGGTGCCGCTCAAACAGGGCACCGGTCAGTGCCTCAGTGCCACGCAGGGGTTCACGCGTGGGGACCCTTTGCAGCTTGCCCAGGCCCGGAACATCAAAAATGACCGAGTCCCAACTTGCCCCCACCACGTCCTTGGCGAACTTGGAAACACACCGGCCACGGAAGTAGGCGCGGGTGTCCGACGGCGGTTCGGTGACCGCCCGGGCGATGTCGGCGTCGTCGACGATCCGCATCATGCGGTCCTTGGACAGCAGCCTGTAGTAGAGGCCCTTCTCCGGCCGGATGTCAGACCACTGGAGATCCACCAAGCCCAGGCGGGCGTCGTTCCACGCCAGTCCGTCGCGGTTCCGGTATCCCTCCAGAAGCGATTTCTTGGCTACCCACTCCACGGAGGAAGCGGCCGCACCAAGATCAGTGCCCAGCGTTGTCAGGGTCGATTCCCAGCGTGCAAGGACGTCGTGGGTGTGGCCGTCTCCCGTGACGGAATCCGCCACTCCCGTTTCCTGGGAAAGTTTCGCGGCTGCCTCGTAGTACATCCATTGGATGTCCAGTGCTGTGACCCTGCGGCCATCGAGCAACCTGACTGTGGCTGCCAGAGTGGTGTCGTGGCTGATGGCCTGAAGCGCCTGCACAGGCTCGTGAACCTCAATTTTAGGAGCCTGGCCTGCCTCCACGAGGCTAAGGACCATAGCCGTGGTACCGAACTTGAGGTAGTTGGAGGCCTGGCTGAGGTTGGCGTCGCCAATGATGACGTGGAGCCGCCGGTACTTGTCGGCTGTCGCGTGCGGCTCATCGCGGGTGTTGATGATCGGGCGCCGGATGGTGGTTTCCAGGCCCACTTCCGCCTCGAAGAAGTCGGCCCTCTGGCTGATCTGGTAACCGGGGGTGGAACTGTCTTGCCCCAGTCCAACCCGTCCGGCCCCGCAGACCACCTGGCGGGAGACAAAGAACGGAGTCAGGCCACGGATGATGTCGCCGAAAGGCACCGAACGCGGCATGAGGTAGTTCTCATGTGAACCATAGGACACAGACTTGTTGTCCGTGTTGTTCTTGTAGAGGTTGATGGGAGGCAGGCCGGCATCAGCTGCCACTTTGCGCACGGTGGCCAAGGCAACCAGATCCCCTGCGGCATCCCAAGCCACAGCGTCACGCGGGTTGGTGACCTCAGGGCTGGAGTACTCAGGGTGCGCGTGGTCCACGTAAAGGCGTGCCCCGTTACCAAGGACCATGTTCATCAAGAGGGAACCGGACTCGTCCGCACCATCGAGTTCCAACTCCTGGCGGCCATAGGCCAACGCGACGGCCTCGGCGTCGAGCACTGGTGGCTGGTCCGTGAGTTGGCTGGGGTCCGCGGCAGCCCTGTCCAGGGTCCAGCCACGGGCGTCGTGCAAAGGTTCTTCGTCCGTATAGTCCCAGCGCGTTTCGGCGCCGCCGGCAGCCCGTTGCCGGGTAACCGTGGCGTACGCCTGAATGATCCTGGCGGACATCATGGTGGCGTTCGCCCCGGGGGCGGACGGTGCATGGATGCCGTATTCAGTTTCCGAGCCCATGACGCGCATGGCACCGCCGGCGGGCAACTTCTCAGCAGGCGTGCCGTCCGGTCTTGCCGTCATAGGTACTGGCCCGTGTTGGGGGTGGTTTCAATGGACTTGCCCGGTTCCTGTCCTGCCTTGCCTTGGACGATGGTGCGGATGTAGGTGATCCGTTCGCCCTTCTTGCCCGAGATCCGTGCCCAGTCGTCCGGATTGGTGGTGTTGGGCATGTCCTCGTGCTCGCGGAACTCATCCACCACTGCCCGCAGCAAGTGCTCGATCCGGAGCCCCTTCTGGTTGTTGGTCAGGAGGTCCTTGATGGCGTACTTCTTGGCACGGTCCACCACGTTCTGCACTACGGCCCCGGAGTTGAAGTCCTTGAAGTAGAGCATCTCCGTGTCGCCGTTTGCGTACGTGACCTCAAGGTACTCATTGGACTTTTCGGTGGAGTACATGGCTTCCACCGTGCGCTGGACCATGGCGTCGACGGTGGCTTGCACGTCTCCGCCGTACTCGGCCAGGTCCTGGGCATGGAATGGCAGGTCGGTAGTGATGTACTTGCCGAAGATGTCCGCTGCGGCCTCGGCATCGGGGCGCTGGATCTTGACCTTTACGTCCAGGCGGCCCGGCCGGAGGATGGCGGGATCGATCATGTCTTCACGGTTGGAGGCGCCAATGACAATGACGTTGTCCAAGCGCTCAACGCCATCGATCTCGCTGAGCAGCTGGGGAACAATGGTGGTTTCGACGTCGGAGGAAACGCCGGTGCCGCGGGTGCGGAACAGCGAATCCATCTCATCAAAGAAGACCACCACGGGGCTGCCGTCGGACGCCTTTTCCCGTGCGCGGGAGAAGATCAGCCGGATGTGGCGCTCTGTCTCGCCTACGTACTTATCCAGCAGCTCCGGGCCCTTGATGTTCAGGAAGTAACTCTTCAGGTCGGTATTGCCGGCGCGCTCTGCAGCGCGTGCAGCGAGCGAGTTGGCCACAGCTTTGGCAATAAGTGTCTTGCCGCAGCCCGGAGGGCCGTAAAGCAGGATACCCTTGGGTGCTTTCAGGCCATGCTCCCGGTAGAGGTCCGGATGAAGGAACGGCAATTCCACGGCGTCGCGGATCTGTTCAATCTGCGGGCCCAGGCCGCCGATGTCCTGGTACGTGATGTCCGGTACCTCTTCGAGGACGAGGTTCTCCACCTCTGCCCGAGGCACCTTTTCCAACGCGTAGCCGGTCCGTGAATCCAGGGAGAGGGCATCCCCGACTTTCAGGTGGACACTCTGCAGGGCCCCCGAGAGCCGGACCACACGTTCTTCATCGGCGCGGCCTACCACCAGGGCGCGGTCCTTGCCGAGCATTTCCTTCAGCGTCACCAGCTCGCCGGCGCGTTCGTAGCCAAGGCCCGCCACCACCAGCAGGGCCTCGTTCAGGAGGACCTCCTGCCCAACGGCAAGCTGGTTCACGTTCACCAGCGGGCTGACGCCCACCCGCATCTTCCGGCCGGCGTTGAAGATGTCCACGGACTCCTCCGTGGCGGCCTGGCTGGAACTGCCGGCTGTCGGCTGCTTCCGCGGATTGATCTGCACCACGGTCCCGAAACTGTAAGGCGGCTGGCCCTCTTGCTCCAGTGCACCCTTCAAACGGAGGATCTCGGCCTTCGCCGCCTCCAGCATGCTCACAAGCTTGCTGTTGTTCTGGGTCGCGGCTGCCAGCTGGCGGTCAATGTGGCGAAGCTTGTCCCGGAGGATATTGATCTGCCGTTCGGCAACAGTCAGATCGCTCGAGGGCTCGGGCGGTTGGACAGCGGCAAGCCTCCGGCTTGCTGCTTCTTCCGCTGCGGCGTGTGCTTCTTCCGGCGTCGGCCGTCCAAGGTCGTTGTTTGACGTATCCACGATTCATCAGCCCCTTCCTGCGCTTAAGAAGACCTTAGTCCCGAAAAGCTCAGGGTGCTGGGTGACATCCGGAATGCGAACCCTATTGTGACCTTCGTCAGTTTGTGACTGCGGGATCATCCTGGACGTTGGTCCCGGCGATGGCGTCGCGCGCGGCCCGGCGGAGTTTCTTGTCCGAAACGGACCTCTCCCCCACAGCGGCCGGTGTCCATGCGTTGAGGTCCTCTTCGCTGAACTCGGTCTTGGACGGGCGGCGCTTGACGGAAATTCCGGTCACGCCCTCGGCAAGCCGGCGGGTCACCAGGAGGAAGCCTGTGTGGGCCACCATGCGGTGGTCCGGCCGGACCGCCAGGCCTTCGAGGTGCCAACCGCGCACCATCGACTCCCATGCGTCAGGCTCGGTAAAGCGTCCATCAGCGCGGATGGCTTCCGCTGTGCGGGACAACTGGGTGACGGTTGCCACATAGTTGATCCAGACGCCGCCGGGAGCCAGGACCGTAGCCACGGCATCAAGGCACTCCCATGGAGCCAACATGTCCAGGACCACGCGGTCCACGGAGCCGGGGGCCTCGGCCTTGACCACTTCTTCCTGGAAGTCACCCAAGGAAATCTGCCACGCAGGGTGCGGTCCACCGAAGATGGTCTCCACGTTGCCGCGGGCGATGTCCGCGAATTCTTCACGACGCTCAAAGGAATGGAGGTAGCCGTTGTCGCCGACTGCCCGCAGGAGCGAGATGGAGAGGGCGCCGGAGCCGACGCCGGCTTCGACTACGCGTGCGCCCGGGAAGATGTCAGCCATGGTGACGATCTGGGCGGCGTCCTTCGGGTAGACCACTGCGGCGCCCCGGGGCATGGACAAGACGAAGTCCGAGAGCAGGGGCCGGAGGGTCTGGTACTGCTGGCCAACGTTGTTGCTGACCACGGAACCATCGACCTTGCCGATGATTTCGTCATGGTTGACGAAGCCCCGGTGGGTATGGAAGGCACCGCCCACTTCGAGGGAGATGGTGTTCATGCGGCCACGTTCGTCAGTGAGCTGGACACGCTCGCCTACGCGGAAAGGCCCGCGCCGACGTGCGGCACCCGTGGGCTGCGGGGCCTGGCCGGGGACTGCCTGGCTGGCGGCTGCCTGGTCGGCGGTTGCCTCGTCGTTGCCTGCGTTGGCTTCGGGGGCGGCGGTTTCGCTGCTCATGTACTGTTCCTCGCTCCTGTACGGCCGGGCCGCAACATCATGCTGGCGGTTGGGCGCCAAAAATTCACTGGGTTCTTCGGTAAAACCGCCGGCATGCAACTCTACCGGCAAGGATGTCAGGCGCGCCCGCTGCGGCGGGCTTCCTTACCTGTAATGGCTGTCACTACTGCCTGCTGGCGCAGAAGGCCGGTGACGATTCCGTTGTGGTCCACCACAGCGTATTCGCCGCCCTCCAGCCGTGCCAAGTACTGGATCAGTTCCTGGCCCTTGGACCATTCCGGGACATATGCGCCGGCGCCCAGGGCATGGGCCACTGCGGTGACGGGCGTCGTCGTCGTTGATTGGGGAGGAACTGCCGCCGCTGCGCCGAAGTCGACAACGCCCTGCGGTTTGCCATCAGGTCCGCAAATTACGACGGCGGGACTTCCGGCCGGTGATATGTCCAGGACGTCGGCCACGGTGGCCGAGTTCGGCACGCCGACGGCGCGCTCCGCCAGGCCCGCAGCACTTACAAGGTAGAGGCGGCTGCGGAGCTTCGCGTGATGGATGGAGCTTGAGGCGCCCATCCACAGGAAACCGCAGACGAGGACGGTAACGACGAGGATATTGAGGTTGGGCCAGTCCCCAATGATCATGGGGCGGCCGATGAACCACATCAGTAGCGCAACGACAATGACCCGGCCAGACCAGCCGGCAGCGATCGTGCCTTTGTCCTGGCTCCCCGTGGCTTTCCAGACAGCAGATTCCACCAAACGGCCCCCATCGAGGGGCATGCCAGGAAGAACATTGAAGATGCCGATCAGGAGATTGGCCCACATCAAGAGGTCGGCCAGAGTTCCCGGTACGCCTTGAAGCGGGGTTACAGCGTCAACGGCCCAAATAACTCCGGCCACCACGAAGTTCGAGGCCGGGCCTGCCAGCGCGACGACAACAGACTTGCCCGGTGAAGAGGTGAAGTTCTCGAACTGTGTGTGGCCGCCCCAAAGGTTCAGCACGATCTTCTCTGTTGGCCAGTTAAAGGCCTTGGCACTGAGCGCGTGGGCAAGTTCATGGATCAAGACCGATATGGCGAGCAGCAATGCAACGGCAAATCCGACGAGGTATGCCCAGTTGCCAAGATAGGGCAAGAAGTCCATAAGGAAGGGGCCATAGAAGATGACGGTGATGGCTGCAATGACGAACCATGAGTAAGCCAGGTAGACGGGAATCCCTGCGATCTTCCCGAGGGGGATGCCGTCTTTCTTGGTGGTTGCATGGTTCGGTGTGGCGGAGCTGGTCACCTAGTTGGCCCCTTCAAGCTGGTTTGCTGCAGCGAAACGGTCTTCGACGAGTTGCTGCAGATCAGCTGGGGTCCGTCCCACCAGGGTGTCCCAGGCAACCATGCGGGAATCCTCCGGCAGCGGCACCTGGTGCGGAATGCCGACGGTGACAACACCGGAGGCGATCGCCGCGGTGGCACCCGGAACGGAATCCTCGAGTGCGACGCAGTGGTGGATCGTCAGGTCCGGATCATCAAGGCGCAGGCGTTCCACGGCCGTGAGGTAGGCCTCAGGGTGCGGTTTTCCATTGGCAACGGTATCGCCGGTAACCATGAACTCGAAGTAGGGCTTGGAAAGGCTCTCCACCACCACGCCGGCCAACGGGCCTTCTGACATGGTCACCAAGGCGCAGCGAATACCGTCCTGGTGGAGATCATCGAGCAGTTCACGGGCCCCGGGCCGCCAAGGAACCTCTTTGCGAACCTGCGCGATCACCTGTGCGCTCAAAGTATCCACGATCTCACGGGCCTCAAGCTCGACGCCGGCGGCCTGAAGGACAGCAGCGGAGTGAAGCAGGGACTGTCCCACCAATTGCATGGCCTGCTGGTGGGACCAGCTTCCGCCATGGGACTCCACCAGCCCACGCTCGGCTGCGATCCAATAGGGTTCGGTATCGACCAGTGTGCCATCCATATCCCAGAGCACGGCTTTGAGGAGGGGCTGGCTGGGTAACGAATGCATGGTTTCAAGTCTACGTGGAACCTGGCGGACGCCCGCGCGTGCATTGCGCTGTGGGCGAATAAGGGACACGCACCGGTGCCCAATGCCATGCATCCACGAGGGTCTTGGACGTAGGGTGAGTGGATGAACAGTGTGGACGGGACACCCGAAGGACAGGACATCACCGCGGAGCCCGAGCGTTTCCTCAAGGAACCTGCGGAAGGCCAGCGCGTCACTGTAATGCTTGCCGCCTTTGAGGGCTGGAACGATGCAGGCGAGGCCGCAAGTGATGCGCTGCACTACTTGAACAAACTGTGGGACGGCAAGAAGGTCGGCACAGTGGACGCCGAGGAATATTACGACTTCCAGTTCACCCGGCCCACCGTGCGGCGCACATCCTCCGGAGCGCGCAAGGTCAAATGGCCATCGACCCGGATCTACAAAGCAGCCGTACCGGACAGCAACGTGGATGTCGTGTTCGTCCTGGGTACCGAGCCTTCCTACCGATGGCGTGCCTACACCACTGAACTGCTGGTTCATGCCGAAGCGCTCAAGGTTGATTCGGTCATCCTGATTGGCGCGCTGCTCGCAGATGTTCCCCATAGCCGCCCGATCCCGGTCAGTACCACCACCGAGGACAGTTCCCTGCGGGAACGGCTGAACCTTGAGGCCTCGCAATATGAAGGGCCGGTGGGCATCGTAGGTGTGCTCGCTGAGTTTGCCATGCTGGCCGGACTTCCCACCGTTTCCCTCTGGGCGGCGGTCCCCCACTACGTGGCCCAGCCGCCGTCGCCAAAAGCCCAGCTTGCCATCCTGCACAAGGTGGAGGACCTCCTGCAGGTCCCCCTGGACAGCCAGGCCCTTGCCGAGGAATCGGAAGCCTGGGAGCGCGGCGTGGACGAACTTGCTACCGAAGACCCGGAGATCGCCGCTTACGTGCGGCAGTTGGAAGAAGCCAAGGACACCGCCGACCTCCCCGAAGCTTCCGGCGAATCCATTGCCCGGGAGTTCGAGAGGTACCTCAAGCGACGCGGCAAGGACCGCCCCTGAGGCGGCACGGACACAAGAACGGCAGCGGCCCCGCAGCATGGCGGTTTCTCGGGGCCGCTGCCGTTTGCTTGGGCTTGAGGGCTTAGAGTTCCACGCCCAGCAATGCGTTGATTGCGTCTGAGATCAGGGCACTGTCCTGTTCCGAAGCTGTGGCGTTGGCCCGGAGCGTGACCTCGGCCCACTCGTCGATCGCGGCAATGGCTCCCGGGGCGTTGAGGTCGTTGGCCAGCTCGCTGCGCATGGCGGTCACCAAAGGCCCTGCGGAACCTGCAGGGGCATGCCCGGCGGCATCACGCCACCGCGCCAGCCGCTTCTTCGCTGCGGCGAACTCTTCCTCGGTCCATGACCAGTCCGAGCGGTAATGGTTGGCCAGGATGGCCAGACGGATGGCTGCTGGTTCTTCACCGGCTGCGCGGAGCTTGGAGACAAGGACAAGGTTGCCCTTGGACTTGCTCATCTTTTCTCCGTCCAGGCCCACCATGCCCGCGTGGGAATAGTGCTGCGCCAACGGCACTCCGGACAGGGAGTAGGCGTGGCCGGCTCCCATTTCGTGGTGCGGGAAGACGAGGTCCGAGCCCCCACCTTGGACGGTGAAGGGTGCGGGGAGGTATTTCTGCGCGATGACCGTACATTCAATGTGCCAGCCAGGCCGTCCGTCTCCGAGCGTCGCGCCGGGCCAGCTGGGTTCACCGTCACGGGCGGCACGCCAGAGCAGCGGATCAAGTGCATGGCGTTTTCCGGGCCTTGCCGGGTCACCGCCGCGTTCGGCGAAGAGCGCCAGCATCTCTGCCTCACCGAGTCCGGAGACATCCCCCAGTGTCCAGGCGTCTGTTGCGTCCGAGCGCTTGCCGGCCATTTCGACGTCGTAATAGACATCGCCGTCAGGTTCGCCGTCGGTACCGGGCACCCGGTAGGCAACGCCGTCCGCAATAAGGCGCTCGATGGCCGGCACGATGTCCGGGATGGCCTCGACGGCGCCGATGTAGTGGTTCGGTGCCAGCACGTTCAGTGCGTCCATGTCGGTCTGGAACAGCTCGATCTGGCTCTGGGCCAATTCGCGCCAGTCCACGCCCGTGGCGGTGGCGCGCTCGAGCAGGGGGTCATCGATGTCCGTGACATTTTGGACGTAGGAGACGCGCAGGCCAGCGTCGCGCCAGGCCCGGTTCAGGAGGTCGAAGGCCACGTAGCTTGCTGCATGGCCCATATGGGTTGCGTCGTACGGCGTGATGCCGCAGACGTACATGGACTGTTCCGGTTGCCGCTCAACCTCCACTACACGGCCAAGGGCTGTGTCGAACAGGCGTAGTTGCGGCATGCTGCCGGGCAGCTCAGGAACAGGGCGGGAGGTCCACGATTTCACGACTCAACCTTAGTGCTAGGCACTGATGACACCGAAATAGAGGAGGACATACAACGCCAGTCCCAGCAGAATCCGGTACCAGACGAACAACCGGTAGCTGCGGGTGGAGACGAACTTCAGGAACCATCCAATGATGATGTAGCCCACCACGAAGGCGATGACGGTTGCCATTGCAGTCTCTGCCAGGCCATATGGACCGGCCAGTCCATCGTGGGAAACCGTCTTGTACAGCTGGTACAGGCCACTGCCGAATACTGCCGGGATGGCGAGCAGGAACGAATACCGCGCAGCGGCCTCACGGGTGTAGCCCATCAGCAGTCCGGCCGTGATGGTTCCGCCGGAGCGGGAGACTCCGGGAATCAAAGCCATGGCCTGGGCGAAGCCGTACAGGATGCCGTGCTTGTAGGTCAGCTGTGTGAGATCCCTCTCCTGCCGTCCGATCGCGTCCGCAACGGCGAGGATCATGCCGAAAACGATCAGCATGGTGGCGACGATCCACATGCTCCGAAGCACCGACTCGATCTGGTCCTGGAACAGCAAGCCCAGGACGATGATCGGAAGGCTGCCAAGGATGACGAGCCATCCCATGCGGGCATCGGGATTGTTGCGCTCCACTTTGCCTGTCAGGGATCCGAACCAGGCGCGGATGATCCTGACGATGTCGCGCCAGAAGTAGACGATCACGGCTGTCTCTGTTCCCAGCTGCGTGATGGCAGTAAACGCGGCACCGGGATCGGAGGCGTTCGGGAGGAACGAGCCGACGATCCGCAGGTGTGCGCTCGAAGAGATCGGGAGGAATTCGGTAAGGCCCTGCACCAGGCCCAGCAAGGCAGCTTCAATCCAGTTCACGTGAATAGACCCTACGTCATGAAGACTGGGAACTCCCCGTAAGCTAGCAGCTATGCAGCAGCGTTATGTCGGGAACAGTGGGTTCCGCGTGTCCGCCTTGTCCCTCGGAACCATGTCCTGGGCGCAAGAGACCGACGAGCAGGACGCTGCCGAAGTCCTGCAAGCATTCGTCGCTGCCGGCGGCACGGTGGTTGATACGGCGGCCTCCTATGCGCAGGGCCAGGCCGAGGCCATGCTCGGTTCCATGCTGGGCGATGTCGTGGCCCGCTCCGAGCTGGTCATCTCCACCAAAGCCGGCGTGTCGTTGTCGGACTCCCGGCGCAGCATCAACGCCTCGCGCGGGGCCATGCTTTCCGCGCTCGATGCCAGCTTGGCAAGGCTTGGAACCGACTACATCGACATCTGGTTCGCCCACGAGTGGGACCCCAACGTTCCCCTCGACGAGACCCTTTCGGCGTTGGAACTTGCCCAGCGGACGGGCCGTGCCCGTTACGTGGGAATTTCCAACTACAACGGCTGGCAGACCGCAAAAGCCGCTGCCGTGGCAGGCTTCACGCTGGTGGCCAACCAGTCGGAGTATTCCTTGGTCCAGCGCAAGGCTGAATCGGAACTGATTCCTGCCGTGGAGGACGCCGGACTGGGCCTCATGGCGTGGGCGCCGTTGGGCCGGGGCGTCCTGAGCGGAAAGTACCGGGGGCAGATACCAGCAGATTCACGTGCCGCCCAGAACCGCCTGGCTGCCTACGTGGAGCCGTACCTGGAGCCGAGGGCCTCGCGGGTGGTGGAAGCGGTGGCCATGGCCGCACGCGGATTGGGGCGCTCTCCGATGGATGTTTCCCTGAGCTGGCTGTTGTCGCGGCCAGGTGTGGCAACGGCAGTTGTCGGCGCGAGGAACGCCGTCCAGCTCAAGGAACTGCTGGACGCGCAGTTGACGGCCCTGCCGGCCGAGATTGGACGTGCGCTGGAGGACGTCTCAGCCGCGTAGCTGCTTCCTAGCGGCGGTCCAGAATATCCAGCAGGTAGCTGCCATACCCGCTCTTGGCCAGCTTGGCGGCTTGTTGACGCAGTTCGTCGTCGTTCAGGTATCCCATCCGCCAGGCAACTTCCTCCGGCGCTCCGATCTTCAGCCCCTGCCGGTTCTCAGTGGTGCGGACGTAGTTCGAAGCATCGTTGAGGTCGCTGAAGGTCCCGGTGTCCAGCCATGCGGTTCCGCGCGGGAATTTCTGCACATGCAGCCTGCCACGTTCCATGTACTTCCTGTTGATGTCCGTAATCTCCAGTTCCCCCCGGGGCGATGGCTCAAGGTCTTTGGCCATGGCGACTACCTCGTTGTCATAGAAGTACAAACCAGGAACCGCGTAGTTGCTTTTGGGCGCGGCCGGTTTCTCTTCGATGGATACCGCCAGGCCGTCGTCGTCGAACTCCACCACGCCGTAGGCGGAGGGATCCTTGACCCAATAGCCAAAGATGGCACCGCCGTCGACGTCCACGTAGTGGCGCAACTGGTTGCCCATGCCGGGACCGTTAAAGATGTTGTCCCCGAGGATGAGGGCCACTTTGCCGCTCCCGATGTGCTCCTCCCCCAGGATGAACGCCTGGGCCAGCCCGTCCGGCGTCGGCTGCTCTGCGTACGTGAGGTTGATGCCGAACTGTGAGCCGTCGCCCAAAAGCCGCTGGAATTGGGCGGCATCGCCGGGCGTGGTGATGATCAGGACATCCCGGATCCCGGCAAGCATCAGCGTGCACAGGGGGTAGTAGATCATGGGTTTATCGAACACCGGAACCAACTGCTTGCTGATTCCGAGCGTGATGGGATGAAGCCTTGAGCCAGTTCCACCTGCAAGAATAATTCCTCGCAAACCTGCCGTCCTCACCTGTGCCCAGTCCCGCCGCGGACGGCTACTCTAGGGCCATGCAGAGAATCCTTGTCACCGGCGGGGCCGGATTCATCGGATGCAACTTTGTCCACTACATCATGGAGCACACCGGCCTGCATGTCACGGTCTTGGATAAATTGACCTATGCAGGCAATGCCGGATCCCTGGCCGGTTTGCCGCCTGAACGGTTCACCTTTGTTCGCGGCGACATTTGCGATGCTGCAACGGTGGAGCCGCTGACTTCCGACGTGGACGCTGTGGTGCACTTTGCCGCAGAATCCCACAACGACAACTCCCTGGAAGAACCCCGGCCCTTCATCGACACCAACCTGCTGGGAACTTTCACCCTGATCGAGGCCGCACGAAAGTACGGGACCCGGTTCCATCACATCTCCACCGACGAGGTCTACGGCGACCTTGCCTTGGATGACCCCGCCCGGTTTACCGAGGAATCCCTCTACCGTCCCACCAGCCCGTACTCTGCCACGAAGGCGGGTTCGGACCTGCTGGTGAGGGCATGGGTCAGGTCCTTCGGCCTCAAAGCAACCATCAGCAATTGCTCCAACAACTACGGGCCCTACCAGCACGTCGAGAAGTTCATTCCGCGCCAGATTACCAACATCCTTGAAGGTTCCCGTCCGCGCCTCTACGGCAACGGGCGGAACGTCCGGGACTGGATCCATGTGGAAGACCATTCCTCTGCCGTGATGGCGATTCTTGAAGGTGGCCGCTTGGGCGAGACCTACCTGATCGGGGCAAACGGGGAACGGTCCAACCGGGAAGTGGTGGAGAAGCTGCTGGCCATCACGGGGCTGCCCGTCGACGCTTACGATCTGGTGACCGACCGCCCCGGACATGACCTCCGCTATGCCATTGATTCAACCAAGCTCCGAAGGGAGCTCGGTTGGTCGCCCCGTTACTCGGATTTCGACGCCGGTCTGGCTGACACCATCGATTGGTACCGGGAAAACGAAGCCTGGTGGCGGCCACAGAAAGCCTCCACGGAATCCAAATACGCCGGCCAGGGCCACTAAGCCGTGGAACCTTCACAGCAGCTCCGTTCGCGGACTACGACCATTCCCGGGCTGGTGCTGTTTGAGATGCCGGTTCACGGCGACGAGCGGGGGTGGTTCAAGGAAAACTGGCATCGGGAGAAGATGCTGGAGTTGGGGCTTCCGGATTTCGGGCCGGTGCAAAACAACATCTCCTTCAACGCCGTCCGGGGTACGACGCGCGGAATCCACGCCGAACCGTGGGACAAGTTCATTTCGTTGGCCACAGGGAAAATCTTCGGGGCCTGGGTGGACCTGCGGGAAGGACCCGGATTCGGCGCCATGTTCTGCGCCGAGATGACGGCAAAGGACGCAATTTATGTTCCCCGGGGCGTGGGGAATGCTTTCCAAACGCTGGAGGACAACACGGCGTACGCGTACCTGGTCAACGATCACTGGAGCGCGGAGGCGCAGAAGCATTACACCTTCCTCAATGCCGCCGATGAGCATGTGGCGGTACCGTGGCCAATTCCCCTCAACCAGGCCGTGTTGTCGCCCCAGGACCAAAAACACCCCCGCTTGAAGGACGTCAAGCCCATGCAACCGCGGCGAACCCTGGTCATCGGGGCGGACGGACAACTCGGCAAAGCCCTGCGCGCTGTGTACGCAGGAGACGGAAGCGTGGAATTCGCGGGCCGCGCGGACTTCGATCTGGTAGCCGGGAAACCGGATGGTGCCAGGGACTGGCGGGAGTACTCCACCATCATCAACGCAGCGGCTTTCACGGGAGTGGACGCTGCCGAAACACCGGAGGGCCGCGCAGCTGCCTGGGCCACCAACGCAGTTGCGGTGGCCCGCTTGGCGAGGACCGCCGTCGAACATTCACTGACGCTGGTCCACATCTCCAGCGACTACGTTTTCGATGGAACCGCAGACGTGCACCGGGAGGACGAAAGCCCCAGCCCTCTGGGGGTCTACGGCCAAAGCAAAGCCGCCGGAGACCTGGCAGCGGCCACAGTACCCAGGCATTACATCGTGCGGACCAGCTGGGTGGTGGGAGAGGGTCGAAACTTTGTTCGAACAATGGCCGCACTGGCAACGCAGGGTGCGTCGCCGTCGGTGGTTGAAGACCAGTGGGGCAGGCTCAGCTTCGCAGCTGACATTGCTGCAGCGATCCGCCACCTCCTGGACAGCGGCGCCCCCTACGGCACGTACAACGTCAGCAACAGCGGCGAACGGACATCATGGGCCGGCCTCGCCCGGGACGTTTTCCGGCACATCGGGGCTGATCCCGGGCTGGTCCAACCTGTCAGCACGGCAAACTACGCCGGACCAGGTACAGCCCCACGGCCCCGAAGCAGTGTTTTGGACTTATCCAAGATCCGGGCCACGGGATTCGATCCCGCGCCGGCAATGCAGCGCATGGCGGAATACCTGGACGGATTGGAAACCTAGCGGCGTCCGCAAAAAGGGCCTACAGTGGCCCTACGGCAGCCCATCCGAGGCAGGGCCGGGAGACAACTCAAGTGAACACGATGGACGGGCAGCCGTGGCTGTCCGCGGCGATCCAGGCAGTGCAGCAGCATGGATCGCCGGCTCATTTGTTGTGTCCTGAGCTGGACCCGGAAGCCTGGAGAGCCAAGAATGCTGCTGCCAAAGATTGCGCACCGACAAGTCGCACTCCCCCACCCTCCTTCGGCCATGCAGGTCAATGGCAGTGCGCTGCTGTTCAACCCCCACGGCCGAGGCTCCAAAGCCGGTCCCGGTCGGGTTCGGACCCGCGCAGCCCGGGCGGTACATGAGGAACTCCCTGACGAACGGTGGATCACCCTGGGTGGCGCCCCCGTGAAGTTGACGGACTTCGAACACGCCGTGGGATTGATCATGGACCGGGCACAGGCCGGTGGCGCCAAGCCCTTGGGCGTTTGTTCGGCCAACCTGGACCACTTGCGCCATTTCGGTACAGGGAGCCGGTGGAACGGAACGTTGGACCAGCCTGCCCTGGTGGACTGGCTGACATTGCTTGACGGGGCCCCTTTGGTGTCAGCGGCGGTCAGGATCACAGGCAAGCAGTGGCCGCGGCTTGCCGGCAGCGATCTGGTGGGACCCTTGCTGGACGACGCCGAACGCCGGGGCCTCCGGGTAGGTTTCCTTGGCGGCAGCCCGCAGGCGCAGGAGCTCATCCGGGACAGGTTTGCCCGGGAACGGCCCCGTTTGCACGTAGCAGGCTGGTGGGCCCCGGAGCGTCCGGTGCTCCATGACGTCAGCGCATCCCGGGAGCTGGCGGCGGACATCGCTGCCTCGGCCGTGGACCTGCTGGTGGTTGGCTTGGGAAAGCCCCGGCAGGAGCTCTGGATTGCCGAATATGGTCAGCTGACAGGGGCCAACGTCATTCTGGCCTTCGGTGCGGTTGTTGATTTCCTGGCCGGCAGGATTATGCGCGCTCCTGCGTGGGTCAGCAGCCATTCACTGGAATGGGCATGGCGGCTGATGCTCGAACCGCGGCGGCTGGCGCGCCGGTACCTTCTGGAAGGACCGGGGGCTTACCTCACGCTGCGCACGTCCAGCAGCGCGGCCACGCCGGTGGCGGTGCCAGCGCCAGGTCCGGGGACGGTCCCGCCTTTGAGTGCAATGACAATTCCCGGCACCCCGGAGGACGGGCCCAGCCGTGCTCCGGGGCTGTTCGTCCCGGCCGGGGCCAGGGCCGACGTCGCCGTACTGGTGGTGACGTACAACAATGCCGACGACGTCGCGACGCTGATTGCCGGCTTACGGGAAGAAACGGCGGAACAGTCCATCAGGGTTGTGGTGGCGGACAACTCCCCCGATGACCTCACCATGGCCGAGGTGAAGCTGCATCCGGACGTCGTAGCGGTGCCTACCGGAGGAAACCTCGGGTACGCCGGCGGCATCAATGCCGCCATGCGTGTAGCCGGAGATGCGGACGCGTACCTGATCCTCAACCCGGACTTGCGGGTGGAGCGAGGGGCGGTAGCAGCGCTGCGTCGAAGGATGGCCCTGTCCAACGCCGGGGTGGTGGTTCCGGTCCTGCTGGATGACGACGGCACCGTGTACCCGTCGTTGCGCCGGGAGCCGGGCCTTCTGCGAGCGCTGGGTGACGCGGCCCTGGGTGGCCGGGTGCAGGGCAGGCCGGGGTGGTTGTCCGAGATGGACTTTGATTCGGAGAGTTACCTTCATGCGCACCGCGTTGATTGGGCCACGGGGGCGGCGTTGCTGATCAGTGCTGATACTGCCAGGGCGGTGGGTGGCTGGGATGAGCAGTTCTTCCTGTACTCGGAGGAGACGGACTATTGCCGGAGGGTGCGTGACTCGGGCCGTTCGATTTGGTTTGAGCCGCTGGCGCGGATGTGGCATGAGCGTGGGGGTTCCGGGAGTTCGCCTCAGTTGACGGCGTTGATGTCGGTGAATCGTGTCCGGTACGCGGCGAAGTATGGTGGCCGGGGCGCGGTGGCCGCGTTTACGGCGGTGGCGTTGGTTGCGGAGCTTCTCCGGTTCCACAAGCCTGGGCATCGGGAGGCCGCCTTGGCTTTGGTCGACCACAGGCGGTGGAGGGCGTTGCCGCGGGCAACCAGGGGTGTCTCCGTTGCGGGGACGGATCCCCTTGCTGGAATGGCTCCGCCTGCCGGGACGGATCCCCTTGCTGGAATGGCTCCGCCTGCCGGGGCGGTGATCATTCCTGCCCACAATGAGGCATCCGTTATCGGTAGGACGCTGCGGTCCTTGGAGGAAGTGCTTGCTTGGGGCACTGTGGAGGTCATTGTGGCGTGCAACGGGTGCACGGATGGGACGGAGGACGTTGCTGCAGGGTTTCCCGGGGTCCGGGTCCTTCGGGTGGAGGCGGCGTCAAAAGCGGCTGCGTTGAATGCGGCGGACCAGGAAGCAAGGCTGTGGCCCCGCCTTTACCTTGATGCGGACATAGAGGTCAATACGGAGGCGGTTGCTGCCGTCCTGATGTCCCTTGCTAGCGGTCCGGTGCTGGCTGCGCGGCCGGCTTTCCGCTATGAGACGGCCGGAGCGTCGCCCTTGGTGCGTTCCTACTACCGGGCGCGGGCGAGGATCCCTTCCACTGCGCAGGGTCTTTGGGGTGCGGGGGCTTATGCCCTGGGCAGGGTGGGGCATGAGCGTCTGGGCAGCTTCCCGGCGTTGACGGGCGATGACTACTACGTTGATCGGCTTTTCAGTGGGCTGGAGAAGGCTGTGCTGCCTGCCGCGCCTGTGGTGGTGAGGACTCCACGGACGCGTTCTGCCCTGTTGGCTGTGCTGCGCCGGGGTTACCGTGGCAATGCCGAACAGGACGGGCAGGAGGCCGGAGCGTCGACGTCCCGGACTGTCCGGGAGCTGCTGGGCTCGATCACCGGGCCGTTTTCGGCGATTGACGCCATGGTCTACGGTGCCTTCGCCGTGGCCGGCCGCCGTCGTCTGCTGTTGGAGCGCAAGGCGGCACACGGCTGGGAGCGGGACGAGACCAGCCGGTAGTCAGAAGCCGCAGCTCCCGCCGCCTTCGATGCGGTAGAGGTGGACGGCGTTGCCGTCGGCGAAAGTGTCGGTGAAGGTGCCCTCGATCACCGGGATGGTGCGGTTTTCGTCAATCACGACGGCGGTGCTGCCGCCGCATTGGAGGCGGAAGCTTGCCGGACCGCCGGTGTTCTTGTTGGCCCCGGCGAACACGTAGACCTTTCCGTCATGGAGTTTGGTGGTGACATCCACCGGACCTGCTGCGGTGGTGGCGCCGTCGAGGAAGGGGGCGTTCAGTACTGGGGCGAGTGTGGTGATTTGGTGGTTGACGGCGGTCAGTGTCGGCACGATGTTCCGGCCGCAGTCCCTTATTACGTGTTGGGTGACGCACTCACCGCCGAAATTGTGGTTGAAATAGATGATTCCCCTGGCACCGTGGATGAGGCTGCTCCACACGGCGGCCCTGAGTTCGGGGCCGGTGATGGTGGTGGTGTTGGGGACGTCCCCTGACGGGTGGCCGTTCTCCACGAACGCCCACACAGGAATTCCGGCGCCGGGGTCCTGGAGTTTTCGCAGTCTGTCGATCGTCCAGCCGTAGTTGGCGGCGAGCCGGCATTCCTCACGGGTCAGGTCCCTCGTGTATCCGATGATCGCACCGCCTTCACCTTTGCCGCAGATGTTGGGATCGGTAAACCAGTAGTTGTCGGCGGAAACCACGTCCTGGACTCCCCGGATGAATCCGTGCGCTTCCTCGTCGGATTCCCAAAAGGTGACGCCCTTGCCGTAGTTGGAATAGAGCAGGGCGCCCTGTGGCGCGGTCGCGCGCCGTTCCTTTTGTATGGTGTATCCGCACGGTGTGCCGGCAGGGAAACACGGTGCACCTTCACCGGGGTATTTTCCTGTCCAACGGGCATCCCCCGGTCCGGCCCACATGTCCACTTCATCGCTGAGGACGAATCCGGCGGCAGCGTCGTGCCTGAAAGTGGGCAGCGCGTACATGCCGGCGTCCTTGATCAACTGAACGTCTGAGTTCCCTGTCAGTTCAACGTAGGTGTTTAAGCCCGCTGCGGCGTCCATGGCAGTGTTGCCTCGATCCAGGACGCTTTCGAGCCATACGCCGATAGGAAAGAAGGATGGGTCCGTGGGGAGGCTGTTGGTGAACTTGCCGTAGTAGTCCGGGCCTCCGTCCACGTCCCTCAGGACCGGGGAGGAAGCCGGGGCGGCGGGGCGGCTGTTGGAGGTTTCAGGAGCCGGGGACGCCGGGGTACCTGGCGCCGGGCTTGAACCGACGACGGCGATCAGGCTGACTGCCGCGATGGCGAGCGTTGAGCCGGCCAAGAGTCCCAGTGTTTTGCCCTTCATTGTTGCCCTGCCGTCTGGATGCGGGCGGCCAGGATGCGGGCGCTCTTGGAGACGTCAAAGGATTCGGCCAGGGTTCTCCGTGCCCGGTGTCCCATGGTTGTGGAGAGTGAGGGGTGGTGGAGAGTGTGGAGGATTGCCTCTGCGAGGGTTTCCGGGTTTCCCGGGGCCACCAGGGTGCCTGAGTGTCCGGTGGTGATCAGGTCCGGGACACCGCCTGCGGATGTTGCCACTATGGGGAGTTCCATGGCCATGGCTTCCATGATGGCCACGCCCAGGGGTTCCTGGTGGCTGGCCAGGGTGAAGACGTGTGCTGTCTCGAGCTCTTCCTTGATCCGGGCTTCGGAGACGGCGCCCAGGAGCCTTACCCGGTGGGTTAGGTCCAGTTCCTTGATGATGTTCTCCACTGTTCCCCTGTAACCTCTGCCTCCGAGCTCGTCCTCTCCGGCGATGGTCAACTCCACATCTGTTCCGGTGTTGGCGATGATGCGGACCGCTGCGAGGAGTTCCGCGTAACCTTTGCTGGGGTTGAGCCGGCCGCAGCAGAACAGCCGTGCCGTCCCGATGCCATCCCACGGAATGTAGGGGTTGGTGCGCCTGAAGGTGGACAGTTCCACACCCATGGGCGCCACGCTGAGGTCCTCAGGCATGAAGCCTTCCAGTTGTTGCCGCACTTCAGTCAACAGCCGCTCAGTGATGGCGATGGAGAATTTAGCGTTGGTCCATTTCTGATGCTGGTTTGGACCGTAGTCACTGAGGGGCCCATGGAGGGTCAGGCTGTAGCTGATTCCGGAGAGCATATGGGCGAACAGGGCTGCCTGGGCTGCGTGGGCGCAGGAATGGACATGGATGTGTGACCACCCCCTTGCTTGTGCGTGCCGGGCAAGCGCGGCTCCTGCCCAAAACAGTCCGGCCGTTCGAAGGACGTCTGGAATTTTCGCCGTGGTACCGGAGGTGCGGCGCAACAGCCCGGACGCCGCTGCAAGGGCGTCCATGTTCCCCAGCCCGGCGAGGGCGGATGTCGCTGTGCCCCCGATATCCGCCATGCGTGGTGGCGTGAGGTAGTGGATTTCGGGTAGGTGGTTCCCGGCCCACGGAGGAATGGAGCCCTCCTGTTTTGGGCGTCGAGTGGAAACGGGCTCCGGTTGATGGCCGAGCTCGATCAGTGCTTTGAGTTCACGCCAGAAGAATGCGTGCGTTTGACCCGGGAATTCCGGCACCAGGTAACCGAATCTGGTCATTGCTGCATCTTCCCTGGCCGTTATCGGCTGTTGGTTGGTTGAACAGGGGCGGTGGGTCTCCTGCTTTCCCGGGGTTTCAGCTGGGGGTGGAGGCCTACAAGAATTTCCGAAGGCGGCAGCGCGTTGTTGTCGTTGATTGCGTCCTTGCCTGGAAGGACCAGGGCGGAGGTAGCAGTTTCGGCGCTGCCGCGGTCCCTGCGTTTGCTGGAATCGTCCTTCGGTTTCCTTCCGCGGTTCCTGGCGGCCTCGACGGAACGAGCCAGTGAAACCGAGCCCAAGGTGAGAACGAGACCGGCAACAACAACGACTATGACCGACCTCAACCTGCTGGAAAATTGCTCCGTGGCCTTACCGGGCGAGGCTACGGCGAGCGCCGTAAACAGGTACCTATCGGAGGCTCCGTTGATGGTCTGGATGGTTCGAAGGTCTTGTTCCAGGCGTTCCCCCAGTGCTTTGGCTGTATTGATGGCCTGTGTCTTGTCATCTGAGATTCCGGAGATGTCGATCAGGAAGGCATCCGAGGGCCGTTCCACTTTGTAGTCGGTGCTCAGGCCTTGTGCGGCCAGGAGATCGCCGGTGGCAACATCGTTCAACCGGGTCACGGCAACCTGGGCCACGAGGGAGGTATCGGCGGACCGCAAGTAGGGATTGTCGCTGTTGAGCAAGCCCAGGGCCGGATCCTTTTCGATTTGCTCCGAGGTTGGTACTTGCGGGGTGACGATGGCGAAGGTTGTACGGGCTTCGTAGGTTCGTGGGGCGTAGGAGAACATGTATACCGCCGCCACGGCCGTCAGTAACAGGACGGGGAGTACGAAGACTTTGTATCGCCACAGGGTTTTGAGGACGGCTACGGGGTCCATGATTCCTCCTTGGGGAGTAGTTGCTTGGTGTTCTCTGGTGAATGGTTTTTGCTCCCCAGTTCGGCACCGTTGTTGTCAAGGCCGAGTTCCTGACGGACCATGTTCCAGGTTCCGCCGGCCAGTCCAACGATGAAGGGATAGGTGAGGGCGAAGACCGGGAAGGACATGGAGTCGAAGGTCAGGGAGCAGATGGCGGCCACGATTCCTGCCGCAGCGATCGCCCCCGCCAGGCAGCGCAGTGCCGGGAGGCGCGAAGCCCGGGCTGCGAGGAGGGCGGACAGGCCCGGAAAAGTCAGGTAGGCGATCAAACCCACCAGTCCCACCAGTCCGATGGTGACAGTTGCATTCAGGTATTGGTTGTCAAGGATGTGTATGGCGTTCGTTGGCATGTAGTTTCCCGGGCCGACACCGAACAGGGGATGCTCCTGGACCATGGCAGCGACCCGCGGATAGTTGTTGGTCCGGGTCGTGATGGAGGGATCGCTGTCTCCGGCTGTCAGGGAGGATGCCAGGGTGCCGACCAGGCCGGGTACGCCAAGGAACAGGGCGGCAACAATGACAGGGGCGGCAACAAAGGCCCAACGCCGTGCCAGCCGGGGCAGGAACGGCAGGAACACTGCCATCCCAGCCAACAGGCCCAGGATCCCCGACCGTGAGACTGTGGAGGCGATGGCGAAGACCAAAAGCGCTGTGATGGTCCAGTGCACCCACTTTTTGCCTCGGGGGTCATACAGGCTCCTCCATATGGACAGTGGGAGGAGCATGGCGCAGATGACGGCCATCTCGATGGAATGGAAAGTGCTGCCCGAGACCCGCATCAGCGAGCCTCGTATCTGGAACGTTGTGTTTCCCCCGTTGTTGGTGAACCCCGGCATAGCCATTTGCAGCCATTGCATGGGATCAACCCGGAAGAAGAATTGAACTGCGGCCACCACGCAGCAAAATGCCGCTCCGGCCAACAGTGCCCGGGTCAACGCCATGGCAGCGTTCAAGGTCCTGACAGCCTCGGCAGTGACGAGTATGATTCCTGCACTGGCCAGCAGGAGAATCAGCCATCGGTCAGCGGCTGCGCGTGCAGGGCTTTCGCTGCCCCCTGTGTAGCCCGAGTACATGGCCGCATAGGAAGCACAGGTCCCCACCCAGAGGAGGACGAAGCCCATCCGCCCGGGGTGCCGGGTATCCAAAGGGTTGGTCAATCCAAACAGGACCGAACACATCCACACAGCCAACAGCAGCAGTGCGATCAACAGCGGCACCGTCCCCACGGCTCCCAGCGGTTTCAGGACCATGTTGGAGGGAAAGAAGAAGATTCCGAAGGCGGCGAACTTCAACAGCAAGGGCACGTGCGGACCCGCCGTTGATCGGCCGGCAGCGAGGTCATCCAGCACGGGAGGTGAAGGGCGCCGGAGGCTTGGGAGGGTCCTTGAAATCTTCATGGCAGCCCCGGGCTTCCCGGTTCCCTGGCACAGACCGATTCAAGGATCGTGGCGAAGTTTTCGCAGGAAACCGACCAGTCCAGCCGCCGACGCTGCGCGATCGCCGCGGCCCGTGCGGAAATATCGGGTGCCTCCACAGCTTGTGCGAGTGCTTCTGCCAGCTTGCGGGGCGCGGCAGGTGCCCACAGAACATCGGGGTCCCTCATCACCTGTGCCGCGAAGGACGATTCATTGAGCACCGGTACGTTGCCTGCGGCCAGCAGTTCTTCTGGCACGAGCGAAATGTTGGTAAAGGAGATGGCCAGCCCCGCGATGGTGCGGTTGTAGAGATCATTCAGTGCTGCCGGGCTGAGGTTGCCATGGTTTGTCACCGGGATGGACCACCCCGTGATCTTGTCTCCGTAAACGTGTATTTCCTGCTCCGGATGCAACGTGTGGAAGTGCTCCAACGCCAGTTTGGCCAAAAGGTAGCCGCGTCGATCCACTGCACGCTTGGCGTAGTAGACCACCCCTTGGCGGGAGGCCCGGCTCTCTGGCCTGTCCAGGAGGCGGTAGGTAGCTGTGTCGCAGGCGAACGGGACCGTGGCGTCGGGAGCCTGCCCGGTTTCTGCCTTCATCACAGCGGCGATCATCTCTCCGAGGCCGATGGTGGTGAATCCCAGTCTGTAACTGTTCTCTGCCAGCCAATACAACGTTCCGCGGGGATAGAAGTAGGGCTCGTAATCCTGGATGAAGTAGAAGCTGTGTAGGTCCGGCCCCCGCCGGGCCGCTGCCGCGTACGCGGTTGGCCATGAACTGGCAACCACCGCGTCCATACCTTCGAAGCCGTCGGCCACACTCCGAATCCGGGCGTTGACTTCAGGCCAGTATTGCCGGATGACCGAGGTATGCCGGGACACGTCGTCGTTGTTGCGATCGTAGAGGAAGAGCGTGCATCGATGGCCACGCTCGGCCAAGGCCTGCACCATGCGGAAAAACGTGGTGTGGCCCCCGGAACCGGGCCCAGGCGGTGTGCAGACCCAGCCGATGTTAAGGCTGCCCGTTCTGGGACGGGCGCCGGCGGCCGCACGTCCCCTGTCCAGGTCCACGATGTCCTCGGGCCGAACAGGAAGCGTGGGCTCCGCCCAGGCCAGGTTTTCCAGCGCTTTGACAGCTGTCCTTTGCAACACCTTGGTGGCGACCGAACCCCAGCCATCCTGCCTCGCCTGGCTGATGACCCTTCCTGCAAGGCCTCTCACCGCGCATCCCCCCTTTCAGGGCCAAGGGAGGCGTGGCGGAACGAATGAAGTGCCTGCCTGCGCACCTCCAGGGGTATCCCCGCTTTGGCGGAGAGCATCAACAAGCTTTTGTCCTGGGGTGCCTCGCGCAGGAGATGCTCGATCTCCTCCTGGCCAAGGGGCACTTCGGCGGAGTGGACGATCCCCTGCATTTCGCTGACGGTGGCCTCCGGGCCACCGGCAACTTCATCGACATAGAGGCCGTAGAGCATCATTTCAGAGAAGTGAAGCTGCCCGCCGACAGCGGTGGACCAGTCCCGGCCCGTGACGTCCTCGACGTGCCCGAGCATGTCCCTCACTACCGAAGGCTCCCACAAGCACGGCCAGCAAATGTAGTCGGCCAAGTCTCCAGCCGGAGGAGGCGCAAGGCCCAGCAGCCGCCTGGCCGAGACATGCCAGAGCCTGTGCCCTGGAAGGGTCGCGTCAACGGCGCCTGGCGCTCGGTAAAGGGGAATGCGTCCGTTCCGGCGGAACGTATCAAGGGTTGTATGGCGGATGAGCACACTGTCGGAGTCCAGGAGCAGGGCCCCGGCGACATCCAGCCGCGCCACAACAGCCAGTTTGATGATCTGCTGGGCGATCCACCCGCGGACCGGTGGCCAAGGGCGGGCTGCGTTGATCCAAACGTTGAAACCCGGGGACCTGAAAAACGAGGCCGGAAGGAAGTCCCGTGCTGCGTGCACTGCTGTCCGGGGCCCTCGCAGGCCGCTGAAGGCAGGAAAATCGCGGTCCGGCACCACTATGTGGTGCACCACGCCGGGATCAGTCATCTCAAGCACTGAGTTGTTGAGGTCCCCGCACAACTCCCGATCCGGCAAATAGCTCGGAGTCACCACTGCCAGCTCGCCGCTGCCCAAGGTGCCCCGATTCGTGGCCAGGTGCTTCCCCATCATGCCGGCCCTTCCATTTCATGCGCCCGCAAAGGAAGGGATGGCCCCTGCCCGAGCAAGCCACGCACAGTCCCCGCCAGTTGTTTCCCCTGCCGGAACGTCAGCAGCACATAAACGGCTGCGCCCAGGAAACTTCCCAGCACAACCGCCATCCAAGGTTCCGTGATGCCCATCGTGGCAAGCCGGGCAACATATCCGGCCGCTATTGCCGCCAACAGGGGAGCAATACTTCCACGCAACAGATCCCAAGCCCGGACACCCAACACAGAGCTCAGAACCTTGAGGTACAACGGGATGACAACCAGGCAGGCGGCGGCAGCATGCGCCATTCCTGCCCCCGCTATCCCCCACTGCCGGATCGAAAAATAAAGGGCCGGTACCAGGACTGCGAGCCACGCCACTTGAACCCAGAACAGCCACGCTGTCCGGCCCGCCCCGACGGAAAGGTCAGCGAACAGTTCAACCAGAATCCTCGCCGCCCCGAAGACCCCCAAAGTGGCCAAGGCGACCGACGCCGGCTCCCACCTGGATCCAAAAAAGGCCAGGACCATCGGGTGGGCCAAACCAACAACCAACGCCGAAATCGGAAAAGCGACGTAGGCAACCCCAGCCACGAACCGGCCAGCCAGCAGCCCCAGCCTGCCCTCGGTATACAGGCGGCCGAAGACCGGAACGGCAGTGGCCCTTATCACCGATGTGATGACGGCGCTCGGCAACCCCGCCAGATTGAAAGCGAGCAGATATAAGCCAAGCGCTGTCGGATCCAGCATCCGGCCAATCAGGAGGTAGTCAACGTTCAGCGTCACGAACACCACCAGGTTGGCCATGGCCAGCGGCATGCCCAGCCGCAGAACTTCCACAGCAACCGTCCGGTCAAACCCCGGCGCGAACCTCTTGGGCGTAATGATCCAATAGCCGGCCAGGGCAACCAACTGCCCACCTACCCTGGACCATGCGAGCGCCATTGCTCCCCAACCGTCCAACGCCATGGGCACCACGAGGACCAGCACGCTGAGCACGCTGCAAACATCAACCACCACCCGTGGCTTCTGCAGGAACTCCCGCCACACCATGGTCGAAGGTACGGCACCGGCACCTTGCAACAGGATGGTCAGCGAGAGCACTTGGATCACCGGCGTCGCAGCAGGATCATCAAACGCTGCTGCCAGGGCGGGCGCGAAGACGATGGCTGCCGACGTCATGATGGCACTGGTAGCCAGGGCAATGGAGAAGACTGTAGGGGCAATCCTGTCCGGATCCCCTGTGCCGCGCGCCAGGGCGGCGGTGGCGCCCAACTCGGCCATGTTCGTGGCGATGGTCTGGACCACAATGGCCACCGCGAGCGCCCCGAAGTGCTCCGGCGCGAGCATCCGGGCAACAATGATGGTGGTGGCAAACTGGACAATCCTGCCCAAGGCCATGTTGAGGCCACCCCACAGCGTGGCGCTCGCAGCCCTGTTGCCCAGGGTACGGTCCTGGCCGCTGACGGTGGTCATGAAATTCCCGTCATGGCCCATAGCCGCCAACGGACGCGGTCCAGTTGGCTCCGCACAAACCCGGTGAGCAGCCGGCCGGCCCCGGGTCTCCGACCACGGGCGGCTTGGGTGATCCTGGCCTGCAACGCATTGGCCCGGTGGATGTTCCCGGGAACTTCGTGGAGGCTCTCAAGGAATTTGCGGAGTTCAACGGCCGCTTCCACCGACCCCCGATTGTTGATTTCCTTGAACCCTGACTGTGCAGCTTCCCTGCTGAGGGCGCGCTTGGCCCGCTGCATCTGCCGCACCCGAGTTTTCGGATCCCCCGGGAACCTTGGGTCTTCGAGGACCCGGAAGGCTTCGAGACGGTGCTTGAGGTCGACGGCGGCCGCCGCAAATTCGGTTTGGTGCATGTTGGCCCCGTGGACCCGGTAGAAAGCCTGGACCGGCCCGTTGATCCTTCCCACGTCCCAGGAACCCGCAGCCCGAAGCCAATACTCAAGGTCCCCCGAGTGCGGCAAGGTGGTGCTGTAAGCGCCCACACTGAGCACGGCAGCGGTCCTCATGACCACTTCGGGCGAGAGGATGAAGTTCCTCCCGCGTGCACATGCCAAGGAAACCCACTCCTTGCCCTCCCACACAGTCCACGTGGTGTGTTCGTGCGAAGAGGGTCCCGGAGGCCTGTCGGTGAAGTCCCGGGGAAGGCCGTACACCATTCCCACCTTCGGATTGGCTTCCATCAGTGCCGCAGCCCGGGCCAGTGCCCCGGGGGCTATCAAGTCATCCGCGGACAGCAGCGTCACGTACCGGCCCCGCGCCCTGGAGAGGCCGTCGTTGTACGTTGCGATGTGCCCCAGGTTTCTTTCGTGAAGCACCACGCTGATCCGGGAGTCCTCGGACGCCAACCTCCAAGCCACGGCGGCGCTGCCATCAGTGGAGGCATCATCGACCACAATGACCTCAACGTCCACACCCTCCTGCCCAACGGCACTGGCAACAGCCTCAGGCAGGAACCGTCCATAGTTGTAGCACGGCACCACCACGGAAACGTCCACGGGTTGCTGCAGGGGAACGGGCCGCATCAATTTCACAGGATGCCCTCCAGTGCAGGAGAATTTCCCCGCCGGATCACCCGTGCCGGAACCCCGGCCCATGTCTCCTCCGCCGGAACATCGGTCAATACGGCAGCTCCCATGCCGATCGTTGCATTGGCGCCGATCGAGGTGCGCTCGCGGACACTGGCGTTCATGCCGACGTAGGCGGCGCGGCCAATGTGGACGTTGCCGCCCAGTGAGACCCCGGAGGCGAAGGTGGCAAAGTCGCTGATGTCGTCGTCGTGGGTGAAGGTGACTCCCGGCATGGCCACTACGTGGTTGCCGATGGTCACCGAGGCCGTCATGCTGACGTGGGCCAGGAGGATGCTGCCTTTGCCGATCATGCAGCCTTCGGGTACCTGGACGGAGGGATCTATTGCTGTGGCATAGCGTTCCTCATCCAGCCCCAGGGTCCTGAGCCGCATGACCACAGCTTCCCGCCCCGCGCCGGATCCGATGCACACCAGCAACAGTGCATGCGGGAATTTCAGGGCGTCCCGGATGGGGCCAAGAACGTGGGCGCCGTCAACCACCCGCCCGAGTTTGTCTTCGTCGTCATCGAGGATCCCGATCACGTCGAATGGCCCGTTGCTGCGGACCATGGCCAGGACCTCCCTGGCGAGGCCGCTTGCCGCTATGAGGAGAAGTTCGCTCATCCCAGGCGCCTTGCTGCCCGCAGGACCGAATCGATGACCCGGACCTGGTCGTGAAGGGAAAGCTGGTGGTAGAGCGGCAGGATGAGCGTGTGGTCGGTCAGCCATTCGGTGGCATCCAAGGACGCAGCGCCGGTGTCTTTGCCGGCGTAGGCCGGTTGACGATGGGCTGCCATGATTCCGCGTCGGGCGGAGATTCCGTCCTCGGCCAGGACGGACATCAGCCCGTCGCGCCCCACGGGGAACTCCGGCCCCACTTCAAGCCAGCAGGACTGGAAATTGCTGGTCCCGTAGTCCGGGTCGCCCACCAGGCGGAGGCCCTCAATTCCGGCGAAGGCGTTGGTGTAGGTGGCGGCGAGTTCGCGTCGTCGCTGGATGGCTTCGCGGAGCCGGCCCAGTTGGACGAGTCCGACGGCGGCCTGAAGATCGGTCATGCGGTAGTTGAACCCGATCTCGAGGTACTCCTCCGGGGGAGCAAGGATGCTGGCGTGCCGATCGGCAGCGGAGACACTCATGGCGTGTTCCCGCAGGCGCCTTGAGGTATCAGCGAAGTCCTCCCGTGAGGTGGAAAGCATGCCGCCTTCTCCTGTGGTGAGGATCTTCCTGGGGTGGAAGGACCAGGCTGCTACCTCCGCTCCCGCCCCCACGGGCAGGCCGTGATAGCGGGAGCCAATGGCGCAGGCAGCATCTTCCACAACGGTGATTCCCAGGGGATCGCACAGGGTGCGGATGGGATCCAGGTCAACAGGCACCCCGCCCTGGTCAACAGCGATCACGGCCTTTGTGGCCGGGGTCAGCGCCGCTTTCAGTGTCTCGGCGGTGACGCAGCCGGTAGCGGGGTCGACGTCGGCAAACACCGGCCGCGCTCCAACGTATGTTGCGGCATTCGCTGTTGCGATGAAGGAGAACGATGGCACCACCACGTCATCGCCTGGCCCCACCCCGGCCACCACAAGTGCCAGATGCAGGGCTGTGGTGCAACTGGAGGTCGCCACGGCGAAGCCGGCCTGTTGCACCTGGCAGAACGCTTCCTCGAACTGCCGGACTTTGGGCCCTTGTGCCACCCAACCGGAGGCAATCACCTCGGCCACAGCCTGGGCCTCCTCTTCACCCAGCCATGGCTTCATGACATCAATGCGGGCCAGGTGCAGCGCCGAGGCAGTCATCTCGCACCAGCTACAGGAGCTTCAGGACCAATGGTGCTCCGGGCTGCGGCGATCTCCCCGCGCAACGGCCGCCACCAGGTCACCAGCGAGCGCAGTCCATCCTCCAGGCCGACGGCGGCCTCGAATCCGAGGTCGGCCCGCGCTGCCGAGGTGTCGGCCAAGCGGCGCGCCACCCCGTTGACTGCCCTTTCCGGCCCGTGCTCCAGGTGCAGCGGGGACTCCATGACATCGAGCAGCGTTTGGGCCAATCCCGCGAGGCTGGTTTCAGTTCCACTGGCAATGTTGTAGACGCCCTCGGTGCGATCGCTCACTGCTGCCAGGACGTTTGCCCTGGCCACGTCTGCAGTGTGGATGAAATCCATCGTCTGTCCGCCGCTGCCGAAGATCAACGGCGGCCGGCCATCGACAATCCGTTCCATCCAGCGCACCAGCACCTCGGTATAGAGCCCGTGAACATCCATCCGCGGACCATAGACGTTGAAGTACCGCAGGGCCACGTAATTCAGGCCTGACATCGCGCGGAAGCTTCGGGCCATGCCTTCGTTGAAGGACTTGGCTGCGCCGTAGAACGTGTCGTTGTTGTGATGGTGGTGGCGTTCGGTAGTGGGAAAGTGCTCTGCCATGCCGTAAACCGATGCACTGGAGGCCAGTATCAGCTTCTCCACCGGGTTTTGGGCGGCGGCCTCAAGCACGTTGAAGGTTCCATCCACCAGGACTTCAAGGGCCAGCCGGGGTTCCTCGGCGCACTGGGTGATGCGGATGGCTGCCTGGTGGAATACCAGGTCCTTGCCGCGGGTAAGGTCATGCACCAGGTCACGGTCCCGAAGATCGCCCTGGACCAAGTCCACCCGGCCACTGGCCAGGGCAGCATCGAGGTTCGCAAGGCGTCCCCGCACGAGGTTGTCAAGGACGTGAACGTGCGCCGCACCGGCGTCGAGCAGTTGGTCAACCAGGGTGGATCCTATGGTTCCGGCGCCACCGGTGACCAGGACGTTGGCGCCGAGGATATTTTTCACCGTGCAACCTGGAGATTGACCTCGTTGCCGGCCACCACGGTGGACTGGCCGTCGGTACTGAGGCTTTGGGTGACGGCTTCGAGGACCGACAGGACCCGAAGTCCGGATTCGCCGCTGGTGCGGGGCATGGTGTGGTTCCGGATGGAAGAAGCGAGTTCAGCCACTACTTGGCCAAGGGGTTCCCGTTCCTGCAGGGCCGGTGACCATGTGTCGCCCAGGCGGTAGGAAATAGCGGAGGTCCTCTTGTCCGCAGCTGAGCGTGGCTGGTGTTCAAGGCTGACACCGCGGTCGTAGACGCTCAGGCGTTGCTGTGGGTTCAGGTCATCCCACACAAGGGTCCTCTTTGACCCTCCGATGATCATTTGACGGATCTTGGTGGGGCTGAGCCAGTTCACATGGATGTGCACCATGGCATCGTTGGGAAGGCCGAACGTCAGGTGTCCCACACAGTCGCGGCCCGTTCCCAAGGGATCCGCCCCATGTGCGGCGATCTCCGTGGGATGGAGGCCACCGGGCAGGACGAAGTCCAAAATGGAAAGGTCATGGGGAGCCAGGTCCCAGAAGACGTTGACATCCGGTTGGACCAGGCCAAGGTTGATGCGTACCGAATCAACGTAGAGGATGTCGCCCAAGGCGCCGGTGGCGACGAGTTCCTGGATTTTCAGGACTGCAGGGGTGAAACAGTAGGTGTGGTCCGCCATCAGCACCAAGCCCCTGGCTTTGGCTTCTTCGACCATTTCCAGGCCTTTTGCCCGACTGTCCGCCAGTGGCTTTTCCACCAGGACATGCTTGCCTGCGCGCAATGCCGTCATCACCACTCCGTGATGGGTGTGTGCAGGCGTTGCTACCGCAACGGCATCGAGGTTGTACGTGTCCAGCAGTTCATCCAAAGACTCGACGACGGCCACCCCGCCTACCGTCTCAGCGAGCTTGAGGCCCCGCTCGACGTCGAGGTCGCAAATGGCCACCAGATCCCAGTCGGGGCTGGCTTTGAGGTTTCGGGCAAGGTTGGGACCCCAGTAGCCTGCCCCTACCACTGCAATGCGGAGTTTTGGCCGCAACGCGTGCCCGTTCAGTTGTCCTGATGGAATAGTTCTTATGCTCATTTCCCACTCGACTTCTGTGTTGAAAGCGCGGTTCTTGTCAGGTGTTGCGTGATGTTCTTCAGTAGGCGCCGGAGGGCCGGGTCATGGCCCGGAAGGTCCGCCACATGATGATGAGGTCCCCTGCTATGGACCAGTTCTCCACGTAGTAGAGATCCAGCCGGACTGCTTCGTCCCAGGGGAGGTCGGAGCGTCCATTTATCTGCCACAACCCCGTGATTCCAGGTTTGATCAACAACCGGCGGTGCGTGTGGCGCTCATAGCCGCTGACCTCCTTGGACAGCGGAGGCCTTGGCCCAACCAGGCTCATATTGCCCACCAGGACGTTCCAGAACTGCGGAAGTTCGTCCAGGGAGTACTTGCGCATCCACCGTCCGCACCGGGTAATCCGCGGGTCGCCGCGGATCTTGAACAGGACTCCGGCGCCCTCGTCCTGGCTGCTGAGGGCATCCAGGTGTGCTTCAGCGTTCACCACCATGGAACGGAACTTCAGCATCTGGAAAGTAGTGCCGCGCTTGCCGATCCTCTCCTGTTTGAACAGGACAGGCCCGGGGCTGTCCGCCCGGACTATTGCGGCCAGGGTGAGCAGGACCGGCGCCAGGACCAGCAAAGCTGCTGCGGAAACCGTGATGTCCATCAGCCGTTTAAGCGTGTGTTTGCCGCCGGAGTAGTGCGGAATATCAACGTGCATCAGGGGAAGGCCTTCGACTGGCCGCCAGTGGATGCGCGGGCCGGCCACGTTGGTCAGGGTTGCGGCCAGGACCAGCTCAGCTGCATTTTCCTCCAGCTGCCATCCAAGCTCCTGGATGAACTGGTTTCCTCCGGGAACCGGGCCGGCCACTATCACTGCGTTGGCATTGGTGTGGCGGACGGTATGGGCCACACCGTAGATGGAGGACAGTACCGGCACCCGCAGGTGGTCCACTGAAAGGACGGCTCCGCGCCGGGCCCCGGGGAGGCAGGCACCGACGATGTCGTAGGCGGCGCCTGACTTTCGGTTGATCTGTTTGATGACGTAACGGACGTCCTGTGGTTCGCCCACCACGATCGCCCGCGAAAGGCAGCGGCCCCTGGACTTTTCGTGGCTTAGCCAGCGGCGGAAGCCCCATCTGCTTCCGGTCAGGGCCACCAGTCCCAGCGGCAAGGAGACCAGGACAAAGGAACTGACAGCCTCCAAACGGAAAACCACGGCGACGATGCCCAGGAATCCGAAGACCCGGAAACTGGCGGAAAGTACCCGTTTGTACTCCTCAGGTCCTACGCCGAGGACTTTGGGATCGCGGGTCCTGTACACCTCCAAGGCCACCAGCCACACCACGCCAAGAATCAAGCCCAACACCAGGTGCTGGGCATGCGGGGGGCTGCCCGGAGGCAGTGCCGTTCCATTGGTGTTCAATGCCAGCCCGGCAATGACAGCCGCGGCAACCAGCGCCGTGTCAGCCAGCCGGAGGCTGTTGGTCAGCAGGCGCGTCCACGTCAAACGGTCGTTGAACAGGTCGTTCAACAGGGCCTTGGTGCGGGCGGGACGGTGGGTGACTGGCGGCCGCGTGGAATCCAGGGTGACATCCGGGCCCGGGGCCGCCAGTCCCGCCTTTTCGGTCTGCTGTGCAGCAGCGGACCTGCCAATCCAGGGAGACAGAGGCGGATTGGCGTCGGCCACGGCAGGATGAACGGGGAAGGTTGACCCCGCTGGGGCATGGGCCGCACCGTGGGGTGCCGCTACCTTGCCTGATCGCAAGACTGGAACTCTAACCATGTCAGCCCTCTTTGCAGACCTGCCGTTGCCTTCCTATCAGTGAAGCCGCGGCACTTCCGGGGCGCACCAGTAGTCGATACTCAACTTTGCCCGGCATTACCTGTGACCCCTACGTGCAAGTACCTGACTTGGGGTGGCGGGACTACGTGCCACGGTGGGCGGGAATCCCGTAAATCCGGGCGTGAAAGGGCACAAACTTGTCCTGGACGGCACAAAAAACCGGCCACCCGAAGGGCGGCCGGTTGGCGGGCTATTAGTCTTCGACGATTTCGAGGTCTTCGTCGGGCACCTCGTCGTCTTCGTCGTCATCGTCCTCGAAAACCTGGAGCGGAGTAACCTCGGAATACGCCTCGTAGAGTGCGTCCTCGTACACTTCGAAGGCGTCGGCAACGGCGAAGAACGAGGCCTCGACGTTGGGGTCTCCCTCACCGCGGCGGGCGGATGCCGCGGCCAGGTGCTCTTCAAGGGCGGCGGTCAATGACTGAAGCGCGACACGCGGATCGATGCTCATGACTTCACGTTAGCCGGAAAAAGACGAAAATGGAGAGGGATGAGAGAACAATTTCCGGGTAGCTCCGTAGAGTGCCAAAGAGACTATGCACGTCAGTACGAGTACCTCGTTCTGACGGTGGGACCTGACGATTCACTGCCAGAGGCCCGGCGCCGGCTCGCCGAACATTCCGAGTACGGCAAATGGGAACTCGAACGCAGCGTGCTCTATCTTGGCGGGGGTCGCCGGTTTTGGCTGCGCCGCAAGGTCTATTCAGTACAGCGGACCGTGTAGGCGCCTAACCTTCCAATGGCCCCAACCAGGCGTTGGCGACCGTGCTGTGCGCGGATTCGTCGTTGGAGGGGTGGAATATGCCGGCCAGGACGTCGCGGTAAAGGCGTTCCATCTCCGAACCCCTGAAGTAACTGGAGCCTCCCGTGACCCTGATGGCAAGGTCCACCACGTAGCGTGCGTTTTCCGTGGCCCGGGATTTGAGGCCCACCAGCTTGGGGAACCACTGGGCTCCGTGATCCACCCGGTTGTCAACATCGCGGGCAATGCTGGAGATCTGGGGCGCGATTCCGTCCATGGCCAGCGCGGCGTCAGCTACCTTCCACCGGATGTCCGGATCCTGGGCGAAGCTGCGTCCGCCGTGCTTGGCAGAGACCCGGCGCTTTACGTTCTGCACTCCCAGTGTGAAGGCCCGTTGCGCCACCCCCGTGTAGACCGCTGCGAGGAGTGTTTCAAAGCAAGCGAAGATGGCGAAGATGAGCAGGTCCTGGTTGGGCCCCACCGGCAGTTTCCGGAAGATCCGCTCCGGCGGGACCACGGCGCCATGCAGCAACGTGGTGTTCGAAGCACTGGCCCGCATGCCCAGGGTGTCCCAGTCGCTGAGTGTTTCGTGGCCGGGTTCGTCGCGGCGCAGGAAGCCGAAGACCAGCTCACCCTCTCCGGACCTGCCGGCGGGATCCTTGCCGAAAGTTCCCAGGCGCGTCCAGCCGCGTGAGAGGCTGGTGAAGATTTTCCTGCCCGTGAACTTGTAGCTTCCATCGGGCAGCGGTTCGGCGGTGGTGCCGGAGTCGAACAACATGGAATCGTTGCCTGCCTCGGAAATGCCGAAGGCGAAAACTTCCCCTCGCCCGGCCTCCTTCAGGACGAAGTCCAAGGAATCATCGCCGCGGGCAGCCATGACCTGGGCGACGCCGGTCCACACCAAGTGCATGTTGACGGCCAACGCCGTGGCGGGGGCGGCCGTGGCGAGCCGTTGCTGTACGGCAGCTACCGCTTCGAGACCGAGCCCAAATCCGCCGTCGGACTCCGGTACGAAGAGCTTGAGGTAGCCGGCGGCGGCCAGCTCCTCCAGGTCCTCGTGGAAGAATTCGTTGTTCTGGTCGTAGCCGGCTGCGCGGCCGCGCAGCCGTTCAAGCAGGGCGTCGGGAAGGATTTCCTCGGGCGTTTTCACCAGGGCTCTTTCTGTTGATCGCTGTCTAGTAGTTGCTCAGCAGCCGGTTCAGGACGCGGGCTCCGAACTGCAGGGATTCGGCGGGAACGCGCTCATCCACGCCGTGGAACATTCCGGTGAAGTCAAGCTCATCGGGGAGCATCAGTGGAGCGAAGCCGTAGCCCGTGATTCCAATCTTGCTCAATGACTTGTTGTCGGTGCCGCCGGAGAGTGTGTAGGGAAGGACCTTCGCGCCGGGATCCTCCGAGTGAAGGGCGTCGATCATGGAGTCCACCAGGTTGCCGGCAAACGGCACCTCCAGGGAGACGTCCTTGTTGACGTAGCTGATGTCGATGCCTTCGCCCGCAAGCTCCTTGATGGTCTCGAACACCAGTTCCTGCTGGCCTGGCAGGGTACGGCAGTCCACGAATGCCTCGGCGGATTCCGGAATGACGTTGTGCTTGTACCCGGACCGCAACAAGGTCGGATTGGAGGTGTTTTGCAGCGTCGCACCTACGAAGCGGGCCACCGTGCCCAGTTCCTTCAGGATGATGTCCGGGTTGTCGGGATCGAATTCGACGCCGGTCAGTTCGGTAACGCCGTCAAGGAACTGCCGCGTGGTGGGAGTCAGTTCCACCGGCCACTGGTACTCACCGATCCTGGTGACAGCCGCAGCAAGGCGGGTGACGGCGTTGTCGGTATTGATCTGGGACCCATGGCCTGCGCGGCCGTGCGCCACCAGCCGCAGCCAGGAGAGGCCCTTCTCCGCCGTCTGGAGCAGATAGGTCCGCTGCCCGCCGATGGTGGCCGAGAAACCGCCCACTTCCGAGATTGCCTCCGTGGCTCCATCAAAGAGCTCCCGGCGGTGTTCGATCGCGTAGCGGGCGCCGTAGGTACCCCCGGCCTCCTCATCGGCGAAGAACGCGAAGATGATGTCGCGTTTGGGTTTGCGGCCTGTCCTGGCGAAGTCGCGCATGACCGAGAGGATCATGGCATCCATGTCTTTCATGTCCACGGCACCGCGGCCCCAGACGAGACCGTCCTTCAACTCGCCGCTGAAGGGATCAACGCTCCACTGGTCCTTGAGTGCCGGCACAACGTCAAGGTGTCCGTGAACCACCAGGGCGTCGGCGGACGGGTCCTCCCCTGCCATCCGGGTCACGACGTTGGCCCGACCCGGCGCGGATTCGAAGATCTCCGCCTCGAGGCCCACCTCGGTAATGAGCCCGGCCGTGTATTCGGCAGCTGCGCGCTCCCCTGGTCCGGTGTCGTCACCGAAGTTGGAGGAGTCAATGCGGATCAGCTCCTGGCAGATCCGGACAACTTCATCTTCGGGGCGGATGACAGACATGGAAACTCTCCTTGCGTGGCTGGGCTGCAGGTTCCGGCAACGTGCGCAGCGGCTTCCGCAGCGCGACCGTCCCGTATCCCATCAGCCTACTCACCGGACAGGGCCCCCGTCAGGAATCCGTGGCGCCGGAAGACTCCGGGTGTCGGTCGACGCCGTCCTGACCAGCGTCGATTTTTACGCCACCGGAAACCGTGTTAGAGTTTTTCTCGCTGCTTCGGAGGAAAGTGAAGCACCGGAAGGTGTAAAACGGCCCATCTGAACACCACCTGCGCGGGTGGCGGAATGGCAGACGCGCTAGCTTGAGGTGCTAGTCCTCGAAAGGGGGTGGGGGTTCAAGTCCCCCTCCGCGCACCAACGCAAGGTCTGGAATCCATGGATTCCGGACCTTGTTTTGTTTTCCGGGCCAATTTGCTACCGGGCCTGGATCCCCGTTCTTCCTGTCGGCCCGGATATTCACCGTCGAGGGCTCCAACTGAGGATTAACGACGACGACGGCGGTCACCGGATGGTGACCGCCGCCGTTCACTTCCACGAGGGTGGCGTTAGTATCCCGCTCAACCCAGGGCAGCAACAGCGCCGGTGAAGTGGCGACGACCGCTTCGGGCATTCCACGCTACATACTCCGATCGCTCCCAGCCTCCAGATTCGGACTGGACCGTTGAGATATCCACGGCTACCCGGGCAGGGAGGAACACTGGGGCTTCGAAGGCAACGTCCCAGGTAAAGGAATCGGCTTTCACGGACCCGACGTCGGCCAGGGCCCGGGAGGCAAGGTACATGCCGTGGGCAATCGACCCGCGCAGGCCCAGCGCTTTGGCGGAAAGGACACTGAGATGGATGGGGTTGAAGTCACCGGAGACCGTGGCGTAATTCCGCCCGGTATCGAGCCCGAGTTGCCATAGGGCGGTGGGATTCGGGGGCGAAAAGCCGGCGGCCGCTGATGCTCCGTTCGCGCTGCCGGGTTTGTCAATGCCCGGCAGGAATACTCCCTTGGCCAAATAAGTGGAGACGCCACGCCAAAGCACTTCCTTGCTGGAAGCCGAACGGACTTCCGCCACAACATCTACCTTGGTTCCGGCTTTGTGGCCTGCGAGGTTCTCAGCCCAGGACCGGATGTCCAGGGCCTCGGCAAAGTTAATGGGAAACCGTTGCTCCACATGGTTTTGCAGATGGATCATTCCCAGGAGCGGCAACGGGAAATCATCCCGGTTCAGGACGCTTAAGGACACCGGGAACGCCAGGGCGTGGACATATCCGGCCGGCAAGGTGTCACTGGCCGTCTCCCCCACCAGGTGTTGGTATGCGGTGAGGTTTCCTACATCCGCCTTGACGTTCCTGACTTCGTGGCTGACCGATGGCAGGGTGTGCTGGTCCGCCGCTGCCCCCAACACCCTGCGGCGGGCGGCGGTGGCTGCTGCGTTGACGTAGAGCTTGGACAGCGAGGGAAGCTCGCCAAGGACCACCGGCTGGGAATTGGTCATGCTCCCACCAGTTGTTGGCCACACACCCGGAGGACCTGGCCGGAGATTCCGCCGGCGGCGTCACTGGCCAGGAAAGAGATGGTCTCGGCAACGTCCTGGGGTTGCCCTCCCTGTTTGAGGGAGTTGAGCCTGCGGGCAGCCTCACGGATGGCAAAGGGCATCCGTGCGGTCATTTCGGTTTCAATGAACCCGGGCGCCACTGCGTTGATGGTTCCATCGAAGGATTCCATCAGCGGGGCCGTGGACCTCACCATGCCAATGACGCCGCCTTTGGAGGCGCCGTAATTGGTTTGTCCCCTGTTCCCGGCAATGCCACTGGTGGAAGCCACCGACACGATGCGGGGGGCGTCCTTAAAATGCTCGGACGCGAGAAGAACCGCATTGATGCTCAGTTGGGCCGCAATATTGACAGCGATGACGGACTGCCAGCGGCTCTCGTCCATATTGGCGAGCAGCCTGTCGCGGGTGATTCCTGCGTTGTGGACCACGATGTCGAGCCGGCCGTGCCGTTCCACTGCGTGTTCGATGATCCGGTGTCCGGCATCCTCGCGACTGATATCGAGTTGAAGCGCTGTGCCCCGCACCTCGTTGGCCACCGTTGCCAAGTGGTCGCCGGCAGCCGGGATGTCCACCGCAACGATTGTGGCGCCGTCGCGGTGCAGTGTCCGGGCGATGGCAGCGCCGATGCCCCGGGCGGCTCCGGTGACTACGGCAACCTTTCCGGCCAAGGGCTTGTCCGGGTCACCGGACATGGTCCCCGACGTCGAGCCGACGGTGAGGAACTGTCCGTCCACGTAGGCAGAACGGCCCGAGAGGAAGAACCTGAGCGCGCCCAAAGCGGAAGGGCTTGTGGTCGCGAGGTCGTTCTCCAGCAGTATTCCATTGGCGGTGGCCCCGGCGCGGAGTTCCTTGGCGAGGGATCGCACCAGCCCGTCAATTCCCTGGCGCGCAGCAGCCACGGCAGGTGTTTGGGCTGACTGCGGGGTCCGGGAGATGGTGACCACCCGTGCGTTGGTACCAAGGTCCCGCAGTGATGTGCCCGCGGTCAACACGGGTTTGGCAAGGTCTTCAGGGTGCTGCACGGCATCGAGGACCACGACTATTGCGCCCAGCTTCTCCTTGGGCAACGCATTCCGCCGGACATCAAGACCCCATCCGAGCAGCGCGGTGGCGATGTCGTCAGCACCGGCGCTGTCTCCGTTGACCAGGACCGGGCCAGTGACCAGGGGGCTGCCGGGCTGGTAGCGGCGAAGTTCCACTGGCTGGGGCAGTCCGAGTCGTTTGGCGACATCCTTGCCCAATCCGTGACTGACCAGTTGTGTGTATTTATCCGTCATTGGGCTCCCCTATGCTGCTTCCAGAAGGGCAACGACGCCCTGGCCACCTGCTGCGCACACCGATATCAAACCACGGGCCGGACGTCCATCCACGGAGCCCTTCTCATGGAGCATTTTGGCAAGGGAGGCCACAATCCTGCCGCCCGTAGCAGCGAAGGGGTGCCCGGCGGCAAGGGAGGATCCGTTGACGTTGAGTTTGGCCCGGTCCACCTTGCCGAGCGCTCCATCGAGTCCGAGCCGCGTGCGGCCGAAGTCCTCGTCCTCCCAGGCGGCCAATGTGCTCAGGACCGTGCCTGCGAATGCCTCGTGGATTTCAAAGAAATCAATGTCCTCGAACGTCAACCCGTGGCGGGCGAGCAGGCGCGGCACTGCGAAAACCGGTGCCATGAGGAGGCCGTCCTTGCCGTGCACAAAGTCCACGGCTGCGGCTTCACCGTCCAGGACCGTCGCCAGCTTGGGCAGGCCATGGGCGTCAGCCCATTCCTCCGTGCCGAGCAGGACTGTGGATGCACCGTCGGTGAGTGGTGTCGAGTTGCCCGCCGTCATGGTTGCTTCCGCGCCGAGGTTCCTGCCGAACACGGGCTTGAGCGATCCGAGCTTTTCGATCGAGGTGTCGGCGCGCAAGTTGGAGTCGCGGTTCAGGCCGCGGTAGGGCGTGATGAGGTCATCGAAGAAACCACGGTCATAGGCCGCCGCCAGATTGCGGTGGCTGTTGAAGGCGAGCTCGTCCTGGGCCTCACGAGTGATCTTCCACTGGGCCGTGGTGAGTGCCTGGTGCTCCCCCATGGACAAGCCGGTGCGCGGCTCACCGGTATTCGGTGCATCCGGCGCCAGGTCCTTGGGGCGGATGCGGCCGATGATCTTCAGTTTCTGCACAGGGGTTTTGGCGCGGTTGAGGTCCAACAGGATCTCCCGCAATCCCTCGCTGACTGCAATGGGGGCATCCGATGCCGAGTCCACGCCGCCGGCAATGGCCGACTCGATCTGCCCGAGCTTGATCTTGTTGGACAAGCCGATCACGGTCTCGAGCCCGGTTGCGCAGGCCTGCTGCAGATCATAGGCGGGGGTTTCCGGTGACAGGGCTGAGCCAAGGACGGCTTCCCTTGTGAGGTTGAAGTCCCTTGAGTGCTTGAGGACCGCTCCGGCAGCTACCTCGCCGATGCGTTCGTCCTGCAATCCGAAGCGGGCGATCAGGCCTTCCAGTGCTGCGGTGAGCATGTCCTGGTTGGAGGACTTGACGTAGGCGCCTCCTGTGCGGGCAAACGGAATCCGGTTGCCGCCCACGATGACCGCCTTGCGGAGTGATTGGGGGGCGGAAGCGGATTCGCGTGTCCCGCCCGTGGTGACGTCTGCTGCAGCCATGCTGGTCTCCTTCGATCATTGCCAGTTACTGATACCCAGCGTACCTGATACGCTGGGTATCGTGAACAGTCGCCAGGAAGAATTCGCCAGTGCCGCAGCGGAGGCGCAAGGTGCCGCCGTCGATGGCCGTACAGCCCGTTGGCAGTCGCACCGCGAGGAGCGCCGTGGCGAACTCATCAGGCAAGCACGCAAGGCCGTTCATCGGCTCGGAAGCGACGCCTCCATGGAGGACATTGCAGGCGCTGCAGGCACGTCGAAGTCTGTCTTTTACCGCTATTTCGGTGATAAAGCCGGCCTCCAGCAGGCTATGGGCGAGGTAGTGCTGGGCCAGATGCAGCGCCGCATGCAGGAGGCCGCCCAGTCCGCGCAAACTCCCCGCGAAGGGCTCTTCGCCATGGTCTCCGCCTACCTGCAGATGGCCGAATCGAGCCCCAATGTCTATGCGTTCATTACCCGGCTCACGCCAGGTGAAGCCTCAGCGCAGGACGCCATCGCCGCTTCCGGGGCGCTGGGAAACTTCTTCGAGCAAATCACGGACATGATCGCCACTCCCATGCGGGAATACCTGGGTGAAGAGAAGGAAGCGGTGATCGTGTATTGGCCCACCGCAGCCATAGGACTGGTCAGGAACGCCGGGGAGATGTGGCTGGGAAGCCCGGCCGGCAATGCCAAGCCGGACCAGGAAACCATGGCCGCGCAGATCACCGACTGGTTGTGCCTCGGCATCGCTCCAGCACTCAAGACATCCACCTGACACCAGCAATGACTCATCAGTTGTCGGAACCAAAGAAGGAAGCAACATGACTGAAGTAGTGGACCGGAACGCATCCGTCCAGCACACCGCGGGCAGCAAGGGTGCCGCCGCCGCCGGCCCTGAACCCGTGGTGGACGTCGCCGCGCTTGGAGAACAGCTCCTTGGCAAGTGGGCGCATATCCGCCACGAGGCCCGCAAGGTTGCAGGCAATCCGGTGGTGCAGAAGATTGAAGGCCTGCACCACACCGAGCACCGCGCCCGTGTGTTCGAGCAACTGAAGTTCCTGGTGGACAACAACACCGTCCACCGTGCATTTCCCACGCGGTTGGGCGGTTCCGACGATCACGGCGGAAACATTGCCGGATTCGAAGAAATCGTTACCGCCGATCCCTCCCTCCAGATCAAGGCCGGGGTCCAGTGGGGCCTGTTCGGTTCTGCCGTGATGCACCTTGGAACTGTGGAGCACCAGGACAAGTGGCTCCCCGGCATCATGAGCCTTGAGATCCCGGGATGTTTCGCCATGACCGAAACCGGCCACGGCTCGGACGTCGCCAGCATCGCCACGACGGCTACTTACGACGACGCCAGCCAGGAATTCGTCATCAACACTCCGTTCCGTGCTGCTTGGAAGGACTACATCGGCAATGCAGCCAATGACGGCCTCGCCGCGGTGGTGTTTGCCCAGCTGATTACCAGGAACGTGAACCATGGCGTCCACGCGTTCTACGTCGAACTCAGGGACCCGGCCACCAAGGAATTCCTTCCGGGGATCGGCGGCGAGGATGACGGCATCAAGGGCGGACTTAACGGCATCGACAACGGCCGCCTGCATTTCACCAATGTCCGCATCCCCCGCACCAACCTGCTCAACCGCTACGGCGACGTAGCCGTGGACGGCACCTACTCCTCGCCCATCGAGAGCCCCGGCCGGCGCTTCTTCACCATGCTGGGCACCCTGGTCCAGGGGCGGGTTTCCCTGGACGGAGCAGCCGTAGCCGCCAGCAAGTTGGCCTTGAAGACCGCCATCCAGTACGCCACCGAGCGGCGACAGTTCAACGCTTCCTCGGCAACCGATGAGGAAACCCTGCTGGACTACCAGCGTCACCAGCGCCGGTTGTTCTCCAGGCTGGCTACCACCTACGCGGCCAGCTTCGCCCATGAGCAACTTCTTCAGAAGTTCGACGACGTCTTCTCAGGCGCCCACGACACCGACGCCGACCGCCAGGACCTCGAAACGTTGGCCGCAGCCCTGAAGCCATTGAGCACCTGGCATGCCCTGGACACGCTGCAGGAATGCCGGGAAGCCTGCGGCGGCGCCGGTTTCCTGATCGAGAACCGCTTTGCTTCCCTGCGCGCGGACCTTGATGTCTATGTCACGTTCGAAGGTGACAACACCGTTCTGCTGCAGTTGGTGGCCAAGAGGCTCCTTGCCGATTACGCCAAGGAATTCCGCAGCGCCGATTTTGGTGTCCTTGCACGCTACGTGGTGGACCAGGCGGCCGGTGTGGCCCTTCACCGCACAGGCCTTCGCCAAGTGGCGCAGTTCGTGGCCGATACCGGCTCCGTGCAGAAGGCCGCTTTGGCGTTGCGGGACGAGGAAGGCCAGCGGACGCTGCTGGCGGACCGTGTGCAGTCCATGGTTGCCGAGGTAGGTGCAGCCCTGAAGGGCGCCAACAAGCTTCCCCAGCACCAGGCCGCGGCACTGTTCAACCAGCACCAGCACGAACTCATCGAAGCAGCCCAGGCGCACGCCGAACTGCTGCAGTGGGAAGCCTTCACGGAGGGCCTGAACCAGGTCACGGACGAGGGAACCAAACGCGTGCTGACCTGGCTGCGCGATCTGTTCGGCCTGTCCCTGATTGAAAAGCATCTCTCCTGGTACCTGATGAACGGCCGGCTCTCCATGCAGCGCGGCCGGACCGTGGGCACCTACATCAACCGGCTCCTGGTCAAGATCCGCCCTCATGCCGTGGACCTTGTGGACGCCTTCGGTTATGGTCCCGAGCACTTGAGGGCCTCCATCGCAACCGGTGCCGAGGCTGAGCGGCAGGATGCTGCACGCAAGCACTTCCGTGAGCAGCGTGCCAGCGGCAGCGCTCCGGCTGATGAGAAGACGCTCCTGGCCCTCAAGGCCTCCAAGGCCCGTTAGCAGCGGCCTGTTGCCTTGCAGTGAACAGTTGCGGAACTGTTGAAAAACGACGACGGCGCCGTCCCCACCAAGGGGGCGGCGCCGTCGTCGTTGGACTGCTGGAGCGCGGGAGGATCAGCGCAGTACGGAGCGGTAAACCTCCAGTGTTGTTTCCGTGATGGATTCCCAGGAGAAGTGTTCCTCCGCGCGGCGGCGACCGGCAATGCCCATTTCGCGGGCGCGTGCGGGATCAGCCACCACCTCATTCAAGGCCGCGGCGAAGTCGCTGACGAACTTCTCCGGATCCAACGGTGTGCCCGTTCCGTCGGTGACCTGCTCAAGTTCGACCAGGAGCCCGGTTTCGCCGTGCTGGACCACCTCGGGAATTCCGCCCGTGGCACTGGCCACCACGGCTGCGCCGCAGGCCATGGCTTCGAGGTTCACGATGCCCAGGGGTTCGTAAATGGACGGGCAGGCGAAGGCCGTGGCGTGGCTGAGCACCTGGATCAGTTCCTTGCGCGGGAGCATCCGCTCAATGAGGACCACACCTTGGCGCTTGGACTGAAGTTCCTCGATGAGGCGGGCAGTTTCGGCTGCAAGCTCGGGCGTGTCGGCCGCTCCGAGGCACAGGACCAGCTGGACGTCCTCCGGCAGGCTTGAGGCGGCACGAAGCAGATACGGCACACCCTTCTGCCGGGTGTTGCGTCCAACAAAGACCACGCTCGGCTTGGCGGGGTCGATGCCCAGCGCACGGATGGCGTCATCTTCTTCATCGCGTTCCCAGAGGGAAACATCGATCCCGTTATGGACCACGCGGACCTTATCGGGATCAACATCGGGGTAACTGCGCAGGATGTCCTGGCGCATGCCGTCTGAAACGGCAATGATCGCCGCTGCTGCCTCATAGGCTGTTTTCTCCACCCAGGAGGACAGGGCATAGCCTCCCCCAAGCTGCTCGGCCTTCCACGGCCGGAGAGGTTCAAGGCTGTGGGCGCTGAGCACGTGGGGAATTCCGTGCAGCAGCGAGGCGAGATGGCCGGCCATGTTCGCGTACCAGGTGTGCGAGTGGACCAGGTCCGCCCCCGCAATGTCCGGAACGATCCTCAGGTCCACGCCCAGGGTTTGGAGGGCGGCGTTGGCATCGCCGAGGTCTTCAGGGGTGGCATAGGATGCCACCGAAGCCCCGTGGTAGTCGGCATCACGCGGCGCGCCGAAGGCCCGGACGTGAAGGTCGACGTGCTTTGCCAGCACCCGGCTGAGCTCGGCAACGTGGACACCGGCACCGCCATAAATTTCCGGAGGGAATTCTTTAGTCACAATGTCTATTCGCACGCTAACCAACGTAGTCGTTCCGGCGTATGTGTTCTAGTGTGAAAGAGTCCGGAAAATCGGACTTTTGGGGGATACGAAGACGTACGGGGAGCTGTGACCATGGCGTTGAAGAAAGTTCTGGCAATCGTATTGGCAGGCGGAGAAGGCAATCGACTGATGCCGCTGACGGCGGACCGGGCAAAACCCGCGGTTCCGTTCGCAGGCGGCTACCGGCTGATTGACTTTGCACTATCCAATCTCGTTAATTCGGGATATTTGAAAATCGTGGTGCTGACGCAGTACAAATCGCACAGCCTTGACCGGCACATCTCCGAAACCTGGAGGATGTCCACGCAATTGGGCCGGTATGTGGCTTCTGTTCCCGCGCAGCAGCGTGTGGGCAAGAGCTGGTTCCTTGGCAGTGCCAACGCAATTTACCAATCGCTGAACCTCATCCATGACGACGCCCCGGACATCGTGGTTGTGGTCGGCGCTGACCATGTGTACCGCATGGATTTCTCCCAAATGGTGGAGCAGCATATTGCCAGTGGTGCCAAAGCAACGGTTGCTGCCGTACGGCAGCCGCTGAACATGGCCAACCAATTCGGTGTGATCGAAGTAGACCAGAACGATCCCCAAAAGATTGCCGCATTCGTGGAGAAACCGGCCAGCACCCCCGGGCTGGCGGCAGATCCCACGCAGTTCCTGGCCTCCATGGGCAACTACGTCTTTAACGCAGACGCCTTGGTGGAAGCCTTGCATGTGGATGCGGAGAGACTCGATACCAAGCACGACATGGGCGGGGACATCATTCCCTACTTCGTGGACCAAGGTGAAGCAGGCGTGTACGACTTCACGCTCAATGACATCCCCGGTGCCACCGATCGGGACCGGACCTACTGGCGCGACGTCGGTACCATCGACTCGTTCTATGACGCGCACATGGACCTCATCTCCCCCGTGCCGATCTTCAACCTCTATAACTCCGAGTGGCCGATCTACACCCGCCAGAGCATCTCGCCGCCGGCAAAGTTTGTCCGTGGCGAGAACAACACCGTCGGTACTGCCCTGGACTCCATTGTTGCCAGCGGAGTGGTGGTTTCCGGTGGCATCGTTGAAGGGTCCGTGATTTCCAACGACGCCTATGTGGCGGCAGGCAGCCGTGTCCAGGACTCTGTACTGATGGACAAGGTCCGCGTTGGTGAAGGCGCGGTCATCAAGCGGGCAATCCTGGACAAGAACGTCAAGGTCCCTGCCGGTGCTGCCATCGGCCTGGACCCGGCCTTGGACAAGGCCCGGGGTTACAAGGTCACCGAATCCGGCATTACTGTGCTGGCGAAGGGCCAGGTTGTGCCCGAGCCCGGTGAAGCAGAGCTTGCCTTGTCGGCGCAACACCGCCGTGGGTTGCCCGAAGCTGTGAAGGCAGCTACCCATGATGATCCGGACATCCGCGATTCTGCCGAAAAGGTAGCCGCGGGAATCCAATCACGCGTCGCGGACGCTGCAGCGCAGGGCGCCTCGCACTAAGGTGCGGGCACTGCACTGACGTCGCCGGAACCCGAGGCAGGCCACAGGCTCCCAAGGCTGTAAAATCAGGTCAATGAGCTCCACCGATCTGACGCCTGAAGAGATCCAGGCCTGCCTCAAGGTTCTGACCACGATCCACGTCTATGACGAAGAGCACCCGGACTACGTTGCAGTCCGCCGTGCCACCGGCAAGATGTTCAAAGCCGTCAAACGGCACCGCAGGGTTACCAAGCGCGACTCCATCGCGGAGGCCGACCGCGCAGTCATCGCCTTGACGGCCACTGCCGCTCCGGACCGCATCGATGATGAGACCCGCGGCAACAAGCTGGAACCTTCTGCCACCGGTGAGATCGCCGGCCACCTCATCCGTTCGCGTCCCTGTTACATCTGCAAGAAGCACTACACGCAGGTTGATGCCTTCTATCACCAGCTCTGCCCGGAATGTGCTGCATTCAGCCACAGCAAGCGCGACGCCCGCACCGACCTCACAGGACGCAGGGCCCTGCTGACGGGTGGACGCGCCAAGATCGGCATGTACATCGCCCTTCGCCTGCTCCGCGATGGCGCCCACACCACCATCACTACCCGCTTCCCCAAGGACGCGGCCCGTCGCTTCGCTGCCATGGAAGACAGCGGTGAGTGGCTGCACCGTCTCCGGATTGTGGGCATCGACCTCCGTGACCCGGCTCAGGTCATGGCCCTGACAGACTCCCTCAACGAGGCCGGGCCGCTGGACATCATCATCAACAACGCAGCCCAGACAGTGCGGCGCTCCGGCAACGCCTACAAGCCCTTGGTCGATGCCGAGGACGAGCCATTGCCTGCCGCTTTGGAAGCCGCCAACGGTGGTCCGGAGCTGGTCACGTTCGGCCATGCCCATGACAAGCACCCCCTGGCCCTGGCCAGCAGCGTTACCGAGCACCCGGTCCTGGCAGGGGACGCGATCACCTCGTTGGCACTGTCCACAGGATCGGCTTCGCTGGAACGGATCGAGTCGGGAACAGCGATCGACGCCGGCGGACTGGTCCCGGACCTCGCCTCCATCAACAGCTGGACCCAGGTGGTGGACGAAGTGGACCCCCTGGAGATGCTCGAGGTCCAACTCTGCAATGTCACGGCCCCCTTCCTGCTGGTCAGCCGTCTGCGCGATGCCATGAAGCGGTCCACTGCGCACAGGAAATACATTGTCAACGTCTCGGCCATGGAGGGACAGTTCTCCCGCGCTTACAAGGGCCCCGGACACCCCCACACCAATATGGCCAAGGCCGCATTGAACATGATGACCCGCACCAGCGCCCAGGAAATGCTGGATTCCGACGGCATTCTGATGACTGCCGTGGACACCGGATGGATCACCGACGAGCGTCCGCACTACACGAAGGTCCGGCTTATGGAGGAAGGCTTCCATGCGCCGTTGGACCTGGTGGATGGAGCCGCGCGGGTCTACGACCCCATCGTGATGGGCGAAAAGGGCGAGGACCAGTACGGTGTCTTCCTGAAGGACTACAAGCCCTCACCCTGGTGACCGTTCCCCGAGCCTGATCACAGCGAAGGCCCTTAAGAGCAACTCTTAAGGGCCTTCGCTGTTTTCACGTTCCTGTGCGCTTCAACGCCTAGGCCAGGCGGGTGATCTCCACTGATACGGAGAGTCCCGAACCTCCACCTCCGGACAGGATGCCTTTCAACGGGGGAACATCGCGGTAGTCACGTCCGCGGGCCACAGTGACGTGATAGTCACCTGCGGGCTTGTGGTTGGTGGGGTCCCAGCTGCGCCATTCCCCATCCCACCATTCCAGCCACGCGTGCGACTGCCCTGCAACGGTTTCGCCGATGTCCGCCGAGGACCTGGGATGGATGTACCCGGAAACATAGCGGGCAGGGATGCCGCTGCAACGCAGGGCCCCGATAGCCAAATGCGCCAGGTCCTGGCATACGCCCTGGCGCTGGGACCATGCTTGCTCGGCGTTGGTGGTGACGCCGGTGGAACCCTTCATGTAGGTCATTTCCCCGGCCATCCAGGCGAACACGGCCAAGGCCGCCTCGTGGGGATTCTTTCCCTCGACAACGCCGGGGACAATGCCCAGGACTTCCTCTCCGGGCCCACTGAGCCTGGACTGGGGCAGCCAGTCGCTGAAGTCGTCCTGGACCTTGTCCGAGGCAATGACGTCCCACCCGACGATGTCGTCCTCCACTGCCACGCGTTCGGTGCGGTGAACTTCCACGGTGGCTGTGGCGAGGACTTCGAGGCTCTCGTGCGGCATCTGCATATCAAACGCCGTGACGCGGGTACCCCAGTAGTCACGGTACGTGCTGACGGACGCCTGGTTGGGCGAGACCTTCAAGGAGGACTCGAGGACCACTTGCTGGCCGTCGGTCAATGGGGTCATCCGGGCCTCGTTGTAGGACAACGTCACGCGGCGGTTGTACTTGTAGGCCGTCTTGTGGACGATGCTCAGCCGGGTCATGAAACTTCTCCCACCCAGGCGTGCTCATCAGCCTGATTGAAGTACTTACGGGAAATCGCATCGGACGCCTGCGTCACGGCCTTCTGCACACGTTCCATGTGCTCGGGCAGCTCCGACATGAGATCGTCTGTGCGGTGGAACTCAAGGAACGTGCGGGCCTGGCCAACTATTCGACGGGCATCATTGATGAAGCCCACACGCTGTGCTGATGGATCCAGCTTGGCAAGGCACTCATCCGCATCACGCAGCGCGTAGACGATGGACCGCGGGAACAACCGGTCCAGAAGCAGGAATTCAGCTGCGTGCTGGTCTCCGAATGCGGCCCTGCGGGTCCGGATGAAGGATTCGTAGGCCCCGGCGCACCGGAGCATGTTGACCCAGGACATTCCCGCGGACTGGACATCCCTCGTAGAGAGCATGCGGGCAGTCATGTCTGCCCGCTCCAGGGAACGGCCAAGGACCATGAACAACCAGCTCTCGTCGTGGCTGACGGTGGTGTCCGCAAGTCCCCGGACCATGGCCGTCCGCTCCAGGACCCAGTTGCAGAAACGGTAGGTTCCCACAACGTCCTTGCGGTGCTGGTTAAGGCCGTAATAGGTGGTGTTGAGGCTTTCCCACAGGGATTGCGAGACGGTTTCCCGTGCACGCCGCGCGTTCTCGCGTGCTGCACCGAGGGAGCCGGCTATGGAAGAAGCGCTCTGCTTGTCATAAGCCAGGGCATGAAGGAGTTCAGGAAGGCCAAAATCCTCGCTTTGGGGCTTGGCACCCATGACGGCGAGGAGTTCCCTGGCCACGCTCCGCTGCTCCTCAAGGGGCAGGTGGTTCAGCCGTTCGAGGTGGACGTCAAGGATCCGGGACGTACCGTCGGCACGTTCTACGTAGCGTCCGATCCAAAAGAGAGACTCAGCAATACGGCTCAGCATGGAACTGCCTCCTTCGAGTGGTGCAGGTCGAAGTTCAAATGGTGGTGGAGCGGGGTCACTGTTGCTGCTCCGTTTGGCGGTCACGCCAGTTGCTTTCCACGGGCCACACGGATACTTGTTCGCGGAGCGTCACGGACTGGCGTGGGATGACCTCAGCGGGAAGTTTCGGCGAGTCGGCCAGGACCCAGGTGTCCTTGGAACCGCCGCCCTGGCTGGAGTTCACAATCAAGGAACCTTCCTTCAGGGCCACCCGGGTGAGGCCGCCGGGCAGGACCCAGACGTCGTCGCCGTCGTTGACTGCGAAGGGCCGCAGGTCCACGTGGCGGGGACCAAATTTGTCCCCGGAGAGCGTCGGCACGGTTGACAGCTGCAGGACCGGCTGGGCGATCCACCCGCGGGGATCAGCGATGACCCGTTTACGCAGGGCTTCAAGCTCGTCCTTGGTGGCATCGGGTCCAATGACCAAACCCTTGCCCCCTGAACCATCAACAGGCTTGACCACCAGTTCATCAAGGCGGTCCAGCACGTGCTCCCTGGCTTCCTTTTCCTCAAGCCGGAAAGTGTCGACGTTGGCGATGATCGGCTCTTCATGAAGGTAGTACCGGATCAGGTCAGGGACGTAACTGTACACGAGCTTGTCATCAGCTACGCCGTTGCCTACAGCGTTGGCTATTGTCACTCCCCCGGCGCGTGCTGCGTTGACCAGCCCGGGGCATCCGAGCATGGAGTCGGAACGGAACTGGAGGGGATCCAGGAAGTCGTCGTCGATGCGCTTGTAGATGACGTCCACTCGCTGTTCACCCGCGGTGGTCCGCATGTAGACACGGTTGCCGCGGCAAATGAGGTCACGGCCTTCCACCAGTTCAACGCCCATGAGACCGGCAAGGAGCGTGTGCTCAAAGTAGGCGCTGTTGAAAACGCCCGGCGTCAGGACCACCACTGTGGGATCGTCCACGCCCGCCGGTGCAGTCTTGCGAAGTGCTGAAAGAAGCCGCCGTGGATACTCTTCCACGGGGCGGATGTGCTGCTGGCCGAAAGCCTCAGGCAGGCCCTTGGCCATGGCCCTTCGGTTCTCCAGGACGTAGCTGACGCCGGAGGGAACCCGGACGTTGTCCTCGAGTACCCTGAAGGTCCCGGCAGCGTCACGGACGACGTCGATGCCTGATACATGGACGCGGACACCACCGGATGGTTCGAAACCGTGGACTGCCCGGTGGAAGTGGGCGCTGGTGGTGATCAGCTGCCGGGGTATCACCCCGTCTGTCACTACCGCCATCCGGCCATAGACGTCATTAAGGAACGCCTCCAGTGCCTTGACCCGCTGGGCCACGCCGCGCTCCAGGACATTCCACTCATCGGCGGGAATGACCCGGGGCACAATGTCCAAGGGGAACGGGCGCTCCTCCCCCGCGTAGTCGAAGGTGACTCCGCGGTCCAGGAACGTCCGGGCCATGGAGTCTGCACGGGCCGTCACATCGGCCAGGGACAGCTCCCGCAAGGCGCCGGAAACCTGACCGTAGGATTTTCTGGCAACGTGGCCGGGGGCAAACATCTCGTCATAGGCGCCGCTGCGCGCAGCGGCCTCGGAGTAATCCTGGAAAAGGTCAGACATGGGATTCAGGTAATCACCTTTTTGAGTCGAGCGCATTACGCACTGATTGTGTCGCGGTTTCCGGATGCTCCCGGTTCGCCTTTCCGTGCCCTCATCCGGCAGGGTTGAGGCATGCCCTTCAACAGTCCTGCGCCCCAGCTGTCCCGGCTGGGGCCCGGGTTGGTCCTGAGCGTCGCCGCTGCGGGTCTTGCCTTCGCAATCCACACGGTGGTTCCGGCGGTTCCCGCCATGACGCTCGCTGTTGCCTTGGGCCTGCTCTCAGCAAATATACCGGGCACGGCGGTCCTGACCGCGGGGCGCGCCCGGCCTGGACTGGACTTCGCGGGGAAACACCTCATGCGTGCAGGGATTGTCCTGCTGGGACTCAAAGTCAGCATGGGCGATGTCCTGGGACTGGGCTGGCTGGCGCTGCTGCTGATTGCAGGTGTGGTTCTGATGAGTTTCGCCGGCACGTATGGCCTTGCGCGTCTATTGCGTCTCCCTGGTGAGGCGGCTTTGTTGATCGCCACGGGTTTTTCCATCTGCGGTGCCTCGGCCATTGGTGCCATGGCGGCTGTCCGGCGGATCAGGCACCAGGACACCGTCCTGCCGGTAGCGCTGGTAACCCTCTGCGGCACGTTGGCCATTGGCGTGCTGCCGCTGCTGATGCACCCTCTTGGCCTGTCTCCTGAACAGTTTGGTGCCTGGACCGGTGCCTCCGTCCATGACGTTGGCCAGGTGGTGGCCACCGCCCAAACGGCAGGGACATCCGCACTGGCGATCGCCGTCGTCGTGAAATTGACCAGGGTTGTCCTGCTGGCACCGATAACCGCCACGGCCGGGCTGCACCAACGGATACTCCACCTACGTGAGCGCGCCAGCGGCGCCACGGACGGGTCGGGCAGCCAGGATGGCAGGTTTCCCCCGATCGTCCCCCTCTTCGTGGTGGGTTTCCTCGCCATGGTGGCTGTTCGATCCCTGGATTGGGCCCCGCCGGCTGTTTTGGAGAGCGCTGCGGCGGTGCAGGACATCCTTCTGGCAACAGCCCTCTTCGGACTGGGCTCGGCGGTCCGCATCAGGACCCTGATCCATACCGGTGGTCGTGCCGTCCTGGTCGCTTTGGGCTCGTGGCTGCTCATCGCATCACTGGGCCTGGGGGCCGCTTTGATCATGATTAGATAGCTGTGTGTCGAATCACAATCTATCGCGCGATGAAGCCGCCACCCGTTCAGCCCTGATCACCACCCACAGCTACGACGTCACCCTCGATGTCCGCGACGCGGAAGATCCCGCCGTCCCCGGGTACCCGAGTACCAGCACCATCACCTTTTCAGCGATGCCGGGTTCGGCCACGTTCCTGGATTTTATCCACGGTGGCGTACAGTCCGTGATCCTTAACGGCCAACCCCTGGACGTTGGGTCCGTCGTGGACCGCCACAGGATAGTCCTGGAAGGACTGGCGGCCGAGAACACCGTCACCGTCACCGGCACTGCCCTGTACAGCCGCTCCGGTGAAGGCATGCACCGCTTTGTCGATCCCGCTGATGGCCAGTGCTACCTCTACACGCAATACGAGCCCGCAGACAGCCGGCGGGTCTTCGCCAACTTCGAACAGCCGGACCTCAAGGCCGAATTCACTTTCCATGTGATCGCCCCGGCAGGCTGGGAAGTCGCGTCCAACGGGGTGGAGGAATCCCGCACCCCGGAGGGCGGAGACGCCCGCGCCGCCCGCTGGGACTTCGCCACCACCAAACGCATGTCCACGTACATCACCACTGTGCTCGCTGGCCCCTACTTCAAAGCCACGGATCACTGGGGAGCAACGCTCGACGACGGCACCCGGCTTGAGGTGCCGCTGGCGCTTTTCTGCCGGGCCTCTTTGGCGGAGTCCTTCGACGCGGACGAACTGTTCCGGTTGACCAAGAGTGGGCTTGCCTTCTTCAACGATCTGTTCGACTACCCCTACCCATGGGGAAAATACGATCAGGCTTTCGTGCCCGAGTACAACCTCGGAGCCATGGAGAACCCCGGCCTGGTGACCTTCACGGAAAAGTATGTCTACGCCTCCCGGGCCACTGACGCCCAGTACCAGGCCCGGGCCAACACGCTGATGCATGAGATGGCCCACATGTGGTTCGGCGACCTCGTGACCATGAACTGGTGGGACGATCTCTGGCTGAAGGAGTCGTTCGCCGACTACATGGGCACCCTTGGCGTGGACCGTGCCACCGATTGGGACACCGCATGGGTGAACTTCGCGAACAAGCGTAAAGCCTGGGCGTACGTCCAGGACCAGTTGCCCACGACGCACCCGATTGTGGCCGACATCCCGGACCTCGAAGCGGCAAAGCAGAATTTTGATGGAATTACCTACGCCAAGGGTGCTTCGGTCCTGAAGCAGCTGGTGGCCTACGTGGGCTTTGATGCTTTCATTGCCGGCTCCCGCCAGTATTTCCGGGATCATGAGTTCGGGAATACTTCCCTGCAGGATCTGCTCCTGGCCCTCAGCGCCGCGTCCGGCAGGGATCTCGGCCAGTGGGCCGGCCAATGGCTGCAGACCTCCGGTATCTCGACCATTTCGGCGGAGATCGTGGACGACAACGGCGTCCTTGGTGCCGTGACGCTCCGGCAGGATGCCATCGACCCCATCACGGGCCACCAAGTACTCCGTCCGCACCGGTTGCGGCTGGGCCTGTACGACGCTGATGCTTCAGGCCTGCTCGTGCGTTCCGAGAGCCTGGAGGTCGACGTAACCGGCCCCAGTACCCTGGTGCCCCAGTTGAACGGCAAACGCCGTCCTGCTTTGCTTTTGGTCAATGATGATGACTTGAGTTACGCCAAGGTCCGCCTCGATCCCGGTTCCGAACACACTGTCCGGGCCTCGCTTGGAAAAATCAGCGATCCCATGGCCCGCGCCCTCTGCTGGACTGCACTGTGGGATTCCGCGCGTGACGGGGTGACGCCTGCCGTGCGCTATGTAGCGGCTGTGGAGCAGTTTGCCTCTGATGAGACCGGCATCGGGGTCCTGTTGAACGTGCTGGGCAACGCTTCTGCCGCCATTGAACGCTACGTTCCTGCAGCCGGCCGGGAAGGTGTACGCAAGGATTTCCTCTCGGTGGCCGCTGACAGGATGAAGGCCGCAGATCCAGGCTCCGACCATCAGCTCGCCTGGGCAAGGACCTTGGCGGAGGTATCCCGGCACGGGGACAGCGAACTCCCCTTGCTCCGGGGAATCCTGGACGGCAGCGTCGTCATTGAAGGACTGGCTGTCGATGCAGAACTACGTTGGAGCTTCTGGCAGGCTTTGTCAGCCCACGGCCAGGCGTCCCGGGCCGAATTGGACCGGGAACTGCAGGCAGACAAGACGGCATCCGGAAGGGAGGGTCATGCCCTTGCTGCGGCATCCATTCCCGACGCCTCAACCAAGGCAGCCGCCTGGGATTCCACGGTCAACAGCACGGGGCTTTCCAACGAAATCCTGAGCGCAACGATCGGTGGCTTCATGACGGGACCGGCGTCCCTTCTGGAACCCTATGTGGAACCCTACTTCGAATGCCTTGAACGGGTGTGGGCCGAACGCAGCATCGAGATAGCCGGCAGGATTGTGCGCGGACTGTTCCCGGGGGCACAGGACCTGGCGGAAAGCATGCAGCCTTCGGAGCACCCGGTCCTGGTACGCACGGACACATGGTTGACCGACCACAGTGACGCTCCCCGGGCATTGCGCCGTATCGTCATCGAGCAGAGAAGCCACTTGGCCCGGGCGCTCACGGCGCAAGCCGCCCCGGCTTAGGCCTGCCGGCAGCTACGGAACCCGGTTCAACCACTCTTCGGTTCCGAACTTCGCCTCCACGCGGTTCTTCGCCTCACCGAGCTCAGCCTCGGTGAGGCGGGACTCGAGGGCGCCATACCGTTCCATGAATACCTCCTGCATGGCTTCAAGGATGGCTGCCCGGGCAAGCCCCGTTTGGCGTCGTAACGGATCAACGCGCTTCTTGGCGCTGCGCGTGCCCTTGTCGGAGAGTTTTTCCTTGCCGATACGCAGGACTTCCACCATCTTGTCTGCATCGATGTCGTAGCTCATGGTGACGTGATGCAACATGCCCCCGTTCGCGAGGCGCTTTTGTGCAGCGCCCCCGATCTTTCCTTGATCGGTGGCGATGTCATTGAGGGGAACGTAGAAAGCGGCGATCCCCAATTTCTCCAGGGCCGCCATCACCCAAGCGTCCAGGAAAGCGTAGGAATCGGCAAAACTGATGCCGTCCACCAGTGTCTGTGGCAGGTAGAGCGAGTAGGTGATGCAGTTGCCGGCTTCCATGAACATGGCGCCGCCGCCGCTGATGCGCCGGACCACGTTGATGCCGTACCGGGAAACCCCTTCAGGGTCCACCTCATTACGCACTGACTGGAAGCTGCCAATGACCACCGACGGCTCTTCCCAATCCCAGAAGCGCAGCGTGGGATTGCGCAGCCCCGCACCCACTTCCTCGGTGAGGACCTCATCCAGTGCGACGTTTACCTGGGTGGGCAGCACGGAGGGCGGGATGACTTCCCATTGGTGGTCTCCCCAGCTGGTGGCTTTGGACAGTGCCCGCCGGACGGTGATAGCCACGGCTTCTGCAGAAAAGCCGAACAGTACTGCGTCCCCGGGCAGCCCCGCGGTGACCGCTGCGGCAATGTCTGCGGCCGTCGAGCTGTCCGGAAGACCGGTCAGTGCCGTGTTGATGTCCTCCAATGCCTCGTCCGGTTCCAGGAAGAAGTCGCCGCTGAGGGAGACGTTGGTGAATTTCCCTTCGCTCACGTCCAGGTCAACCACCACCAGTTTGCCCCCGGGAACCTTGTATTCGCCGTGAAGGCGGGTGTCGGCGTCGTTGATGGCTGGGTGCTGATCAGGGCTGGGAGTCATGGTGTCCATCTTGCCGGAAAACGCAAAAGCCCGCATTGCCGAAGAATCCAGCAATGCGGGCTGTGAAAAGCCTTGGGGTGAAGTGGGTTACTTCTTGCCGCCGAAGCCCTTGAAGCGGGCGTTGAAGCGCTCGACGCGGCCAGCGGAGTCCATGATGCGCTGCTTGCCCGTGTAGAACGGGTGGGACTCCGACGAGATTTCGACGTCGATAACCGGGTAGGTGTTTCCGTCTTCCCACTCGATGGTCTTCGAGGAAGACACGGTGGACTTGGTCAGGAACTGCGTACCGGAAGCCAGGTCGTTGAAAACAACTGCTTCGTACTTCGGGTGGATATCAGACTTCATAATGGGACCTTTTGTTCACGCAGCTGGATTTTGCCAGCTGCCAGGTATGAATGGAGGTGGTCTGGTTGCTGCAATGCGGACATTCCAGCTGCCGGGCCAACAACCAATCATAGCGGAAACCGCACGGCCGGACGAACCGCTGTCAGTCGCGCGGACGGAGTTCCCAAAAAGCCACTGCCGAGGCGGCAGCAACGTTGAGTGAGTCAACGCCCGCGCGCATGGGGATTTTGACTGCCAGGTCTGCAGCATCCAGGGTGTCCTGGCTCATGCCGGGGCCCTCCGTGCCAAGCACCAAAGCCAGTTTGGGGTACTCCCTTGAGGCCAGGTCGTCCAGATCCAACGCATCATCAGTCAGTTCCATTGCGGCAATGGTGAAGCCCTGCTCCTTGAGGCGGAACAGGTCATCCGGCCAGCTTTCCAGCCTGGCCCAGGGAACTTGGAAGACCGTGCCCATGCTGACCCTGACACTGCGCCTGTACAAGGGATCTCCACACCGTGGGGACACCAGGACAGCGTCCACCCCCAGTGCTGCGGCGGACCGGAAAATTGCCCCCACATTGGTGTGGTCAACGATGTCTTCGAGGACAGCGACGCGCCGGGCGCTGGCCAGCAGTGTCTCCAGTGGAACAGGGGCCGGCCGTTGCATTGCTGCCATGGCACCACGGTGCAGGTGGAAACCGGTGATTTCTTCCAGCAGGGACGCCTTGCCGATGAACACCGGAACGTCCGGATATGCCTGGAAAACGTCCTGGAGGTCTTCCAGCCACTTTTCTGCCAGGAAAAAGGATCGGGGCTGGTGTCCGGCGGCCAGTGCCCTGCGTAAAACTCTCGAAGACTCGGCGATGTACATGCCTTCTTCAGGCTCACGAAGCTTCCGAAGGTGCACATCAGTAAGAGTGGTGTAGTCCGTCACGCGTGGATCATCCGCGGACTCAAGATAGTGGAAAGCCACCGGGCGGTTATTTCATCAGGTTGGCGATCATGAAGCCAAGGGCCACGATGCCAAGGGTGAAGATGACGGCCCGGAGGACGCGCGGGGACAACTTCCGGCCAACTTTTGAACCTACCAAACCGCCGATGGTGGAGCTCACGGCAATGAGGAGAACCACCAGCCACTCGATGCGGTCGAAAGCAAAGATCAGGTAGGAGATTGCTGCCACCATATTTACGCCGAGCACCAGGATGTTCTTCATGGCGTTGGCATTTTGCATTGTTCCGCTCAGGAACACGCCAAGGATGCCTACCAGCAAAATCCCTTGTGCCGCCACAAAGTAGCCACCGTAGACGCCGGCAAGATAGACGAGCACAACCAAGAGGATTCCATGGCTGCGATCCCGGATGGCATGTTCCGGGTTTTGCTCCCGGCTGCGGACCCAGGCCTGCAGTTTGGGCTGGAACAGCACCATCAACAGGGCCATGACCAACAGGACGGGAGCAACGTAGTGGAAGACCTTCTCCGGTAGGTGCAGCAGGAGCCACGCGCCGGTGATGCCGCCCAGCAGCGAGGCCGGCAGCAACTTCATCAGCTGCCGTCCCCTGCCGGCCAACTCGCGGCGGTAACCCCAGGCGCCCGCCGCTGTGCCGGCTACAAGGCCCATGGCATTGCTCATGGACGCCACCACGGGTGTGATGCCAATGGCAATGAGGACAGGAAAAGTCACCAGTGTGCCGGAACCGACCACCGCGTTGATGGTGCCGGCCCACAAGCCCGCGAAAAAGACCAGGATGCTGCTAAGGATTTCCATTGATGACTATCGGGTCGGCAAGCGGCGGGCAGTGGCGGTGTAGCGTCCCGCGTTTTCTGAAACGTCCAGCGGCAGGCCGAAGGTCTCGCTGAGGTGTTCGTCCGTGAGAACTTCCTTGATGGGACCAGCGGCCACCACGCCGCCTTCGCGGAGCAGCATGGCATGGGTGAATCCCGGGGGCACTTCCTCAAGGTGGTGGGTCACCAGGACCATCGCGGGAGCCGCTTCGTCGCTGGCCAGCTCACCAAGCTTGTGCACCAGTTCCTCCCGGCCGCCCAGATCCAGGCCCGCGGCCGGTTCATCCAAAAGCAGTAGTTCGGGGTCTGTCATGAGGGCGCGGGCAATCTGCACACGCTTTCGCTCGCCCTCGGACAAGGTGGCAAAGGTCCGGTTAAGCAGCGGGCCCATCCCCCAGTCGTTCAGCAAGCCAAAGGCGCGCCGCTCGTCGTCGCGCTCGTAACCCTCGCGCCAGCGTCCGGTCACGCCGTAGGCGGCGGTGACCACCACGTTGAGGACGTTCTCATGCTCGGGGATCTGGGTCGCAAGTGCTGCCGAAGACAACCCGATGCGGGGGCGCAGTTCGAAAACATCAACACGACCCAGGACCTCATCCAGGATCCCGGCCTTTCCGCTGCTGGGGTGGAGCCGGGCTGCGGCTATCTGGAGAAGCGTGGTCTTTCCGGCGCCATTCGGTCCCAGGATGACCCAGCGTTCCCCTTCGTTGACCTGCCAGTCAACCTTGTCCAGCAGGGTCTTCTTGCCTCGGACAACGCTGACGGAAGCCAATTCCAGAACATCACTCATAGCAGTAGACACTAGGACAAAAAACCATATGACTGATAACCGGTCGTCCTTCTGTGTTACCGGCCGAAACGAATTCGAGTGGTTGTGCTGTGCTCAGTAGGATTGAGGCCATGACTTCGAACTTGGCTGCGGTCAGCTATGGCGTGCATTTGTCCCTCGAATCCCTTGTGAACCTTCGGAAGGTACTTGCCGACGCCGGCGCCGCAGTGTCATCGGAATCACATAGTGGGGACCACCGCTTCAGTGTCGTAACGGCAGGCCTCGCTTCGGGCTCGGAGGCCTTGGTGGATCTTGCCGGCGTTCGCCGGAACGTTGCTGCGGCAGCCAGCGCCGGCATTGATACTGCGATTGTTCCTGAAGAACTGCGCCAGGCTTCCCGGAAGCTCCTGATCATGGATGTGGATTCGACGCTGATCCAGCAGGAAGTCATTGAACTGTTGGCCGCGCATGCCGGTAAACGGGAGGAAGTGGCCGCAGTGACCGAGGCCGCCATGCGAGGCGAGCTGGACTTTGCCCAGAGCCTCCACGCCCGCGTCGCCGTGCTCGCCGGGCTGCCCATGGACGTCGTCGAGTCTGTCCGCCAGGAGGTGCGCCTCAGCCTTGGCGCTGCAGAGCTCGTGGCTGCCTTCAAGGATGCCGGGCACGTTGTGGCGGTGGTGTCCGGCGGATTCAACCAGATCCTTCGTCCCATTGCCGAGGAACTCGGGCTGGACCACTGGATCGCCAACGAGCTTGAAATCGTCGACGGCGTGTTGACCGGCAAGGTGCTTGGCGCTGTGATTGACCGGGCAGCCAAGGAGAAGTACCTGCGTGAGTGGGCAGCTGCCGAAGGAATCAGCCTCGAGCACACCATCGCAGTGGGTGACGGCGCCAATGACCTGGACATGCTCAGTGCGGCAGGGATCGGAATCGCTTTCAATGCCAAGCCTGCTGTTCGGGCAGTAGCGGACGCTGCCATCAACATGCCCTATCTCGACGCCGTCCGGCACATCGCCAACGTCTGACACCCGCTCTCACTGAGCCGGTTTGAATGCCGGCCAACCCGCTTACGGCCGCGGGTGCCTTTGGTGTGCCCAGGGTATCTGTCTTGAGTTCCTGATGCGAAACAACAATGCCTATTTCGTGACGCTATTATTCCGACTATTTATCAAATCGTCATTAAAAGCCCATTCATTGGCGGAGTTCCTTCCGGAACTGAATAGTCCTGCCATTTCTCGGGCAAATACTGTGTAAAGTAAAAGCTCGACATGGAAATCCGTGAACATGCGGCAGTCCTGAATGACGGAAGAGCAGGGTCGGTAAGTGAACCGTTCGGAGCGTACGTGGAAATGGTGGAAACGCAGCGAGGAATTTGAATCCCTGCCAACACCCCTCCACGAGATCATCCGTGAGCGTCACCCTGATGCGGTGGCAACGGGAATGGCTCCCAACCAATGGGAACCGGGCCCTGCGATAGCTCCTGGCCAGGAAATTCCGTCGGTTTATTTCATGGCCGCCAGTGATGGCACTACAGAACAGGAAGAACTGATTATGAGCTCACTTGACGAAGCTACCAAGCAACTGCTGTCCATCGAAGGTGCTACGGGTGCAGCCATTGTTGACTACACCAGTGGAATGGCGCTGGCGCAGGGCGGAAACCCGGGTTTCGACCTGGGAGTTGCCGCAGCCGGCAACTCGAACGTCGTCAGCTCCAAATTGCGGACCATGGCCGACCTCGGCCTGGACAGCAACATTGAGGACGTGCTGATCACCCTGGATACGCAATACCACTTGATCAACGTCCTGAATTCGGCGGGGTCCAAGGGACTTTTCGTTTATCTGGTGCTGGACCGGACCTATGCGAACCTGGCGCTGGCACGCCACAAGCTCAATAACATCGCCAAGGCTGTCGCCATCTGATCTCCAGGTGTTAACAGTGAGGGGCGGCCGCGATCATCGCGGCCGCCCTTCTTCGTCCAATTTGCCGGACTCCTCAGACTTTCACCCTTCGTGCCTCGCGGCCGCCCGATTCGAACTTGACGCCCAGCATGTGGTGCACCAGGACATCCTCGTTGGTGTTGGCGTTGGCCTCAATGGTGACAAGCTCCCCGTCCCGCATGACGCCAATCCGATGGCACCAGTTGACCATCTCGGACAGGTCCGAGGACAGGAGGATGATGGCAACCCCGGTTTGGCTGAGCTGGGTCAGCATCTTGTACACGATTTCCTTGGCACCGATGTCGATCCCGCGGCTGGGATGGCTGAGGATCAGGACATCGCAATCGGTGGAGATCCATCGGGCAAGCTCCACTTTCTGGCGGTCGCCTCCAGAAAGGGTAGTGAGGGCACCTTGGATGTTGGTGGTGTTGATGCGCATGCGGTGCACCACGTCAGCCACGCCACGTAGGTGGGTGATTTCATCCTGGAGACTTGCAGCACCCGGGGCTCCGCCCTGATACAGCCCATCGGCGATGCTGGTCCCTGAAGCGAAGGAGTCGGCCGTGTCCGGCGAATAGCCGATCTTCAGCCGCCGTGCATCCTGGAGCCCGCGGATCTGGACCTGGTTTCCGTTCACGTGGATCGTCCCCGAGGTGCAGGGGTGGATCCCGGCCAGTGCCTCCGTGAGTTGGAAGACACCGGATCTGTGGGTTCCCACGAGGCCGAAAATTTCACCCTTGACCACGTTGAAGCTCACATCACGGACGTTCTCCCCCACACCGAGGTTTGAGATCCGCAGGGCTTCTTCCCCGGCGGCCGGACCTGTAGGCCGGGCAATCCGCTCGAGTTCCTGCTGCAGTAGGAGGAAGGCAAGTTCGTCGACGTCGGTTTTGCTGGCTTCCACGATCTTGTGAACTCTGCCGTCGCGGAGGATCGCGATGCGATGGGCAATGGAGCGGACTTCGTCCAGGCGATGGGTGATGTAGATGATCGCCCGGCCCTGCCTTGTCAGCATCCTCAGAACCTGGTGCAGGACTGCGACGTCGTGGTCCGGAAGGGACGCGGCTGCCTCGTCCATGATGACCAACTGGGCTTCCTCGGCAACCATGCGGAGGACTTCCACCAAGGCTTGCTCTGCCCGTATCAGTGTGCCGACCTTCGCATCAGGGTCCAGGGTGATCCCGATATCCCGGATCAGCTTGGCGGCTTGGCCGCGGAGTTCGCCATGCGGCCGACCCGATTGGAAGGTCCCTCGGAAAATGGCCTCCGTGATGGTCAGGTCCGGATCTATGTGGAAGTTTTGGGGAATAAGCCCTACTCCGCAGGCCTGTGCCTCTGCGATCGAATCCGGCGCGTACTTCTCTTCGGCAAGCGTGATCCGTCCCTGGTCATGTTTGAGGGATCCTGCCAGGACGCCCATGAGCGTGGTCTTACCTGCGCCGTTGGTTCCAATCAGCCCCAGGATCTCGCCGCGATGCACTGAAAGGCCAACACCTTTGAGGATGCGGCGTTGATCGTACGACGCGTGAATATCATCAGCATGTAACAACAGATCCAAAGAAGCTCCTAATGCATGCAAAACCCGCCCATTGTGGATTATGCAATGTGCTGACAACTACGTGCGAGGCTGCCTTGGAGAGTCAACCAGAAGGATTCCCTTAATGCAAAGTCGAATTTGCAAAACAGTTAAGCCCAATTCGTGACGCGAAAATTCAAACAATTTATCAAACTGGCACTTTACGAGCGTGGGCACCTTCGCCACTTCGATGGTTAAACAGCTGTGGCCCTGGACGAAGGTCCGGGGCCACAGCAGGTCAGATAGTCGCTATTCGGCCGTCTTGCCGAAGTAGTCTGCACCACCAACATATTCGGTGTGCCCGGATTCGACGTCCGCAGTGACCATCTTGGCAACTTCGGCTGCGAACTCCTCCACGGAGTACAGCTTGCCGGCTTCGGCCCGCCGTGCTTCGATGGCTCCCGGGTTGGAACGGTCCAGCAGGGTCGCGGTTACGGTGCCTTCGATCATGTCACCGGAAACGACCACCAACGAGATGCCCTTGTCCGCAAGGTGGGGAATCAAATCCCGCAGTGCGTCTTCCCCGGCGCGCTTGCTCTTTGCGACCGGCTCGTACTCAGGCATGGTGGGAACAGTTTCCACGAAGTGCGCCTGGTGGCTGGTAACGAAGACGACGCGCGAGCCCTCAGGCATGAGCGGTACCGCTGCATTAAGCATGTTGACCTGGGCATCGCGGTTGAGCTTGAGGGCATAACCCTCCTCCATGCCTGATTCCATGCCACCTGAAGCGTTCAGCACCAGGACATCGAGGGAACCAAACTCCTCCATGGCTTTGCTCGCCAGGGCGTGCACGCCTTCATCGGTGGTGAGGTCGGCGCCCACGGCAGCTGCACGGCCACCCGCTTCCTGGATGCCGGCCACCACCTTGTTGGCGCGCGGCGCCTTTTGACGGTAGTTAACAACGACGGCGGCGCCCTCGCCTGCCAGGATCTTGGCAACCTCGGCACCAATTCCACGGGAAGACCCCGTGACGATGGCGGTCTTGTTATCCAGCGTTCCCATTCATGCTCCTTTTGTTCAGATCATCCAAATTCCGTGGCCTCACCTTCCATCATGCCAGCGGCAAGGTTGAATCAGGTTGTGGGCCCCGGACAAAAACTGCGGTTGAGGCTAGTGTCCTAGTGACCCATACCCAGGCCACCGTCAACCGGGATAACGGCTCCTGAGATGTAGGCGGCTTCATCGCTGGCAACCCAGCGAACTACATCAGCAACTTCGGAGGCCTCCGCAAAACGGCCCGCGGGAACATTGGCCAGGTAGGACTTCTGGGTGTCCTCAGGCAGTTCTGCAGTCATGTCGGTATTGATAAAGCCCGGTGCCACGACGTTGGCGGTAATTCCCCTGCTGCCAAGTTCGCGCGTGAGGGAGCGTGCGATTCCCACCATGCCTGCCTTTGACGCAGAGTAGTTGATCTGGCCGGGTGCACCATAGAGGCCGGAGACCGAAGAAATGAGGACCACGCGGCCTTTGCGGAGACGGATCATTCCCTTGGATGCCCGCTTGATAACCCGGAAGGCGCCCGTGAGGTTGGTGTCCAGGACCGACGTGAAGTCATCTTCGCTCATGCGCAGCAGCAGCGTGTCCTTGGTGATGCCTGCATTGGCAACCAGTACTTCAACGGGTCCGTGGGCATCTTCGACGATTTTGAACGCGGCGTCGATGGAAGCCTCGTCCGTTACATCGGCCTGGACACCCAGGATGCCCTCAGGCAACTCTGTTTGACTTCGGTAGGTCACGGCTACCTTGTCGCCGTTGGCGAGGAACGATTCCGCAATGGCCAGGCCAATGCCACGGTTGCCGCCGGTTATCAGGACGCTGCGGCCGGTTGTGACTGCTTCAGACATGCTTTGGCTCCAGGTTCCGCGGCAACAACATGCCGCATTGAAGGGGGATTTTCCTGTGTCGATCTTATCCGCCGGCCATCCCAACCCATGGCTTACCCCCAACCTGCGCGGTTTGGGTCGTCACGGCCTTGGTGAGAGAATTGGGAGAGGCCTTTGGAGCGTGATGATTCAGTTGTGACACGAGAAAACAGTCCCCTGCAGCAAGTGCCCGGGGAACCGGACGCTTTTTCCGGCGAGCCCGAAGTCCACAGCATCACAGATGCCGCCGCTGCCCACTCCGAGGACATGCGTGAGCGCATGATCAAGTATGCAGTGGCCATGGGTATCCGCATGGTCTGCATCGTCCTGATTTTCGTGGTGGATGGCTGGTTCAAGATCATTGCGATCGCGGGCGCTGTTTTCCTTCCTTGGATTGCCGTTGTCATCGCCAACGGCAATGACAAGGCCGAGGACCATAGCGAATCATTGCTGGACTACGTGGCAGTCCCTGAAATCGAGCGTTCCTCCCCCTCGGAAGAACCGGCGGCAGAGGGACCTGAGGTTCTCCAAGGCGAGTTGGTCGATGACGAACCATCATGGCAACAAGACGGCCCCCCAACGGGCCCTGCAAGCGAGGCCGGACACACCGGCGATGAACGGGCGGCTTCATGAACATCTTCAATCTTGGCGGCCTGGGTGCAGCCACCGGGGAATCCGGGCGGGCTTTGGCGCCTGAGGTGTGCTCCCGCAAAGGGTGCCGTGTGGTGGCCCAGTGGCAGCTCTTGTGGAACAACCCGCGGATCCACACACCGGATCGGCGCAAGGTTTGGCTTTCCTGCACAGACCACCGCGAGTGGCTGGAGGAGTATCTGACCACCCGGGGCCTGTGGAAAGAGACCCTTCCGTTTTCGGCCGGCCAAGCAGTTTTGAACGAGGCCGACTGAATGTACCGCTTTCTCTTCTCCAGCAAGTGGCTGGGGTACTTCGTTCTGGCTGTCGTCTTTGCCACGGCCTGCGTTTTCCTGGGCCGCTGGCAGATGGACCGCCGGGCCGAGACCCTGGCCGAGATCAATCGCGTGGTCAGCAACTACTCGGCCACCCCAATCCCCTACACGGAAATCAAGGGCCAGTTCAACGCCTTGGATCCTGAGCGTGAATGGACCCAGGTTCAGTTGCGGGGCAGCTACGACCTCGAAGGCCAGCGCGTTGTCAGGAACCGTCCGCTGAACGGCCAGCCAGGTTACGACGTCGTGGTCCCCTTCCGGCTCACAACCGGCGAAGCAGTCGTCATTGATCGTGGATGGCTGCCCATTGGGAACAACACCCCTGGCCGCCCCGACGTCATTCCGGCACCGCCCACGGGCGAGGTCACTGTGATAGCCCGGCTGAAACCGGCCGAACCCAAGTTGGACCGTGGAGCTGTGGACGGGCAGCTGGCATCCATTGACCTGGCAAGTTTTGCCGGGGAACTCCCCTACCCCATTGCCACGGGAGCCTACGGGCAGCTGGCCAGCGAAGATCCCGCGGTGCAGCCAATGCCCACTCCGTTCCCCAAGCCGGCCACCGAAGAGGGGACACACCTCTCCTATTCCCTGCAATGGTTCGCCTTTGGCGTCCTGATGTTCATCGGTTTCGGGTATGCAGCGCGGCAACAGGCCCGCAACGCGGCCATCGACGCCGAAGAGGAAGAGGACGAGCAGATTATTGCCGCAGGGGGAACGCCCAAGAAGCGCGCGCCCGCCCTGCGGAAAAATAAGCGTGCTACGTCCGAAGAAGAGGAAGACGCAATCCTGGATGCCCAAGGCTACTGAAATTTCTCTTGATCCTGTCCGGAACGTCCGGTCTGCCCTGACCGACGCCGGAGCTCCTGACACAGTCCGCACTTTCGAGGACAAGGTCCCGACGGCGGCCGCCGCTGCCGCTGTCCTGGGCTGTGAGGTCGCGGCAATCACCAACAGCCTGGTCTTTGAGCTGGACGGCCAACCATTGCTGATCCTGGCCAGCGGTGCGGCCAAGGTTGATACGGCATTGGTTGCAGCCCAGTTGGGCACAGGCAAGATCCGCCGCGCCACACCGGATTTCGTGCTGGTACATACCGGTCAGGAAGTAGGCGGAGTAGCGCCAGTGGGCCACCCAAGGAAACTGCGCACCGTCCTGGACATCTCACTCCAAGAACACCCTGTCCTCTGGGCCGGAGCCGGAGACCACAATTCAATGTTCTCCATCAGCTACGAAGAACTGGCACGCATTACCGCCGCCGAACCCCTGCAGGTCCGATAACTCGCATGAGGTGACCTGCCCGCGAGCAAAGCGACGCGGTTGATGTGCGCAGCGTGCGTCCAAGCGAGGAACGAGCGAGCACGCGGCACATCAAGCGCGACGCGCAGCGGACGCAAGAAGTGGACGCAACAACACCGCGCAGCGGACGCAAGCAGGCTTACGCCAGCGTGATCAAGTCCAGGTAGTCTTCGTTCCAGTGGTCCTCTACGCCGTCCGGCAGCAACACAACGCGCTCCGGGTTCAGCGCGGACACAGCACCTTCGTCGTGGCTGACCATGACGACGGCGCCGCTGTAGTTTTTGAGTGCGCCCAGGATTTCCGCACGGCTGGCGGGGTCCAGGTTGTTGGTGGGCTCATCGAGGAGGAGGACGTTGGCGCTGGATGCCACGATGGTGGCTAGGGCCAGACGGGTTTTTTCACCACCGGAAAGAACACCGGCGGGCTTGTCGACGTCGTCGCCCGAGAACAGGAATGAGCCCAGGATGCCTCGTACTTCGGCATCCTTCATGTCCGGCGCTGAAGAGCGCATGTTTTCCAGGACGGTGCGGTCGACGTCGAGCGTTTCATGTTCCTGGGCGTAGTAGCCCACCTTAAGGCCGTGCCCGGGGATGATGTCGCCCGTGTCCGGTTTATCGACGCCGGCCAGCATGCGCAGCAGGGTGGTCTTGCCGGCACCGTTGAGGCCCAGGATGACTACCTTGGAACCGCGGTCGATGGCCAGGTCCACGTCGGTGAAGATTTCCAGTGAACCGTAGGACTTGCTCAAACCCTCCGCGGTCAGCGGGGTCTTGCCGCAGGGAGAGGGGTCCGGGAAACGCAGTGCGGCCACGCGGTCGTTTTCGCGAACAGCTTCCAGTCCGCTGAGGAGCCGCTCAGCACGCTTGGCCATGTTTTGGGCGGCGACGGCCTTGGTGGCCTTGGCGCGCATCTTGTTGGCCTGGTCAATCAGGACCTGGGCCTTCTTCTCGGCGTTGGCGCGTTCACGCTTGCGGGCGCGCTCGTCCGTTTCGCGCTGGAGCAAGTAACGCTTCCAGTCCATGTTGTAGTAGTCGATCTGGGCGCGGTTGGCGTCCAAAAGGTAGACCTTGTTCACTGTGGCTTCGAGCAGTTCGGTGTCGTGGCTGATCACGATCAAGCCGCCCTGGTGGTTCTTCAGGAAGTCACGCAGCCACGTGATGGAGTCGGCATCCAGGTGGTTGGTGGGCTCATCGAGGAGCAAGGTCTCGGCATCGGAGTAGAGAATGCGTGCCAATTCGACACGGCGGCGCTGGCCACCGGAAAGGGTCTTCAACGGCTGGTTGAGCAGCCGGTCAGGCAGCGCGAGGTTGGAGGAGATCGCCGCGGCTTCGGCCTCGGCAGCATAGCCGCCACCGGCCAGGAATTCAGCTTCCAGGCGGTCATAGCGGTTCATGGCTTTACGCTGAACGGCAGCGTCGTCGCTGGCCATGTCATCGTGGGCTTTTTTGAGCTTTCCCACCACTACGTCCAAGCCGCGCGCTGACAGGATGCGGTCGCGGGCAAGCTGCTCCATGTCCGGGGTCCTGGGATCCTGGGGAAGGTAGCCGATCTCACCGGATCGGGTGACTTTGCCGCCTGCGGGAAGGCCTTCGCCGGCGAGGACCCGGGTAAGGGTGGTCTTGCCGGCTCCGTTGCGTCCGACGAGACCGATCTTGTCCCCTTTGTCCACCCTGAAGTTGACCTGGTCCATGAGCAGGCGGGCGCCGGCGCGGAGTTCGAGGTCCTGGACGGTAATCAATTCGGGTGATGCCTTTCAATGGGGAACGCTCGCGGGGACCGGCGGGTCCGTTAAGTGCGGCGGGATGCGGCTGTGAGAACAGCCTGTTCAAGTCTACCGGCACCCGGGGCGCAGGCTGACATCGGCCCCTGCAGGGGAAACTGTGTCCAGGGCCAAACAATTCCTGGCCGGCTTTGTGGAAAGGCTCCAAAAACCCGGCTCCGCTGCGTCCGTATTGTCAAGGACAGGGGAAAAGCAACACCGTCATCGCCTCGCACCACACCCGATTGGACCCACAATGAGCCAGACCAACACTGCCCCAGCGCAGAAGAAACCCATGTCCCGGAAACGCTGGACCGCTACTGACCTGGGCCTCATCGCCGTCTTCGCAGCCTTGGTGGCGGCGTCCGCGATCGTTCCAGGCATCCCGGTAGGTGCCCTCGGCGTACCCATCACTTTAGTGACCCTGACAGTGATGCTCAGCGGCCTGGTGCTCGGCGCCGGGCGCGGTTTCGCCGCCGTCGGGCTTTATGTCCTTTTGGGATTGGCAGGCCTGCCGATCTTCAGTGGCGGCCGCAGCGGCCTCGGTATCCTGGCAACTCCCTCAGCCGGCTACATCATTGCCTTCCCGCTGGCCGCAGCCGCAACCGGCTACCTCGCGGCGATCGTCATCCGACGAACGGTCAAATTCCGGGCTCTCTGGCTTTTCGGCGCCACCATGGTCAGCAGCATCGTGGTCATCCACGCACTGGGCGTCCTGGGCATGATGGTCAATGCCAAGCTGGACTTCACCAAAGCCTTCCTCGCCGACATCCCCTTTGTCCCCGGCGATATCCTTAAGAATGTCCTGGCCGTCATTATCGCCATGGCTATTCACAAGGCCTTCCCGGATGTCCTGGTTCGCCGGGTCAAGTAATCGGAACAATCTCCATGGATTCCATCAGTTTCACCGGGGTTTCGGTACGTGTCGCTGTCGATGGCAGCGACACGCCCAAGACCCTGCTGCACGAATTTTCCCTTGATCTGACCGAACGCCGGATCGGAGTGATCGGTGCCAACGGATCCGGGAAGTCCACCCTGCTGCGGCTGGTCAATGGCCTGGTTGGGCCGACCGAGGGCAACGTCAAGGTCCACGGTAACGACACGGCCGCCGATGTCCGTCGGGTCAGGGGCAATGTGGGCTTCGTCTTTACCGATCCCCTGTCCCAGTTGGTGATGCCCACCGGGAGGGAAGATGTTGAACTTTCCCTCCGCCGTTCCATCAGGAACTCCAAGGAGCGGGCAGCCCGGGCCGAAGCAGTCCTGAACCGCTTCGGCTTGCTGCATCTGGCCGATCAGAGCATCTATGAACTGTCCGGTGGTGAAAGGCAGTTGCTGGCCTTGGCGGCAGTCCTTGCCGTCGATCCCGCCGTCCTGGTCCTCGACGAGCCATCCACCCTCCTGGACCTCAGGAACCGCGAACTCCTGCGGCGTACGGTGTCCGGCCTGGACCAACAGGTCATCATGTCCACTCACGATCTCGACCTGGCGTTGGACATGGACCGGGTACTGGTGGTGGAATCCGGGCGGATCGTTTTCGACGGCGATGCCGCCGGCGGCGTCGCCTTCTACCGGGCGCTGTGTGCAACTCCCCTGCCCGGAGCGCGGCTGGGTGACGTTTCCAGATGAGGGGCCATGGCTTCCTGATCGCGAACTATGTCCGCGGCAACTCCATCATCCACAGAACTCCGCTCTGGCTGAAGTTCCTGGTGGTGGCAGGGTGCGGAGCGGCGTCCTTCCTCATAGTGGATTGGGCGGTGTCGCTGGTGATTTTCGCCGTGATGTGCGCTCTTTTCCTTCTCAGCGGAGCGGGCCTGCGGCGTCTCCTGCGGGCCATCTGGTTGGTGATGCCCATCCTTTTGGTCATCGGCCTTTTCCAGTGGTGGCAACTTGGGGGTCCCACAGCGGCCCGCATCGTGCTGAACGTGCTGGTGTGCGTCGTGGCAGCTTCGGTGCTGACTGCCACAACCCCCGTCCAGGACCTGTTGGATGGCGTGGTTGCTGTGGCAAAGCCGTTCCGGCGGTTCGGCGCCGACCCCGAACGGTTCGCTTTGACGATTGCCGTGATGCTCAGGAGCATCCCCTTCATTGCCGGCGCTTTCTCGGACGTGCGGGATTCGGCAAGGGCCCGTGGACTGGAACGCAACCCCCGCGCCTTGGTTCTCCCGGTCTTCATCACCACCGTGGCGTACGCCCGGCAAACCGGCGACGCCTTGGCCGCCCGGGGACTGGGCGAACCCGAAAGCGGCTGACGGGCGGGGCTACAGCCGGGAGTATTGCATGAGCGCGGCAGTGCCCAAACCGCCTGCACCGCTGATCATGGCCAGTGCCAGTGGGCTTTGCCCGTGGCAGGCAAACCCTCTCCGTACTTGGGCCAGCAACCGGGTTACCAGGACTGCACCGGAAGCGCCGTAGCCGTGACCGAGTGCCAGCGCACCGCCGTCGAGGTTGGCCCTGGCAGGATCAATACCCAGGTGATTCAAGCAAGCGATGGTTTGTGATGCGAACGCTTCGTTGAACTCGATCAGGTCAACGTCGGCAGCGGCTACGTCGTGGCGGGCCAGAAGTCGTTCGGCAGCGTGCGCGGCCCCGATGCCAAGGAGTTGCGGATCAACTCCGGTAGTGTCGCAGCCCAGCACCAGCAGTCCGTCTAACGCTCCCAGTGCGCGGGCACGTTTAAGGGAAGTGATGACGACGCCGGATGCTGCGTCCGCGTCGAAGCAGGAGTTTGCTGCGGTGACGGTCCCTCCGGGGACGAATGCCGCAGGAAACCTGCCCATCAGGGGCGCCCGCAAGGAAGCCCGTGGACCGTCGTCGGAATCCACCACAGTTCCGTTGGCACTCAGCGGAACTATCTCGCCACGAAACCTGTCTTCGTTTGCCGCTGTTACGGCTCGTTGATGGCTGCGGAGCGCGTAGTCATCCTGTTGCTCCCTTGTCACCGCGTACTCGCGGGCAACATTTTCTGCAGCGACACCCATGTCGGGGTCGCCAAACTGTGGTGGCACAAAGCTGGCCCTGGAGTAGAAGTCGAGTCCGCCGTCGTGGTTTCTGTTGGCCCTGGCCGGGGCAGTGCTGATGCTTTCGACCCCTCCGGCCAAGTACAGCGGATCATCGCCGGCCGCGACCAACCGGGATGCCAGCGCAATCGCATCCAGGCCCGATCCGCATTGCCGGTCAATGGTGATGCCGGGAACGCCGACGGGCAGACCGGCCTGGAGGGCAGCGAACCTGGCCACATTTCCGCCGCCGCCCACGGCGTTGCCCATGATGACATCGTCCACGTCCGCCGGGTCCACACCTGTTGTTTCCACCAGGGAAGCAAGCACCGGTGCCAGGAGGTCCGGTGCATGGAGATCCCTCAGCTGACCGTTGGCCCGGCAAATCGGAGACCGAAGCGCCGCGATGATGACGGGCTGACGGGACTCCCCGGCTTGCCAGGCTGGACCGCCGGCGCTATCCAAGGAGCTGAGCCCGCGGGTCATGATTCTTGATCCAGTCCAGGAAGACTTTCCTGCTTACTTTGCCCCGGTCGGTCAGCGGCAACTCCGCCAACAAGTAATACTGAAGGGGCCATTTGTCCCGTGCCAACAGGCCATCCAGGCCTGTGCGGAGCTGGGTTGCGGTGACCGGACCGCAAGCGGGAACGACGCCGGCGACGACGCGTTGGCCGCGGATATCGTCAGGTGCCCCGGCGGCAACCGCACCGTCCACTCCGGGAACGGATGCCACTGCCAGCTCCACCTCGTGAGGGTAGACATTCTTCCCCGACGTAATGATCATGTCCGAACGGCGGCCAAGGATGTGCAGGATGCCCTGCTCCAGGAACCCCTGGTCCCCCACGGTGTACCAGCCATCGAGGCACCTTAGTGCCTGACCGTCGTCTCCCCACAGGTAACCGTTGCTCACCATTCCGCTGCGGACGCTGATGTTGCCGTGCGACCCCTCCGGAAGATGCTTGCCGGCGTCGTCCAAAATCGCCAGTTCAACCCCCGGAAAAGGCAAACCGATGCCTGTCCCGCCGGCATCCAAAGGTTCCCCGGCTGCCAGGCGGGTACCGGAGACGAAACTCAGTTCGGAAGCGCCGTAGTACTCATGGATGGCCGCCCGGGGTGCCCACCGCCTGGCAGCTTCCAAGGTCCGGGCATCCAGCTTGGATCCAGCGCAGATGATGCTGCGGATACCGGACGCATCAACGTCCCCGGCAATTCCCCGTTCACTGAGCAACCTCAACGCCGTCGGGGCCAGGACAAGGCGGGTGATGCCGTCGTGGCTGATGGCAGCGTGGGCATCACCGACGTCGAAGGACTCCAGCGTGTGGAAGGCTGCGCCGGCGTAAAGGCACTCCGAAAGGGCGTAAAGGTTAAGGCTGGCTGAAAGGGGTCCCGGCGCAAGGGTCCGATCATCCTGCGAAAGGCCGAAAAACTCGATGGATGCCTCAAACGAAACCTGCCACGATCGGCGGGACCTGGTGAAGGCCTTTGGAACCGAAGTGGTCCCGGACGTCAGGCCGATCAGGAAGGTGCTGGACGGATCGCCATCCAGCAGTTCCGCCACAACCGGTGTGGTGGTTCCGGGTATGCGTGCGGAAACGTCATCGATCATCGGCGCTGGCCATTCGGGGTCCAGCACAGCACAGCACCGCTCCCCCGCGACGGCAGCTGCGTAGCGCTCCACAAAGCGCACAGAGTTGGGTTCGGCGAGAACAGTAGCGGAGGTCGCGGCGCCCAGAAGCGCTGCTGCGGCGTCCCGGAGGTCCGCCCATGTGAGCCGGTCGTTGCCCACCACCACGGCGGTGTCGTGGGGGCGCTCGTCGGCCCAGTGCTGAAGTTTGTCCAGGAAAGGCATCCACACAATTTTACGGCAGTGTCGGGCACCGGGCACCAATAGTGACGTCTATTCTGACTGTATGAGTTTCAATGACGGCGCACAGCTTGACCCCTCCCAAGTGGAGGACCGACGCGGCAGTGGAATGGGCCGCGGGACCAAGATCGGCGGTGGTATTGGCGGCGGAATCGTGGTGCTTCTCCTGGCACTCTTCGGTATCAATCCCAATATCCTTGGCGATCTGACGGGAAGCGGAACCCAGCCTCCCGCCGTCGATGGCGGCAGCCAGGGAGCCGGCGGCATACAGGAATGCCAGTCCGGTGCCGACGCGGACAAGCGGCTCGACTGCCGGATCACCGGTACGGTGAACAGCCTCAATGCTTTTTGGCCTGGCTACCTGTCGGACTACAACGTCCAGTACCCACGGCCGAAGACGGTGATCTTCAGCGAGGCCACCAACACAGGCTGTGGTGCAGCTACCAGTGCAGTTGGCCCCTTCTACTGCCCGGCGGACACTACCGCCTACTTTGATCCGGGATTCTTCGATGAACTGGTGACCCGCTTTGGCTCCTCCGGAGGGCCACTGGCGCAGGAGTACGTAGTAGCCCACGAGTTCGGACACCACATCCAGAACATCCTCGGAAACCTGGACCAGGCCCAGCAGGATCCCCAGGGTCCGCAATCGGGAGCGGTCCGTGTTGAACTCCAGGCAGACTGCTACGCGGGCTTGTGGGTCCGGCATGCCACCACGCAGACCGATGCCAGCGGCAAGCCCTTCCTTGATCCGTTGACCGAACAAGACCTGCAGGATGCCTTGTCCGCCGCCTCCGCGGTAGGCGATGACCGGATCCAGGAGGCCGCCACCGGCCGGGTATCTCCTGAATCTTGGACGCACGGCTCCAGTGAGCAGCGCCAGAAGTGGTTCTATCAGGGGTACACCACTGGCGACATCAACAAGTGCGACACGTTTGGTGTGGCCGCACCTTAGCGGTGAGGCGGTTCAGGGAAAAGTTGAAAGACTAAAAAGAAGGGTTCCGGGCTGTTGGCCCGGAACCCTTCCTTATGCCCGCCGTTGGCGGGTGAATATTGGTGATCAGATGTTGAAGCCGAGGGCCCGCATCTGGTCCTTGCCGTCGTCGGTGATCCGCTCGGGACCCCATGGCGGCATCCACACCCAGTTCAGGCGCCAGTCGTCAACGACGCCATCAAGGGATTTGCCCACCTGCTCTTCAAGCACGTCCGTCAGCGGGCAGGCCGCCGTCGTCAGTGTCATGTCGATCAGGAGCGCGCCGTCCTCGTCGGAGTATTTGAGGCCATAAAGGAGGCCCAGGTCCACCACGTTGACGCCGAGCTCGGGGTCAATGACGTCCTTGAGCGCTTCCTCGACGTCCTCGAGGCTGGTCCGCGCCGTGTTGATTTCGGTCATGGAACGATCCTAACTAGGCCTGCACAGCAGGGGCAACGGCTACGCCGGCGCCCGGGGCGTAACGGTCGTAGCCCTCATCTTCGAGACGGTCAGCGAGCTCGGGGCCGCCCTCTTCGACAACCTTGCCGTCAACAAACACGTGAACGAAGTCCGGCTTGATGTAGCGCAGGATGCGCGTGTAGTGGGTGATGAGCAGAGTACCCATGTTGCCCTCTTCGTGAGCGCGGTTGACGCCCTCGGAGACAACCTTCAACGCGTCAACGTCCAGGCCGGAGTCGGTTTCGTCAAGGATGGCGAACTTCGGCTTGAAGAGTTCGAGCTGAAGGATCTCAACACGCTTCTTCTCACCACCGGAGAAGCCTTCGTTGACATTGCGCTGTGCGAAGTCGGCGTCGATGCGCAGCTGCTGCATGGCAGCCTTGACGTCCTTGGTCCAGGTACGCAGTGCCGGTGCTTCGCCGTCGATTGCCGTCTTGGCGGTGCGCAGGAAGTTGGTCATGGTAACGCCGGGAACCTCTACCGGGTACTGCATGGCCAGGAAGACGCCTGCCCGGGCGCGCTCGTCGACGCTCATCTCAAGTACGTCTTCGCCGTCCAGGGTGATGGTGCCGCTGGTAACGGTGTAACGCGGGTGTCCGGCAATGGTGGAGGCCAGGGTGGACTTGCCCGAGCCGTTGGGGCCCATGATGGCGTGGGTTTCACCGGTCTTGATGGTGAGGCTGACGCCCTTCAGGATCTCCTTGGTACCCTGCTCCGTCTCGATGCTGACGTGCAGGTCCTTGATTTCAAGAGTTGACATGCTCTTCTTTCTTTCCGTTCGTAAGTCTGGCGGTACTGGGCGCTCAGTAGTGGTCTACCGAAGCACCGTTCACAACGTTGGTCACGTCCACATAAACGTCGTCTCCGTCGATGGTGACGGCGAAAACGGGGACGGGGTCATAAGCAGGCAGCTGAAGGGGCTGTCCGCTGCGGAGGTCAAACTGGGAACCGTGTCCCCAGCACTCGATCGCGCAGCCTTCAACCTCACCTTCGGACAACGAGATGTCCGCGTGCGAGCAAGTATCGGCGATGGCGTGGATCTCGCCCATGGAATCCTTCACGATGGCTACGGGGTAGTCATCGATCAGGACGCGCAGCGCTTGCTTGACCTGGATGTCATTGGCGCTGCATACCAGTTCGCCTTTGGTTTCTTCACTCATTGTTGCTCTGCCTGGCCTGTCTTAGTTGTCGGTCGCGGCGAGTTCGCGCTCAACAGCTGCGGTCAGGCGGTCTTCAATTGCCGGAACCTTGATCTGCTGGATGATCTCGTTGAGGAAGCCTCGGACCACCAGGCGGCGGGCAACCTTCTCAGGGATGCCGCGGGCCATGAGGTAGAACAGGTGCTCGTCATCGAAACGGCCGGTGGCACTGGCGTGGCCCGCGCCCTCGATCAGACCGGTTTCGATTTCGAGGTTGGGTACGGAGTCTGCGCGGGCGCCGTCGGTGAGGACCAGGTTGCGGTTGGCCTCGTAGGTGTCCGTGCCTTCTGCTTCCTTGCGGATCAGGACGTCGCCAACCCAGACGCTGTGGGCATTGCGGCCCTGCAGCGCACCCTTGTAGAGGACACGCGACTTGCAGTTGGCCACTGCGTGGTCAACGAACAGGCGCTGCTCAAGGTGCTGTCCGGCGTCGGCGAAGTACAGGCCGAACATTTCGACGTCGGCGCCCGGCGCGGTAAAGCGCGTGGACGGCGTGACGCGAACAAGGTCGCCACCAAGGCTGACCACGATGTGCTTGAACTTGGCATCGCGGCCGATCTTGGCCTGCTGCGATGATGCGTGGACGGCGTTGTCTGCCCATTCCTGCAACGAGACAACAGTCAGTTCAGCGCCATCTTCAACGATGATTTCCACATTCTCGGAAACAACCGCGGAACCCTGGTGGTCCAGGACGACGACGGACTTGGAGAACCGCTCTGCCACAATCACGATGTGCTGGGCGGCCGGAGCCTCTCCTGCACCGGTGATCAGGACGGAAACTTCACTCTCGGCCTGCAGCTCGGCAGGAACGGTGACAACCGTGGCCTCGGCGAAGTTCTCCCAGGCATTGGCGGACACGAGGTCCTCCGGGATGGCTGCCTGGCCGATGCGCTGGTCATCGCGGCCAACCGTTTCAACAACGACGCCGGCCGGGGCGGTAACGCTCACAGCCGGAGCTGCGCCGTTGAGGACGTCGGTGTGAAGGCCGCGCAGGCGCTTCAGCGGCGTGAAGCGCCAGTCTTCCTCAAGGCCGTTCAGCGGCTTGAAGTCTGCAAGCTTGTAGGACGTGAGACGCCCTGCACGCGAGCTGTCCGGAATGCCAACGCCACCGCCGTGGGAGTGGCTCTTGGCCGAAGCGCCGCCGAGCGGACCAGCGGAAGGCTGCTCCGACGTCGTGCTGGTGTTTGTTCCGGTGTTCACGGGCGAAAGGTTCTCGCCTTCCTCGGTGAAGCCGTTGATAAACGGCTGGGCCGAGGGCGCGCCGATGCGCGCCTTTTCAGTAGTGATATCAGTCATTGTTAACCGACGGACCCTTCCATCTGCAGTTCAATCAGGCGGTTCAGCTCAAGAGCGTATTCCATGGGCAATTCCCGGGCGATCGGCTCAATGAAGCCGCGCACGATCATGGCCATGGCCTCGTCTTCAGGCATGCCGCGGGACATCAGATAGAAGAGCTGCTCTTCGCTGACGCGGGAAACGGTGGCCTCGTGGCCCATGACAACGTCATCCTCGCGGATATCGATGTACGGGTACGTGTCCGAACGGGAAATGGTGTCCACCAGGAGGGCGTCGCAACGGACCGTGTTGGCCGAGTGCTTGGCACCCTCGCGGACCTGGACCAGGCCGCGGTAAGCTGCACGTCCGCCGCCGCGGGCTACGGACTTGGAAATGATGGAGCTCTTGGTGTTCGGTGCGATGTGCACCATTTTGGAGCCGGTGTCCTGGTGCTGGCCTTCGCCGGCGAATGCGATGGACAGCGTCTCACCCTTGGCGTGCTCGCCCACGAGGTAGACGGCCGGATACTTCATGGTCACCTTGGAGCCGATGTTGCCATCGATCCATTCCATGGTGGCGCCCTCTTCGCAGATGGCACGCTTGGTGACGAGGTTGTACACGTTGGTGGACCAGTTCTGGATGGTCGTGTAGCGGACGCGGGCGCCCTTCTTCACGATGATCTCCACAACGGCGGAGTGCAGTGAGTCCGAGGTGTAGATCGGAGCCGTGCAGCCTTCGATGTAGTGGACGTAGGAGTCCTCGTCGGCGATGATCAGCGTGCGCTCGAACTGGCCCATGTTTTCGGTATTGATGCGGAAGTAGGCCTGCAGCGGGATATCCACGTGGACGCCCTTGGGCACGTACACGAAGGAACCGCCGGACCATACGGCCGTGTTGAGCGAGGCAAACTTGTTATCGCCCACCGGGATGATCGTGCCGAAGTACTCCTGGAAGATCTCCGGGTGCTCGCGCAGTGCGGTGTCCGTGTCCAGGAAGATGACGCCCTGGGCTTCCAGGTCCTCACGGATCTGGTGATAGACAACCTCGGACTCGTACTGTGCGGCGACACCGGAAACGAGGCGGCTGCGCTCAGCTTCGGGGATGCCCAGTTTCTCGTAGGTGTTCCGGATGTCTTCGGGAAGGTCTTCCCACGTTGCCGCCTGCTTCTCGGTGGAACGCACAAAGTACTTGATGTTGTCGAAGTCAATGCCGGAGAGGTCTGCACCCCAGGTGGGCATGGGCTTGCGATCGAAGTACTTCAGGCCCTTGAGGCGCAGGTCGAGCATCCATTCGGGCTCGTTCTTCTTCGAGGAGATGTCGCGGACAACCTCCTCGCTGAGGCCACGACGGGCATTGGCGCCTACGTCGTTCTTGTCGGCCCAGCCGTACTCGTAGTTTCCGATACCGTGCAGTTCGGGATTCTTCTCCAGAATCTCCGAGATCACAGTGCCGTCAGCTACCGCTTTCTCTGCTATTTGGTCCGTCATCACGGCCTTTCTTGCTGGTTGTTTGATTCCTGGTACGGGTTCCCGGACTGCTCTGCGACATCCAGGGATGCCGTGGCAGCCGGGCGCCCGGTAGGTATGTGGGTGGTGCAAACGTGTCCGCCCTGCGCCAACGTTGAGAGGCGCCGGACGTCAACGCCCACCAAACGCGAGAAGACCTTGGTCTCGGTGTCGCAAAACACCGGGAACTCCGCGGCGAGCCGCTGGATGGGGCAGTGGCCCTGGCAGAGCTGGACGCTGGACAAGGCAGCCGGCAACGGAGCCTTGGCCTCAATGGAGTGCGCAGAAGCAACGAAGCGATCCCGGCTCAGGGCCTTGGACAATGCCCTGGCACGCGCGGTGATGTCATCTCCAGCGGCCTCTACCTCGGGGGCGTAGCGCCGTTCCATGTCCGAGAAGCGTTCCTCGGCATATTCACGGACGGCCTCTTCGCCGGCGAGTTCCTGGAGACGCCGGAGCGCGGAGCTGGCAATATTCAGGTAATCGTCGCCAAGGGTGGACTGCCCTTGGGAGCTAAGGACGTAACGGCGTGCGGGACGTCCCGCGCCGGAACCGGCCTTGGCAACGCGCTTGACCTCAATGACGCCGCTGCGCTCCAGGTGGTCAAGGTGGCGGCGGACTGCCGCGGGCGTGAAGCCGAGAAGATCTCCGAGCTCCGCTGCGCTGACCGGGCCGTTCTCCAGAACGGCGCTCAGCACGCGGTCCCGGGTCCGGTCATCCGCGTCCGGCAGCGTCGGCGGGGCAACATAGGCCCCTGCCGCTGCAGCATGCCGCTTTGAGGGCATGGAAGTTGGACTGCTCATGGAATACACAACACAATCATGTCGTAATTTGTTTCATGCATCCAGTAAGGCAAGACTGACCTCAGCTGCCCGCCAAGTGTGACCCTACTACTTCACGTAGAATACTCTGGTGCGCTCACCCGAATCCCCTGTCCTCACCATAGACGGACTCATTAAGGATGTAGGCCCGTTGGCCTCCCTTGACGGAAAAATGCTCCGGGTGGTCAGCGGAGTGTCCCTGGTCGCCGAGCGCGGCCAAGTGACCGCACTCCTCGGTGCCAATGGGGCAGGCAAGACCACCACCCTCGAATGTGCCCAGGGGCTCCAGAAGCGAACCGGCGGATCTATTTCGCTCCTGGGTTCGGACCCTGATAAAGCCGGCGCCGGGTTGCGGTCCCGCGTAGGCGTGATGCTCCAGGACGGCGGGCTGCCGCCGTCGGCCCGTCCCATACCGCTGCTGCGGCACATCGCCGGCATGTACCAAAACCACATGGACCTGGACGCGCTCGTGGAACGGTTGGGAATCAACCAATTCAGCAGAACCAGCGTGCGCAGGCTCTCCGGCGGCCAAAAGCAACGCCTGGCCCTGGCCGCTGCCTTGGTGGGCAACCCGGAAATCCTCTTCCTTGATGAACCCAGCGCCGGGCTGGATCCGCAATCGCGCCAAATGGTCTTCGAGCTGATCGCCGAACTTCGCGATGCCGGCATGGGAATTGTCCTCACCACACACCTCATGGACGACGCCGAGCGCCTCGCCGACTACGTCTACATCATCGACGCCGGCCACAACGTGGTGGAGGGAACCGTCGCCGAATTGCTCAGCCACGGTCCTGCCTCGGATTCTGCCGTTACGGACCGGACGCTCTACTTCGATGTGCCCGGCGGCCTCGACTTCACGGGCGTCTTGGGGGCCGGCCTCCAGCTGACCGAAACCCGCTCCGGAAGCTACTCCATTACCGGTGCGATCACGCCAAAGGACCTTGCGGCTCTGACTGCCTGGTGGGCGGAACGGAACATCATGCCGGCCTCGCTCCGGTTGGAAGCCCGCAGCCTCGAAGACGTGTTCCTTGATATCTCCGGAAGGGACCTCCGATGAGCAAGCTCCTCTCCCCCAACGCGGGGCCTGCATCGCTGCCGCGCCGCATCATGCAGCAGGGCCGCTACGAAACCATTGCCATGCTTCGGAACGGCGAACAGCTGATCCTCGCGATCGTCCTGCCCTTGATGGCTTTGGTCGGACTGGTAGTGACTCCGCTGCTGGATGGGCTCGGGGGTTCGCGTGTGGACGTTGCCACGCCGGGCATCCTTGCTCTCTGCGCGATGTCCACGGCCTTTACCGGCCAAGGCATTGCAACCGGCTTTGACAGACGCTACGGAGTGCTCCGGTTCCTGTCCACCACCCCACTGGGCAAGGGGGGCCTGATCGCCGGCAAGATCCTCGCCGTACTGGTGGTCCTTTGTCTGCAGGTACTGGTGGTTGGCGCCATTGCCGGCGTCCTCGGGTGGCAACCCAGGCCAGAGGGCTGGCTCCCAGGACTCGGATTGCTGGTTCTGGGCGCTGCCGCCTTTACCGCGCTGGGACTATTGGTCGCCGGTACTGCGCGCCCGGAAGCTACCCTGGCCATCACCAACCTCCTGTGGATCCTGCTCGGAGCTTTAGGCGGCATAGTGGTGCCGTCCGAACGATTGCCCGCATTGCTTCAAGGCATAGTTCACTTCCTTCCTTCGGGGGCCTTGGGTCAGGCACTGCGTGACGCTCTCCTTGCAGGCACTGTGCCCTTCCCCGCCGTCCTCGTTCTTTTGCTGTGGACGGTACTTGCCGGCGCCGCAGCCATCCGCTGGTTCAAGTGGAACTAATCCAACCGGGCACCACCAACAATGCAGAACTGAGAAGTGAGAAAACTGTGAGCACGGCATCGCGCCTCCCAAAAACCATTCAACGGTTCACGTCCAAGTTGCCTACCGAAGTCAACAAGGCAGTACGCCGCCTGGCCTTGCTGTCACTCATCGGGCAGACAATCCTGGTGGTGACCGGTGGTGCCGTGCGCCTGACCGCTTCAGGGTTGGGATGCCCCACCTGGCCGCGATGCACCAACGACTCGCTGGTCAATACACCGGAAATGGGCATCCACGGATTCATCGAATTCGGCAACCGCCTGCTGACATTTGCCCTCGCGGCCGTCGCAGCGCTCATGTTGGTGTACTTGTGGAACCTCCGTAAAGAGCGGCGCGACCTCTTTCTTCTGGCCCTGGGCCTCCTGGCGAGCATCCCGGCCCAGGCCATCATCGGCGGCATCACCGTTTTGTCCGGGCTCAACCCGTGGGTTGTGGGCCTGCACTTCCTGGTATCCATGGCTCTGGTGGTGTTCTCCACCTTGCTTGTTAACCGGGCCTACGGCCGAACCGGTGGCTTCATGAACCGGACCCTCCCGGGCCTGCCCTCCGTCGCACGCCCCGTGATGCTGGCTGTCGCCGTCTTCTCCGCACTCTCAGTGATGCTGGGCGTCGTAGTCACTGGCGCCGGTCCCCATGCCGGCGACGCTGATGCCCCCCGCAACGATCTCGACTGGGACCTCTTCTCGCACATCCACGCCGTTCCGGCTTACCTCATCACCGCCGGCACACTGTTCGCTGTGTTCCTGGTGATCCGCGGCAAGATCGGCGGCCCGTTCCGAACGGCGGCCTACCTTCTGCTGGGCGTAACACTGTTGCAGGCAGTCATCGGCTTTACCCAGTACTACAACGGAATCCCGGCGCTGCTGGTTGGTGCGCATATGTTCGGTGCCGCAGTGCTGATGAGCGCGGCCACCAATGCCGCCGACCTCGCCAAGCACAGCCCGGTCCGTCAGCAGATCTCCTAACTCCGGATCAGTTGCGCCGGGTTGGAACGCATGGCCAGCACTGCCGGATACACAGCCGACAAGGTGCCACTGGCCAACCCCGCCGCTATGCCCCACAGCGACGCGTACCAAGGGACCACAGCCGCCCAACCTTCACTGGATGCGTAGGCCAGCACAGCACCCATCCCGACGGCTGCTCCTCCAGCCCCGCCGAGTACTCCCACCACGGCGCCTTCGGTCAGGAACATTAGGGCGAGCACTCTTCGACGCATACCCAAGGCGAGTCGAAGCGCAATTTCGCTGGATCGCGCCAACACCCCCAGATACATGGTTGTCCCTGCGCTCAGGCAAGCCATGGCGAGCAGGATGATGGACACAACGGCAACCAGTCTGCCGAGGTCCGTATTAATCCCCTGTTTGAGTTCCCGAAGATCGGCCACTGTTTGAACCTCTACGTCGCCGGGTTCAGCCGGGTTGAGCGCTTTTGGGAGCGCCTCGGCAATGGCCGCCGGCATCCCTGGATCAGTCCGAAGGACCAGGCTTGCCGCCACATTGCCGGTCAAATGGTAGGACCCGATCCCCACCATGATTCCTGACGGCAGAAGCGGGTCACGGCCGGGGTCCCCAATAACGCCCACCACCGGGACTGGCTGGCCATACAGCCACACCACGACGCCGGGACCTGGCTTTGCGACTCCCAGTTCCTTGGCAGCGTTCTGACCCAGGATTGCGACGGGACCACCGAACGATTGGTCGAGCAGGGCAGCATCACCGTAGGACAGGGTTGCGCCTTGGAGCCGAAGGTAAGCAGAGTCGATGATCCGGACTGCGCCGTTGAAAGCCGGTTGTTCAGGAAACGACGCGGGCCGAAAGGTGGATGGCTGTACCACTGACGATGAGAGTTCGGCGATGACACCGACGTCATGCACTCCGGAGAGCCTTCTGGATGCATTGAGGTCGCTGTTGACGGTTTCCCACGATGGATAACCGGCCGAACGCGTCACCCTGACTTCGTCGCTAGCGGCTGCATCGATCCGCGTGGACACCTTGACTGAGGCACTCTCGCTTAGTCCGATGGCCGCAACCAACCCTCCGCTGCCAAGGAGAAACGCCATGATCAGAAGTAGGGCTTTGGCTGGGCGGACGGTCAACCCGGAGAACGCGTCGGCAACGGCATCTGCTGCCTCACGGCGCAGGCTCCGACCGAAGGCACGTTTGCTTTCGGGGCCTTCTGTTGTGGGTGATGGAATGCCGTCTGTTGTTGGTGCTGGAATGCTGTCCCTGTTGTGGCCGGTGTCCATGATGATGGCTCCGTCGCGCATGGTGATGATGCGGTCCGCGGCTGACGCAACGTCGGGATCGTGGGTCACCAAGGCCACAGTGGTACCGGCATCACTAAGCTCCCGGAGATGCTGAATGACGATCTGGCCGTTCCCGGTGTCCAGGCTGCCTGTGGGTTCGTCTGCGAGGACAACCTTTGGTGCTCCGATCACTGCCCGTGCGATAGCCAGACGTTGGCGCTCTCCCCCGGACAACAACGACGCCGGTGTTGCTGCCCTGTCTGCGAGCCCGAACTTCTTCAGAGCGGGCATGACCAGTTGTTTCTGGACCTTCATCCCTATTCCCCGCACACGCAGTCCCAACACGGCGTTGCGGGCCGTGGCATCCCGGCCCACCATATGCGATTCCTGGAAGACGAAGCCGAAAACATCGGCCCGTAGAGCCGCCTTCTGCCTCTCGCTGAGATCTGCGACGTTGAGATTCCTGATCCGATACGAACCCCCCGAGGGTGTATCCAGGAGGCCGAGGACGTTGAGCAGTGTGGACTTTCCCGAACCGGATGGGCCCACAATGGCCACGAATTCCCCCTCGTGGATATCGAGGTCCACTTCCTTCAGCGCCTTCGCGCCGGGGAAACTGCGGTCAACACCACGCAGGCTGAGGATTGGCACGCGCTTCGCATGCAAGGACGTTTCCCGGGCTGGCAGAAGCGCATTCATTGGAGTTTCACCTGATCCCCAACAACCAGGCCGTCCACGTCAGCGATCGCCGCCCACCCATCCACCTGCGCGGTAACCCTAACGACTACGCGGCGGGGCTCGCTGTTCCCTTCAACCAGGAGATACGGTGTCCCACCGTCCTGGCGAATGGCGATGAGGGGAACGGCGAGGGAATCTGCAGCCGCACCACCAGCGGCAATGGTGACTGATTGGCCGGCAGCGAATCCCTGCGTCCCCGCCGGCAACGCTACGGTGACATCTTTTCCAGGGATCTCATTCTTGCTTTGGTCACCCTGCAGGAAGTCGCTGACATGAACCACTGTGGTGTCCAGAACTGTTGAACCGGCCCTGACCGTTACGGGCGTACCCGCCACGAAGCTCTCGGCCTGGACAACGTCTGCGCGGGCAACAAAGGAGTCGTCAGCGATCCTGATCCGGGCCACGACCCCGTCCTCGGCCAAGATGGAACCGGGTCCGGCGATGGAAGCTACAGTGCCAGTATCACCGGGGACCTGGACAAATTCCCGCCAGCGAAACATGACATCCAATGGGCTCCTCGATGCCGCATCACCAGCTTCCTCCTGCGCGAGCGAAACGGGGGCTCTAAACCCAGCGGCCTGGTACCACGATGCCAGTGCCTGCTGAGTAGCCCGGTCAAAGGTTCCCGTTATGGCGCACGCATAACCGAAGCCCGCCAAAACCCCTTGTAGTGCCTTGACATCGGGGCCCGAGTCGTTTGGATTGATGTCCCGATACAACGGCACGCTGCTGGGTAGTATCAACAGCGGCCTCCCTGAGACGACCGCCAGTAATTCACCGGAAACCACGGGGCTCCCGGCCTCTTTTGCCACGTCGGTCACCACCAGTCTGTCGACGCCGGCTGCGGGACTGGCCTGAAGGTTTGTCTCGGCTCCTGGAACGACTTTCCCCGAAAGAACAACCTGTTTGGCCACCACACGGCGTTCTACCGCAGCCGAAACCGGAACCACCGATGCAGGGATCGGTGTGGACTTCGCCCCTGCTGTGGTCGATGTTCCTGCCCAGTAAGCGCCGCCCAAACCTGCCAGCACCACCAGTGATGCAACGAGGATCAGCCACGACCGCGGGACCCGCCGCAGTCCGCGTCCAATCAGCTGCAACTCATAGTCTTGCATCAGCAACGCCGTGATCCCGCAAAATCTGTTTGGCACGCACCACGGCGTCCGCCTTCTCTTCTGCCAAGGCGTTGAGTTCGGCCTGATGATCCATCATCTGTGCGGCCTGGTATTCAGCAAGGATGTCGTAGGGTTTCCTGGCCCCGCCACTGGCGTCCTTGCAGTCCAAATCCAAGAGGGCAACCCGTATCCCATCCTCCCTTGATCCGCTGGATTGCAAGCTCCACGAACCCTGTTCCGAAAGTTTGATGCCTTTGGTGGCCAGGCATTCCTCCCAGCTCTTCCGGTAAGCCAAGTACTCCGAATCGAGCTCTGTCAGTGCCACGGCGTTCCGAGTGATTTGATTCTGCAAGGAGGCATCACCAGCCAGGCCGTCCAGGAGTTCGGGTAGTCCGGCCCTCCCCACCGAATTACTGCACTTTGTTTCCGCCGCCTGATGGTCGGCGCTGAGTGCGGGGCGCTCGGGTTGTTCGTCCATTACACCTGGAATTTCGCGGATCTCCGGCATGGCACCGTTTCTGGCGGCCAACGGGCGGGACCACTGTCCATACCTACCGTCCTGGAGGGCCTTGCCACCGCCTCCCCACGGAGCCACCGTGAACCCGGCATCTTCCACGCAATCGTAAATGAGGAATGCCACCGCCGTATTGACCAGGACGTTCTCACGGTCTGAGTACCAGTAAGCACTCATGGGAAGGACAACTTCGCCGGTGCTTTCCTTGAGGTCGGCCTTGGCTCCTGCTCCGGCCGCGCGATCCACTGCAGGCAGGCTGACCGTCGTCGTTGCGGTGGGAGACGGTGCCGGCGGGCCCGAACAGGCCACGCCGGCGAGCACGACTACAGCCAGTGTCGCCGCGACCGCCGAAACTGAATGAAAAGTGGGAGATCGCACGGCTAACCCCAGATGCTGGAGATTTCGTCATCCCAGTTCACGCCGGCATACATTGACACGCCCCGAAGGTCGTTGACGGCGTTGCCACCCCGGAAGATGACCGAATGCCCTGAGTAGTTAAGATCCCGATACAGATACACGTAGGGCGATTGAATGTTCGCAGGCGGGCCTATGACTATTGAGCTGGCTTTATCGTTTGCCGCGTCACCCACATACGATGCGACCCAGTTATAGGTTCGCTGAGTTCCGGTGAACCAGTAGTTGTCGTAGAGACATACGCGGGCCGTGGAGCAAGCCGGTGCGGCTTGCGCGGCGGTGACTCCGGTTAAGACCGAAGCCGAAGCAACCGTCAGAATGCCGGCTGTACGCAGGAATGCTTTCACTTGTGTCCCCAATGCTTGTGCGCCATGGAACTGCTCTGTTCCACCACGAACACTAGGTTGCGCACGTCACCACCTAGACGGCTTTTGCTCAAACTAGGTGGCGTTCCGGCAAGAATTAGGTGCCGAACAGCCCCAAACTAGGTGCTGCGTTGGGGCCTCTAGGTGCTGGCCATCAGCGACCCGAGGCCAGACATCCTCATCAGCCATACTGGTCATGTGCAGATGACGACAGTGTTCGTGGAAGGCGAGAGCGACCGTCTGGCCGTGAACGCGTTGGCCCACCGCCTTGGTCATGACCTGCAAAAGCAACACGTCAGCATCGTCCCAATGGGTGGGGCCACGAACATTGTCCACTTCCTCGACCGCTACGGACCGCAAGGGGAAAACCATCGACTGCTGGGTCTCTGCGATTCCGGAGAATCCCGGGGCATCACCCGAGCCTTCAGCAGGGCCGGTTTCGGGGCCGCTTCCTTGAACGACCTGGGGTTCCAGGTCTGTGAGGCTGATTTGGAGGATGAACTTATTCGTTGCCTGGGCGTCGATGAGGTGCTCAACGTGATCGCCAGTGAAGGTGAGCTTGGCTCGTTCGAACTTCTCCGGCGACAACCCTCGTTGCGGGGCCGGCCCATTGAGGCTCAACTGCGGAGGTTTTTCGGTGGGCGCAGCGGCAATAAGATCCGGTACGCGCCCCTCCTGGTGTCTGGGCTGCCTTCCGGCAAGGCACCACCCCCGCTGGCTCGCTTGGTGGCATCTTTTGATATGTGAGAGACCGTGGGGCTCAAGCCGGTGGGATGTGAGAGACCGTGGGGCTCAAGCCCGTGGGATGTGAGAGACCGTTGGGCTCAAGCCCGTGGGATGTGAGAGACCGTTGAGCTTGTGGCCGGAAACGGCGACGCCGGCACCGGCCACTAAAGCAAGTGGCGGGTACCGGCGTCGAACTTTCTTGTCACAAAAGTCTGCGGAACCTAGCCGCCGACGATCGCTGAGCCGATGAACGGGTCTACCGCCAGGGCGATGAAGAGCAACGTCAGGTAGCTGATGGAGCCATGAAAGACCTTCATGGCGCCCTTGTTGGAGACGTCGCCGCCCTGTGCACGCTTGTACAACGCGTGGCTCTCGTACAGGAACCAAGCGCCCGCAGCAACGGCCACGATCGTGTAGACCCAGCCGGCGCCGCCAACGGGCACCATCAACAGGGAGCACGCAACCATGGCCCAGGCGTAGAGCACAACCTGGACAGAGACCACCTTGGCGCCGGCAATGGCGCCGAGCATCGGCACGTTGGCATTGCGGTAGTCCTCGCCGTACCGCATGGACAGCGGCCAGTAATGGGGAGGCGTCCAGAGGAAGATGACCATGAAGAGCACGATTGCGGGCCACTCCACAGTGTTGGTCACTGCAGCCCAGGCGATCAGGACAGGGAAGCAACCGGCTGCGCCACCCCACACGATGTTCTGGGCTGTGCGGCGCTTCAGGATCATGGTGTAAATCACCACGTAGAAGACGATGGCACCAAGTCCAAGCCAGGCGGACAGCGGATTGGCGCCGAACCACAAGATGGCAATCGAGGCTGCCCCGAGAATCCAGGCAAAGACCAACGCTTCACGCGGGGTCACCTCACCGGTGACAAGGGGCCGCTTCTCGGTCCGGTGCATCAGCTTGTCGATGTCACGGTCGATATAGCAGTTGAAGACGCCGGCACTGCCGGCCGCAAACGCTCCACCTACAAGGGTGGCAAGGATCAGGCCGATGGAAGGGAAACCCCGCTGCGCGAAGATCATGGTGGGCAAAGTGCTGACCAGGAGGAGTTCGATGACCCTGGGTTTGGTGAGTGCCAGATACGCCTTGAACTTACGGGAAATTCCGATGCTTCCCCGGGCCGGGGACGCGTTAAGGGGCGTATCAGTTGTGCTCACGGCGGCAGTCACTCTGTTCTATGCTCTGGGGTTCTCGCAGCGGCTGCCGTCCCGGTCCTCGAAGCTGACACGGGCGCATGATCCGCTGGTGGCCTCCAAATATCATACCGTGGCCGGAAGTGGACCAATGTCCCCAAAAGTCGTCAATGTTTCCGAAACTTCACCCACCTTCCGGGCCATCGTGATTCATATAAGGGAATTTCTGTCCAGTTAGTGGGATTCCCTGAGTTCCATGACACGTTTAGGGCTAAGCTGTTGAGCAGATCAGCACACGTTGACGATCCGGGAAACCGTATTCTCGGATATCCGTGCGTCTGGATGAGAGATCAACGTTTCAATGGTGAACGGCTGGTAGACACATTGCAGCGGGCGCCATCCTGTGCTTCCTGCGTGCCGTGTCCTTACACCTGCCGTCAGCACAGAGAGGGGCTCGGTTTTCGTGCCACATTTGGAAGAGCAAGAACTGTCATGGACCGATCTGGACAAGAAGGCAGTTGACACCGTTCGCGTGTTGGCCGCTGACGCCGTGGAGAAGGTCGGCAACGGCCACCCCGGTACGGCGATGAGCTTGGCTCCGGCAGCGTACCTGCTGTTCCAGAAGCTGATGCGCCACGATCCCAAGAACCCGGATTGGTTGGGCCGCGACCGTTTCGTACTGTCCCCCGGCCACACCTCGCTGACCCTTTACATCCAGTTGTTCCTCTCCGGCTACGGGCTGGAACTGAAGGATCTTGAGGCGCTGCGCACGTGGGGTTCGCTGACCCCCGGCCACCCCGAGTACAAGCACACCGCCGGTGTCGAAATCACCACCGGCCCGCTGGGCCAGGGCCTGGCATCTGCCGTAGGTTTCGCTTACTCGCAGCGTCGCCAGCGTGGCCTGTTCGACGCCGATGCTCCCGCCGGCGAATCGCCGTTCGACCACACCATCTGGGTTATCGCCTCCGACGGCGACCTCCAGGAAGGTGTCACTTCCGAGGCGTCCTCGCTCGCGGGCCACCAGGAACTGGGCAACCTCGTAGTGATCTACGACGAGAACCACATCTCCATCGAAGACGACACCGACATCGCTTTCACCGAGGACGTCCTCAAGCGTTACGAAGCGTACGGCTGGCACACCCAGCGCGTTGACTGGACCAAGACCGGCGACTACGTCGAAGACGTCCAGGAACTGTACTCCGCACTGCAGGCAGCAAAGGCAGAGACGAACAAGCCGTCCATCATCTCGCTGCGCACCATCATTGGCTACCCGGCACCTAAGAAGCAGAACACGGGCAAGATCCACGGCTCCGCTTTGGGTGCCGAAGAAGTCGCTGCACTGAAGAGCGTCCTCGGCTTCGATCCGGCCAAGTCCTTCGACGTTGACGAAGAAGTCCTGGCGCACGCCCGCAAGGTCCTGGACCGCGGTGCGGAGTCCCGCACTGCATGGCAGAAGAGCTTTGAGGCATGGCAGTCCGCCAACCCTGACGCTGCTGCCTTGCTGGAACGTGTGGAAGCCAAGAAGCTGCCCGTGGGCATCGACGCCGCGCTTCCGGTGTTCGAAGCCGGCAAGGATGTTTCCACCCGCGCCGCTTCGGGCAAGGTCCTGAACGCCATCGGCCCGGTCCTTCCTGAACTCTGGGGCGGTTCGGCCGACCTCGCCGAGTCCAACAACACCACCATTGAAGGCTCGCCGTCGTTCATTCCGACGTCCCGTTCCACGGACGCCTGGAAGGGCAACCCCTACGGCCGCGTACTGCACTTCGGTATCCGTGAGCACGCTGCGGCCTCGATCGTGAACGGCATCTCCCTTCACGGCCGCACCCGCGCATTCTCCGGCACGTTCCTGATCTTCAGCGACTACCAGCGCCCGGCCATCCGCCTCGGCGCACTGATGGGTGTCCCGTCCCTGTATGTCTGGACGCACGACTCCATCGGTCTGGGCGAAGACGGCCCCACCCACCAGCCCGTGGAGCAGCTCGCGTCGCTGCGCGCCATTCCCGGCCTGGACGTTGTCCGTCCCGGCGATGCGAACGAAGTCTCCGCCGCATGGAAGGCCATGCTGGAGAACCACGAGAACCCGGCCGGCATTGTCCTGACACGTCAGAACATCCCCACTTACGCCCGCGGTGAAGGCGAAGCAAGCGGCGACACGTTCGGTTCAACCGCAGGTGTTGCCAAGGGCGGCTATGTGCTGGCCGAGGCATCCAAGGATGGCGAAACCGTTGACGCGCAGGTCATCCTGATCGGCACCGGCTCCGAAGTCCAGCTCGCCGTGCAGGCCCGCGAAGCATTGCAGGCTGAAGGCATCGCTGCGCGTGTGGTCTCCATGCCGTGTGTTGAGTGGTTCAACAAGCAGGACGAGGCTTACCGCGAGTCCGTGCTCCCGGCATCGGTGAAGGCACGTGTCTCGGTTGAAGCCGGCCTGGCCCTGGGCTGGCGTGAATTCGTCGGTGACGCCGGCCGCTCCATCTCCCTGGAACACTTCGGCGCCTCCGCTGACTACAAGCGGCTTTTCAACGAATTCGGCATCACCGCCGAAGCCGTCGCCGCTGCCGCCAAGGACTCGCTCGCAGACGCCAACGCGTAACAGCCTGATACCTCACAACAGGAGAAATCACATGTCTACAACTCCCACACAGCAGCTTTCCGACGCCGGCGTTTCGATCTGGCTCGATGACCTCTCACGCACCCGCCTCGAAACGGGCACGCTGCAGAAGCTCATCGATGAGAAGAACGTGGTTGGTGTAACAACCAACCCGTCCATCTTCCACGCCGCGATCACCGCCGGTACCGACTACGACGCCACCATCGCAGCCAAGGCCGCATCCGGTGCCAGCGTCGAAGAGACCATCTTCGAAATCACCACCACGGACGTGGCCGACGCCTGCGATCTCTTCGCACCGATCGCCGCTGCAACCAACGGTGTTGACGGCCGCGTCTCCATCGAGGTCGATCCCCGCCTTGCCTGGGACACCGAGGGCACCATCGCCGAGGCCAAGAACCTCTACGCGAAGGTCAACAAGGACAACGTCCACATCAAGATCCCGGCAACATTGGAAGGCCTGGAAGCCATCACGGCTACCCTGGCCGAGGGCATCAGCGTCAACGTGACCCTGATCTTCTCCCTGGAGCGCTACCGCGCGGTCATCAACGCTTTCCAGACCGGCCTTGAGCAGGCCAAGGAAAACGGCCACGACCTCTCCAAGATCCACTCCGTGGCCTCGTTCTTTGTCTCACGCGTTGACTCCGAGATCGACAAGCGCCTCGACGCCATCGGTACCGAGGAAGCCAAGGCACTCAAGGGCAAGGCCGGCGTTGCCAACGCCCGCCTGGCCTACCAGGTCTACGAGGAGCTCTTCTCCACCGAGCGCTGGGCCGTCCTGGCTGAGGCCGGTGCGCTCCCCCAGCGTCCGCTGTGGGCCTCTACCGGCGTGAAGGACCCGGCCTACCCGGACACGCTGTACGTGACCGAGCTCGTCGCAGCAGGAGTGGTCAACACCATGCCGGAGAAGACGCTGGATGCCACGTTCGACCACGGCGTAGTCACCGGTGACACCATCACCGGCACCTACGACGAAGCGAATGAGACCCTCAACGCCCTCGAAGCCCTCGGCGTCTCCTACAACGACGTCGTCACCCTCCTGGAGACCGAAGGCCTCGAGAAGTTCGTGGGCTCCTGGAAGGAACTCCTGGCCGACGTCGAAGGCGCCCTCGCCACCGCACGGAAGGCTTCCTAACACCTCATGAGCACAATCAGCTACGACGCCAGCGGTGCCGCGCAGCAGGCCATCGCCCAACACATTGACAGCCTGGTCGAAGACCGGATCGCGACGAGGATTTTCGCCAAGGACCACACCCTGTGGGGTCCGGATGCAGAATCCGAATCCGCTATCCGTCTTGGCTGGGTAGAGGCTGCCACAGTGTCCCAGGCCTTGGTTGGCGACATCCTGGAACTCCGCGATGCCCTCCGCGCCGAAGGAGTGACACGTATTGTCCTCTGTGGCATGGGTGGGTCTTCCTTGGCTCCCGAGGTCATCGCCGGCACCGCCGGCGTCGAGCTGACTGTGCTGGACAGCACGGACCCCGAACAGGTCAGTGCTGCCCTTGAGGAGCGGTTGGCCGAAACGGCAATCGTGGTGTCGTCCAAGTCCGGCTCCACCGTGGAAACCGACTCCCAGCGGCGGGTTTTCGAAAAGGCATTCAACGACGCCGGCATCGATGCCAAGAGCCGGATCATCATCGTCACGGATCCGGGTTCGCCCTTGGACAAGGCCTCGCGTGAAGCGGGCTACCGTGCGGTGTTCAATGCCGACCCCAACGTCGGCGGACGCTTCTCGGCACTTACTGCATTTGGGTTGGTCCCTTGTGGCCTGGCCGGTGTGGACATCCAGGCATTCCTGGATGAGGCGGAGGAAGCTGCAGAGATCCTCAATGAGGACTCCACCGACAACATCGGACTGGCCCTGGGCATTGCCTTGGGCGGCACCAGTCCCTTGCGCAACAAAATCGTCATCGCTGAAGACGGTTCCGGCATTGTTGGTTTTGCCGATTGGGCCGAGCAGCTCATTGCCGAATCCACCGGCAAGCTGGGTACCGGCGTCCTTCCAGTCGTGGCCGGACCGGATTCTCCGGAAGCCCTGAACGGTGCCCCCGACGTACTGGTGGTCCGGCTGGTTGGTGCGGAGGCCGACGTCGAGCTTCGTGGAAACGAGGTCGCAATTGCCGGCGGCCTGGCTTCGCAGATGTTCACCTGGGAGTTTGCGACGGCGGTGGCCGGGCGCCTGCTGGGGATCAACCCCTTTGACCAGCCTGACGTCGAAGCCGCCAAGGTGGCCGCCCGTGGCTTGCTGGATGCCCGCCCCGAGCCCACTCCTGCGGCATTCACCGATGGTGCAGTGGAAGTCCGCGGTGGCAGCTGGCTTGGTTCGGCTTCCACTGTGTCGGAGGCTGTTCAGGCCCTCCTGGGCCAGCTTGGCACCGACGGATACTTGAGCGTCCAGGCGTACCTTGACCGTATTTCCCACGCGCCCCTGGAAGGTATCCGGGATGAACTCGCAGCCATCAGTGGGCGTCCGGTGACTTTCGGTTGGGGTCCGCGGTTCCTCCACTCCACCGGGCAGTTCCACAAGGGCGGACCTGCAATCGGCGTTTTCCTGCAGGTTACTGCAGCGTCCTCCACCGATCTGGAAATTCCGGACCGGCCGTTCACCTTTGGCCAGCTTATTGCCGCCCAGGCCTCGGGCGATGCCCAGGTGCTGGAAGGCCATGGCCGCCCGGTTTTGCGCCTGCACCTCACAGAGCGTGCTGCCGGCGTAAGCCAACTCCAGGAAGTCGTCGCTGCGTTGGCCGGCCAGGCCAGCGCACTCGAAAGCTAAGGCACAGAACCAAACATGCCAGAAACTGAAAACGGCAGGAAAAACGCCGGTCTGCGGAATCCTTTGCGGGATCCGCGGGACCGGCGCCTGAACCGCATTGCCGGGCCGTCGTCGTTGGTGTTCTTCGGAGTCACTGGCGACCTTGCCCGTAAGAAGCTCATGCCGGCGGTCTATGACCTCGCCAATCGTGGTCTTTTGCCGCCGAGCTTTGCCTTGGTTGGCTTCGGTCGCCGCGACTGGGACAACGCTGAATTCGCCGCTGAGGTGAAGGAAAACGTTAAGGCTCACGCCAGGACGAAGTTCGATGAAGCGGTGTGGGAGCAGTTGGCTTCGGGTATCCGTTTTGTTCAGGGCGAGTTCGACGACGACGATGCTTTCGAGCGTCTCGGCGATGTCCTCGATGAGCTGGATGAGACCCGTGGTACCCGTGGGAATCATGGCTTCTATTTGTCGATCCCGCCGAAGGCGTTCGAGCAGGTCTGCCGCCAGCTCTCCAAGCACGGCCTGGCACAGGCGAAGCCGGGGCAATGGCGTCGTGTGGTGATCGAGAAGCCGTTCGGTCACGACCTGGAGTCTGCCCGTCAGCTGAACGACATCGTCGAATCGGTGTTCCCGGCTGATGCGGTGTTCAGGATCGATCACTACCTGGGCAAGGAGACGGTGCAGAACATCCTGGCGCTGCGTTTCGCGAACCAGTTGTTCGAGCCGCTCTGGAACGCCAATTACGTAGACCATGTCCAGATCACCATGGCCGAGGACATCGGGACGGGCGGGCGTGCAGGCTATTACGACGGCGTGGGTGCTGCCCGTGACGTCCTGCAGAACCACTTGCTGCAGTTGCTGGCGTTGACGGCCATGGAAGAACCGATCTCGTTCAATGCCGATGATTTGCGGGCGGAGAAGGAAAAGGTCCTCGCTGCGGTCAAGCTGCCTGATGATTTGTCCACGCATTCAGCCCGTGGCCAGTTCACCGGTGGGTGGCAGGGCGGTGAGGAAGTCCTCGGGTATTTGGACGAGGACGGCATTCCTGCTGATTCGAAGACTGAGACGTTTGCTGCGATCCGGGTGGATATCAATACCCGCCGCTGGAATGGTGTGCCGTTCTACCTGCGCGCCGGTAAGCGGTTGGGCCGCCGCGTGACTGAAATCGCGGTGGTGTTCAAACGGGCACCGAATCTATTGTTCCGTGACCATGGCGAGGACGACTTCGGCCAGAATGCCGTGGTGATCCGTGTCCAGCCCGACGAGGGTGCCACGATCCGTTTGGGTTCAAAGGTTCCGGGGACGCAGATGGAAGTCCGCGATGTCACCATGGACTTCGGCTACGGACACTCCTTTACCGAATCCAGCCCCGAAGCCTACGAACGCCTCATCCTGGACGTGCTCCTGGGCGAACCGCCGCTGTTCCCGCGCCACCAGGAAGTCGAGTTGTCATGGAAGATCCTTGACCCGTTCGAGGAATACTGGGCCGGACTTGATGAACAACCGCAACCCTACGCGCCCGGCAGTTGGGGTCCGGCTTCGGCCGATGCCCTGCTGGCCCGCGACGGACGAACCTGGAGAAGGCCATGATTGTAGATCTTCCCGATACCACTACTTCAAAGATCTCCAAGAAGATCATGTCCCTGCGCGAGCAAGGCGGCGTGATCGCCTTGGGCCGTGTGCTGACGCTGGTGGTGGTGACCAAGTCCGGGCAGGAAGAAGAGGCCATCGAGGCGGCCAACGAAGCCAGCCGGGAACACCCCTGCCGGATCATCGTCCTCGCTGACGCCGGCGTTGAGGGACCGGATCGTCTGGATGCCCAGATCCGTGTTGGCGGCGACGCCGGCGCGTCCGAGGTCATCGTCCTCCGGGGTCACGGGCACATGGCCCACGAGAGCGAATCGCTGGTGGCAGCCCTGTTGCTGCCGGACGCCCCGATCGTGGCGTGGTGGCCGCACGGAGCACCGGAAAGCGCCTGCGAGACCTCCATTGGCCGGATCGCCCACCGACGCATCACCGATTCGGCCAACGAACCTGACCCCCGCCTGGCTCTGGAGAACATCCGGGCAACGTACAAGGCAGGCGACACCGACCTCGCGTGGACCCGCCTGACCAACTGGCGCATGCAACTCGCCGCTGTCTTCGACCAGGTGGACAGTGACCCCGTCTCCGCGGTTGCCGTCGAGGGTGCCTCCGACTCCCCCAGCACGCTGCTGCTGGCCGCCTGGCTCAGCCTGGCGCTGGAGGCTCCCGTGACGATCGTGGCGGACCCTGCAGGCACCGGCATCCGTCGAGTCCGGCTCACCCGCGCCAGCGGTGACGTCCAACTCTTCCGTCCCGGCCTGTCGGTGGCGGAGTTGACGCAGCCCGGGCAGCCGGCGCAGCGTATCACCCTCCCGCGGCGAAGCCTGAAGGATTGCCTTGCTGAAGAGCTTCGCCGACTCGACCCGGACGAAGTCTTCGGAGAAGTGATTACGATGGGACTGCCACTTACCAGCCAGAGGAGAGTCCAGACCAGTGCACGCTGAGCCAAGAGTTAGCATCCATCCCGACTCCAAGGTGTTGATGGCCGCCATCGCGGCCCGCCTTATTACCAAGCTCGTGGACGTCCAGGACAAACACGGTGAGGCGACGGTTGTCCTGACCGGCGGTACAGTCGGCATTGGAACGCTGAAAGCGGTGGCCGATTCGGCCGCAGCGCCGGCAGTCGACTGGTCAAAGGTTAACTTCTGGTGGGGGGACGAACGTTTCGTTGCAGCGGACAGCGAGGACAGGAATACCCGTCAGGCACACCAGGCTCTCCTGACACACCTTGCGGTGGATCCTGCGCGTATCCACGAGCCGGGTTCGACCGATCACTTCGCAACTGCTGACGAAGCGGCCTCAGCCTATGCCGAGGAGCTGAAGGCGGCAGCCGAGGCCGAGCATGCGGCTGACATGTCAGATGACCGTTCTGAAAAGCCTGGCGTCCTGCCGCGCTTCGATGTCCTGCTTCTTGGAGTGGGTCCGGACGCGCACGTCGCGTCGCTGTTTCCCGAACAGGCCGGCATCCGTGAGAAGAAGCGCACGGTGGTGGGGGTGGAAAACTCGCCCAAGCCGCCGTCGTCGCGTATTTCCCTGACGCTGCCCGCCATTAACACTGCCCAGGAAATCTGGATGGTTGTTGCCGGTGAGGACAAGGCCGGCGCTGTCGGTTTGGCGTTGGCCGGAGCCAATCCCGTCCAGGTTCCGGCTGCAGGTCCTGTTGGTCGTTCGAGGACCTTGTGGCTTATCGACGAAAACGCAGCATCACGGGTCCCCCAGCAATTGGTCCGGAAGGACCCCGCGGGAGCGTAGGCGCTCCAACGCTCCGGCCAGGACAACTTCGGCTTCCTGGCTGGAGCGTCTTTCTTTAACGTAATCCAGATGGGATTTATAGAGGTCATCCACCGGCGCGGCCGCGGCCGGATGACCGGGATCACGCGAAGAAGGAAGACCACATTTGGGGCAATCCCAGGTCCTTGGGATTTGGTCATCCGGGAGCTTCAGGAAAACAAGCTGTGTTTCGTGTCCTTTTGCGCACCAATAGTGGACGCGCATACGGGGCAATTGCGCCCCGCCCCCGCCGTGGTCGCTGTGATTTCTCGGTGGTGAGCCTTGGGCTACACCTACGCGGGTACCCCGGTATCCTGGCGTGCCATGAACCATATCGAACCCCTAGCGACTCGGTGGTCGGCCGTCACGGCCCGCAGGCCTTACGGCCAACAAGGCCAGTCTAATGCGGGAGTCCCTGCAAAGGCAGTAGAAATGGCCGGCACACAACAAAGGGAGCGGTTCCGTTCTGGAACCGCTCCCTTTGTTCTCGGCCGGCTGGTGCCGGTTGGCGACTAGGAGTCGCCGCCCGAGGTGAAGCGCATGATCAGGCCAAGGCCGATGATGACAACGCCCCACGTGATACCGAGAATGATGGTGAAGCGGTTCAGGTTGCGCTCGGCTACGCCGGACGAACTCAATCCGGAGCTCATTCCGCCACCGAACATGTCGGACAAACCGCCCCCACGTCCTTTGTGCAGGAGGATGAGCAGCGTCAGCAGAAGGCTGGTGATTCCCAGCAGGATCTGCAGAATGACTTGAAGAACGTCCACGACGGCCTTTCGAAGAAGCGGAAAACGGGAGCCGGACTAGTCCGTGACGAGGTGGCTCTCGAACCTGACAATGTTAGCAAACTCAGCGGGGTCCAGGCTTGCGCCACCCACAAGCAATCCGTCAACATCTTTTTCGGCCATGATGGCCGCTGCGTTGTTTGCCTTGACGGAACCTCCATAGAGAAGGCGGGTCTTCTCCGCGACGATCTCGTCGAAGAATTCGGCAAGCTCAGCACGGATGGCCGCACACATTTCCTGTGCATCTTCCGGTCCGGCTACTTCGCCGGTACCGATGGCCCAGACGGGCTCGTAGGCAACGACGAGGTCTGCGGCCTGCTCGGCGGTGAGTCCCTCCACGCCCGCGCGCAACTGGGCGAGGGTGTGCTCCACATGCGTTCCTGCCTGGCGGACCTCGAACCCTTCGCCAACACAGAGGACGGGGGTTACGCCGTGGCGGAACGCAGCTTTGACCTTGGCGTTCAGTACTTCGTCGGACTCGTTGTGGATGGTGCGGCGCTCACTGTGGCCCACCAGGACGTAGGCGCAACCCAACTTGCTGAGGAACTGGCCTGAGATGTCACCGGTGTAGGCTCCGGAGTCAAACTGCGAGAGGTCCTGGCCACCGTATACGACATCGAGGTCGTCGCCCTGTACCAGCGTCTGAACGCCTCGGAGGTCCGTAAAGGGCGGGAAGACAGCGACTTCGGCACGGTTGTAGTCGTGCTTGGCGTCGGAGAGCGTCCAGGCAAGCTTCTGCAGCAGGGTGATGCCCTGGACATGGTCCATGTTCATCTTCCAGTTGCCGGCGATGAAGGGCTTACGGACAAATTTGCCATTGGCAGAGGTAGTCACATGAACTCCAAAGAATGCGTCGAAATATGGAACGGCCGGCAGGACGCAAAGCGTCCTGCCGGCCGTCTGGTACTTAGCGGTCGAGGACGCTCAGTCCCGGAAGTTCCTTGCCTTCAAGGTATTCCAGGCTTGCGCCACCGCCGGTGGAGATGTGTCCGAACTGTGAGTCTTCGAAACCCAGGGTCCGGACAGCCGCGGCTGAATCGCCCCCGCCTACGACGGTGAACGCCACGGTATCGGTCAGCGCCTGGGCAATTGCCCGCGTACCGCTGGAGAAGGCTTCGAATTCGAAGACACCCATGGGGCCGTTCCAGAAGACGGTCTTTGCCCCCTCGATGTGGGCTGCGAATGCGGAAGCAGACTCGGGTCCGATGTCCAGGCCAATGCCGGAAGCGCCGAAAGCGCTGTCCTCTATGGCGTCGGCCTTGACGACCTCGTGTTCGGCGTCAGCGGCAAAGCGGCTCGCCACTACGACGTCGGTGGGGATCACGAACGACGTTCCCGCTGCTGAGGCCCGCTGGAGGTAGTCCTGGACCACGGGGATCTGGTCTTCCTCCAGGAGGCTTCCGGCAACCTTGTGGCCTGCTGCGGCAAGGAATGTGAAGAGCATGCCGCCGCCGACGAGGATGGTGTCCGCTTTGCCCAGCAGGTTCTCGATCACTGCCAGCTTGTCCGAGACCTTGGAACCGCCCAGAACCACGACGTATGGACGCTGTGTATCCGTGGTGAGCTTCCGAAGAACTTCGACTTCGGTGTGCACGAGGTCGCCGAGGTACGACGGCAAACGGGTGGCTACGTCATAGACGCTGGCGTGTTTGCGGTGGACCGCGCCGAAGGCGTCGTCCACGTAAGCGCCGTTACTGCCCGTGAGTGCAACCAGCTCATCAGCGAAGGCGCCGCGCTCGGCGTCGTCCTTGCTGGTTTCGCGGGCATCGAAGCGGACGTTCTCGAGGACGAGGACGTCACCGTCCTGGAGTCCGGCTGCGAGCTCCTTGGCGGAGTCACCAACCGTGTCTGCTGCGAGTTGCACCCGGAAGTCCGCAAGTTCCGTGAGACGGTCTGCAGCAGGCTTCAGGGAGTACTTCTCTTCGGGTGCGCCCTTGGGGCGTCCCAGGTGGGCGGTTACGAGCACGCGGGCACCGGCGTCCGAGAGCTTCTTGAGGACCGGGAGCGAGGCCTTGATGCGGCCGTCATCGGTCACCTTAGAGCCGTCGAGCGGCACATTCAGGTCACTTCTGACCAGAATGTACCGCCCGCGGACACCTTCAGCGATGAGTTCGTTGAGGGTGTGAGATGTCATGTGTCTACCCTAGCCCAGCTTGGATGCGACGAGCTCCGTGAGGTCAACGAGGCGGTTGGAGTAACCCCACTCATTGTCATACCAGGAAACAACCTTGACCTGGTTGCCGATGACCTTGGTGAGGCCGGAGTCGAAGATCGACGAAGCAGGGTCTCCAACGATGTCCGAGGACACGATGGGGGCATCCGTGTAGGAGAGAATGCCGGCCCACTGCTCGGACTCAGCTGCGGCCTTGACCGCTGCGTTGACTTCCTCGACCGTGACTTCGCGGGAAACCGTGACCGTGAGGTCGGTAGCCGAACCGGTGGGCACCGGGACGCGGATGGCGTAGCCATCCAGCTTGCCCTTGAGCTCCGGGAGGACCAGGCCAATTGCCTTGGCCGCGCCGGTGGACGTGGGAACCATGTTGATCGCAGCAGCACGGGCGCGGCGGAGATCACCGTGGGGGCCGTCCTGGAGGTTCTGGTCCGCCGTGTAGGCGTGGACCGTGGTCATGAGGCCACGCTCGATGCCGAAGGCGTCGTTCACTACCTTGGCCAGCGGGCCGAGGCAGTTGGTGGTGCAGGAAGCGTTGGAGATGATGTTGTGCGCTGCGGGATCGTAGAGCTCGTGGTTGACACCCATGACGATGGTGATGTCTTCGTCGCTGGCAGGTGCCGAGATGAGGACCTTCTTGGCTCCGGCATCAATGTGCTTCTGCGCGGCAGCAGCCTTGGTGAAGAAACCGGTGGACTCGATCACGATGTCAACGCCCAGTTCGCCCCACGGAAGGTTGGCGGGATCGCGCTCTGCAAGGACCTTGATGGACTTGCCGTCGACTACCAGGTTTCCATCGACAACTTCCACGGTCTGGGCGAGGCGTCCACCGACGGAGTCGTACTTCAGGAGGTGGGCGAGCGTCTCGGGGCTGGTGAGGTCGTTGACTGCGACGATCTCGAGGTCTGCGCCCTGGGCCAGTGCTGCGCGGAAGTAGTTGCGGCCGATGCGGCCGAAGCCATTGATACCAATACGGGTGGTCACTATGTGTCAATCTCCTTGGTGCTCTTGCAAGCACGCCTAGTGAGTCGGATAAATAATTTCCAACTAACAGACCCCGCACGTCTTTGGGCAGAGGTGATTATCAGATCGGAGGGCGACCAGCCACGTTGCTGAAGGCTAACCGCCTTCCGTGATCCATCTTACGTTTAACTAAGCCTGCCCCCGCAACTGCGGAGGCAGGCTTTCCAGCATTTGGCCCGAATTCACGCTAAAAGTGACTTTTGTTACATCGGCGTGAACCGGAGCTCACCAACTAGAGGACGATGAGGCCCGTGGCGTTGGTGCGTGCGGCTTCGAAGCGCTTGGCGACGTCGGCCCAGTTGGCAATGTTCCAGAAGGCCTTGACGTAGTCAGCCTTGACGTTGACGTAGTCCAGGTAGAAGGCGTGCTCCCACATGTCCAGCATCAGCAGCGGAGTGGTACCCACTGCAACGTTGCCCTGCTGATCGTAAAGCTGCTCGATGAGCAGGTTGCCGCCGATGGGCTCGTATGCCAGGAAAGCCCAGCCGGAACCCTGCAAACCGAGAGCCGCGGCGCTGAACTGCGCACGGAAGGCATCGAACGAACCGAAAGCATCATCGATCGCAGCAGCGAGCTCGCCTTCGGGCTTGTCGCCGCCGTCCGGGGAGATGTTATTCCAGAAGACGGAGTGGTTGATGTGTCCGCCGGTGTGGAACGCGAGGTCCTTGGAGAGACGGTTGATGTTGGCGTAGTCACCCTTCTCGCGGGCATCTGCCAGCTGGGAAAGGGCATTGTTGGCGCCTGCAACGTAAGCAGCATGGTGCTTGCTGTGGTGCAGCTCCATGATCTTTGCCGAAATGTGCGGCTCGAGTGCTGCATAGTCGTAGCCGAGCTCGGGCAGAACGTACTCTGTCACGAAATCCTCCAATGTAGTGGACTGACGTCCGGGTTGGTAACTCTCGTTATGTCATCCGGCCAGCGGACCGGCCGGAAATCCTTGGCGAAGAAGCTTCGCTGTTGCCTCCACCGGGAACAACCCTGGGTGGCCTCGCAGTATTTCCTCTACGCATTTTCGATTCTATGGGTGCGGACTACTCGTCCATCATTTCCGGAGTCACATTTGCCTCAGTGCCCGGGATGCCAAGGTCAAGGGCGCGTTTGTCCGCCATGGCCAGGAGCCGGCGGATACGGCCCGCGATGGCGTCCTTGGTCATCGGTGGATCGGCCAGGCGTCCGAGTTCATCCAAGCTGGCTTGCTTGTGGGCTACACGGAGTTCGCCTGCGTACTTGAGGTGGTCCGGAACGTCGTCGCCAAGAATCTCCAAGGCCCGGTCCACCCGGGCGCCGGCGGCTACGGCGGCTTGTGCCGAGCGACGCAGGTTGGCGTCGTCAAAGTTTGCCAGCCTGTTGGCGGTGGCCCGGACTTCCTTGCGCATGCGCCGCTCCTCCCAGACCATGAGGGCGTCATGTGCCCCCATCCGGGTGAGGAGGGCTGCAATGGTGTCTCCGTCCCGGATCACCACACGGTCGACTCCGCGCACCTCCCGGGCCTTGGCCTGGATGCCCAGGCGGCGGGCAGCTCCCACAAGCGCCAGTGCGGACTCGGGTCCGGGGCAGGTCACTTCCAGCGAAGAGGAACGCCCTGGCTCCGTCAGCGATCCGTGTGCGAGGAAGGCTCCCCGCCATACAGCCTCGGCATCGGCAGCCGAGCCGTTGACCACTACTGATGGCAGTCCACGGACCGGGCGTCCCCGCCCATCCAGCAGTCCTGTCTGCCGGGCGAGGGCCTCGCCGTCGCGGACCACGCGGACAACGTAGCGGCTTCCGCGGCGGAGGCCGCCGCCGGAGACGACGATGATTTCGCTCTGGTGGCCGTAGACCTCGGCTATTGCGGCACGGAGGCGACGCGCCGTCGAGGCAAGATCAACCTCGGCTTCAATAACGATCCTGCCCGAAATGATGTGCAAGCCGCCGGCGAAGCGCAGCATTGCCGAAACTTCTGCCTTGCGGACCGAAGATTTCTTGATGTCCAGCCGGGACAGTTCGTCCTTGACCGACGCAGTAAGTGCCATCGCGTATTCCTAACTGTTCCCGAAAATATCGTGGTACGCCGCTGCCAGCAGCAATGGATCGTGGACGGGGCGGCGCCTCGACGCCCCTACTCTACCCAACACCACTTCGGCGCCGATCATCCCGGCGGCCTTCTCAAATGCCTTGAGGTCCTGGATCGCGGCGGGATCGGCGAGGACAACATCGACGCTGAACTCCGGAGCATAGCGGCGCAGGACGTCCAGGTGGTCCGCGGCTGTCATGCCCGATGTTTCCTTGGTTTCGACATCCAGGTTCATGGTCAGGCAGCGTTTGGCAGCGGTGTCGCCGAGTGCTTGGCGGAGCTCGGGCAACAGCAAATGCGGCAGCACCGAGGTGTACCAGGAGCCGGGACCCAAAATAACCCAGTCAGCCAGCTCGATCGCCGTCAGGGCTTCGGTGCAGGCAGGTGCGTCCTCCGGCAACAGCCTGACCTCTTCGAGCTTGCCGGCAACAGCGCATTTTGCCTGGCCCCGGACAGTCCTGAGTTCCTGCCCGCCTCCGGGAAGCCCGACGTGTGCCTTTCCCTCGATGGTGAGGGGAACACTGGACATGGGGAGGACCTGGCCCCTGGCTCCGAGCAATGCTCCAGCCCATTTCAGGCCGGCCACTGTGTCTCCCAAAAGCTCCCAGAGGGTCACGATCAGCAGGTTGCCCATGGCGTGGTGGTCCAGGGAGCCACCTTTGGCGGATCCGGCATTGAAGCGGTGCTGCATGACGTCACGCCATGTACGTCCCCAGTCGGTGTCGTCGCACAATGCGCTGAGCGCCATCCGGAGGTCACCGGGCGGGAGGACACCGTACTCTTCGCGAAGCCGCCCGGAAGAGCCGCCGTCGTCCGCTACCGTAACGATTGCCGTGAGCTCCGAGGTGAGCAAGCGCAATGCCGAGAGCGACGCCGCCAGCCCGTGGCCGCCACCAAGGGCAACCACTGAGGGGCTCTTCTTTTGCTGGCTGCCGGGGACACCCTTGGGCGGAATAAGGGGAAGCGGGCCGGTAAGGACCCCCACTATTCGCGTCCCAGGTCGCGGTGGGTGGTGGTGACTGTCACGCGTGGATACTGCGCCAAACGCTTTGAAAGCTCGACGGCGACTGCCACCGAACGGTGCTTGCCTCCGGTGCAGCCAACAGCCAGGGTGGCGTAGTGCTTGTTCTCCTGGCGGTAGCCGTCCAGCACCGGCTCCAAAGCCCGGACGTACCTGTCCACGAATTCGTGCACGCCATCGGCACCGAGGACGTAGTTGCTGACGTCCTCATCCAAGCCGGTGTGGGGCCGAAGTTTCGGAACCCAATGCGGATTGGGAATGAAACGGGCGTCGGCTACGAAGTTGGCATCCACTGGAAGGCCGTACTTGAATCCAAAGCTCATGACGTTCAATCGCAGGGTAACCGGGCCGGTGTCACTGAAGAGCTCGGTGATGGCTGTTGCCAGGCCGTGGACGTTGAAATCGGACGTATCCAGCACGACGTCGGCATGCTCCCGCAGTTCCCTCAGGACCTCGCGCTCGATCCCTATGCCGTCCAGGATCCGGCCGCCACCCTGCAGGGGGTGCGGACGCCTGCCTTGCTCGAAACGGCGGACCAGGACTTCGTCGTTGGCGTCGAGGAACAGCACCCGGAAGGTGATGCCGCTGGCACTGAGTGCACCCAGCGCTGTCTGGATGTCGGTGAAGAGGTCCTTGCTGCGGACATCCACCACCACGGCCAGCTTGGGAATGGATTTGGGGGCGTGGGAGACAATTTCGGCCAAGGTGCCGAGCATCTGCGGCGGGAGGTTGTCCACCACGTACCAGCCGTGGTCTTCCAGGGCGTCCGAGGCCGTACTGCGGCCTGCCCCGGACATGCCGGTGACAACCAGCAGTTCCGCCTCCGGGGGCTTGACGGGCGTGAGGCCGTCATGCTCCGTCCCGGCCCCCGGTGTTGCCTCATCCATCAGTTGTCCCCGTTTCCTCGGAAGTGGTCCGTGCCGTGCGCATCGTGGAACTGTGCGCACGTTCGACGTGCTCAAGCACCGGTGATCGCTGATGCGGCCATCGGCCAAGTTCTAACCCTAGCTAAGATTCGAGGATTTCGCCGGTGGTCATGTTGATCGCCGGGGCTGTGGTTCCTGAGTCCTCGGTGGAACCCAGATGCTGGACCACGGCAGCTGCCAGCGCAGGGCCGATTCCCTTGGCAGAGGTAAGCTCCTCTACCGAGGCCGCTTTGATCTTTTTCAGCGAGCCGAAGTGCGCCACCAGGGCCTTGCGCTTGGCTTCACCGAGGCCCGGCACGCCGTCCAGGACGGACACCGTCATGGCCTTCCCTCGCTTCTGCCGATGGAAGGTGATGGCGAAGCGGTGTGCTTCGTCACGGATCCGTTGAAGCAGGTACAAGCCCTGCGAAGTCCTAGGCAGGATCACCGGGAAGTCGCTGTCCGGAAGCCATACTTCCTCCAGCCTCTTGGCCAGGCCCACCACGTAGACGTCGTCGATTCCCAGTTCATCCAGCGCACGCTTGGCGGCGTTGACCTGTGGCTGGCCGCCGTCCACCACTACCAGGTTGGGCGGATAGGCGAACTTGGCCTTGGGGGCAGGCATGGTGGGGTCCGACGGCGGCACGTCGGCGCCGCTCCTGGCCCCGGAACGTGTGGGGTTGACGATTTCGCCCGAGACCACGGGCACCTGGGCAGCTTTGTCCGTCAGGTAGTGCCTGAACCGACGGGTCAGGACGTCGTGCATGGCCGCGGTATCGTCCGCTGCTGCCGCTCCCGTAATGGAGAACTTCCGGTAGTCGGCCTTTTTGGGCAGCCCGTCCTCCACGACCACCATGGAGGCCACAACATTGGTGCCCTGGACATGGGAGATATCGAAACATTCAATGCGCAGCAAGGGAACAGGGATCTCCAAGGCTTCCTGCAGCTCCTGGAGTGCCACTGACCGTACGGTGATGTCGCCTGCCCTGCGGGTTTTGTGCAGCTTGAGGGCCTGCTCCGCATTTTCGCGCACGGTGGACATCAAGGCGGCCTTGTCACCGCGCTGGGGCACCCGGATGTCCACTTTGGCCCCGCGCAGTCCGCCAAGCCACTGGGTAAGTTCGGCATGGTTGCTGGGCGTTTCCGGGACCAGGACTTCCCGGGGGATCCGGCCTTGGACCTCGCTGTCCTCGCCGTAGACCTGCTGCAGCAAGTGCTCGATCAGCTCCGGAGTGGTGGCGTCCTCGACCTTTTCGACAACCCACCCGCGCTGCCCCCGGACCCGGCCGCCGCGGACGTGGAACACCTGTACGGAAGCCTCCAGTTCGTCGTCGTGGAGGGCGAAGACGTCAGCGTCGGTGTCTTCGGCAAGAACCACGGCGTTTCGCTCGAAGACTTTCCTGAGCGCGATGATGTCGTCCCTGAGGCCGGCAGCGCGCTCGTAGTCGAGCTCGGCGACGGCCGCTGCCATGTCCTTCTCCAAGCGGCCGATGAAGCGTTTCGCTTCACCGCCCATGAACGAACAGAAGTCTTCAGCAAGGTCCCGGTGTTCTTCGGCACTCACACGGCCAACGCAAGGGGCCGAGCATTTGTCGATGTAGCCGAGAAGGCATGGGCGCCCGCTGGATTCGGCACGCTTGAAGACGCCCGCACTGCAGCTGCGCACGGGAAAAACCCTCAGCAAGGTGTCCATTGTTTCGCGGATGGCTCCGGCGGTGTACGGACCAAAGTACCTGGTGCCCTTGCGCCGCTCGCCACGCATGACCTGCACCCGGGGGTACTTCTCCCCCATGGTGACCGCGAGGTACGGGTAGGTTTTGTCGTCCCGGAAAACCACGTTGAAGCGCGGCTTGAATTCCTTGATCCAGGTGTACTCCAGCTGCAGCGATTCGAGCTCGCTGCCCACCATTGTCCATTCAACACTGCTGGCAGCATGGACCATGGCATGGGTCTTGGGAAGAAGCCCTGCTGGATTGGCGAAGTACGAATTGAGTCTTGACCGCAGGTTCTTTGCTTTGCCCACGTAAATGACCCGGCCATGGGGGTCGCGGAACCGATAGACGCCTGGGGTGGTGGGAATCTCACCCGTTTGGGGCCGGTAACTTGCTGGATCTGCCACGTTTCCAGTCTAGTGAACCGAACGGACAGCCACGGCCACTTCACCGTCGCGGGCGCTCCTGCCTCCACGGTCGGCGCTCGTGCCGCCCCGGCGGGCGCTCCTGCTAGTCGACGGATTTGCTCTGGTTGTAGCTTGCAGACCGGTCCTGGCCGCTGAGCAGGGCGATGGCATCCATGATTTTGTCGGTTACTTCACGTCGCGCCGGAAGCGAGTGGTCCGGACCCGTCTTATCAAAATAGAGTGGCTCGCCCACCTTCATGGTGAAGTGCTGCGGGCGCACCGCGTTCTTGTCCGCCGGTTGCAGTTTTTCCGTTCCGATCAGCCCCACGGGGATAACGGGAGCGCCGGTGGTCAGGGCAAGCCACCCCACGCCCGTGCGGCCGCGGTAGAGGATGCCGTCCCGGGACCGCGTGCCCTCGGGGTAAATACCGATCCCCTTTCCCGACTCCAGGATGTCCAGCAGTGTCTTGAGCGCTTGCACGCTGGCCGCTTGCTCGCCGCGTTCAACCGGAATGGAACCCACGGCCTCGAAGAATGACTTCATGACGGCGCCTTTGACGCCTTTGGTGGTGAAGTACTCGGCCTTGGCAAAGAAAGCGACCGGACGTGGCATCAGGGCCTGGACAATAACGCTGTCAAGGAATGACAGATGATTGGGAGCCACAATAAAGGGACCGTCCTGGGGAACGTTTTCCAACCCAATGACAGTAGGCCGGCACGTGGAGGAGATCAGTCCACGGGTAGTCCACCGGATCGCATCAAAGACTGCCATCGTTTTGTACCTCGCTCAGGGCCGTCGCACGGACAGCGTCAAGTTCTTCAATTTTGGTCCGCAATTCAACTGCGGTGTGCACAACAGCCACGGCGCCGGCTTCTTCGAGTTCTCCGTCCGGAGCGAATCCCCAGGAAACCCCGATGCAGTCCAGGCCGTTCGCCATGGCTCCTGCAACGTCCTGGTGCCTGTCGCCTACCATCACCGCAGGTTGGGAGTTCAGGTCCGACAAGGCTGCGCCAACAATTTCGATTTTGCCCGATGCCGTATTTGCTTCCAGGGACTCGTTGTCCGCTGCCCCACGGATGGAGACGAAGAAATCGGCAATGTGATGGTGCTCGAGGACAAGCCGGGCAATGGACTGCGGCTTCTGCGTAGCAACGGCCACAGCGCGGCCGGACGCAGCAAAGTATTGGAGGAGTTCGTAAATACCGGGGTAAAGCTTGCTCTGCCCAATACCGGTTTCCCTGTAATGGCGCCGGTACCGCTCAATGGTCTCGTTGACCAGCGCTTCGGGAACGTGTGCCAAATGCAGCAAGGAGTCGCTGAGCTTGGGACCCACCATGGAATTGAGCACGGCCTGCTCCGGAACAGGAAGGTCCATTTCACGGAGGGCAGCAGAGATTCCTCCCGTGATACCGCCTGCGGGATCGACAAGGGTGCCGTCCAGATCGAATATTACGGGCACCGTTGTTTGAGTCACCGGGTTAGTTTCTCACGAGTAGCGGCATGCCTGAAACTCGCATGCCGCTACCGGAATACTTCTGGCGGCTAACCGAGAATTTCGGCCAGGAATGTCGCCGTGTGGCTGTCCTTGGATTTCGCAACCTGTTCGGGCGTTCCAGTGGCCACAATCTTTCCGCCGCCGGAACCACCGTTGGGCCCAAGGTCCACAATCCAGTCGGCCGACTTGATGACGTCCAGGTTGTGCTCGATGGTAATCACCGTGTTGCCTTTGTCCACCAGGCCCTGGAGCACCATGAGCAGCTTCCTGATGTCCTCAAAATGCAAACCCGTGGTGGGTTCGTCAAGGACATAGATGCTGCGACCGTTCGAGCGCTTCTGCAATTCAGCAGCAAGCTTCACCCGCTGGGCCTCGCCACCGGAAAGCGTGGTGGCCGGCTGTCCCAAACGCACGTAGCCCAGTCCCACGTCCACCAAGGTCTTCAAATGGCGCGCAATCGGCGTGAAGGCCGCGAAGAACTCCGCACCCTCCTCAATGGGCATATTGAGGACATCGGCGATGGTCTTGCCCTTGTAATGGACTTCAAGGGTTTCCCGGTTATACCGGGCGCCATGGCAGACCTCACAAGGAACGTAGACGTCCGGAAGGAAGTTCATCTCGATCTTCAACGTGCCGTCGCCTGAACAGGCCTCGCAGCGACCGCCCTTGACATTGAACGAGAAGCGGCCGGGCTGATACCCGCGCACCTTGGCTTCGGTGGTCTCGGCGAAGAGCTTGCGGATGTTGTCAAACACCCCCGTGTACGTTGCCGGGTTGGAACGGGGCGTGCGGCCAATGGGACTTTGATCAACGTGGACCACCTTGTCCAGGTGTTCCAGTCCCGCCACGGTCCGGTGCCGCCCGGCCACTTGCTTGGCCCCGTTGAGCTTGTTGGCGAGGACCTTGTAGAGGATCTCGTTGACCAGCGTGGACTTGCCCGAACCGCTGACGCCGGTTACCGCTGTAAAGAGCCCCAGCGGGAAGGTGGCATCAACGTTGTCGAGGTTGTTCTCACGGGCACCAACAACTTTCAGCTCCCGCTTTTTGTCGTACTTCCGGCGCTTGGCGGGAACATCGATCTTCCGACGCCCCGAAAGGTAGTCACCCGTGAGGGAATCGGTGTTCTCCAGCAGTTCCTTGTAGGTGCCCGAATGCACCACCTGGCCTCCGTGCTCACCGGCACCCGGTCCAATGTCCACCACCCAGTCAGCCTCGTGGATGGTGTCTTCGTCGTGCTCCACCACAATGAGGGTGTTGCCGAGGTCCCGGAGACGGGTGAGTGTCTCGATGAGTCGTCGGTTGTCGCGCTGGTGAAGGCCGATGGAGGGCTCGTCAAGAACATAGAGGACACCCACCAGGCCTGAGCCGATCTGTGTTGCCAGCCGGATGCGCTGGGCCTCTCCACCGGACAAGGTTCCCGAGGGACGCTCGAGGTTGAGGTATTCCAGTCCCACATCCAGGAGGAAGGTCAGGCGGGCCTGGATCTCCTTCAGCACCTGGTTGGCGATCTGCGCTTCCCTGTTGGTGAGGGTCAAGCTGCCCAGGAACTCAGCGCACTCCCGCATGGGCAAAGCCGCAACTGCGGCAATGGACTTGCCATTGATCAGCACTGACAAGGACGCCGGGTTCAAGCGGGCACCGTTGCACTCAGGGCAGGGGATCTGGCGCATGTACTCTTCGTACCGATCACGGGCCCAATCGGAATCGGTTTCGCCGTGCTTGCGGTGGACGTACTGAATTGCACCCTCAAAGCCCGTGCTGTATTTGCGCTCACGGCCAAAGCGGTTCTTGTACTGGACAACAACTTTGTGGTCCTTGCCGTGCAATACGGTGTTCCGGACTTCCTTGGACAGCTTTTCCCAAGGAGTCTTCATGGAGAATCCGAGCTCGTGGGCCAAGCCCTCAAGCAGCCGGTTCCAGTATTCGGTAGTTGCCGTGCCAAGCGACCATGGGGCGATGGCGCCCTCGCCCAAGGACAGCTCAGGGTTGGGGACGATGAGTTCCTCGTCCACCTCCAGCTTGGTGCCGATGCCGCTGCACGCCGAGCAAGCACCGAAGGGGTTGTTGAAGGAGAAGGAGCGCGGCTCGATCTCGTCGATCGCCAAAGGGTGCTCGTTGGGGCACGCCAGATTTTCGGAGAAAGCGCGAATGCGGCCGGGATCCCCGACCTCGAGATCCACGAATTCAACAAGGACGCGGCCTTCAGCCAGGCCAAGAGCGGTTTCCACGGAGTCAGTGAGACGCTGGCTGATGTCGTCCTTGACCACCAAGCGGTCAACCACCACCTCAATGGTGTGCTTGAACTGCTTGCCCAGCTTGGGTGGATCGCTCAATTGAACGAGGTCGCCGTCCACGCGGGCACGCGAATACCCCTTGGCGGTCAACTCCTTGAAGAGATCAACGAACTCGCCCTTGCGTCCACGGACCACGGGAGCGAGGACCTGGAAGCGCGTGCCCGTCTCAAGCTCCAGGAGCTGGTCCACGATTTGCTGCGGCGTCTGCCGTGCGATGGGTTCCCCGCAAACAGGGCAGTGAGGGCGGCCCACGCGGGCCCAGAGCAACCGCATGTAGTCATAGATCTCCGTGATGGTGCCCACCGTGGAGCGCGGGTTCTTGCTGGTGGACTTCTGGTCGATGGAGACCGCGGGCGACAGGCCTTCGATGAAGTCGACATCAGGCTTGTCAACCTGGCCAAGGAACTGGCGGGCGTAGGCCGAGAGTGATTCGACGTAGCGTCGCTGCCCTTCGGCAAAGATGGTGTCAAAGGCCAGTGAGGACTTCCCGGAGCCTGAGAGCCCTGTGAAGACGATCATGGCATCACGGGGAAGGTCGAGGTCCACGTTGCGCAGATTGTGTTCCCGGGCGCCCTTGACCACGAGCCGCGAAAGGTCGGGCCTCGCGGGTTTGGTATCAGGAACGACGGGAACGCTGTTGGCGGATTCGATGGCGGTATCTTCAGCTAAGGCTTTGGGCACTCACCAATGCTAATCGAAAACTTCTTCGAATTTCCATGTCGTGCCTCACATGCTACTGATCGGTATCAATCAGCGTCGTATGCTGCGGCTAAAAGCTGGACGGCCTCAGCGAACGAAGCGTCCTGGGCTTTGGCAGCAGCGGCGTACTGCCCCGCTACCTCGGCCAGGGCTCCCCAGCGATCGTCCCGGGCGCAGACCACCGTGCCGTTACGGCCCCGCGTTGCCACGACGCCCGCGGCCTCGAGTTCTTTATAGGCCCGCGCCACGGTGTGCGGCGCGACATCCAGCACACCGGCCAGGTTGCGCACAGGTGGCAGCTTGGCCCCCACCGCAAGGACACCCGAGTCTGCAAGTTCAATGATCCGCAGCCGCAACTGTTCAAAGAGGGCGACGGCGCTGGTGGTGTTGGGGCGCCAGCTGCCGGGAAATTCGCCTGAGGGAGTCACGAGGAGCTCCGCCCGGGTGCCGGAAGGAGGCGGGGCATCTGTTCTTCGAAGCGTCCTTGGTCCATGCCGAGAATTAGACCAGCGACGACGACACTGGACAAGCCATGACGTAAGCCATGACTAAAGCTGCAACCGTATCCGCGCCGTGGCAGGCTGCCCAGGCAGTGGCCCGGGAAGATCGCACCCCTCCGGCGCGGGGCGTGCAACGCCATCACGGGTTCTTCCGTGCCACGGCAAAAATGCGCCGGAACGGATAGACGGTTCCGTGGCGTGTGGCTGGATAGGCCTCGCGCAGCATCGCGGCGTACTCCGTCTCGAAGACGGCGGCTTCTTCGCCGGATAATGCCGCCAGCACGGGCCGGAGCCCGGTCCCGCGGACCCACTCCAAGACCGGGTCTGCGCCGGGCAGCACTTGCTGGTAGGTGGTCTCCCAGGCGTCAGCCGAGCATCCGGCGTCGAGCATTCTTCCCAAGTAGTCCGCAGGGCTGCCTACGGCGCCCTCATGCCGGAGGACTCCGCCGAGCTTGTCTGCCCACCGGGGTGTTTCAGCCAGTTGCCGCATCAACGTGTGGGAGGGGGACGTGAAATTTCCCGGAACCTGCAAGGCAAACCATGCCCCTGGCTTCAACGCATCCAGCCAGCCGGCCAGCATGTCCATATGGCCCGGCACCCACTGCAAGGCTGCATTGGTGACAACCACATCCGTATCAGCTTCGGGTTGCCACTGGGCGATGTCGCCCTGCATGAATTCCAGGTTGTTGAACCGTTGCCTCACTTGGCGCGCTTTGCTGAGCATCTCCGCCGAAGAGTCGACGCCCACAACATGGGCGTCCGGCCAGCGTTCGGTGAGCGTGGCCGTCAGGTTCCCAGGCCCGCAGCCCAGGTCCACCACCCTCTGCGGCGCAGAGGACTGGACCCTCGCGACGAGGTCGTGGAACGGACGGTCCCGATGGTTTCCAAACTCCACATACTTGGACGGATCCCACTTCATCAAAGCCTCCTCGCATCTGCCACCTCTGCTGGGGCGAGCCTAAACCGTCCGGGCACTAAGCTGGAAACCAATGAAACTTCTTGAGCAGCTTCCCGGTTCCAGCGCAGACGGTCCCCTGGACCCGGACGAAATCTACACACGGTTCGTGGAGTGGACCGGGAGCCGCGGCCTGGAGCTGTACCCCGCCCAGGACGAAGCGATCATGGAGCTTGCCTCCGGAGCGAACGTCATCCTGGCCACCCCCACTGGTTCGGGAAAGTCGCTGGTTGCCATTGCAGCGCATTTCGAAGCAATGGCACGGGGCCAGCGGAGCTACTACACGGCCCCGATCAAGGCGCTGGTGTCCGAGAAGTTCTTCGCCCTCTGTGATATTTTCGGCGCGGAAAACGTGGGGATGATTACCGGTGATTCCGGTGTCAACCAAGACGCCCCCATCATCTGCTGCACCGCCGAAATCCTCGCCAACATCGCCCTGCGTGAAGGCTCGACGGCGGAGCTTGGCTCGGTGGTGATGGACGAGTTCCACTTTTACTCGGACCCGCAGCGCGGCTGGGCATGGCAGGTTCCCTTGCTGGAACTCCCCCAGGCGCAATTCCTCTTGATGTCCGCGACACTGGGCGACGTCACGCGTTTCGAAACCGGACTGACGGAGCTGACCGGCCGGCCCACCACCACGGTGAGCTCTGCGGAACGACCCATTCCGCTGCACTACTACTACCACCTGACACCGGTCCACGAGAGCCTGGAAGAACTGCTGTCCACTAAACAGGTCCCGGTGTACGTGGTTCATTTCAGCCAGGCCGAGGCCATTGAGCGGGCCCAGAACCTTATGAGCATCAACATGTGCAGCCGTGCTGAAAAGGACCGGATTGCTGAGCTCATTGCTGGTTTCCGGTTCGCCGCAGGCTTCGGAAAGACCCTCAACAGGCTGGTCCGCCACGGCATCGGGGTGCACCACGCAGGCATGCTCCCCAAATACCGGCGCTTGGTGGAACAACTGGCCCAGGCCGGGCTGCTGAAAGTCATCTGCGGTACGGACACCTTGGGAGTGGGCATCAACGTGCCCATCCGGACAGTGCTGTTGACTGCTTTGAGCAAGTACGACGGCGTACGCACCAGGTCGCTTAACTCACGTGAGTTCCACCAGATTGCCGGACGGGCCGGACGTGCCGGATACGACACCGCCGGAACAGTGGTGGTGCAGGCTCCTGAGCATGTGGTGGAAAACACGAAGGCCATGGCCAAGGCGACGGCAAAGTTTGGCGATGACCAGAAGAAATTGCGCCAGGTGGTGAAGAAGAAGCCTCCGGAGGGATTCGTTTCCTGGGGCGAGCCTACGTTCAAGCGGCTGGTGGAATCCGTTCCCGAGCCACTGACCTCCAGTTTCACGGTGACGCATGCGATGCTCCTGAACCTCATGGAACGCCCCGGTGATCCGTTCCAGGCAACCCGCCGATTGCTCAGCGAGAACCACGAGAACCGTCCGGCCCAGCTCAAGCTCATGAAGAAGGCCCTGGGCATTTACCGTGAGCTGCTGGCCGCGGGAGTGGTTGAACGTATCCCGGAGGAGGAGCAGGAAGCCGAGGGCCGTTCCGTGCGCCTCACGGTGCACCTCCAGGCGAATTTCGCCCTGAACCAGCCGCTCTCCCCCTTCGCCTTGGCCGCCTTGGAGTTGCTGGATCCCGAGTCGCCGTCCTACGCGCTGGAGGTGGTATCCGTCATCGAGTCAACGCTGGAAAAGCCCCGCCAGATCCTTTCAGCGCAGCAGAAGAAGGCGCGCGGCGAGGCGGTTGCAGCGATGAAAGCCGACGGAATTGAGTACGACCAGCGGATGGCCATGCTCGATGAAGTCACCTACCCCATGCCCTTGGCGGAGATTTTGGGCGAGGCCTTTGAGGTCTACCGCAAAGCTGCCCCGTGGGTTGGCGACTTCGAACTGGCTCCGAAATCGATCATCCGGGACATGTATGAACGTGCCATGAACTTTGGTGAGTTCGTGCAGTTCTATGGCTTGGCCCGCTCGGAGGGTATCGTCCTGCGTTACTTGGCGGACGGGTTCCGCGCACTGCGCCAGACGGTTCCCCAGGATTTGCTGCGTGATGACCTGGAAGACCTGATTGCCTGGCTGGGCGAACTGGTCCGCCAGGTCGATTCCAGCCTGCTGGATGAGTGGGAAGAGCTGACCTCGGGGCTCGCCCCCACACCCCATGACGCTCCCCCGCCACCGCCGCCGCTCCTGACCTCCAACATCCGTGCCTTCCGGGTGATGGTCCGGAACGAAATGTTCCGAAGGGTTGAGCTTTTCGCGGACGAGGACTCCGCGGCGTTGGGGGAACTCGACGGTGACGCAGGTTGGGAAGCCGGTCGCTGGGAAGAGGCCCTTGATGACTATTTCGACGAACACGACGACATTGGCACTGGCCCGGACGCCCGTGGACCAGGACTGCTCATCATCACCGAAGAACCGGGCACCTGGAAGGTCCGGCAAATCTTCGACGATCCCGCCGGGAACCATGATTGGGGAATCTCCGCCGAGGTGGACTTGGCGGCTTCTGACGAGACCGGTACCGCAGTGGTCCGGGTGACAAACGTCAACAGGCTGTAGGTTTGCCGCCGTGGAACCTGTTCCGGACCTGACCGCCAGCCTTCGGCACCTGGAATCCTTCAGCGCGGCAGAACCTGCTGCCGTTCCCGGTCCGCGCCGGTGGTGGGGCGGCAGCCTGGACGTCGAAGGGCTGGCTATGGGGTCGGTCCGGGCAGCAGCCGCGGCGCTTGAATCATTGACGGGTTCCCCCGGCCGGTACTCGATATCAGCACAGCTGACGGCCGCTTCGTTTGATTCATTGGGGTACCTCCGGATCTCGGGCCGGAAGGCCCAGGGATTTGTCCCGATGTCCGGATTCCGGCCCACCGGGGACGGCTGGATCCGCCTGCACGCCAACTACCCCCATCACGCGGAGCGTTTGATGAAGGCACTGAGGGCCGCTACGCCTGATGACCTGGACAGGGTCCTGCTTTCCATGTCGGCCCTGGAGGCAGAGGAGGCTGTCACCTCGGCGGAAGGTGTGGCTGCAGCCGTCCGCTCAAGGGCAGAGTGGAAAGCCACGGCCATGCACCCGGCGGCAAGCTTCGGTCCTTGGATCCGGTTCAGCCGTCCATCGGCGTCGGGCGAAAGTCCACGGCCGTCGTCGTGGATTCCCTCAAAGCAAGCAACGCGGCCTCTGGCCGGACTCAGAGTGCTGGACCTGACGCGCGTTATAGCCGGCCCCACGGCCACCCGTTTGCTGGGCGCCCTGGGTGCCGATGTCCTGCGGATCGATCCGCCCCACCTTCCTGAGCTCACGGATGCCTTTGTTGACTCCGGCTTTGATAAGCGCAGCGCCGTAGCTGACCTCAAAGATCCAGCGGTCCTGGACAGGGTCCGCGGCTTGCTCGCCACCGCCGACGTCGTGGTGACCGGCTACCGCCAGGGTGGGCTGGATGGGTTCGGTTTCAGCCCTGAGGGGATGCTGGCGGCCAGGCCCGCGCTCGTGGCAGTGACATTGAGCGCCTGGGGCACCACGGGACCGTGGAGCGGGCGGCGGGGCTTCGACAGTCTGGTCCAGGCCGCCTGCGGGATCGCGGAGCAGTCCGGAAGCGACGACGGCGGGTGGAGGCCAGGAGCGCTGCCTGTCCAAGCGCTGGATCACGCGACGGGATATGGAATCGTCGCCGCTGTGCTGGCTCTTCTGTCGGAACGCCTCCGCACCGGATTGGGAGGAGCTGCGCATCTTTCCCTGGCCCGCACCGCGGAGGAACTCTTCCGTCTGCCGCCGCCCGGCTCCGAAATCCCTGCCCGTTCACTTGCCGTCCCTGACCTGCACGTGGCGGAAAGCCCCTATGGTCCGCTGCACTTTGCAGGACCGCCCTTGACCGTTGACGGCGTGCCACTTCAGTACAGGAGAACTCCGGTGCAGTACGGAACTTCGGCGCTGGCCTGGCAGTAGCTGAAACCTTGCAGCGGCCGGCAGGGCTCCCCTAGTAAGCTCAAAGCCATGAGTGAAATCCGCCCAGCCACTGTTGACGACGTCCCTGCCATCCTCCGGATGATCCATGACCTTGCGATCTACGAGAAGGAACCGGATGCCGTCAAGAACACCCCGGCCATGCTCACCGAAGTTCTCTTCGGCGAGAACCCCCGCGTTTTTGCCACCATCGCAGAAAACAGCGCCGGTACAGTCCAGGGCTTCGCCCTCTGGTTCCTGAACTATTCCACCTGGGAAGGCGTTCACGGCATCTACCTCGAAGACCTCTACGTGGTTCCCGACGCCCGTGGCGAGGGCCACGGCAAGGCATTGCTGCAGTATCTGGCGGCCACCGCCGTCGAACGTGGCTATGCCCGCGTGGAATGGAGTGTCCTTGACTGGAACGAACCCTCCATTAACTTCTACAAGAACCTGGGCGCTTTCCCGATGGATGAATGGTCCACCTTCCGACTGACCGGGGAGGCACTCGAGGCCTTCGGCACGAAAACCGGCCAGGCCGACGGGGCACTTGCCCGTGGCTGAGCAGATCGACGTCAGGCAGGCGCACGGGCAGGCTGTCGGGATGCACAGGGTTTCCGCCCGTCATGAGTTCCGTGGCCTGCGGACCACCGAGCATTACTTCACTGTTCCCCTGGTGCACGTACCCGGGGAACCGGCCAACGCGGGCGAGACCATCACAGTCTTTGCCAGGGAGTACTCATCCACCGGGCACACGGCTGAGGAAGCCGAAAAATTGCCGTGGTTGCTGTTTCTTCAAGGAGGTCCGGGCGGCCGTGGCAACAGGGTCACCTCGTTGTCGGGCTGGATGAAGGCGGCCGCGAAGGACTTCCGGATCCTGATGCTCGACCAACGGGGCACGGGATTGTCCACGCCCGTCGAACACAAGTCACTTGAACTCCGTGGCGACGCCGCGGCGCAAGCCGAATATTTGACGCACTTCCGCGCCGATTCGATCATCGCTGACTGCGAACTGATCAGGGGCGTACTGGGCTCCGGCCCGTGGTCAGTACTGGGCCAGAGTTTTGGTGGATTCTGCGCGCTGACCTACTTGTCTTTCGCTCCGGAGGGGCTTCGCGAGGTCCTCATCACGGGCGGCCTGGCTCCCCTGCACGGTCCTGCGGACCGGGTGTACCAGGCCACGTTCGGCCGTGTTGCTGCGCGCAATGCCGAGTACTTCTCCTGGTACCCGGAAGACCGGGACAGGGTCACCCGGATCGCCCGGCACCTGGACAGCCAGGACGAGTTCCTCTCCAGCGGCGAAAAGCTCACGGCCGCCCGGTTCCAGATGGTCGGGTCATTCCTCGGCGGCAACACCCGCGTGGATGCCCTCCACTACCTCCTGGAGGACGCCTTCATAGACACTCCGTCCGGGCCACGCCTGTCCGAAGCATTCCTTGAACAAGTGCGCGGCCTCGTCAGCCGCGCCGCCAATCCGCTCTACGCCGTACTGCATGAGTCCATCTACGCGCAGGGCCAGGCCACCAACTGGGCCGCGTGGCGGGTGCTGGAGGACCATCCGGGCTTCAAGCCCGACGCCACTGAGCCGTTGCTCACCGGTGAAATGGTCTACCCGTGGTATTTCGACCAGGATCCTGCCTTGGTGCCGCTGCGGGAAGTGGCCGAACAGTTGGCCGCCAAGATGGACTGGAAGCCCTTGTACGACCCCGAGCGGCTGGCTGCAAACACTGTGCCCGTGGCGGCCGCTGTGTACAAGGATGACATTTACGTCGACCACGATCTGTCGCTTGAAACGGCAGCTGCAGTCCGCGGACTCCAACCGTGGGTTACCGCGGACTTCCATCACGACGGCATCGGCGAAGACGGCGAGGGAATCTTTGCCCGTCTCCTGGGGATGGTCCGGGCTGTCCGCTAGGCCGACGGCTGAATGTCCGGCCCGGCTGAAGCCGGTGTCTTCCGTGCGGTCATAACCAGCGTCAAGGCAAGCACCAGTGCCGCCAGGATGCTGGAAGCCAGGTTCAACCCCTGGTAGCCGATCCACGCGAGCAGTAGACCGGAGGTGGCGCCGCCGATTGCGCCGGCGCCACCCATGAGGGTGTCCGAGACACCCTGGACGGTCACGCGGGAATCGGGAGCCACGCTTTCAGCCAGCAATGTTGAACCCGCGATGGTTGCCGCAGACCAGCCCAGGCCAAGCAGGACGAGCCCGGCAGTGACGAGTCCGGGCTCGTCCTGGCCAAACCCGGCAATGAACACAGCAACCAGCAGCAAACCATGGCCCATGGCGATGGTCTGCAGGCGGCCGGCTTTGTCGGTCAGCCAGCCCCACAGGGGCGAGAGGGCGAACATCCCCGCGATGTGGAGCGAAATCGTGAGCCCGATGACCACCAAGGCATCGGCGCTCCCGGTTGCTCCGCCATGGTGGCCCGCGTGGGAACCGCCCACCAGCTGCTGAAGATGCAGCGGTGTCATGGACATGACGGCCACCATGACCCCGTGCGCCGCCACTACGGCCGCTAGAGACAGCATTGCCAACGGAGATTGCCGCACGGCCCGCAGGCCCGAACGGATGTTACCCCTCACGGCAGGACCTTCCTTGCCGGTGTTGCCGGCTGCCTGGGCTGCCAGCTTCCGGGACAACAACAGCGGGTCAGGGCGCAGTCCCGCGAACAGCAAGATGGAAGCCAGGAGCAGGCCGGCGGCTGAAAACAGGAACGGACCGGCAATCGGCGGCAGGCCAAGGGCCGCCCCAACCACTGCCCCGGGCTGGATCAGGTTGGGCCCGGCGACAGCGCCGATGGTGATGGCCCAGACCACAGTGGACAGCGACCGCCCACGGTGCTCGGGTTCAGCGAGGTCGACGGCTGCGAATCTCGCCTGCAGGTTCGCGGCCGTGCCGAGGCCCAGGAACGCTGCACCCAGCAGAAGCAACAAGAAGGACTGGGCCACCACGGAAGCAATGATCAGCAGCGCCCCCATCATCGCCGCCATCAATCCGGTCACCAGGCCTGTGCGGCGTCCGCGGGTTTCCGCCAGCCGCGCAAGGGGCAAAGCCGCGATCGCAGCAGCCAACGTCAGCACTGTGGTGATGGAACCCGCCCACGCTTCTGAACCTGACAGGTCAACTGCCAGCAGGGAACCGATGGAAAGCGTGGCTCCGTTGCCGACCCCACTTAGCAGCTGTGCAGAACTGAGCAGAAAAACAGTACGGCGCTGGACCCTTTGTGGGTCCAGCGCCGTAGTTGAAGTGGTAGTCACTTCACGAGACTACAACTTTCCGGGGAGAGTTAGTCTGCCTCGCTCATGCTCTTTTTGGCATCCTCTTCCAGCCGGGCATCCAACTTGGCCTGCCGTGCCTGGGGGCTCAGGAGGCTGGCCACAACGGCAACGATGATGGTGCCCACAATGACCGCCAGAGAGACGTAGGTGGGAATCTCGGGAGCCCACTCGATGTGGTGGCCACCGTTGATGAACGGAAGCTCGTTGACGTGCATGGCGTGCAGGACCAGCTTGACGCCGATGAAGGCCAGGATCACGGACAGGGCGTGCTTCAGGTAGACCAGGCGTGTCATGAGTCCACCGAGGAGGAAGTACAGCTGGCGCAGGCCCATGAGCGCGAAGATGTTCGCTGTGAAGACGATAAATGCACTCTGGGTCAGGCCGAAGATCGCGGGGATGGAGTCCACTGCGAACAGGAGGTCAGTCAGGCCGATGGTCACGAAGACGATCAGCATGGGGGTGAAGACCTTCTTGCCGTCAACCACGGTGCGCAACTTGCCGCCGTCGAACTTCTCGGACATCGGAAGGACCTTGCGAAGGCGGGCGATCAGGGGGTTCTCAGCGCCCTCTTCTTCGTCTTCGCCGGAATCCTTGGCTTGCTTCCAGGCGGTCCACAGAAGGAAAGCGCCAAAGATGTAGAAGACCCAGCTGAACTGTTCGATGACCACAGCGCCGAGGGCGATAAAGATACCGCGAAGGATCAGGGCGATGATGATGCCCACCATAAGCACTTCCTGCTGGTACTTACGGGGCACCGAGAAGCGGGCCATGATGATGATGAAGACAAAGAGGTTGTCGATGCTCAGGCTGTACTCAGTGACCCAGCCGGCGACGAATTGTCCGCCGTACTCCGGGCCGGCAAAGAAGAACATGGCCACGGCGAACAGCAGGGCCAGGCCGACGTAGAAGCCGACCCACAGGCCGGCTTCCTTCATGGAAGGTTCGTGGGGACGCTTGACGACCAACAGGAGGTCAATCAGCAAAATGATTCCGAGAACGACAAAGGAGCCGATCTCAAACCAGACGGGAAGCTGCATTAAAGGTGCCTTTCGCAGGGTACGGGAAAGCGGTGTAAGTCTCTCCGGCCTGCCAGGGTGCGGTGAATGCAGAAATTGGCGGCCCGCTAGGTCCGGCGAGGCATCTGTGCCTTGCGTGCTGACGGACATAGCGCTTGGGATACTCCCCTACGTGACCACAACTTTACCTTAGGCGTGCCCTGCGGACTGCATCTGGCGTAATTCGCGCTTCAACTCCTTGACTTCGTCACGGATGCGGGCCGCCACTTCGAACTGCAATTCAGCTGCCGCCCCGTGCATTTGTTCTGTCAGTTGCTCAATAAGTCCCACCAGGTCCTCCGCGGGAGCCGCGGCCAGGCCGTCCTGTCGAACAGTGGCAGCACCCTTGGCAGCGGACTTGCCGCGTTTGCCGCCCTTGGCCAGCCGGTTGTTGTTGAGCAGCTCCTGGGTGTCTGCGTCTTCCTTGGCCAGCTGGTCCGTAATGTCGGCGATCTTCTTGCGCAGTGGCTGGGGATCAATGCCGTGGTCTGTGTTGTATTGCACCTGGATGGCACGGCGCCTGTTGGTTTCTTCAATGGCATGGGCCATCGAGTCGGTAATCCGGTCAGCGTACATGTGGACCTGGCCGGAGACGTTACGTGCTGCGCGGCCAATGGTCTGGATCAGGGACGTGGAGGACCGCAGGAAGCCTTCCTTGTCGGCGTCGAGGATACTGACGAGGGAAACCTCAGGGAGGTCCAGGCCTTCACGGAGAAGGTTGATACCAACCAGGACATCAAAGACACCCATTCTCAGTTCACGGAGCAACTCCACGCGCCGGAGGGTGTCGACATCGGAGTGGAGGTACTCCACCTTGACGCCGTGGCCCACCAGGTAGTCGGTGAGGTCTTCGGCCATGCGCTTGGTCAGGGTGGTCACCAGGACGCGCTCATTCTTTTCCGTGCGCGTCCTGATCTCGCCCAGGAGGTCGTCAATCTGGCCTTTGGTGGGCTTGACCACCACTTCGGGGTCGATCAGGCCGGTGGGGCGGATGATCTGCTGCACGTAGCCATCGGCCTTGCCCAGCTCGTATTTACCCGGTGTTGCCGAGAGGTAGACGGTTTGGCCGATGCGTTCCAGGAACTCATCCCACTTCAGCGGCCGGTTGTCCATCGCCGACGGTAGGCGGAAGCCAAAGTCCACGAGATTCCGCTTGCGGGACATATCGCCTTCGTACATCGCGCCGATTTGCGGGATGGTGACATGCGATTCATCGACTACCAGCAGGAAATCGTCCGGGAAGTAGTCAATCAGGCAGTGCGGTGCTGTCCCGGGGTTCCGCCCGTCGATGTGGACGGAGTAGTTCTCGATGCCGTTGCAGAAGCCCATCTGCTGCATCATTTCGAGATCGTAGGTGGTCCGCATCCGCAGGCGCTGCGCCTCCACCAATTTGTTCTGGCTTTCCAGCACCTTCAAGCGGTCTGCCAGTTCGTCTTCAATGCGCTTGATGGCACGGGCCATGCGCTCGGGACCGGCAACGTAGTGCGACGCCGGGAAAACGTACATTTCCTCTTCGTCACGGAGGACTTCGCCGGTGAGGGGGTGGAGGGTCTGGATGTTCTCGATTTCATCACCGAAGAATTCGATCCTGATGGCCAGTTCCTCATACATGGGAATGATCTCCACGGTGTCGCCGCGGACCCGGAACGTTCCCCGGTGGAAGTCCATGTCGTTGCGGGCGTACTGCATGGAGACGAACTTCCGCAGGAGGTGGTCGCGGTTCATCTCCGCGCCCTTGCGGAGCGTCACCATGCCGGCAATGTACTCTTCCGGCGTACCCAAGCCGTAAATGCAGGAGACCGTGGCCACCACAATGACGTCGCGGCGGGTCAACAACGCGTTGGTGGCTGAGTGCCGGAGCCGCTCGACTTCCTCGTTGATGGAGGAATCCTTCTCAATGAAGGTATCTGTCTGCGCTACGTATGCCTCTGGCTGGTAGTAGTCGTAGTACGAGACGAAGTACTCCACCGCATTGTTGGGCAGAAGCTCACGGAATTCGTTGGCAAGCTGCGCGGCAAGGGTCTTGTTCTGAACCATCACCAGGGTGGGTCGCTGGACCTGCTCGATCAGCCACGCAGTGGTGGCGCTCTTACCCGTACCAGTGGCACCGAGGAGGACGACGTCCTTTTCCCCGTTGTTGATCCGTTCAGTCAGCTCTGCAATGGCAGTAGGCTGATCGCCGGCAGGCTTGAACTCGCTGATGACTTCGAACGGCGCGACGACACGATTGATCTCCTGGGCAAGGCTCATACATCAAATCTACCCCCGGTCCCGGTCAGCTACTGTCCGCGTTTGCCGTCAGCAGAAGACTGGTACGACGGCGGCTGCCACCCCGTGCGGGCGGCCCACTGATCCATGAGCGGCCAGGCCACTTGGGTGAACCACGGCTCCTTGGCCTCGGCATAGCCCTCAGTGTGCCCATCCCCCGCATGTGCTTCCGCAATTTCGAGTTTATGCGCCTCATACATTGCCAGGGCGGTGGGCTCGGACCTCAGCCAGTCGCGGAAAAGCAAGGCATAACGCCATCCGGCTGAGCCGGCCACCCGTACATGCAGGTTTACTGGCCGGCCCGGATCAGCGTTGGCGTGGAAACGCTTCTGCCACTCCGCGGGATCGGGGTTTCCGGGCTTGGGAGTGTCCTGGTTGACTCCCGGCACCGACGGAAAGCCGGCCGTCGCCAGCTGGGCCGCTATGTCATCGGCTGTTTCGAGGTCAGCCACAGCAACCTGAAGGTCAATCACATCCTTGGCCGCAAGCCCGGGCACGGAAGTGGAACCGACATGGTCCACGGCCAGGATCCGTGCAGGAGCGGCCGCTGCGATACGGGCTGCGAGTACCCCGGCCTGGCGGGTCCAGTCCGGATTGGCTGGCGACAGGACTGGCCCGGTATGCCGTCCTGCCCGTTGACCCTGACCCAGATTTTCGGCAAAGGGCACCAACCTGCCCGTCCACAAAGCGTCAACCTGGGCAAGCAGTTCTTCGCGGTCGCCGGCATTGGCCAAAACAACGTCTGCGGCGGCGTTACGTTCAGAAGTGGTAGCTTGGGCAGCCATGCGCGCCTGTGCATCCTCGGTGGTCATTGCCCGGAAATCCACCATGCGCTGCAGACGCACCTCTTCGGGTGCGTCCACCACCACCACCAAGTGGAAGTTGCTGCCTTGGCCAGTCTCCACAAGCAGCGGAATATCCTGCACCACGATGTCGGTGGGACCGGCGCCGGCCATCATGGCTGCTGCTTTTTCCCGCACCAACGGATGGACAATGCTGTTTAGGACCTCCCGTTGTGCCGGGTCCTGGAACACGACGGACCCGAGCTTTGGTCGGTCGAGCCGGCCTTCGGCGTCGAGAATGTCAGAGCCGAAGGCAGCTGTGATGCGGTCCAAGCCGGCTGTGCCGGGTTCAACCACCTGCCTGGCGATGAGGTCTGCATCAATGAGCAGTGCACCCAATTTCTGCAACCTGGCAGCAACCAATGATTTACCCGAGGCAATGCCGCCCGTCAGTCCGATCTTCAACACCCCTCAACACTAGACTGAAGCGGTGGAAATTGAGGATCAGAGCCGGGCAACAACGTACACAACCCTGGCTGCCGGCGAGGATTTCCGCCACGAGCTTGAGATCCGTCGTTCGCGGTTCATTACCGTTCTCCGCCGATCCCCCGATGAAGGCACTGCCCGCGCGCTTGTGGCCGATCTGAGGCGCGAATTCCATGATGCGCGGCACCATTGCTCCGCGTTCGTCATTGGCCCGGATCGGGAGGTCCAGCGTTCCAACGACGACGGCGAACCCTCCGGCACTGCGGGCATCCCCATGTTGGAGGCTCTCATCAAGCGTGAGACAGCGCCAGGGGTGACGGACCTCAGCGACGTAAGTGTCGTCGTCGTGCGTTATTTCGGGGGTATCCTGCTGGGCGCCGGCGGCTTGGTCCGCGCATATTCTGAATCGGTCTCTGCTGCGCTGGATCCGGCTCCGCTGGTTCGGCGCCAAAGGCTGCGTTTGTGCGCCGTCGACGTTCTCCATGAAGAGGCCGGTCGGCTGGAAAACGAACTTCGCAGTTCCGGGTATGTCATGGCCGGTTCGTCCTATGGACCCCGGCACACAACCCTCAACGTTGCCCTGGCAGATGATGCGGCAACCATCTCCGACGCCCGTTCCAAGCTGGCGTCCCTGACCGCCGGCCGGGCAGAACTCAAACCCCTCGGCACGGAATGGATCGACGTACCGCGCTGATCAATCTGTTTGCGGCCTAAGACAGAAGGACCCCTGCCCGGAGGCAGGGGTCCTTCTTTGGCTATTCAGCACATCCCGTGAGGGAGGCGGAATTAGTTGCCGGTCAGCTTCTCACGCAGTGCAGCGAGTGCTTCGTCGGACGCCAGGGTACCGCCGCCGGTGTTGGACTCAGCAGCAGCCGGCTCCGAGGAGTAGCTCGTGGTGCCGGAATCGCTCTCACCGGACGTTGCAGCAGCAGCGTCGTCAGCAGCGTGCTGGGCAACCTGCTTCTTGTGGGCTTCCCAACGGGTCTGGGCGTCAGCGTACTGCTGCTCCCAAGCTGCGCGCTGGGTCTCGTAGCCTTCGAGCCATTCGTTCGACTCGGGGTCGAAGCCCTCGGGGTACTTGTAGTTGCCCTCTTCGTCGTACTCAGCGGCCATGCCGTACAGAGCGGGATCGAACTCGGTGCTGTCAGCGTCAACGCCCTCGTTAGCCTGCTTGAGGGAGAGGGAGATGCGGCGACGCTCGAGGTCGATGTCGATGACCTTGACGAACAGTTCGTCGCCAACGGAGACAACCTGCTCGGCGAGCTCAACGTGGCGGACAGCCAGCTCGGAGATGTGCACGAGGCCTTCGATGCCGTCTTCGACGCGAACGAACGCACCGAACGGAACCAGCTTGGTGACCTTACCCGGAACAACCTGGCCGAGGGCGTGGGTGCGGGCGAAGGTCTGCCACGGATCTTCCTGCGTAGCCTTGAGCGACAGGGAGACACGCTCGCGGTCCAGATCCACTTCGAGGACCTCGACGGTGACTTCCTGGCCAACCTCGACAACCTCGGACGGGTGGTCGATGTGCTTCCAGGACAGCTCGGAAACGTGGACGAGGCCGTCTACGCCGCCCAGGTCCACGAAGGCACCGAAGTTGACGATGGAGGAAACAACGCCCGGACGAACCTGGCCCTTTTCCAGCTTGTTGAGGAACGTGGAGCGAACCTCGGACTGGGTCTGCTCGAGCCATGCACGGCGGGAGAGCACAACGTTGTTGCGGTTCTTGTCCAGCTCGATGATCTTGGCTTCGATCTGCTGACCGATGTACGGAGCGAGGTCGCGGACGCGGCGCATTTCGACGAGGGATGCGGGCAGGAAGCCACGCAGGCCGATGTCCAGGATGAGGCCACCCTTGACAACCTCGATGACGGTACCGGTAACGACGCCGTCTTCTTCCTTGACCTTCTCGATGTCGCCCCAGGCGCGCTCGTACTGAGCACGCTTCTTGGAGAGGATCAGACGGCCTTCTTTGTCTTCCTTGGTGAGAACCAAAGCTTCGACCTGATCGCCAACGGCGACGACGTCACCGGGATCAACATCGTGCTTGATGGAAAGCTCGCGGGAAGGGATGACACCTTCGGTCTTGTAACCGATGTCGAGCAGAACTTCGTCGCGGTCGACCTTGACGACGGTACCTTCGACGAGGTCACCGTCGTTGAAGTACTTGATGGTGGCGTCGACAGCTGCGAGGAAGTCCTCAGCGGTACCGATGTCGTTAATGGCGACTACGGGGGTACCGGGCTTCTCGGTGGAGGTGATGGTCATGTAGTAGGGGCTCCGTTGTGGATAGTGAGTCGGTCAGGCAAACCGCTGCCGTCCGGTTCCGGACGGCAGAACACGGCAAAGCGCCGGGTCATCCTGATTTGTGGATTAATACAAAATGGATTTAATACAAAATGGATGCATGCACGTAGTACACGCCCGTTTATTCTAGTCGCATTGGCAAAGCAGGGTCAAAAGGAGTCTCACAAGGTCAGGACATCTCCCAGCCGTGCAAACGTGACTCCCCTGTCCAGCATTCCCGGCAAGGCCCGGCCATAGCCTTCAGCCGTGCCCGCCGCGGGCCTGTTGAAGTGCGATATGACGATGTCGCCGGCCCTTGCCCGCCCTACCTCGCCGGCCACGGTCGATGCAGGATAAGTCGCGCCACCATCGCCGTTGATGGTGAAGTTGACCGGCAGCAGCCCCAGCCTTCTGGTCATCTCCACGGCGACGTCGTCGTAGAAAGCCGTTCCGGGACGGAAGAAGCCGGGCGGAGTACCGATCAGTTCCTGCATCAACGCCTGGTTTCCCATCAGTTCATCGTAGGCGGCAGCGGTGTTGTCAGTGCCGGCGATCCCGTAGGCGGCCCTTCCGGTGACCGACAACGGTTGGTGCAGCGTTCCGTGATTGGCCAGTTCGAACAACGGTTCCGCGGCCAGTTCGGCGGCGAGTGACGGGTTGGCCTGGAGCCAGCGGCTGTTGATGAAGAGCGTGGCCGGGACATGGAGCCGGCGCAGCGTCTTCAGCAGCGCGTGGTCGCATCCAGTGCCTCCCGGGCCACCGCATGCGTCGAAGGTCAGCGCCACGTGCTTCGAGGCGGAATCGTTCACCACTCCCGTGACTTGCAGACCCCATTCTTTGGGCCGCCGCCCGGCGAATTCGGCCATGATCTGCTGTTTGTCCGGAAGCACGGTTGCTGTGGCCTTGGCCGCAGGCGCAAGGGCAGCAGCGGCCTGTTCGCTGGATCTGGCAGCGATCGACGGCGGTGGCGTCGCCGGGCCTGTCGGCGGCGCCACCAGAGGCGCCACGGACGGCGCCACCAGAGGCGACACTGAAGGCGCTGCCGCATTTTTTGGTCGTTCAACCGACGAGCAGGCAGCCAGGGCAGCGGACGCGAGGCCCGCCATTCCAAGCAGCACTGATCGCCGGCCGGCCACAGGCCGCCGCTTGGAATCCCCCATGGATGTCCTTAATTTCAGTATGGAATCGCGTGTGGTCAGGTGTTGCGCATTAGTGGTGGAGCCTAGAAATGAGTCAGGCAGTGAGCCGGACGTTCCACCGCGAACAGTTGCTGGGCGAGGAACGCTGCACCCGCCGACTTCTCCCGGATGCGTCCCGCCGCGGCCAACGTCACCGGCGACACTGCACCAAGATAGATGGAGGCAAGATCGGAAATGTCCATGCTCAAGTCGGCCGCCTCTCCCGCGGCTTCAGAAACGACGGCGGCAGCACCGCCGTCGGACTCCAGAACCCAAGTGCCGCCGGCCAGGGACAGGGAGTCCTCCACCTCCAGCACCAGGCGTCCCGCTGAGCGGTAGTGCCGGGCTTGCAGGGCTGCCCCGATGTCCAGGATCCGGAGCCACAGCATGTCGCGGACATCGGAGGCATCCACACACCTTGGGTCCTCAAGGGCCCACACCAGGGGATCGTCCACGGGCGCCTCAGCCCACACGACTTCTTCAATGAGGTCGATGCTGCCCATGAAGCGCCACAAATCGAGGTAGGCGGCCTGGGTGGCCGCAACGAAATCCACGATTTCCATGGTGTAAGGCTTGTGGTCCCACCCCTTGAAACGGTAGGAAACGTAGCCGTCCAACGCACCCGTGAGGTCATAGTGCAGAGCACAGCGGACGCTGGTGTCAGGCTTGCCGTCTTGACCGATGGAACCTGACGCGAGCAGTCGGTAGTACTCCTGACGGTCCACCGAGCCAGGCGAAAGCCGCTGGAGCCGGTCGAATACGCGGGGTGCCAACTCCAGTAGCACCGAAGGATCGGCGGCTTCAACAGTTCCCACCGGCTCACCCTTCAACCTGAATCGTGGGCCGGTGTCTACCCTGATACTGCGTTCAAAGGTAGCCACGCCGAAACCGAAGCGACCATAAATGGTTCCTTCCGAAGCCGTCAGTGCCGCAATGGCCAGGCCGTCGTCCTTGGCGCTTTCGAGGTCGGCAGTGATCATGCCGCGAAGTATGCCATTCCGCCGGTGCGTGCCACGGACCGTCACGGCGGTGACCAGGTTGGCTTCGAGCTGCCGGCCAAAGCCAACGTTCAACACTTTGCGCATGGTGGCGTACGTCGCCACCGGAACGTCGGCGCCCAGCGAATGCTCAGGGACACTGCCGTTGATGTAGACGCCCGTCAGCTCGCGCTGATCGGCACTGTAGGCGCTGAGGGTCCTGGCGATGTACTCGTCATCGCGCTTTTGTTGGTGGAAACCATGAGATACAGCCTGCACCCAAGTGGCACAACGGCTGTAGGCATCGGAGTCTTCTTTGTCTGCAACAGCAAGGAAACGGCGGACAGAGTACTTTTGCGGGTTTGGTTCATTGGGATCAGCCACGTTCCCGAGCCTAGCCAGGCGCCGCAGGGCGCGCCACCATCACAGCGGCGCGCCCTGCGGCGTTACGTGGAATTCCCGGCTGGATCAGTGTCCAGCCTCGTACCAGCTGGAACCGACGCCGATCTGGACATCAAGGGGAACTGAGAGGCGGGCAGCTGAACCCATTTGTTCGATTACCAGTTTCTCCACGGTTTCGCGCTCACCCGGAGCAACTTCGAGGACCAGTTCATCGTGGACCTGCAGCAGCATCCGGGACTTCAGGCCCTGGCCCGCGAGCTCGGCCGAGACTCCCAGCATGGCCCGTTTGATGAGGTCCGCGGCGGAGCCCTGGATGGGCGAGTTCAAGGCAATGCGTTCGGCTGCTTCCCGCGCCTGGCGATTGGTGCTCGTCAGGTCCGGCAGGTAACGGCGGCGGCCTTCGATGGTGGCCGTGTAGCCGTCCGTCCTGGCTTGGTCGACAACGCCGCGGAGGTAGTCGCGTACGCCGCCGAAGCGATCGAAGTAGTCCTTCATGAGCGTGCGTGCCTCATCCACGGAAATCTCCAGCTGCTTGGACAATCCGAAGGAGGTCAGGCCATAAGCCAAACCGTAGGACATCGCCTTCACCTTGGAACGCATGGCGCTGGTGACTTCGGCCGGCTCAACGTTGAAGATCCGGGAACCCACAAAACGGTGCAGGTCTTCTCCGTCGCGGTAGGCCTGGATCAGGGCTTCGTCGCTGGAAAGGTGCGCCATGATACGCATTTCGATCTGCGAGTAGTCGGCCGACAACAAGCATTCGTACCCTTCGCTGACCACGAAGATGCCCCGAACCCGACGACCCTCTTCACTGCGCACAGGGATGTTCTGCAGGTTGGGGTTGTTGGAGGAGATGCGGCCTGTGGCGGCGATGTTCTGCGCATACGTGGTGTGGATGCGCTCGTCCTCAGCCACGGACTTTTTGAGGGTTTCCACCATCTGGGCCAGCTTGGAAGACTCTCGGTGCGCCATTAGCTGGACCAGGAATTCGTGTCCGGTTTTCTCCAGCAATCCCTTCAGGGACGCGGCATCGGTGGTGTAGCCGGACTTGATTTTCTTGGTTTTGGGCAGTCCCAGTTCCTCGAACAGGACGGTCTGGAGTTGCTTGGGCGAACCCAGGTTGACTTCATGCCCAATAGCCGCGAAAGCCTGTTCCTGGGCACTTTCGATCACCTTCGTGAGATCGGCCAGTTGCTCGTCCATGCGGTCGGTGGAGACGAAAATCCCGGTCAGTTCCATCTGGGCAAGGACACGTGCCACCGGCAGTTCCAGCGTGGTCAGGAGGGCATCGGCCTTAATGGCGGCGAGTTCAGTTTCGAAGTGCTTGCTGAGGGCGTGCACGACGGCGGCCTGCTGGACGAGCGCTGCTGCGGCAGCTTGGTCCGTTTCGCCGGAAAGGTCAAGCTCCAGCTGCCCGGATGCGGCAACAGCGGTGGTGAGCGAGATCTTCAGATGGACCTGTGCGAGCTCGGCGAGGTCGTAACTGCGTCGGTCCGGCTGGATCAGGTAACCCGAGATGGAGGTGTCATCCACTACGCCTTCCAAGCCCAGGCCACGGTGGTGCAGGGCCTTGAGAGCGGACTTGAACTCATGCAGGACTTTGGCTTCTTCGGGGTCCTGCAGCCATGTGGCCAGGACGGACTCCGCTTCAGCATCCAGGGCCGTGAGCTCGATGTAGGCGGCGCCGTTGTTCCTCACCACAGCCAGGGCATTGGCGTCCTCACCGATCCGTCCAGGAAGCAGGTGGACAGCCAGGGCGGAACGGACCCCCGCCCCAGCAGAGAAGAAGTCCCGCAGTCCCGAGGCATCCGTGAGCGAGGCAAACTCCGGGGCTTCAATCGTGTCAGGCGCCTCACCGGCGGTGTCATCACCGTAAAGATCGAACAACCGGGTACGCAGGGTACGGAACTCAAGTTCCTCAAAGAGTTCCTCGATGGCCTGGCGGTCCGGGCGTGGCTCGTGGAGGTCCTCCAGGGTAAGGGGCAGCTCCAGGTCGGTCAGGAGCTGGTTGAGCCGGCGGTTGCGCTTGACGTTCTCCAGGTTCTCCTTCAGGGCACCGCCCACCTTGCCCCCGATGGAGTCAAGGTTTTCCAGGATTCCTTCGAGGCCGCCGTAAAGGTTAATCCATTTGGCGGCTGTCTTGGGACCCACGCCGGGGACCCCGGGAAGGTTGTCGGCCGTTTCGCCGACAAGTGCAGCGAGGTCCGAGTACAGGCCGGGCTTGACGAAGTACTTTTCCTCGATGGCTGCAGCGTCCATCCTGGGGATGTTGCTCACGCCCTGCTTGGGGTAGAGCACAAAAACGTTGTCGTTGATCAGCTGGAAGGCATCCCTGTCACCGGAGACAAGGAGGACTTCAAAACCGGCGGCGTCGCCCTGGGCGGCCAGGGTAGCCAGGACGTCGTCTGCCTCGTATCCAGGCATGGCAATGGTCTTGATGCCCCATGCCTCCATCACCTTGGCGATGAGGCCGATCTGGCCGGCGAATTCTGCGGGCGTGGCATTGCGCCCACCCTTGTATTCGCTGTACTCGGCTTTCCGGAAGGTGGTGTCGTCGGAGACGTCAAAAGCCACGGCGACATGCGTGGGCTTCTGGTCCTTGATCAGGTTGATCAACATGGAGGTGAACCCATGGACTGCGTTGGTGTACTGCCCCCGGGCTGTGGAGAAGTTCTCCGCGGGAAGGGCATAAAAAGCCCGGAACGCCATGGAGTGGCCGTCCAGGACCAGCAGCCTGGGCCGGCCATCCCCCGTGGTTCCGGCCGATGCTGTGGCAGAGGGGGTGGGTGCTGTCGCGATGGCAGCAGCTTGGGCCGTTGGAACCTGGTCCGGTTTGGTTGTTTCACTCACAGGTGCCAGCCTAGTTGGCATGATGGACAATTTCACGCCGAACCCCTTTGTCGACGAACTCAACGAGGCAGGGGTGCCCGAACAATTCCACGATTGGCTTTCGGCGCACGGCGTCGGAGCGCTGGTGGTAAAACTCGGTATCCGTTTCACTGAGATGAGCGCAGAGAGAATGGTCGCCACCATGCCTGTGGAAGGAAACACCCAAGTGGCGGGCATCCTCCATGGTGGCGCCCACGTTGTCCTTGCAGAGACGCTGGGCTCCTTTGCAGCATCCCTCCATGCAGGGAGGGGCCGCCATGCCGTAGGCATCGAGGTTGGCGCAACCCATCACCGTTCAGTAGCCGCGGGCTTGGTAACGGGCACCTGCACGGCCATTCACCTGGGCGGCACGCTGGCTACGCACGAGATCGTCATCACCGACGACAAGGGCCGCAGGCTTTCGACCGCGAGGATCACCAACATGATCCGGGACAACCGCCACTGACTCCCTAAGCCCGGCCCTTCGGCATCCGGTAGTGCAGCTCTGCCGCCGCCCCGCCAATGGTTTTGTGCGATACCAACTCAAGTGGCGCCGTCGGGCCCCGGAGCGGCAACAGCCGCTTTCCTGCGCCCAGCACCACCGGCACTATCGTGACGATCATCTCGTCCAGGAGGCCGGCATTGGCGAATTGGGCCACCAGGTCCCCACCGCCAACCAGCCAGACATTCTTGTCGCCGGCATCCTTGAGCAGGTCCGGAGCAAATTCCCTGACGTCTCCGCGGACAAAAGTGATGTTGGCTCCGGCCGGAGCAGAATACTCGTGGTGGGTAAAAACCCAGCTGGGAAGGTCCGGATAGGGCCATGCGCCGGGCTCGTGCTCCAGGAGCCATCGGTAGGTGTCCCCGCCCATGGCAATACACCCAACGCCGGCCATGAAGGACTCGATGCCCTCGTTGACGCCTTCGACCTGATCGAACTGCAGGAGCCAGCCAAGGTCGTCGTCCGCCGAGGCAATGAAGCCGTCGATGGTGGAAGCCACGTAATACTGGAAGGTCGCCATGGAGCCAGCCTAGTCAGTCGGAGGCAGGGTTCCCATACTCGACCCGGACACTGCCGTCGTCCTGCAGCACCACCACGCGCCCCCGCTCAAGCGACCAGCCGTCATTGAGCAGGAAGATCCGTCCGCCGCTGACCACCAGCAACCTCAGCCCCGTGTACCGGTAGAGCGGGGCCCCCTCGGAGCCGGCCGATTCCTCGCGGACATTTGGAGCACCAACGGCAAGGCGGTCTTTGCTGTAGACCACCGCTGTTGGCAACAGGCTCGAGCGGGCCTGGTAATCCAGGGCCGCTCCCCGGCCCAGAGCCTGGGCGTAGTCGGATGTACCCCAAAAGAGCAACAGGGTGACGAGGACGAACACCAATGACCTCTCAAGGGCCCTTGGTGCCTGCGGAGTCCGCGGTGGGGGCTCTGTACGGTCATCGGTCCTGCGTCTGAGGTTCATGCCCCATGCCCCCACCACCAGTCCCCCTGCGATCAGGAAAGGCACGTACAGCAGGATCTGCTCGGGGCGGGCGGAAACGGCAAGCCACATGGCCGCAGCGTAGGCAAAGCCGAGCAGCATCACCACAGTGCCGGACAGGCGGACCGCCTTCCTGTAGCGCCCTGCCTCGAGAAGCCGCGACACAGCACGGTCCAGCATGAGCCACAGCAGGCCAATGACCACCAGCCATGCCAGCGGCTGGAACAGCGACTGGATGCTCCGCAGGATGAAGTCCTGCACCGTGTAGCCGAACAGGCTGACGTCAAGGCCCATGGCTTTGGCTTGGGCATCCGTACGAGCCCACCCGAAGTAGACCAGCAATGCTGTTGCCACGGTCAAGGGGGGCCCGATGACCTGGAGGACCTGAAGGGTCCGCTGCCAACGGGTGTTGTTGATTTGCTCTTCGGTATCCGGTGCGTCGCTCACGGTGCGGCCGTGGGGCTGGCACCGCTGGCGCGCGGCGTTGCCGGCGGCTGCGTTGCGGACGGCTGCCCGGACTCCTGCCCATCCGGCTCCTGCCCGCTTGACGGTGGCGCAGTGGCAGGTGGAGTGGCAGGTGCAGTGGGGGTAGGGCCATTGCCGGGTGGTGGATTCCCGGTGCCCGGGGACTGGGCGGAACCGCCGGAGTCGTCATAGAAGAAGGTCACCGTTCCGGCAACGTCCACTGTGTCCGTAATGGAGATACGGATGGAGTCCCGCCCGCCTGAAGGCGGCATCCGCAAATAGACGGGCTTGTAGTCGTCCCTGGCGGCGACGAATTCAGCGTCCGCCGGGACGCCGTCGAACAGGACATCGCCTACGCGGACGTAGTAGCCGTCCAGGCGGACAATCGTTCCGCCGGTACTGGGCCCGGACGCCCGCGCCAGTCCGTGGACGGGCCTGAGTTCTTCGTCCACCACCGTCAGGCCAACGAGCTGCCGCGGGCAGGCTTCGCCCTGCCCTGGTTCTACGGTGAAGACCGCATTGGGGTTGCTCCGGTGCTGCGCCAGCAGGGACGCAGCGGTGGCAGCCACCCTGAACTCCAGGCATTGGGTTTGCGGAATCCGCGGCGTGGCAGCAACGGCGATGGAGGCGCGCTGCCAGTCCTGCTGGGCCCCGCTTTGAAGCGCCTTGCAAACCGCTGCGCCAGCCAGCCATACAGCGGCATCGTCCGCCCCCTGCACGCTGTCCACCAAGGCATCGCACTGGAATTGCTGAAGCAAAAGGTACCGCTGTCCGGAGGTGGGATCATTCGGCCCGACCGGTCCTATGGGGACCCAACGAACCACTGGAGCCTCTGCCTTCGGCGCCCCAGGCCCTGCAGGACCCGCCGGCTGGGTGGCCGTAGGGACCACGTTGTTTGAACTTGGCTGGGCGGGCGCAGCCGCCGTGGAGGAACCGGGAGAGGGTGATTCTCCCTGGGGAGCCGGCGGAAGGCAGGCACAAAGCGCCAGCGTCAAGACCGGAACCAGGGCCAGTCCAAGGGATTGGCTTCGGGATGGGCATTTCATGACAGCCCCGCATCTACCGGATCACAACCACGCAGTTATGTGCATAACTACATTGCTGATTATTCTCCCGAATGCCGTGGACGGCCAGAGATGCCGCTACTTTCCGAAGTAGGGAACTATCAAGTAGATTCCGAACAATACGGCCACGCCGCAGACGCCGAAACAAACGAACGCCAGGGAGCGAACGAGTCCGGGTGATTTTTGCTGGGCGTCACCGGCGATGGCGGTGAGCCGCACTCCCAAGGAGTACAGGACCACCAGCGTCACGGCTGCCACCAGGGTCACGCCGGCAACCTGCAGCAATTCCAACCATTTCATCGCTGCGCATCCTCGTTTTTGCTGGTCTTTTGATTCTTCTTTTTCTTGCGGAACCGCACCGCGTGGTGGGCCTCTTCAACCTCGACAGCGTTGTGGTGGCCCACGTGCGATTTGCGGGACGCGACAAACATGAACAGCACTGCTGCCGTTCCCACCACCGCGGCAATAATGACACCCACGACGCCGATGCCCACCAGCAGCGCTGTCAGCGCACCGACAATTGCGGACGCTGGAAGGGTGAAGAGCCATCCCAAAGCAATCTTTCCCGCGGTACCCCAGCGAACGGAGGTGCCTTTGCGGCCCAGGCCCGAGCCGATGACTGAGCCCGAAGCGACCTGCGTGGTGGACAAGGCAAAGCCGAGGTGGGATGAGGCGAGAATGGCCGACGCGGTGCTGGTTTCAGCGGAGAAACCCTGGGCCGGTTTGACCTCGGTCAGCCCGGAGCCCATGGTACGGATGATGCGCCACCCGCCGGCATAGGTGCCGATGGCGATGGCGAAGGCACATGCTGCGATGACCCAGAACTGCGGACCGCTGCCCGGTTCCTGGGTGCCGGCGGCAATAAGGACCAGGGTGATGATGCCCATGGTCTTCTGGGCGTCGTTGGTGCCGTGTGCCAGTGCTACGAGGCTGGAGGTAAAAATCTGACCGGTGCGGAAGCCGCCACGTTTCTGCGTGAGCTTGTCACCGGTCTCGGGATCGTGCCGTGAGGTCAGTGCGTAGGCCAGGCGGGTACAGATGTACGCCACCAGTCCCGCGATCAGGGGCGCGAAGACGGCGGGCAGGATCACTTTCTGCAGCACGGTCTCAAAATTGATGGAGTGGAATCCGATGCCCACAACGGCTGCGCCGATCAGTCCGCCGAACAAAGCGTGCGACGAACTCGAAGGCAGGCCCTTAAGCCAGGTGATCATGTTCCACAGGACAGCACCCATCAGGCCGGCAAAAATAATATCGGGAGTGATGTGGATGCCATCGGATCCCTCCCGGATCAGCCCGCCGGAAATGGTCTTGGCTACTTCCGTGGAGAGGAAGGCACCCACGAGGTTCAGCACGGCGGCCAGGGCAACGGCCGTCTTGGGCTTGATCGCCCCCGTAGCGATGGGCGTAGCCATCGCATTTGCGGTGTCGTGAAATCCGTTGGTGAAGTCAAAGAATAGGGCCAACGCTATTACCAGCGCGACCATGAAGGTGATATCCACCTGTTGCCCAATCTGCAGAGTCGACGACGTTCAGCAGTTTCACTTCCCCATACCTGCCATCCACAGCATAGTTCAGCAACTGTTCAACTGACTCTGCTTGCGGCATTCACTCTGGCGGGCTTGAAACCTTAAGAATCCTACGTGGCATCCTGTGAGCGGACAAACGTATCTTCCCTGGGCTTCAGCCCAGATACTCCCGAACAGCGGCAAGGTCGCCCGGCGACAGTCCCTTACGGGGATCGGGTGAGATACAAAGCACATGGTCCTGCTGGTATTCGGCCCAGGAAAGGGCATCGGATTCCCTGTTGAGCTGGTCATCGAGCCATACGATCCGCTGGCTTCCCGAGGACGCCAGATCCTTCTGGAGGGCTACAAGTTTCCACCACTCGGACCCCTGGTCCCAGCCTTGGCTGGACAGGACGGGCCACTCCTGACCGTTGAGGCCAATGGCAGGGCAGAGAAACTCGGGGGCAAGGCGCTCCCACGTGGTCAGCCAAACGAAACGCGCAGCAGGGTGGGCAGCGAGGTCATTGAGTCCGGCAACCAATTCCGGCGCGAAAGCCACCTCCAGGATGCCGGCGTCGGCAGTTGCCCATTCGCCGCCCCAGTCGGTGGTCCCCATAGGGCTGAAGGGGTTTACCACGCCATCGACATCCAGGTAGATGGACACGGGCACGGCGGCGCTGCCGGCATATTCCATGGCCACTCCCCCTTCCCCAATGGTTGGCCTTCAGCCTACGGGACTCCGGGCTCAACCAGATCACAAATCAATCCCTTGACGTGCGTCATGGAAGTGATAATCTCAAGTCATGGAAAAGCCCACAGTCCATTCCGCCCAGAGCGTCCGGGATATCGAGGACACAGTCCGCACTGATTTCCGGCACGCCATGTCCTACGGCGGATATCTGGACCTTGACCACCTGCTCAGCTCGCAGCACCCCCTTAGCCAACCGGAACACCATGATGAACTTTTGTTCATCATCCAGCACCAGACCAGCGAGCTCTGGCTCAAACTGGTCCTTCATGAACTCCTCGAAGCACGCCGGCTTTTTGATGCCGACAACCTGGGCAAAGCCCTGAAGTGCATCGCCCGAGTGAAGGCTATCCAGCGCACGATGACCGAACAGTGGTCCGTCCTGGGAACCCTCACCCCGCGCGAATATTCGCAGTTCCGTGGATTCCTGGGAAGTTCATCGGGCTTCCAGTCCTACCAGTACCGTGCTGTCGAATTCCTGCTGGGCAACAAGAACCGCGGGATGCTGCGGGTGTTCGAAAGCGAGCCCGAAGCGCATGCGCTGCTTGGCAAACTCCTGGAGGAACCCACGCTGTACGACGCTTTCCTTGCTGTCCTTTCACGCGCCGGATACGGGATCCCCACTGACATCCTCGAGCGCGACACCAGCGAGCCGTGGACCTTCCGCCAGGACCTCGTGCCCATTTTCCAGAAGATCTATGAATCGGACGACACTCCGTGGGGCCTGTATGAGGCTTGCGAGGACCTGGTGGACATCGAGGACAACTTCCAGGCCTGGCGGTTCCGCCACCTGCGGACGGTCCAGCGGACCATCGGTTTCAAGGTGGGCACTGGAGGATCCTCCGGGGTTGACTTCCTCAAGCGCGCCCTGGACCTCACCTTCTTCCCCGAGCTTTACGCCGTCCGTACCGAAATCGGTAACTAAGCATCCAGGCCACCACCGGGCCATTGCCCGGCCACACATATTCCCAAGGAGGAACCATGACCACAGCACAGCAGACCCAGCGGCCAACGGCGGCCGAACTGGACGCCGCTGATCCCCTTGCCGCCCAGCGCGATGCTTTCTACGCGCCCGACGCCGATCAGCTTGCCTCATACCTGGACGGCAATTCGCTGGGACGCCCACTAAAAGTCACCGCTGCGAACCTGGATGCCTTTGTGCACAAGTCCTGGGGCAGCCGCCTCATCCGGGGTTGGGATGAGCAGTGGATGGATGAGCCGATCACGGTGGGAGACCGTATCGGTGAGGTGACCCTGGGCGCGGCCGCAGGGCAGACCACCGTGGGCGACTCCACGTCCGTGATGCTCTACAAGATGATCCGTGCGGCGGTGGACGCCCAACCGGGCCGGGATGAAATCATCATTGACCGCGACAACTTTCCCACGGACCGCTTCATCATCGAAGGCATTGCCGCGGAACGTGGTGCGACCATCAAATGGATCGCCGCAAACCCTTCCAGCGGCGTGCGCGCGGAGGACCTGGACGCACTGTTGGGTGATAGGACAGCGGTAGTGGTCCTGAGCCACATTGCGTATCGCTCCGGGTTCCTGGCCGACGCCGAGGGAATCACCGCGAAAGTGCACGAGGCCGGCGCACTGATGCTGTGGGACCTTTGCCACTCCGTAGGTTCGGTGCCCCTTGAGCTGGACAAATGGGGCGTGGACATCGCCGTAGGTTGTACTTACAAGTACCTCAACGGTGGCCCGGGTTCGCCGGCGTTCGCTTATGTCAACTCCTCGATGCAGGACCGCCTCCAGCAACCCATCTGGGGTTGGATGGGAGCTGAGAACCCGTTTGGCATGACGGACAGCTACCGCCCTGCCCAAGGAATGCGCAGGTTCATCACAGGAACTCCTCCCGTGCTGGCCATGCAGCCCATGAAGGACATGCTGGAGCTGATCGCCTCTGTTGGCATGGACGCAGTCCGCGCCAAATCCATTAAGCTCACCGAATACGCGATCGCCCTTTCCGAAGAACTCCTGGTTCCGCTGGGCGCTGAAATCGTCAGCCCCCGTGACGTCGCCGAGCGCGGATCCCACATCACTGTGGACCACCCCCTCTTCTCAGATGTCACCGCAAAGCTCTGGGAAAAGGGTGTCATCCCCGACTTCCGCCCTCCGCACGGCCTTCGCATTGGCTTGTCGCCGTTGAGCACAAGCTTTGCCGAAGTCGAACTGGGAGTGACAGCAATCCGCGACGCGCTCTCTGAACTGCAGTAACCGGAATGAGCGCCGTCCTTGACGACATGGACTCCCGTCCAGGGAGTACCACGTCGTTGCTGCGAACCGTTATTGGCCTGTACTTGCGTGACGCCGGCGGATGGATGTCCGCCAAAGACATTGTTGTGCTCATGGAGGCCTTGGGAACGTCCGGAACAGTAACCCGCACTGCCCTGGGCCGGTTGCGGAAGAAGGACGTGGTGCTCCAGGAGACGCGCGCCGGGATTCCCGGGTTCACCCTCACCGACGGCGCTGCAACCATGCTGGCACGTGGTGACCGCCGCATCTATAACCCCCGCAGCATGTCGTTGGAGGACCCTTGGTGCCTGATTTCCTTCTCCATTCCCGAAACGGAACGCGAAAAGAGGCACCAGTTGCGGCGCCGGCTCCACTGGATCGGCTGTGGGACGGTGGCGGCGGGTTTGTGGATCTGCCCTGATACATTGCGCGAAGAAGTTGAGGAGATCCTCACTGACCTGTCGATCCGGGACATGGCCACAATCTTTGTGACGGGAACTCCCTTGGTTGGCGGCAGCCTCCGGGAGGCAGCCGCCAAGTGGTGGGACCTGGACGCAGTGGCCGCGCTCCATAGGGACTTCATCCGTGAACACGGTTCGGCAAGAGCTCAGGGTTCCGATGCTTCAAGGCCCCAGAGCACAACGGTGCAACCGTCCGCGGATGCCTTCTCCATTTACGTGCAGTGCATTGACCGATGGCGGATCATCCCTTACCTCGACCCCGGGCTGCCACCGGAATTCCTGCCGGAGGACTGGCCCGGGGCCGAAGGTGCGGAGCTGTTTGGCCGGATTGTTGCTGCCTACGCGGAGCCCGGCGCAGAGTTTGTCCGCCGGACCCTGAAGGAAACATCGGGAATTACCCCCGCTGTCCCCTGATCCAGCGCTGACGGAATGCTGACGTGCCCTGGCCGCACTATGCACAACCTCCGAGGAAACTACAGCTAGAGCACAAAATCCACGGCAATAATCTGTTCGCTGTTGGGAAGTGAGAACATTTTGAGAGGCTCGTGCAGCGGATGCGTGTCGTATACCTCGAGGTCTTCGGCGGCGTTGAAGTCAGCAACAATCGCGTAGTCGAAGGAGCGGCCATGCCGGAGGACATCTGTCCCGTGCGTGAACTTCAGGAGGCCTGGAATGTTGCCCTCCAGCCGGTCCAGTCCTTTCCGCCAGGCCATCATGTCCGCAGCAGGGAAGTCAGCCTTGAACTTGAACAGCACTGCGTGCCGGATCACGCCTGGGCTCCTGTTGCATCCGCCAACTCTGCCGGCCTGTATTCCGCTGGTTCGCCCGCGATGGTGCGGCCCGCCAGGTAGCCCATGGTCATGATGGGTCCCAGGGTGGCGCCTGCTCCCGGGTAGCCTGCAGCGTAGGCATTTTCCGTGGTGTTTCCCGCGGCGAAGAGGCCGGGGATGGGATCGCCGTCCACGTCCAGAACCCGGGCAAGGCCGTCAGTGGCTACACCTCCGTTGCTGCCAAAAGCTCCATTGACCACCTCCATTGCATAAAACGGCCCGGTCTGCAGCGGACCCAGGGACGGGTTGGGCCACGGGCAGTCGTCGTCGCCCCAGTATTTGTCATAGGCACTTTCGCCACGGCCGAAGTCGGGGTCTTCGCCCTTGACAGCATGGAGGTTGAAGCGATCAACGGTGGCCTCCAGGTTCCCGGCGGGGACACCGATCCTGGCGGCCAGTTCCGCCAACGTGGCACCTTCCACCAGGTAGTCCGGCGTCGGCTGGCCTGCCCGATGTGCCAGGACGCCGTAGCGCTCCAGGTAGCTGTGGTCGAACACCACATGTGCGGGTGTGTTCAGTGTCTGGTTGTTGGGCGAATCCCATGACTGCAGGCAGCGGGCGAGGTCGTTGTAGTTCTGGGACTCGTTGGCAAACCGCCGGCCATGGCGGTTGACCATAAGGGAGCCCGGTCCTTGCCGCTCAAAACGGAGCAGGGTCCCCACGGGCGCTCCATCGCGGGTGTCGCCTGTGATGGACATTGGCGCCCACCAGGCCTCGCGGGTTCCCCGGATTTGGGCACCTGCCCGCTGGGCCATCTTCAGGCCATCGCCGGTATTCGACGGCGGAGAACACATGATGTAGAGCCGTGAAGCCAACAATGAGTCCGCAAGTGCCTTGTCCCATTCGAAACCGCCCGTGGCGAGGACGACGCCGTCGTTGGCGTGGAACATCTCCCCTGACTCGAGCTGGACGCCCACTACCCTGCCGCCGTCGTTCAACAGCTTCTGCCCGCGGGCACCAACCACCAGCGCGGCGCTGTCCCTGACCAAACTGGCCAACAGCATGGACACCAGGGCCTGGCCTTTGGCCACGAGCCCCTGCTCCTGCCGTTGGTTCAGTTTTTCCCAGGGGAACTTGGTGAATGCACCCCAGGCCTCGTACTCCTGCATGGTGAAGGGCGCCCTCCCGTCGGAGCGGACGTGGGCTGCGAGCCCGCCGAGAGCCTCGCGAATGTTGTAAAGCCCGGGTTCAACAGTCCTTCCGCCATCCACGGAACCGGGCAGGTCCTGGCGATAGTCGGGAAAGTTGTCCAGGAAAATGAACTGCAGGCCGCATTCGTCTTCGGTAAAACGGAGCATGGTGTCACCGTAGGTGAGTGCCGCATCCAGCAGTTCTTCGCGGCTCCGTCCGCGGGCAACGGCGCGGACATACCGGGCCGCCGCTTCCTTGGAATCGGACAGCCCCGCTTCGCGGGCATGATGGTTGTCCGCAATCCACAGCATGCCTCCGGATACTGCGGACGTGCCGCCCAGCAATTCGGTCTTTTCCAGTACGACGACGGACTTGCCGGCACGTGCGGCCGTGGCGGCTGCGGTCAGGGCGCCGGCGCCGGAACCGACAACGACGACGTCATAGGTATCGGCAGGGGTGCCGTTCAGGTATTTCATGGTGGTACCTCTCGTAGGGCGTGAAAAGTTCTGGTGGTCAGACAGCCGTGTAGCCGCCGTCGATGACCAATTCGGATCCGGTGGTAAACCGGGATTCGTCCGAGGCCAGGTAGAGGACTCCGTAGGCGATTTCCTCAGGCTCGCCTTGGCGAGGGAGAGGATTTCCGCCCACCAGTTGCTGGTAGTACGCCTCCGCCCCAATGTCCGACTGTTCTGCTGAGTGCCGGCTCATCCGGGTGTTCATTGAGCCCGGATGGATGGAATTCACCCGGACCCCGTATGCCCCGTAGGCCGCTGCGTCCGACTTGCTCAAGAGCCGGACAGCTCCCTTGGTGGCGTGGTACAGCGGGACATTGCGCCCGCCGGTCAGCCCGTGGATGGAGGAGAAGTTGATGATGCTGCCGGACTCTTTGGCGATCATCGCCCGAACCACGTGCTTGGTCATCAGCCACACCCCTTTGACGTTGACGTCGAAAATGAGGTTGAACTGGTCCATGCTGGCAGTGTGGCTGGCACCTGCCGGACCGATGATTCCTGCTGCGTTGACCAGGATGTCCGGCTGGCCGAGGTCGCCGCTCAGTTGCTTCACAGCCTGGGCGACGCTGTGTTCGTTGGTGACGTCGACGTCGTACTCGGTGATGCCGGGATGGGCGTCCGTTGCAGTTGTTCCTGCCTGGTCCAAGCTGGCCACGATCGCACCGTGCCGGGCAAGGAGGCGGGCTGTGGCGCCGCCCAGGTCCCCCCTGCCGCCGGTGACGATTGCGACCTTTCCTTCCACCCGCCTGCCTCCGGACTCCGGGCTCGGCTGCGTTGCAGTTTCCATGACCAATTCCTCCTGCCGCGGCGTTGCCGCTTCTCAAACCCGGGTACGGCAGGGCAGCACAACAGAGGCCCCCATGAGGCCGTGGTGTGGTGGGTTTCGGGCGGGTGCCCTGCTGGATTCAACTCTGCCAGTGGACGTGTGAGTGGAACCACAGGGTTACCGATGAACGGGAATCAGATGCTTCCGTTGCTTTGCCGGACGGCGCCCTTGAGTTCTCCCCGCCAACCAAGCGCGCGGGAAATTCCGCGCGCCGCAGTCATCAGGACCGGCACCCGCGCCGCAGCGTTTTCTTCGTTTCTGGGCACCACTACGCTAAGGGCTGCAACCACGGTACTGCTGCGGCCAAAGACAGGGACTGCGATTCCGCTGGATTCGGGCACGATGATCCCGGGCATGGAGGCGAAGCCCCGTTGCCGGATGTTGGCCAGGTGCCGCCTCAACTCGCCAGGGTCGGTCAGCGTGGCATCGGTGAACTTTTCCAGCGTCCGCGACAGGAACAGGTCTTGGTAAGCCGGTGGTGAGTAAGCCAGCAACACCAACCCGGATGAGGTTCCGTGGACCGGGAGGCGGCCGGCAACTTTCGTGATGTCAACCAATGAATCCCGGAAGCCAATCCGTTCGATATACAACACCTCTTCAGAATCCAGGATCCCCAAAGTGGTGGAGTGCTGGACCACCGACTGAACGTCTTCCATGAATGGCAGCGCCGCTTCACGCAGGCCCACCATGCGCGAACTCCTGGAGACCAACTCCCACAGCCTGGTTCCGATCCGGACCTCGCCGCTGGTTTCGCGCTCCAGCAGTCCTTCATGGAGGAGTTCATCCACCAGGCGGTAGGTGGTGGTCACCGGCAGCCCCGAGCGCCTGGCCAGGTTGGCGACGCTCATGGTGAGGTGTGCGTCGTCGAACGCTCCAACCAGCCGCACGAAACGCCGGATTATCGACTCCCCTGAGGACGAATTGGCCATCTCAGTCTCCTGCCTTCACCCGGGATACGAACCGGAATCTATCCCCGCGGAACGCACTGCGGGTCCACTCCACCGGGGTCCCCGCAGCGTCGCGGGCCAGCCGGTGCACCACCAACAAAGGCGCTCCCATCTCGATCCCCAGCAGCCTGACATCCTCCGGCCCGGCCAGGGCCGTCTCCACGGTGTCCTCGACGTCGGCCACGCGCCGGCCGTAGACATCGGCCAGGACGGCATAGAGCGAACCTGCCTTGGCAAGCTGGGACTTCAAGCCTGGAAGCTTGCCGGGAAGCCAGGCAACCTCATGTGCCAGCGGTTCCCCGTCAATAAGCCGGATGCGTTCGAGGCGGGTCACGGGATCGCCTGGATCAAGGCCCAAACAGGCGGCTACTGCTGCCTCCGAGGTGACGACTCCCAAGGCAAGCGTCGTGGAATCGGGCCGCAATCCCTGGTTGCGGGCGTCATCGGAGAAGGAGGTCAACTGCCTGACATGGGTCACCTTGGGAGGCGCCACAAAGGTTCCGTGCCCCTGGATGCGGCCCAGCTTTCCCTCAGCCACGAGTTCGCTGATGGCTTGCCTGACTGTGGTGCGGGACGTGGTGTATTTCTCGGCCAGTGCGCGCTCGGTGGGGATCAGGGTGCCGGGTTTGAGGCCCGCGATAAGTCCAAGAACCTCGGTCTTGAGGAGGTAGTACTTGGGTGTACCTGGGACGGCGTCGGGTGGCATATTGGACATCCTACTTGTAGACAACATTATTGGTCTATGCCAATCTGAAGTGAGCCGCTGTGGACCACGCTGGTCTGACACGCCGGAAAACGAAGGGACATCAGTGGAGGAAGTACAGCAGTTCCCCGAAAACGGCGGAGGAAGCCCCAGCGTCGAAAGCACTGCAGCGGGTGCCTCTGCGTTGAAGGCAGATGCCACTGGGCCTTCGGAAACCACGCCGGCGGTCCTTGGCCTGCACATCGGCGGCTCCAAGACCCACGCTGTCCGGTGGGATGCCACCCACGCAAACGGTGAGGGCATGGAAATCACCGAAGCGAGCGCCAACCTCTCCTCCGTGGGCCACCAAGGAGCCGACGCAGTCCTGCGCAGAATCGCCGCTAGTGTGGGAAGCGGAATCGAAGCCGTGTGCGCAGGAGCTGCGGGCGCGGACACCCCGGCCAGCCGGGCAGTTCTGTCCGCCCTGCTGACCGAACACTTCCCTGGTGCCCGCATAGAGGTGGTCCATGACACCCGCATCGTTCTCGCTGCAGCAGGCTTGGACGCCGGCGTTGTCCTGGTTGCAGGTACCGGTTCGGTAGCCTGGGGCCGGAACGGGGACGGAATGGAAGCCCGCAGTGGAGGCTACGGCTACTTGCTGGGCGACGAGGGCGGCGGATACTCCGTGGTGCGGGACGCGGTTCGAGAAGCCCTGCGGGAGTACTACGCCGGACTGGAACCTGGCACAATGGTCCGCGCGCTCATGGCAGCCACAGCGAACGTGGACGCCTTGCAATTGATGGACTCCTTCTACGCGAAGCCGGAACCTGACCACTGGGCAACCCTGGCTCCCCTGGTTCTCGAGCTGGCGGCTGAGGGCGATCACGCCGCGGTCCGGATCCAGGCTGAAGCGGCACATCACCTTGCGGCGTTGGCTCGACAGGTCCTGGGCGAACTCGGCCTGGACCTGCCCCTGGTCATGGCGGGCAGCCTGCTGGTGAACCACAGCGAACTCGCCGGCGCCGTTGCCAGGAAAGTCTCCTTGGAGGATCCCTCATCAATCCGGATCCTCTCCCAAACACCGGTCCACGGGGCGGTTGAACTGGCACGGCAACTGATTAAAGCCTGACGCGCGAACAGGTGATAGGCACAGGTAACCGGAGTAGTCTGGAGCCATGCCTTTCACGATCGGTGGCTGGTGATGGTGACGCGATCCAAGCAGCGGTGGCTGCCTGCCGTGGTGGTTTCGGTTGTTGCCGCGATGACTGTGGCGTTCGGCTCCATCCAAGCCGGTGCCGCTGCGTCCTTGCCTGACAAGACCGCCGAAGAAATCCTGGCAATGGTGGCACGCAGCGAGGTCCGGGATTTCTCCGGCACCCTGGAACAATCCGCGGCGTTGGGATTGCCGGAAATGCCGGCTGCCGGCCCCGGAACCACCCCAGGTGCAGTCCCGGCCATGGAATTGTTGACCGGGACCCACACGGCCCGCGTCTATGTGGACGGCCCGTCCAAGGCCCGTTTCCAGGTTATGGACCGCATGGCCGAACGTGACGTGGTTGTCAATGGACGGGGCGTATGGTTCTACAAATCGGCGGATAACAGCGCCGTCCACTTCACGGCACCGATGCCCACCGGAGCAGTAGACATGGCTCCCCGGGACTTGCCCACGCCCGGGTCCATGGCAAACCGTTTGCTGGCAGGCATTGAAGCCAGCACAGAGGTCTCGGTTGACGATTCTTCTACGGTTGCCGGCCGGAGTGCTTACCGTCTCAGCCTGCGTCCCCGTACCGCCTCCACCCTGGTTGACTCCGTGGCGATCGACGTCGATGCTGAAACAGGCCTGACGTTGGGTGTGGAAGTGAGGGCCAAGGGTCAGGAGGACCCCGCGTATTCGCTGGCATTTACGGAGCTGAGCCTGACTGTCCCCGAGCCTGCCCTGTTCGAGTTCACCCCGCCCCCAGGTTCCACCGTGACGGAGAAGGTCCTGCCCGCCAGGCCCGCACCTGCCATGGCGGCACCCACGGCGCCCACGCCTCAGGACAGCCAGAAACCCGATCGACCCCGACCCACCGTGATTGGTCAGGGCTGGGACGCAGTCATTGCCCTGCCGGCAGGCGCTGCGCCGGCAGCGTTCACGGCCAATCCGCAACTGGCCCAAGCACTGCAACCAGTTTCCGGCGGCCGGGCGTTGACGACCTCACTGCTCAGCGTCCTGATTCTCGACGACGGCCGCGTCTTTGCCGGCATGGTGCCTCTGGAACGGCTTCAGTCAGCGGCTGCCGCCCTGTGAGCGAAGCCGCCCCCAGAGACTTTGCCATAGAAACGCACGGCCTCATCAAGCGCTTTGGTCACCGCTCCGCCGTCGAGGGAATCGACCTTGCGGTTCCGCGCGGCTCTGTCTACGGCTTCCTTGGTCCCAACGGTTCAGGTAAGACCACCACTATCCGGGTGCTGCTGGGACTGGCTTCGGCAAGCAGCGGCGAGATCCGCGTGCTCGGCCAGGACATGCCGAAGTCGCTCGCCGTGGTCCTGCCTGAAGTCGGCGCCCTGGTGGAGGGCCCCGGTTTCTATCCGTTCCTCTCGGGACGGGGCAACCTGATGCGCTTGGATTCGGCCGACCGCCATGCTTCATCCTCCACCAGGCGCCAACGGGTCAATGACGCACTGGAGCGTGTGGGGCTCGGCCACGCTGCGGCCAAGAAGGTCCGCACCTATTCTTTGGGCATGAAGCAGCGGCTTGGCCTTGCCAATGCAATGCTCCGGCCGCGGGAACTGCTGGTCCTGGACGAACCAACCAATGGACTGGATCCCCAGGGCACGCGTGAAGTGAGGAGCTTGGTTCGTTCCCTGGCCGCGGGCGGGACCACAGTGTTCGTTTCCAGCCACCTGCTCGCTGAGGTGGAACAAATGTGCACGGACGTTGGGGTGATGAGCGCCGGGCGTTTGGTGGCCCAAGGTCCCTTGGAGGAGCTGCGCTCGGCCGGGCAGGCCCGCGTTGTGGTTCAAACGCCCGACGCCGAACGTGCTTCCAGCGTCCTGGCCCGCCTCGGGTTGGTCCCTGGCGACGCTCCCGGCACCGTGAGCCGCCCGGGAACCACAGCCCTGCTGGGCACGGGGCTTAGTGGCTTGGCACCTGAAGCGATTGTGGCCGCACTGGTTGAAGGGGGCGTCAGGGTCCGTGGCTTCGCTGTGGAAAATGCGAGCCTGGAAGAACGCTTTGTGTCTTTGACCGGGGAGGGGTTCGACGTTGTCGGCTGAATCTTCCGGGCAACGGCCCCCGGCGTACGTCCGGCCGGCAGCCGGTTGGGCACTGCTGGGCTCCGAGTTGTCAGTGCTGTTCCGCAGGCTCCGCACGTGGGCCATGCTGATCGCCCTTGCTGCCGTGCCCCTCCTGATTGCCGTGGCCGTAAAATTGTCGTCCCGACCCACTACACCCGGACGGGGACCACTCTTTCTGGATCGCATCACCCAGAACGGCCTCTTCGTTGCCGTGACTGCTTTGGTGGTGTGCGTTCCTCTGTTCCTGCCGCTGACTGTTGGAGTGGTGGCCGGTGACACCATCGCCGGAGAGGCGAACGTTGGAACCCTCCGATACCTGCTGTTGGCTCCAGCGGGGCGGATCCGCCTGTTGTTGGTCAAATATGCCGGAGCCGTCGTCTTCTGTTGCGCCGCCACTGCTGCCGTGGCAGCGTCCGGCGCCTTGGCCGGCGTCGTACTTTTTCCAGTAGGGCCGGTGACGCTGCTGTCCGGCGACACGATCAGCGTAGGCGAGGCCGGCGTGAGGACCCTGCTGATTGCTGCCTACATCACGGTCTCGCTCCTGGGGTTGTCGGCAATCGGCCTGCTGATTTCGACCTTCACGGACGTGCCTGTCGGAGCAATGGCCGCCACGATCGTCCTTTCAGTCGTTTCACAGGTATTGGACAACCTCCCCCAGCTTGAGTGGCTGCACCCGTGGCTTTTCAGCCATCATTGGCTGGGATTCGCCGATTTGCTGCGGCAGCCGATCTCCTGGGCATCCTTTGCCGCGAACGCCGTCCTCCAGGCCGGTTACATCGCCGTCTGCGGCGCGCTGGCCTATGCAAAATTCTCCACCAAGGACGTGTTGTCATAGCTTTGTCGTAGGCTCTTCCCATGGCCAGATTCTTTGACGTTCACCCTGAAGATCCACAACCACGCGCCATCGGCCAAGTGGTGAATATGCTCCAAGGCGGCGGCCTGATCGCCTACCCCACCGACTCCTGCTACGCGCTGGGGGCGCAGATCGGCAACCGGGAAGCCCTGGACCGCATCAGGACCATCCGGCACCTGGACGACAAACACCACTTCACCCTGGTGTGCAAGGACTTCGCCCAGATGGGGCAATTCGTCATGCTGGACAACGACATCTTCAGGAGCATCAAGGCGGTCACCCCCGGCAGCTACACCTTTATCCTCCCTGCAACCCGCGAAGTACCCAAACGGCTATTGCACCCCAAGAAGAAAACCGTGGGCGTCCGCATTCCCGACCACAAGGTAGTCCAGGCACTGTTGGCCGAACTTGGTGAGCCTTTGCTCTCCAGCACACTCCTGTTGCCGGATGAGGAAGAGCCGCTGACCCAGGGCTGGGAAATCAAGGAGCGCCTGGACAACCAGGTTGATGGTGTCATTGACGCGGGCGACACCGGCTCGGAGCCCACCACTGTGATTGACTTCTCCAGCGGAGTTGCAGAGGTGGTGCGGCGGGGCATGGGCGATACCTCGCGTTTCGAGTAACCCCAGCCGGCGGCTGGTTCCGGCACGGCCCCCGGCTTACTCCTCCGGCTTGCGTGCCCGGCTCGGCTGAACACGCATCGGCTCGCCCGGCATTTTGGGGAATTCCGGCGGGAAGGGCATCTCACCCTGGCCGTTTCCGACATCCCGCTCCCACCAGGACAGCAGCACGTCGATATCGCCGGGGTGATCGTGCATGGACGACCACGGGTCGCCGGTCTTCGCCAGTCGGTCCGGAACCGTGGCGATGGTGTACATAGCGGGATCGGCTTTCTCCAGCTCATCCCAGGTCAGCGGGCAAGAGACCTGGGCCGTGGGAACGGCACGCGGGCTGTAGGCCCCCGCTATGGTCCGGTCCCGGTTGGCCTGGTTGAAGTCCACAAAGATCCGCGTCCCGCGTTCCTCTTTCCACCACGCGGTGGTGACCTTGTCCGGCATACGCCGTTCCAACTCACGGCCAGCGGCGATCACCGCATGTCGCACGTCAAGGAATTCGTGCTTGGGGTGGATCGGCGCGTAGACGTGCAGTCCGCGGTTGCCGGAGGTCTTGATGAATGCTGTCAGGCCGGCTTCTTCCAGCACTGACCGGAGCTCCAGGGCGGCCGGGATGGCGTCGTCGAAATCGGTTCCCGGCTGGGGATCAAGGTCTATCCGCAGCTGGTCCGGATTATCGGGGTCATCAGCCCGGGAGGCCCAGGGGTGGAAGACCACGGTGTTCATTTGCGCCGCCCATACCGCTGCAGCAGGCTCATCGATCACCAGCTGCGGATGGGACCGGGCACTGGGATAGGTCACGGGGACGGAACGGACATAGTCCGGAGCACCTTTGGGCGGGTTCTTCGAGAAGAACATCTCGCCCTCGATGTTGCCCGAATAGCGTTGAAGACTGATCGGCCGGTTCCCGTTGGCGGCCACAAACGCCTCTCCGACGTCGATAAGATAGTTGGCGAGGTCCAGCTTGGTCAATCCCGCCGCGGGCCACATCACCCGGCTTGGACTGGAAATCCTGACCTCCCGGGAGCCGTGGGGACCGGGCACTGTGACGGTGGTTGCTTCGCTGGCCATGGCCACAAGCTACCCCGTTAATGGCCCACACGTCAGCACCCACGGTATTTTCGGTGTGGTGGGCAATGATGGAGATATGGCAAGCACCGAAACACCCCTCACCATCGCTGTCGGAGAATCAAACATCTCCGCCATCCACCTCCGGCCGGAGAACCCTTTCGCCACCTTGGCGGTGGCCCACGGTGCCGGCGCAGGAATGGAGCATCCCTTCCTCCAGGGTTTCGCCGAAGCCCTGGCTCATGAGGGCGTAGCTACCCTGCGCTTCAACTTTCCCTACCGCGAAGCGGGACGCCGGTTCCCTGACCGTCCGCCGCTGGCCATCTCCACTTGGCGCGAGGTGATGGCTGCGGCCGCTGGGCTTGGTGACGGCGGCCCTGTCTGGGCGGGAGGCAAATCCTTCGGAGGGCGCATGGCATCCATGGCTGTGGGTGAGGGTATGCCTGCCCGCGGACTGGTGTACCTCGGCTACCCTTTGCACGCCCCGGGCAAACCGGAAAAGCTGCGCGATGAACACCTCTACGGCATCAAGGTGCCCATGCTGTTCCTCCAAGGGACGCGCGATACGTTTGCCACGCCGGAATTGTTGGAGGCCGTGGTGGAAAAGATAGGCCCGACGGCGACGCTCCAGTGGAGCGACGGGGGTGACCATTCGTTCGCGGTGAAGGGCCTTAAACGCGGGGCGGCCGAGACCGGGGCATCGCTGGCACCGGCGGTGGCTGCCTTCATGCGCGCAAACTGACCTGGCAGGCAAAACCCTGCTCCGAGGCCCCGGACTACTTTGGCACGGGCTCGTGGCGAAGGTAGGATCGCCGGAAACGTCCCGTACCGGCGGTGAGTGCACGCAGTTCGATGGCGTAGCGCAGGAGTTCCTGATCCGGCACTTCAGCACTGATCTCCGCTCCCTCGCCATCAGCTGCGTCAGTGCCGGTGACCCGGCCGCGCCGCCCGGAAAGATCACTCATCACCGCCCCCACGTACTCATCAGAGACGCTGACAACAACTGAGGACACAGGTTCCAGCAGCTGCATTTTGGCAGCTGCCGCTGCTTCGCGAAGGGCAAGTGCGCCGGCTGCCTGGAAGGCCGCGTCCGAGGAGTCAACGCTGTGGGTCTTCCCGCCAACCAACGTCACCTGGATATCCACCACCGGGAACCCGGCGGACACGCCCTTGAGCATTTGGGAACGGACACCTTTCTCAACACTGGCAACGAATGTTGCGGGGATCGCTCCGCCCACGATCTTGTCGGTGAACGCGAAACCCTCACCCCGGGCAAGGGGCTCCACCTCGATGTCGCAGATCGCAAACTGCCCATGTCCCCCTGATTGTTTGACGTGCCGCCCGTGTCCCACGGCTTTGGTGGCAAATGTCTCCCTGAGTGGCGTGATGACGTCCACGGTCTGCAGCTTGACGCCCTGGCCGCGCAGCCTGTCCAGGACCACCTCGGCATGGGCTTCACCCATGCACCACAGGATGAGTTGGTGGGTGTCGGGGTTGCGTTCCAAGCGAAGCGTTGGGTCCGCGGCGGCTACTTTTCCGATGCTCTTCGCCAGCACGTCCTCGTCGCTCCTTGACGCGCCTTCTATCGCAATGGGCATCAACGGCTCGGGCATATTCCACGTCTCGATCAGCAGCGGCGCTTCCCTGCCCGAGACGGTATCCCCGGTCTCGGCGCGCCCAAGTTTGCTGATGGCACAAATGTCCCCCGCGACACATTGCGGAACGGCCTTCAGGCCGGAGCCCACCGGCGCGTAGAGGTGGGTGACGCGTTCGTCAGCATCATGGTCCTCGTGGCCCCTGTCCGCGAGTCCCCTGCCACCAATATGGATCGAGGAATCTTCCCGAAGGGTCCCGGAGAAGACACGCACCAAGCAAACACGGCCCAGGAACGGATCCACGGTGGTCCGCACCACCTCGGCGGCCAATGGCCCTGAAGGATCGCAGGCCAGCGGCTTGATGGACTTTCCGTCCAATGCCATCACGGCAGGGGCGGTGCGTTCCATGGGTGAAGGCAAAGCATCAACCAGCAGGTCCATCAGCTCCGAAAGGCCCACACCGGTCTCTGCCGAGGTGGGGATCACGGGGAAGAAGCTCCCCCGGGCTACAGCTGTCTCCAGGTCCTGGATGAGGTCCGCCAGCGGCAACTCCTCCCCGCCCAGGTACCGGTCCATGAGGGTTTCGTCCTCGCTCTCGGCAATGATCCCTTCGATTAATGGCCCACGAGCCTCATCAACAGAGGTCACTGGTGCCTGATCCCCATCGGAGGGGGCGCCAAGTATGGCCACAAGGCCGGCATTGCCCACCGCAGGAAGGTACAACGGCAGGACTGCTTCCCCAAAGGCCTCCCGGCACCGCACGACGGCGGCACTGAAGTCGCCGCGCGGATGGTCCAGTTTGCTGATGACCACGGCCCGTGGCATGCCTACTTTCCCGCATTCGCCCCACAGGGCCACGGTCGCGGCATCGATGCCCTCCACTGCCGACACAACAAAAAGGGCCGCATCGGCAGCCCTCAAACCAGCCCGCAGTTCACCGGTGAAATCGGTGTAGCCGGGAGTGTCGATCAAATTGACCTTGACACCGCCCACCGCAATTGGGGCCACTGACATGCTCACGGACCGTTGCTGGTGGATCGCGGAAGGGTCGGAATCGCCGACTGTGGTCCCTTCGCTGATGGATCCCATCCTGGTGATGGCCCCCGTCGCGGCGAGCAACGATTCCACCAGCATGGTCTTACCGGCTCCCGAATGGCCTACGAGGGCGACGTTCCGTATTCGGGCCGGTTCACTTGCTGCCAGGGCCGCTCCAGTGTCACTCCTTCGGGTCTCCGGCATTCCGGTTGCGCTTGCCTTTGGCGTTTCCCGTGCGCTCCTCGCGGACATGGGCACCTCCTGGTGCTGATTCCCGGCAGGAGTCCGAACACGTACGGTTCGAACCCTTTACAGGATTGGACACCCTGGGCGGCCACATGGCAAGGGCTCGCGGGGGCAGTACCTGCCGCTGGCCGGCGGCCCGTTGTTGAAGAGCGCGGAGCGCAGTGTGTGCTGCACACTAAACGGCCAGTATCCCCCACAACAACCACGCAGAAGCTGCAGCGCATCCGAGGATCACCACGGTGAAGCCGGCCAACCATACGAAGGCCGGAATGCCCGTGGTTCGGCCCAGAATGAAGGCGTCCGATGCCGCCAGCCTGTCCCGGCGGCGGGTGTGTACCCCGGCCAGTTTAAGGAGGTCGCGGACGCCCCCCACCGAGAGGGCAACGCCAAGTGCCAGGACGACGTAGTTCACTGCGGCAGGAGTAGCGAACAGGATCAGCAGTTGGGCAGTTGCCGCGCTCACCACAGCCACCAAAATGCCGGTGGCGTTTCTGAGGAAGATCAGCGAGACCAGCAGGATCAAAGCCCCTACGGACATCGCCGCCCCGGAACGGCCCGCCGCGAATGCGGCGATCAGTCCAAAGCCAACCACGGCAGGGGCCGGGTAACCCCAAAACCCCGACCAAGCCGCACCGAACGCACTGCGTCCACTGCTGACCAGCCGCCCGGAATGGTCAAGACCGATCCGGAGTCCGTGGACAAATCGCCCGGTCATAAGTGCTGCGTAGGCGTGGCCAAGCTCGTGCACGAAGGTGACGTACAAGCCGAACCAGCGCCAAGTGATGCGCGGAATGCTCAGTACCACCGCACATGCCAGGATCCCCAGCAGGGCCGGTAGCGGGACCGCTGTGGTCTGGACGTCCGTGAATCCGCGGACCACCGCCTCCCACCATGTATTAAGGATGGTCATGGGGCTTTCCGGATCCCCGGCACCATCAACGTCACAGCACAGTTGACTGCAGGCGCGAATGCAAACCGGCGACGAGGATCTCGAGGCCGAAATCGAAGGCTGCCTCGCCGCGTTCACCAGCCGGTCCTGCGAAAGCCAGGGCATTGGTGAGGGCAGGGTACCCCTGTGCCGGTGGCGCCCAGACGACCTCCGGCGCTGCAAGGTCCAGGGCAAAACCCAGGGCGAAACTGTCAATGGTGGAAATCGCCGACATCACGTCCCGGCCGCGGAACCCGGCGGCTTCCAATGCCACAGCCAGGTCCTCGTAGAGTCCCATCACCTTGTCATCCTGCACTGTTTGGAGCACCAACAGTGGCGCGAGTTTTGGATGGCGTGCGAAGGCATCGCGGTAACTGCGGACAATCGTGCGAAGCGAAGCTTCCCAGTCGTGCCCGTCCTCCAGCGCATAGGGGCTTTCGGCGATGATCCGGCCACGCATCAACTCAAGGATTTCTTCCCGTCCGCTGACGTGGTTGTAAATGGAGGACTGGCTCACGCCGATCCGCTTGGCCAGTTTGGGCAGGCTGAAGTCCCCTGCCTCGTCCACCAACTCAAGGGCGGCGGTGACGAGTGCATCGATGGATATCAGCGGGACCAGCGGGCGTGCCATACGGGTATCTCCATTCATGTTGTTGTTACGACTCTAGCCAGAACTTTTCTTCCAGGTATTGTGCTCCGGATCACAAGGCCCTAATCTAAACGAAAGCCTTTCGCTTAATGATCGGCAATTCCCGAACAGCTTTTCCCCCAGCCCCAGAGGATCCCCATGTCTGACCTCGAAACCCGCCCGCCGGCAGCAGATGCCGGCAACGGGCTCAAACGCAACGCGATCGGTACCGGCGGCATCGCCTTCCTGGTGATCTCCGCAGCAGCTCCCCTGACAGTGATGGCCGGCGTAGCCCCTGTGGCCATAGGCATCGGGGGCATCGGCGCCCCCATGGGCTACGTTATTGCCGGCGCAGTCCTGCTGGTCTTCGCCTTCTCTTTCATGGCCATGACCAAGCATGTCAAAGCGGCCGGTGGTTTCTACACCTATATCAGCCTCGCCATGGGAAGGACCGTGGGTTTGGCCGCGGCCATCCTGGCTATCGTGTCCTACAACTGCCTCCAGATCGGCGTCTACGGCCTGTTCGCCGTCCAAACACAAGCCATGCTCCGTACTCTCTTTGGCCTCGACGTGCCTTGGCCCGTGGTTGCGTTGGCAGCCATAGCCGCAGTCTGGCTGCTCGGATACCGCGGCATTGACGTCGGTGCGAAGGTCCTTGGCGTCCTCCTCATCGCAGAAACTGCCATTTTGGGTGTCATGGGCATCGCGATACTGGCCCAAGGCGGAGCTTCCGGCATCAGTTTTGCCTCCTTCACCCCCGAACACGCCTTCACCCCCGGCGTCCTGGCCATTCTGGCGATCTGTTTCGCGGCCTTCATGGGCTTCGAATCCACCGTGCTGTATCGGCGCGAGGCCCGCAACCCGGACAGGTCCGTCCCCCGCGCAACCTACATCGCCGTCGGATTCATGTCAGTGTTCTATGCCTTCATCGTCTGGACCGTCATCCAGGCCTTCGGGGACGGAAATGTTGTTGCCGCTGCCGGTGAACTGGCCGACGGCATGTTCTTCGCCACCATCAACCAGTACGTCGGCCCGTGGGCCGAGGTGGTCATGTACGTGCTGATCGTCACCAGCGTCTACGCCTCGCAGCTGGCCTTCCACAACGCCATCAACCGCTATGTCTACATGCTCGCCAAGGACGGCGTCCTCCCCGCCTTCCTCGGCAGGACCCATCCCAAATACAAGTCCCCGCATCGTGCCGGTCAGATCCAGACCGTGCTGGCCGCCGTCGTTATCCTCATTTGTGCAATCGCCGGCGCCGACCCCTACAAGCAGCTGCTGATCTGGGTGAATACTCCAGGCATCGTGGGGATTGTTGCCCTGCAAGGCCTGGTGTCGGTAGCGGCGATCATCTACTTGCGCCGGAATCCTGATGCCGTGACCCACCGGCTTCTGGTGCCGGTCAGCGTAGCCTCTGCCATCCTGCTATTCGGAGTGGTGGCCTTGATCGCGATCAACATCGAACTCCTTACGTTTGCCGATGCCCTGACCAACGCCCTCCTCCTGCTGGTGACCCCCCTTGTTTTCCTTGCAGGCTTGCTGATCGCCCGGCGCCTGCGTACCACCCGACCTGACGTTTTTGCACGGATTGGAAGCTTCGAAAAACATGACTCCTGACCTCATAGTCCTCGCCGGCACCATCCACACCATGGACGGCCGTGGCACTGATTCCCTCCAGGCAGTTGCCGTCCGCGACGGCGTGGTCACCGCCGTCGGAAGCCGGAATGAGGCCCAGGACTGGGCACACGAGGGCACCCGGGTGGTGGACCTTGGCAACGCGACACTGACCCCGGGACTGGTGGACTGCCATATCCACCCTGTATTTGGCCTGGACCTGACCATAGGCGTTGATCTATCAGGCGCCGCCACAGTGGATGAGGTGCGCGCGCTGCTTCAGTCCCAAGCACAGCACGACGGCGGCTGGTTGCGTGGTTGGGGCCTGAACCCGAACGCGTTTGGCAACGTCCCGTTGCACCGCAGCGTCCTGGACCGGGTCAGCGGAGAAAAACCCGCGATGATCCGCTTGTTCGATGGCCATTCAGCCCTGGCCAACAGCCAGGCTTTGGAGTTGGCAGGCATCCATGGCAGGTACGAATTCGAGCAGGCATCGGAGGTGGTCTGCGATGCAGACGGCGTCCCCACCGGCCTCCTCCTCGAAGCAGCCGCCATGGAACTGGTCCAGCGGCACATCCCCCAGGAGTCCTTCGGCGAACGGAAGGCCAGGCTCGCAGCCCTCCTGCAGGACTTCGCCAAGTCGGGACTGACCGGCGGGCACATCATGGACCACAGCGAAGAATCCGCACGTCTTTTACAGGCTTTGGAGGCCGACGGCGGGCTGCCTTTGCGGCTGCGCAGCGCTCCTTGGTGCATGCCGGGCAGCAATGAGTCCGATTGGAAGGAACTTGCCCGCTCTGTGGGAACCGGTGGCCGGCGGTGGTCGGTGGAGGCTATCAAGCTGTTCGTCGATGGAACTGTTGACAACGGAACCGCCTGGCTTTATGAACCCGATATCTACGGACAATCGACTGCTCCGTTCTGGCCGCGACCTGAAGAGTACTCGGCCGCTGTCAGCTACTTCGCCTCCCGCGGCATCCCTACGGCCACGCATGCGATCGGAGATGCCGGGGTGGAGCATGTCCTGGATGCGCTGGAATCGTTGCAGGGAACCGTTCCGGCAGATGTCCTCCGCCGGACGGTCCACCGCATTGAACACATCGAGACAGTTCCGGACAGACTTGTGGAGCGTTTCAGGGGTGCGGGAGTGGTGGCCAGTATGCAACCAACACACTGCACCCACTACTCAGCAGCGGACCACAGCGACAATTGGTCCACCCGCTTGGGCGCCGAACGTGCCGGCCGGGGTTGGCGCTGCAGGGACCTGCGCAATGCCGGGGTGACTTTGGGCATCGGCTCGGACTGGCCAATCGCACCCTTTGCACCGCTTCCCATCATCGCGGATGCACAGTTGAGGCGGCGATCCGGACATCCCGAGCTGGAACCCATAGCGCCGGCCCAAGGGCTCACCGCGATGCAGGCCCTGGAGGGTTATACCTCGCACGCGGCAAAAGCTGCCGGCCTGTGGGATGTTTCAGGCTCCATTACAGTGGGCAAGCGGGCAGACTTCACAGCCTTCGAAGCTGACCCCCTGACCACCGACCCAGACGAACTCGCCGCCAGTGTGGTCCTTGGAACGTTCGTGGACGGGGAGATCCAGTTCATGCTGGAGCGACTGGCCTAGCGGGACGGCCCTGGCTGCATCCTGTTCTTGGTCCTGGCGGTGGCCGTCGCAGTCCAAGGGTCTTCGGGCCAGGGATGCTTGGGGTAGCGCCCGCGCATCTCGGCCCGGACCTGGGAGTACGGGCCGGACCAGAAAGAAGCGAGGTCGTCAGTGACCGCCAGCGGCCTGCCGGCCGGGGACAGAAGGTGGAACAGCACAGGTACCCGGCCATCGACCAGCCGTGGCGTGCGGTCCCAGCCGAAGCATTCCTGAAGCTTCACCGCCACCACCGGCCTCCCGGCGTCGTGCTCGTACCTGCCGGCGTCCGGCACCTCGGGATATTCGATCCGGATATGCGAACCGCTGGGAACCTCCAGGCGCTCGGGAGCAAGGGTGTCCAGGCGGGCGGCTTCGGGCCAAGGCAACAGCCTGCGCAGGGGCTCGGCCAGGTTGATCGACTTGACCGGGCTCCCAGTGGCGATCTTTTCAAGTTCCGGGGCCAACCAGTCATCCAGCCTTGCCAGCAGGCCGGTTTCGCTGACATCGGGCCACGGCGCGCCGAGCTCTCGATGCAGCAGCGCCAAGCGCCGACGCAGGGCATCGGCCCCGGTTGACCAACCAATCATTGCCAATCCGGTTTGCGCCAATGCCTGCCCCACGGCCTTGCGCCCGGTTTCAGCGCTGGGGCGGACCGGTGTTGAGGACAAAACAATAGCGCCCAACCTGCGTTCGAGCCGTGCGGTCACTTTCCCCTGGTCAAACTTCGCCCGCACTTCATCGACCCTGGAATTCGGGGCTGCCGCTTCGGCGAGGTCCTCTGACAGGGGTGCGGCTGAGCGGATGACAGCGCCCGTTCCCGCAGCGTCACGGCCTTGGGCACGCGAGACTTCGGCCACGGCCAACCACTCGTGCCCGGTCAACGGGCTTCCGGCTGGCAGGCCTGCCCGGGTCCCGGAGGCCAACAGGTAGGTGGTGGAGCCATCCCCGGGAACGCGACGCGCCACCCGGTCGGGGAAGGCAAGGGCCACCACGAATCCGGCCGCCTCCCTCGCTGTGACCTCCGTCCCGGGACGTGAAGGCACGACGACGGCCCCCTCCTTCCGGGCAATGGACTCCATGCGGCCGGCTTCTTGGGCGAAACGGCGTGAGGCGGGGTCCGAACCCGATTTCAATGACCTGAGCAATGCCGTAAGGTCAGCGCCAGGCGGACGCTGGTCTCCAGCAACCAGGGCCACCGTTTCCGCCGCCGGACGCATGCCTACCACTGGCGAGCCGTCCAACAGAGCACGGGCAAGGCGGGGGTCGGCGGGGACGCGGGCCAGTGTCTTGCCGATTGCCGTGGCGGTTCCGTCATTGGCAACGGCGCCGAGTCCCCGCAGCACCTCGACGGCCTCTGACATGGCGCCGGGTGGGGGCGGATCAGGCAGCCGCAGGCCTTGACCTCCGGGGGCGCCCCAGCATGCAAGGACCAGCGCGGCTGAAGTAAGGTCTGCTACTGAAATTCCCGGCGTTTGGTGCGCCGGCGCAGCTGCAAAGGCCTGCTGGTCGTAGCAGCGCACTACGGTGCCCGGTCCTTGCCTCGCGGCACGGCCGGCCCGTTGATCAGCGGACGCACGCGAGCAGGAGACAGTCACCAATCCGGACATTCCACGGCCTGCATCCCTCCGGGGTTCCCTTGACAGCCCCGAATCAATGACCAGCCGCACCCCGGGAACGGTGAGGGAGGATTCAGCCAGGGATGTCGAGACAATGATCCGCGGTGGCCCACCTGGTTCGCGGCCTGAAACGGCACGGTCCTGGGCGTCGGGGCCGATCTGGCCGTGCAATTCAAGTACCTCCACGCCCGGCGCAACCTGGGCCCGAAGGCGACCGGCGACGTCGGACACTTCACGGGCTCCCGGCAGGAAGACCAGTGCGTCCACCCCAGGGTTCGCTGCCATGGCTTCGGTATGGGCGGTGGCAGCCGTTCGGGCTACGTGATCCAGGAAGGTACGGGCCACACCCCGATCATTGAGTCTGTGCTCCCGCGCCGGAGCCCACCGGACCTCCAGGGGGAACAGTGCTGAAGGCGAGTCGATAACGGGAGCCGGGCCGCCGTCGTCGTGCCCTGCGCTGCCCTGTACCAACAGGGCGGCAAAGCGCTCCGTGTCCAGGGTGGCAGACATTGCGATCACCATGAGGTCGTCCCGAAGCTCCCGGACCTCGGCAAGCATGCCCACCAGCAGGTCTGTGTCGAGCCCCCGCTCGTGAACCTCATCCAGGACCACGGCGTGGACATCCTCCAGGCCGGGATCATTGAGGAGGCGACGCAGGAGGATGCCTGGGGTGACGAATTCCACCACGGTCTCCTGGGTGGTCTTGCTCTCGCCCCGTACGGTGTATCCCACCCGGCCGCCGACACGGCTTCCGTCCAATGCCGCGAGCCGGCGCGCCGCCGAGCGCGCGGCGACTCGCCGTGGCTGGGTAACCACGACACGCGGGTGTGCGCTGTGCTGCTGACCGGAAAGCCGCGGTTCGGCGCGGGAGGCCCACTGTGAGAGCAGGTTAGCCACCAGCGGCGGCACCAACGTGGTCTTTCCGGTCCCGGGAGGTGCCTGAACCACTGTTGCGCCACCCTGGCCCTGACGTTCCAGCGCCGCAGTCAGTTTTGCCAGCGACCCGGCAAAGACCAGCCCCTTGCCGATGGTGTCCAGTCTGAAAGTCACCACACCATTGTCCCTGTTGCCCGGCACAGGAAAGGCCACGCCGGGGTGGACCTGGCGCGGCCATTCCTGCGGGTTGCAGGGTTCTGCAGGGTTCTGCGGGCGTTTCCTAGCCGATGGTGGAAGCGTCGATGACAAAGCGGTAGCGGACGTCAGAGGCCAGTACGCGTTCGTACGCCTCATTGATCTTGCTTGCCGGGATGACTTCGATCTCGGCACCGAGGCCGTGTTCGGCGCAGAAGTTGAGCATTTCCTGGGTTTCGCGGATGCCACCGATGGCTGAACCGGCGAAGCGGCGGCGACCCGTAATCAAGGAGAAGACGTTGACGGGAAGGGGCTCAGCCGGGGCTCCAACGTTGACCAGGCTTCCGTCGAGCGTCAGCAGTTGGAGATAGGCGCTGATGTCGATCGAGGCACTGACGGTGTTGATGATGAGATCGAAAGTGCCGCCGAGCTGTTCGAACGTGGCGGGATCACTGGTGGCGTAGTAGTGGTCCGCGCCGAGCTTGAGACCGTCCTCCATCTTCTTCAGGGACTGCGAGAGGACCGTGACCTCGGCACCCATGGCGTGGGCGATCTTGACGGCCATGTGGCCGAGCCCGCCGAGTCCCACCACGGCAACCTTTTTGCCGGGTCCCGCTCCCCAGTGGTGCAGGGGTGAGTACGTGGTGATGCCGGCGCAGAGGAGCGGTGCTGCGACGTCGAGTTCCAGGCCTTCCGGGATGGTGACAACGAAGTCCTCGTTCACCACTACGTGGCTGGAGTAGCCGCCCTGGGTGATGGTGCCGTCGCGGTCAACGGAACCGTACGTGCCGACGTTTCCCTTGAGGCAGTACTGCTCTTCTCCGGCAAGGCAGTTCCGGCACTCTTTGCAGGAATTGACCATGCAGCCGACGCCCACGCGGTCGCCCACCTTGTGCTTGGTGACACCGGAGCCAACTTCGGTGACGATTCCGGCAATTTCGTGGCCGGGGGCCAGCGGGTACTGCTGCGGACCCCAATCGCCGCGGACGGTGTGGATATCGGAGTGGCAGATACCGGCGAACTTGATATCAATGCTGACGTCGTTGGTGCCGACTTCCCGACGCTCGATGGTGGTCAGGGTCAGGTCGCCCGTAGCCGAGGGGGCAGCGTAAGCGTTAGCGGTAGGCATGTTTCTCCTGCGTTGTGAACGTGTTGGTATTTCCATCTAACCCTGTTTTCCTGAACGCAAGGAGTTACTGCTGTAAGGGGTAATGGCAGGGACTCCCTTAGCCGGACAAAAGAATTACCGTAGGAGCTATGGACAACCGGACCGAGACCCGCGACTTCCTTTCCACCAGGAGGGCGAAGCTGACTCCGGAGCAGGCTGGACTTGCCGTCTATGGCGGCAACCGCCGCGTTCCGGGACTTCGCCGGGGCGAAGTGGCCATGCTGGCTGGTGTGAGCGTGGAGTATTACACCCGCCTTGAACGCGGAAACCTGGCCGGGGCCTCGGAGAGCGTCCTGGAATCGCTCGCCGGCGCCCTGCAGCTCGACGACGCCGAGCGCGCCCATCTCTTCGACCTCGCCCGTGCAGCCAGCGACGGCGGCAAATCCCGGCGTCGTCCGGTCCGGAAGCAATCGATCAGGCAGGGCGTACAACTAACCTTGGATGCGATTACCGGTGCCCCTGCCTTTGTGCACAACGGCCGCTTGGACATCCTCGCGGCCAACGCAATGGGCCGGGCGTTGTACTCCGATATCTTCGACAGTCCGGCCGGTCCCCCAAACCTTGCCCGCTTCCTGTTCCTGGACCCCCGCAGCCACGATTTCTATGCGGACTGGGAACGCGCCGCCAACGACACCGTGGCCATGCTGAGGACCGAAGCCGGCCGCGATCCCTATGACCGGGGATTGAGTGACCTGGTTGGTGAGCTGTCCACGCGCAACGAGGCTTTTCGAGTCCGGTGGGCATCCCACAACGTCCGGCTCCACTTCAGCGGCAAGAAGCAGTTCCGGCACCGGCTGGTAGGCGACCTTCACGTGGTGTACGAAGCACTGGGGCTGTCCGCGGACTCTGGCCTGACATTGACCGTATACAACGCCGAGCCCGGTACAGGCACCGCGGACGCCTTTCAGCTGCTGGCAAGCTGGGCAGCGACGACCCCGGCACAATCAGGGGACTTCGAGCCACTCAGTCACTACCAGTAGGCCTCTTTCAAAAGAATCAGGCATGTTTCATCAATGGGGAGTACGGCTGTCCGGAGTGTTCGGGACTGATCGTTTACCTTTGGTGCATTGACCACTCCGTAAGCTCCACCAATAATTGCGGGAAGCGCTTTCCCCGATCCCTCAGCACGGAGCCTGCGACGTGAATCCCGAGCATCACCTCAACTACGACTACTCCCCCTGGACTTTCTGGACTTCCGCCTCGCAGTCCGAACGGGAGGCGCAGCACGCCTACCACAGGGATTTCATCCAACGGACTGGAGCCACTATCGGTGAGGGAGCGTTCCTCTCGCCCAGGGCAAGCATCGCCCCTGATTCCCTCTGCATCGGCGCGCGATCCTTCATTGCCGCCCACGCGTACGTCACAGGCTCCATCACCATGGGCACCGACTGCACCGTCAACGCCTTCACCGTAGTGCGGGGAGATATCACCATGGGCGACGGAGTCAGAATCGGTGCACACACGTCCATTCTCGGCTTCAACCACTCCATGGATCCGGCCGAACCTGTCTTCAGGCAGCCCTTGACCAGCAAAGGAATCCGGATCGGAGACGACGTCTGGATGGGCTCCAACGTGGTGGTCCTTGATGGAGTCCGCGTGGGCTCCCATGCCGTCTTGGCTGCGGGAGCGGTGGTCACCAAGGACGTACCTGATTGGTCCATTGTGGGCGGCAATCCGGCACGTCGGATCCGTGACCGGCGGGATCCCGTTGCCGCCCCGACTGCCGATCTCCCCGAGACGGACGCGGATGCCGGCAACGGGCTGTCAGCAGCCCTGGCCTCGTTCGCCGATGCGGCCCGCACCGATGCTCCGCTGATTCTTTCCCGGAACTGGACCGACTCTGGCGGCGGCCGCTACGTGGACGGTCCGCAAAAGGCGCCCACGGTCAGGGCGCACTGTGATGCCATCGAGATCGCGGACCTCCTGCTGGGTACCGTCCCTGCGCAGCTCTCTCGGGAGGAACACATCGAACGACTGCAGTCCCTCCAGGATCCAGGCACAGGGTTGCTGCCGGAGCTTGGGTCCAACCATTTCAGCTCCGATGCTCCGCTGGTCTTCGGAGAGGGGCCGGCAACCTATCACGTCCTCTCAGCCGGTTATGCGCTGAATCTCCTGGGCAGCCGGTTCCGGCATCCAGTGCACTCGGTGGCCACCATGGATCCAGCAACATTGCTCTCTTCCTTGGATGCGCTGCCCTGGCATGAGGAAACGTGGGGATCAGGGGCGTGGGTAGATGCATGGGGCACTGCAGCCTACTGGAACCTTGAACAGGAACATCCGAACTCGGCTGGTTCGTTGGAGGCGCTGTTCGGTTGGTTGTTGACGCGCGTCAACCCTGTGGCAGGAACGTGGGGTACACCCAATGCCAGCACGCGGCTCAAGGTAGTGAATGGGTACTACCGCCTCACCCGCGGCACTTTTGCCCAGTATGGCGTCTCTGTGCCCCATGTTGAGCGCTTGGTGGACACTGTGCTCGCACACTCCGGAGACGAACGGTATTTCGCTCCCGGAAAGCAGAATGCCTGCAACGTCCTGGACGTCGTCCACCCCCTCTGGCTTGCGTCCAAGCAGACTTCCCATCGTCGGGCCGAGATGAACAGTTGGGCCCACGTTCAGCTGGAGGAAGCGCTCGGCTGGTGGCATCCGGGCCAAGGATTGGCCTTCAGCGCCGACCCTTCGAGTGGACCGGGCCATCTGCCGACTCTTCAGGGAACTGAGATGTGGCTGTCCATTATCTGGTACCTCGCTGACCTCCTGGGCCACGCCGAGGCATTGGGATACCGTCCACGTGGCGTACATCGTCCCGAACCTGCGTGGAAGCTGCCGGGCGTCTCTCCCAGTAACTAGCGGGGAACAAGGATTCCCCCGGGGCCGCCCGGAGGAATCCTTGAATCAACCCGTCAGCGGGTCAACCCGCTGGCGAGTGAGACTGTCAGTGGTTTAACCCCCAGCCTCAGCGGCCGCCTCCGCCGATGACGCCGGCTTCAACGGCCTTGGCCACGGCATCGGCTTCTGCCTGCGTGAGCTTGCCGTCAGTGACTGCCTTGTCCAGCCTTGTTTTCAGTGCAGCGGACCGCTCCGCAGTGGCTTCAGCGCGGATCTCCTCCAAGGCTGTGGTGACCTTCGCTTCATCCACGCCCAACGCTTCGGCCAGCGACTTCGCAAGGGCGGCGTCCTGAGCCGTCCGGTCGGGCTTGGCGCCTTCGGTTCCTTCGGCCGGCGGGGTTGTGGGCTTGTTCGCCTCCCGGAAGGCCTTCAGTGCCTCGGTGACCTTGGACTCCTCGACACCCAGCTTGCTGGCCAACTGAGTGGCAATCTGGCCGCCGTCGCGTCCGTGGCCGTGGCCTCCGCCCGGACGCCCGCCTACGTCAGAAGGCTTGCCCGCATCCGTGGAGGAAGTAGCCGCCGGCGATGGTGTGGTGGCTGCGGTCGCGATGCTGGTTACTCCAAGGCCTGCGCCCAATGCCAGGGCTCCGGCCGCAACGCCCAGGGTAATTCTCTTGGTTTTCGACATGTACCTCTCCTCGATGAGCCGTTGGTACGGCTGGTGTCTGAGGGACGGGCATGAGCGCCGTCCTCTTTCAACAATGAGAGGAGAACCCCAGCCCACGCTGTCGCGAACCTGTCATTCGCCTGTGAAAATGAACGTCAGGCTGTGAGGGCCCTCAGTGGATCCTGTCGAGGGCGTCCATGAGCCGCTTGGCCGAGCCTCCCAGATTCCACTCGGTGGCGAGTTTTTCGAGCTCCTCGCGTGCAGCCCCGGCAACGGGACGCAGTTCAGCGCCCGCGTCCTCAAGTGTGGGTACTTTGAGGTCCCGCACTACGTTGACGACGGCGGGGGCTACTTTAAGGTAGTCCGCCGCTGCCGAGAGTTTGGCCCGTATGGAAGCGGATAAGCCGCCGTCGGGGTCTTCAGCCGCTTCGAGCAGGCCTTCCAACGAGCCGTGCACGCCCAGCAGGGACGCTGCTGTCTTTTCCCCGATTCCCGCCACACCTGGCAGTCCGTCGGAAGCATCTCCGCGGAGGGTGGCGAAATCAGCGTATTGGGCGGGCAGGACACGGTACTTTCCCACGACGACGACGTCGGTGAGAACTTCCAGGTTTTTCATCCCGCGGGCTGTGTAAATGACGCGGACCGCGCGTTCGTCGTCGACCAGTTGGAAAAGGTCGCGGTCGCCGGTGACCACATCCGTGGGAAAGGTTGCCCGGCTCGCATAGGTTCCAATGACGTCGTCGGCCTCGTGCTCGTCAACGCCCACAACGGCGATTCCGGCCAGGTCCAGTACTCGGCGGATCATGGGAATCTGGGCTTCCAAGGGGTCCGGGACCACTTCGACGTCAGGGCCGTGCTCGACGATCTCCGCAACCCTGTGCGATTTGTAGCTGGGAATCAAGTCCACGCGCCATTGCGGCCGCCAGTCATTGTCCCAACAGGCGACCACGTGGGTCGCTTCGTAGTCCGTGGTGAGGCGGGCGATCATGTCCATCAGCCCCCGAACCGCGTTGACGGGGGTCCCGTCCGGGCGGCGTATGGAATCGGGAACGCCATAAAAGGCACGGAAGTACAGCGAAGCGGTGTCCAGCAGCATCAGTCGGGGCATACCTGATCCTGACATGCCGAAGGTCCTTTGGGCAGGAACCTCACGGGCATCGAACAGAAGGGGGCGCAAAAGACTTGAACGCCACTGTGAGCCGCATTACGATTGACTGAGCGATAATAGAACACGTTGTTCTATTATCGAACACCACCAGCCGCTATGGCCCACGAAGAAGTGAGGAAAGCCCGTGCAGTTTCACCACCACGGTTATGTATCCGGTGACCCGCGAGTCGAGCCCGCAGCCGGCGTCGGAATTAACCGCCCAGCCGAGCTTCCTGACGAAGTAGACGTCCTCATTGTCGGTACCGGCCCCGCCGGAATGCTCACTGCTGCGCAACTGTCCCAGTTCCCGGAGGTGACAACCCGCATTGTGGAGCGTCGTCCTGGTCGCTTGGCCATTGGCCAGGCCGATGGCATCCAGGCCCGGAGTGTCGAGACTTTCCAGGCGTTCGGTTTCGCCGAGCGGATCATCGCAGAGGCCTACCGCATCACGGAGATGGCCTTCTGGAAGCCGGATCCGGCCGACCACTCACGCATTGTTCGGGCCGCCCGGGCCGTGGATGATCCTGCCGGCATCAGCGAGTTCCCGCACCTGATCGTGAACCAAGCCCGCGTGCTGGACTATTTCGCAGAATTCATGGCCAACTCCCCCGCCCGCATGACTCCCGATTATGGCTACGAATTCCAAGGCCTCAAGGTCACCGGCGACGGGGATTACCCGGTTGCTGTGACCTTGGCCCACACATCCGGGCCCCATGAAGGCCAGGAACGGATCATCCGGGCAAAGTACGTCGTGGGTGCAGACGGCGCCCGCAGTAAGGTCCGCGAGTCCATTGGCTGCCACCTTGCCGGGGACCAGGCCAACCATGCGTGGGGTGTCATGGACGTCCTGGCCGTCACCGACTTCCCGGATATCCGCACCAAATGCGCCATCCAGTCCGGCAGTGGCGGCAGTATCCTGCTGATCCCACGTGAAGGCGGCCACCTGTTCCGCATGTACGTGGACCTGGGGGAAGTGGACCCCAACGACAAAGGGGCCGTGCGCAAGACCTCCATCGAACAGATCATCCAAAAGGCCAACGACATCCTCCACCCTTACACGCTGGATGTGCGCAACGTTGCGTGGCACAGCGTCTACGAGGTAGGCCACCGGCTCACGGACAGGTTCGACGACGTCCTGCCGGAGGAGCGCGGCACGCGTACCCCGCGGGTGTTCATCACCGGCGACGCCTGCCACACCCACAGTGCCAAGGCCGGCCAGGGCATGAACGTTTCCATGCAGGATGGGTTCAACATCGGCTGGAAGCTTGGACATGTCCTTGAGGGGCGCAGCCCCGAAAGCCTCCTGGACACCTACTCGGCCGAGCGGCAGGTCGTGGCCAAGAACCTGATCGACTTCGACAAGCAGTGGTCCACCCTGATGGCCAAGAAGCCCGAAGAATTCGAAGACCCTGCAGAGCTGGAGACTTTCTACACCAGCACCGCCGAGTTCCCTGCAGGTTTCATGACCCAGTACGACCCTTCCCTGGTCATCGCCGAGGCAAAGCATCAGGGCCTTGCCACCGGCTTCCCGGTTGGCAAGCGCTTCAAATCTGCTCCGGTACTGCGGGTCTGCGACACCAATCCCATGCACTTGGGGCACCACGCCAAGGCGGACGGCCGCTGGCGGATCTATGTCTTCGCCGACGCCGCCTTGGCAGGCGCCCCGGGCCCTGTGGCGGACTTTGCCGAGTGGATCGCGAACTCGCCTGACTCGCCGTTGGCTGCTACGCCGTCGGATGCTGACCGCGACGCATGGTTCGATCTGAAGGTGATCTACCAGCAGGACCACACCAAGGTGGACATCAACGCCGTACCGGCTGCCTTCAAACCCACAGTCGGACCATTCAAGCTGACCTACCTTGAAAAAGTCTTTGGCACCGATGCCAACGCGGACATCTTCGACCTGCGTGGCATCAGCCGCGACGGAGCCGTAGTGGTGGTCCGCCCCGACCAGTACGTCGCCAACATCCTGCCCCTGTCCGGCACGGCTGAGCTCGGCGGGTTCTTTGCCCCCTTGCTGGCTTCCCGGCCGGGAGCGGGACTCCTTCGCGCATAAAGAGCACGCATCCCCCTGGGATGGGAACTGCCGGCAGGCCGCAAAGCCTGCCGGCAGTTGCGTTTAAGGACCCGGACGGAAGGTCGGCTGTAACGAACATTGTTGCCCACAGCGCTCTGGCAAAGCCCTGAAGCGGGGACGACAATGAGGTGGTGGTCCCTCACAGCAACGTGGGCGGCGACACGATGCCCCCGGCCGCCCGCAAGATCCAGCGCGTCTACCTCACCCTGACGCTGGGCAACACCATCGCGGCCTCTTTCATCTGGGGCATCAATACGCTTTTCCTGCTGGACGCCGGGCTGAGCAACCTGGAGGCATTCGCCGCCAACGCTTTCTTCACCGCAGGAATGGTGCTGTTCGAAATCCCCACCGGCGTCATTGCTGACGGTTGGGGCCGGAGGGTTTCCTTCCTGCTGGGCACCGTCACCCTCGCCGCATCCACCTACCTCTACTTTGCTCTGTGGCAGGTCCAGGCGCCCTTCTGGATGTGGGCTGTGGTGTCGGTCCTGCTGGGCTTGGGCTTCACCTTCTTCTCCGGCGCCGTGGAAGCCTGGTTGGTGGATGCACTGCGGTTCTCCGGCTACGAGGGCGGGTTGGAATCAGTCCTGGGCCGGGGGCAGATGGTGCAGGGCGTTGCCATGTTGGCAGGCTCGATCGCCGGAGGCGCCATTGCCCAGGCAACCAACCTGGGGGTGCCTTTCCTCCTGCGTGTTGTTGTCCTGGTTGCCATGTTCGCCGTGGCCTTCACCTTGATGCACGACGTCGGATTCTCGCCTGAGCGTTCGACGCATCCCCTTCGGGCCACCCGGGCAGTGCTGTCCGCATCCATTGATAATGGCCTGAAGAATCCGCCGGTCCGCTACGTGATGTTGGCAGCCCCCTTCAGCGCCGGCGTCGGAATTTATGTCTTCTACGCGCTGCAGCCTTACCTTCTGGACCTCTTTGGCGATCCTCGCGCCTACTCCATTGCCGGGCTGGCCGCAGCAATCGTAGCGGGCTCGCAGATCCTGGGCGGCTGGCTTGCTCCCCATGCCCGGCGGCTCTTCCACAAACGCACGTCCGTCCTGGTATTCGGCGGGTTCATGGGGGCGGCCAATCTTGTGGTCCTTGGCTTCACGAACAATTTCTGGGTCGCGCTGGCGTTGCTGGTGCTCTGGGGGGTGGTGGGTTCCGCGGCCACGCCGGTCCGTCAGGCCTATGTCAATGACATGATCCCTTCCAAACAACGGGCAACTGTCCTCAGCTTCGATTCGCTCATGGGATCAAGCGGCGGGGTCGTCATCCAGCCACTCCTGGGCCGTACAGCCGACCTCTATGGTTACCCGCTATCCCTGGCCACGGCCGGCGTGATCGAACTCATTGCCGTGCCGTTCCTGCTGGCCAGCCGAAAGCAAGGATCTGCTGCAGACCGGGGCAGCACGACGGGCGGCACTGCAGGAGAACAAGTCGCGTCCTGAGCTGGAGGATTGCGGCCGGCTAGCTTCCCGCGCGCTCGGAAACAAGGACCGGATGTGCGGTCACCGGGAAAATCAGGTGCAGCTGCGAACAGGCTCTCTGGACTACAGAGCGGAGCCAGGCATTGGCGGGATCCTCGGTCTGGGAGGGGTGCCAGTACATGGCCTCAACCAGCGCCGCTTCCAGCTTTTGCTCGAAGTCCAGCACTTCGATACTTGCCCCCCGCCGGGCCCTGGATGCCAGCATCCGCGGGACCAGGGCCACCAGGTCCGTACCCTCAACCAGCAGGGGCAGGGATAGGAAGCCGGCCACCGTCGCTGCCACCCGGCGTCGAACGCTCCGCGACTCAAAGAGTTTGTCAGCGGGAGTGCTGATTCCCTCACCGAAGTACCCCACAGCATGTGGCAGCTCGACCAGGTCTGCGAGCGTCACTTCCGGCCTCTTCAGGAGTGGATTGCCGGCGTCGACCACTGCGACAAAGCTGTCGCGGAACAACTGTTTGGACTCGCCTTGCATCTTGTATCCGGTGGGCCCCACCAGCAAATCCATCTTCGAATACTCGGCCATCGTTCCGGCAAGGCCCGAGGTCGGAACGAAATCCACCAGGACCCCGGGCGCTTCCTGTTGCAGGATGCCCCGCAACGGCCCAACAATCAAGGCCGCCGCGTAGTCGGAAGCGGCAATGACAAACTCCCGGGAACTCGTGGCGGCATCAAAACCCGAACGGACGCGGGTGGCCCGCTGGACGTGGAGCATGGCTTCATCGACCAACGGGACCAACGACTGCGCAAACGGGGTGAGATCGTAGGTGCGGCCGTGGCGGACCAGCAGTTCGTCGTCGAAATGCCGCCGCAGCCTTGCCATGGCAGCGCTGGTGGCCGGCTGGCTGAGCTGGAGTCGCTCGGCGGCCCGGGACACGTTCCGCAGTTCGAGCAGCACCTGGAGTTGGGGCAGCAGGTTCAGGTCCAGGTTCTTCATCCCCCTAGGTTATCCAGCCCCCGGCAACGTCAGTGGCTGACCGGCACCAGCCGGGGGGCCCGGACCAGGACCAACAACAGTGCCAGGGCACAAGCAATGCCCAACGCGCCGAGGGCCAGTGCCAGGTTGCCCAGCGCTGCAGCGGTTGCCCCCAGCACGATGGGCGTCAGGAATTGGCCAATGAACAAGGCTCCGGTCCAGATGCCGGTGCCCCGTCCGCGCTGGGAGAAATCAAGTCCACTGACTGCCCAGGTCAACAACGTTGGCAACAACACACCCGTCCCGGCACTGGCGATGACTGCGCCAAGTATTGCCAGCGGAACACTGCCTGCCACGGAGACAACGCAAAGCCCGGCGGCGGCAAGGCCGAAGGCGCCTGCCAACAGTTTTCGGGTTCCCAACGTGGCAAGGAAGCGGAAGGAAATTGCCCCCGCTGCCGTGGCCAATGAAGCGATCGCGGCGGCTCCGCCGATGAGGGCAGCATCCTGGACGCCCAACCCTGCCATGACGTACGGCAGGTGGACGATCAGCGCGTAGAAGACAATGCCCCCGAACAGCGTCACGGCAGCAGGCGCTCCTATCCGGCGCCAGGGCACCGGCTGTTTTACTGCTGACACGCCCGGGACGTTTACTGCACCCTGGTTTCTGGCCGGCTCCCAAAGCTTGAAGACCATGGGGACCACCAGCACAGCGCCGGCGGCGTAAAGCCAGAACGGCGTCCGCCAACTGATGCTGCCCAAGGCCCCGCCCAAGGCAAAGAAGGCCGTTGCGGCAAGCGCGCTGACCATGGTTTGGAGGCCCAGGTATTTGTTCCTTTGCAGCCCCGCGTAGTAGTCGGTGATCAGGGTGGTGCAGCAGGTCATGATGGCGGCTTCGGCTATACCGACGCCGATCCTTGAGACGGCAATGGATTCAAGGGTGTCCAACCACAGTGGAGCCGTACCAAAGAGTGAATAGGCCAGCATGGCGAAGATCAGCAGCTGCTTACGTCCGATCCTGTCGGCGACGTAGCCTGCCAAGGGTGAAAAGAGTGCCACGAACAGTGCTGGAAGGGTCAGGACCAGCGGCACCAGAATTGCGACACCAGCGGTATCCGCGAAAACCTGGTTCAAGGTAGGCAGGACCGGTGCCAGCAGGACCGCGCCCAATACCGGCATGCAACTTCCGGCCACAAGAAGTGCGGCCTGGGCTTTGCCGGCCTCCCTGGCGGAGGCCGGGCGCCGCGATCCAAGCGCAGTGGGATCAATGGTGGTCATGGGGGTGTTCCTTCGCCGTTGAAGAGTCCCCGCTACGGCCGGAGCGCCGAGGGGATGTTGATCACTGTGACAAAGCCCATGCGTGCGGTGAATACCCATTTGGGTATAGCAGGTATTCGTGCCAGTGATAGGTGCTGGGCTCCTGAACTATTTGTCGGGCGGATAGCTCCTATCAGATAGTTGCTCTTCTCCAAATACGTGATGTGTCTCATGGTGGTTACAGGACCTGCAGAGAACTGTCCGAGACATCAGCACTTAGAAGGAATTCATCGTGGAAACTCCCCTCTCCCATCTTGCCCACCTCGAGATCACCGCTCCGGACGTCGAAGCCTCGGCACGGTTCTACGAGGAAAAGTTCGGCATGCGCATCATCGACCGCGTGGATGGCAACGTCTACCTGCGCTGCTGGGGCGACTACTACCGCTACAGCCTGGTCATCACCGAAGGCCCGGAAGCATCGCTGGGACGCATGGCATGGCGCACCAACACCCAGGCCGCACTGGAAGCAGCCGCTGCCCGTGTTGAAGCAACCGGCGTGCAGGGTACCTGGACTGCCGGTGGCCACGGCTTCGGCAAGGCCTACGAATTCACCGGTCCCTACGGACACCACATGCGCCTGTTCTATGACGTAGAGAAGTTCGTCGCCGAGCCCGGTTTCGAATCCACCTACCCTGACCGCCCCGAGCGCCGCAGCAGCCACGCAGCCGCACCGCGTTTCCTGGACCACGTCACTGTGGCTGCCTCCGATGTCCGCGGATTCGCCCAGTGGTACAACGAGGCCTTGGGATTCCGCGTCATGGCATTCGTGGACCTGGATGAAGCGCCGATCACCGTATTCTCCGTCCTGACCACCAACGAGAAGTCCCACGACCTCGGAGTGGTCCTGGACACCTCCCAGCGTGCCGGCCGCGTCAACCACATCGCTTTCTGGGTCGATGCCACCGAGGACCTGCTCCGCACGGCCGATGTGATGATGGAAAACGGCACCCCCATGGAATACGGACCATCCATCCACGGCGTGGGCGAGCAGAACTTCCTGTACTTCCGCGATCCCTCGGGCCTGCGGGTGGAGCTTAACTCCGGCGGCTACCGCAACTACGTACCGGACTGGGATGCCAACACCTGGAAGCCGTCGGAAGGTTCGAACAACTTCTACAAGAACGGTGCCATGCCGCACTCCATGACCGAATCCTTCCCGCCCGCTGAAGGCTTCACCGCCACGGAAGAGGGAGCATCGGCGGAGATGAAGGAAGCCCTCCTGAACCCCTACGCAAAGCAGGGCCGGGGCTAATGACACAGGCAAGTTATGCACTGATCCGCTTTCAGGAGCCAGGCGATACCAAGCCCAAAGCCGGCCTGGTGGTCGGAGAACGTGTCCTGCCCCTGGACGGAGACATCAATTCGATCATCCAGCACTGGGACGCCACCGAATCCGAGCTGGACGCCTTGGCCGCCTCCGCGGGTGCCGGTGCCGGCCTGGAACTCTCCGGCGTTGACGTCCTTGCCCCTGTGGAACCTGCACAGGTGCTGCAAACAGGTGCCAACTACCGCAAGCACGTGATCGACCTCGCCGTGGCACACCGCGATGCCGGCCAGGATGCCGAGGAGGTTCGCGCCAAGACTGCTGCCATGATGGACAAGCGTGCCGGCCAGGGCACACCATACTTCTTCATTGGCCTTCCGACAGCCATCGCATCAGCCACCGACGACCTCACCCTCCCCGCCTACAGCAAGTCCCATGACTGGGAATTGGAACTGGCGGCCGTGATCGGCAAGGAGGCGTTCCGGATCAGCCCGGAAGAAGCCCTCGAGTACGTCTTCGGCTACACCATGGTCAATGACATCACCACCCGGGAGTACGTCTTCCGCAAGGACATGCCAGCCATCGGGTCGGACTGGTACCGGGCCAAGAATGCCCCGGGCTTCCTGCCGACCGGCCCACTCTTGGTTCCGGCCAAGTTCTTCGGGGACCCCCAGGACGTCCAGGTCACCCTGAAGCTCAACGGCAAAGCAATGCAGGATGAATCCACGCAGGACATGATCTTCGGGGTAGCCAAACTGGTCAGCGAAGCTTCCCAGACGATGCCCTTGAAGCCGGGCGACCTGGTGCTGACCGGCAGCCCTGCCGGCAACGGACAACACTGGGGCCGGCTCCTGCAGGACGGCGACGTCATGGAAGGCACCATTACCGGCCTGGGCACCCAGCTGATCCACTGCAAGGACGAGCAGTGACCACCGACGCCGTGAACGCTTCCCTGATCCAGCTGGACGATCCGATGGCCAGTATTGCCGCCGCCGCAAAGCGGTACAACAACTGGGACCGTTGGGGCGAAGGGGACGTGCTCGGGACACTGAACTTCATCGACGCCGCCAAGCGCGTGGAAGCGGCGCAGCTGGTGAAGTCCGGCGAGGCGTTCTCCTTGTCCCAGCCCTTTGATACCAACGGCCCCCAGAAGGGATGGCGCCGGCGGACCAACCCCGTCCACACCATGACAGACACCGGCGTGGACGCCGAGCGGGGAAACCAAGGATTCCCGCACGGCTTCGGCGGGGCCGATGACGTCATTGCCATGCCGCTGCAGTGCTCCACCCAATGGGACGGGCTGGGACACATCTTCGATCGCGGCAAAGCATGGAACGGCCGTGCAGCCGGGGATGTTGTCACCTCCGAGGGCGACCTTGTCACCGGAATCGAAACAGCTGCGGCAAAGATCGTGACCCGCGGTGTGCTGCTCGATGTTGGCCGGGCACTGGGTCCTGACCTGGGACGGACCGATGGCGAACTGCCGGACGGCTTTGCGATCACCCCGGAACATCTGGAACTGACCATTGAACGCCAGGGTTCCAGCGCCGAGGTTCGCCGTGGCGATATCGTGGTGATCCGGACGGGCCAGTACACCAGGGTCCGCCGCGACGGCTGGGGAGACTACGCAGGCGGATCCGCGCCGGGGCTGTCCTTCAGCACCGCCGAATGGCTCCACGGTTCGGAAATTGCCGGAATCGCCACGGACACCTGGGGCTTCGAGGTCCGTCCCAACGAATTTGAGGGCGCATTCCAGCCGTTGCACCAGATCGCGATTCCCAACCTCGGTTTGTTCCTGGGAGAGATGTGGGATCCGGATGCGTTGGCCCAGGCGTGCGCCGCGGATGGCAGGTACGACTTCATGCTGACTGCGGCCCCCCTTCCCATTACCGGAGCCGTGGGTTCGCCGGTGAATCCCATCGCAGTCCGCTGACACGCAGCCCGCTACTACAGGCAGCACAATAGGCAGTAAAGCCGTCACCACAAAGGAGTTTTCAGATGGCAGCAGTACAGAGGGTTGGAATCGTTGGAGCGGGGGCCGCGGGCCTCACTGCTGCCATCCTCCTGGCCGGGTCAGGTATCGATGTGGAGGTTTTGGAGAAAGCGGCGGAGCCGCAAACCCTGGGCTCCGGCATTACGCTCCAGGGCAACGCCCTGCGGATCCTCCGGGACCTGGGCGTTTGGGAACAGGTACAGGGGAAAGGCTACGCATTCAGCACCCTTGGCCTGCGGGCTCCCGATCCCGCCGGCACTGTGGTGGCGGTACTGGAGGATATCCGCACCGGCGGTGACGACCTTCCCGCAACGCTTGGGATGTACCGGCCGGACCTGACCGAAATCCTCCGCGTCCGCGCCGAAGAAGCCGGGGCCCGGATCAGTTACGGCAAAACAGTCGCCGAAATAGCAGACGACGGCGCCACCGTCACCGTCCGCACTGCCGATGGCGCAAGCGCTGCCTACGATCTCCTCATAGGTGCCGACGGGCTTCATTCCTCCGTACGGTCAGCGATCGGGATCGAAGAGGGACCCAAGCCCACCGGTATGGGCATCTGGCGGGCTTTCGTTGAGCGGCCCGAAGACGTCGTCCGGACGGACCTGACCTACGGCGGCCCATGCTTCATTGCCGGCTATTGCCCCACCGGACCGGACACCATCTACGCCTACCTTGTGGAAAGAGCCCAGGAACGCAGGCATGAAGACGGCCCCAGGGTCATGTCCGAACTAGCGGCGGCCTACGGCGGTCCGTGGAACGAAATCCGCGCAAATCTGGACCACAGTGCCCGCATCAACTACACCTGGTTCACCTCGCATCTGGTCGACGGACCCTGGAACCGTGGCCGCACGGTGATCATCGGCGATGCCGCCCACAGCTGCCCGCCGACCGTCGCCCAAGGGGCAGCCATGGCATTGGAAGATGCCGCGGTCCTCGCCGAACTCATGATCTCAGCCGACCACCTCACCGAGACACTCTGGAAAGAATTCACGGACCGTCGTTTGGACAGGGCCGCCGCCGTAGTGCGGGCCTCCGTCCAGTTGGGCCAATGGATGCTGGACGGCGTCCGGGACGCAGATGTGCCCGGCCTCATTAACTCACTTTCGACCATGCTGAAGGAACCCGCGTGAACACCGCCGCAACCAATCACCAACCCATCCTCGACGTCCACGCCCACGTCCTCATCCCAGCCCTCCAACAAACCGTGGCGAACGCGGACCCCGAGGGTTTCGCAGCCCTGCAGGCACTGGAAGTGCGGAGGAACGGACCTGAGTCCATGGCGAACTCGGGCGTCATGATCAAGGAGAGGTGGCTCCAGCTCACCGACCTCGACAGGCGCCTGGCAGATATGGATGCCCAGGGGGTGGACGTCCAGCTCGTCTCTCCCTCGCCATCGCATTTCTATTACTTTGCCGGGGCCGGGCTTGCGCTGACGCTGGCCAAGCAGGCCAACGAGGCAGTACGCGGGCTGGTACAAGGGGCTCCGGACCGGTTGAACGGCTTGGGACTGGTGCCGTTGCAGCATCCGGACCTCATGGTTGAGGCCTTGGAACATGCAGTCATCGAATGCGGCCTGCGGGGCGTTGAAATTGGATCGTTTGCCGGCACGCCCGGCGATCCGGAGCACACCACCGTTGAGCTCTCGGATCCACGGCTGGAAGCCTTCTGGAGCCGGGCCGAGGAACTCGGCGCCCTCGTTTTCCTGCACCCGTTCGGCTGTTCCCTGGACGAGCGCCTGGACCGGTTCTACCTGGCCAACACCGTTTCCCAGCCTGCCGAGAACGCCGTGGCCCTTTCCCACCTCATTTTCAGCGGAGTACTGGACCGTTACCCGGGGCTTTTGATCCTTGCTGCCCACGGTGGGGGTTACCTTCCCACCACGATCGGCCGTTCCGACCATGCGTGGAAGGTACGTCCGGAGGCGCGGAGGTGCGCCGAACCGCCGTCGTCATATCTTCAGCGGATTTTCTTCGATTCCCTGGTTCACAATCCGCGCGAACTCGCCGCGCTCGTCCAGGCCGCAGGGCCCGGCCAAGTGATGCTCGGTTCCGACTACCCCTTTGACATGGGTTCGGATGACCCTGTTGGCGAGGTCCATGAGGCAGGTCTTTCCGAAGCAGATGCCTCAGGAATCCTTGCCGGGAACGCCGCCCGGCTCGGCCTTACTGCCGCCGCTGCCCTCACCGCCCGCCCCACCGCCTAAGGAAGCCGCCATGGTAAAGATCGCCCGCTGGAACTACGACGGCGGTACTCACGAGGGATTCATCGAGGACGGCAACTGCTTTGCAATGCCCGCGGGACGGACCGTCCAGCACCTGCTGCAGGCGGGTCTGGAGGAGGCATTGTCAATTGCCGCGGCAACCAGCCGGGATGTATCTCCGGTTGCCTTGCAGAAGGTCCAGTTGCTGGCACCGCTGCTCCCTGGGACCATCCGGGATTTTGTGGCCTTCGAGGAACATGTTGAAGGGGTGCGCAAGAGCATTGATGGTGTGGCCGGCGTAGTTGCCGAATGGTACGAAGCCCCTACGTTCTATTTCACCAATCCGCATACAGTGACCGGGACGGGCGAGGTCATCGGCATTCCGGCAGGTTGCAGCGAGCTGGATTTTGAGACAGAAGTTGCGGCCGTCATTGGGTACGTACCGGGCAGTGAAGGGAAGAACCTGTCCGCAGCCGACGCGCACCGGCACATCTTCGGCTACACGATCCTCAATGATTGGTCGGCGCGAGATCTCCAGAGGCGGGAGATGAAGGTCAGCCTGGGGCCGTGCAAAGGGAAGGACTTCGCCAACACCCTCGGCCCGTGGATCGTGACGGCAGATGAATTCGAGCATTTGCATGACGAGGAGGGGTTCTTGCCCCTTGCCATGTCCGTTGAGGTCAACGGCGACGCCATTGGCCAGGACCTGCTCTCCAACATGGGGTGGCCCTTCGCTGAGCTTGTGGCCTATGCGTCCCAGGACTCCGTGGTCCGGCCAGGGGACGTCCTGGGCTCTGGAACCTGTGGCAGCGGTTGCCTGGCTGAGCTTTGGGGACGGAACGGCAGCAGGACTCCGGCGCCGTTGAAGACCGGGGACAGCGTAAGAATGACCGTGGACGGAATCGGCTCCATCATCAACACTGTGGGTGAGCGCCGCGAGGCCGTGACCAGGGTACCGGCCCGTTCCCGGCCCGGAACAAAAGCACGCACCGGCCAGGAAATGCGGGAGACTGTCACCAACCACTAAAAGAAAGCGCGGTCTACTTTGATTTCCCTGCAGCAGGACACTGAAGGCTTCGTCCGGATGAAAAGACACTTTCCGGGCGGCGCCTCGGTATCCATACTCTTCACCGACGGAAGCCGGGAAGTCTTTACAGGCCAACGGCTGAACGAGATCTACGATGAGGCGCTGGCTGCGTATCGGGCCGGCAACCATCTGGACGCCAAAGGATTCAACCGCGGCCCCCGCAAGAAGGTCCAGGAAACCATCGAGTTCATCCCCGTGTCCCCTGGCATGTCTGCCTAGCTGCTGCATCCTGGATAACTGCTGCCTAGCTGCTGCATCCTGGATAACTGCTGGCCGGCTCACCGGCGCCGCCCGGTGGCATGCTGGACACAGAAGGGTGTCCACGGACGTGCCTCAAGCCGGGCCTCCGGTATGGCTGCCCCGCACACCTGGCAAGTGCCGTAGCTCCCCGTGGCTATCCGTTCCAGGGCGGCCTCTACCTGGTCCAGGCCGGCGCGGCTTTGGTCAAGGAGGGCTTCCGCCTGGGAAAGCTCGAACGCTATGGTGCTGCCCTCGGGATCGTGTTCGTCGTCCACATTGGAGTCCTGACGGGCAAGGCTTACCGACGTGATGTCGCTGCGCAGCGCCTCAACGAGCTTGAACTTGCGGTTCCGCTCCTCCTCGAGGAGAAGCCGGAACCGCTGGACGTCAACCACGGCTCAGAGGTCCACCGTTCCGCTTTCGCCCACGCTGAAGCGGGAGTTCGTAACCTTGGACTTCACCCACTGGAGCACCGTAGCGGCTGTCCCGCCGGGGCTGGTCCAGTACTCTGCCGAATCTGAGTCAACGTGCAGCAGGCAGACCTCCGGGGTTTCAGGCCCGCCCGGATACCAGGCTTCGACCACCTGGTTCCACATCTCGCGGATTTTCCGGCGGTCGGTCACCACTTCAGCGGTGCCGGCCACGGAAACCCACTCCGTGTTCTTCCCAAAGGAAACATTGACGCGGGGATCCTGCCGCACGTGCGCAACCTGCGAGGTGTCCAGTCCTGTGAAGAACCACATGTCGCCGTCGTCCTTGACGTCCTGAACAGCGAGCGGCCGGCTGACCAGCGCGCCTTCTTCGTTGATGGTGGTCAGCATTCCGATCCTGGAGTCGTTGATAATCTCCGTCACCTTGGCAATGCCTTGCTCTTCAGTCATGTTTCCCTCAATTCTCCATGCCAGGGGACTTTCCCCAGCGGCCAGCCTAATAGTAAGTCTACTGATTTACTAGGAAGCCATGGAATCCAGCGCGGAAGCCGGGAAACAAGAGCCAGGGCACAGCGGGATGCTGCACCTCCCTCCGCACGGTCGCGTTGACGCTACGATCCGGCTGCAGACCCGCTCAGCAATGCACGAAGCAGGGAACCTGGATCCTGGAGTTCTCCACCATGGGAAAAGACCATCCTGCCTGGAGACATGGTGGCGATCTTCCACAGGGAACGTTCGGCCTCCGCCGGATCAGCAGTGAAGGGTGCAGGTGGGCGCACCATGGTCCCGTCCATGGCGCCCACAGCGTCGCCCACGAACATCAGTCCCTCGTTTTCCAACAACAGGCTGATGTGCCCTTGGGTGTGACCGGGTGTCGAAACGACCCTCAAGCCGCGGATGAGCTGACCATCGGAAGCTCGCTGGATCTCTCCGCCAACACCCATGGCAGCGGCTTCACCATCGCCGGCCCACACCGCAACTCCTGTTGTCCTGGACAGGACATCTTCCAAACCGCCAACGTGATCCGGATGCGAATGCGTGAGCACGACGTCCGAAACGTCGCTCCAGCCCGCACCAACGTTCTCCAAACCGCGTCCGATGTCCTCCACATTTCCAGCCAGACCGGTATCTATGAGGACAATTCCGTCAGTGACAGGAAGAACGAAAGACCTGACATCGAAGCTGATCTCTCCAGGACCGGCCATTCCCGCAGGTAAGTGCACTTGCTGGACGACGACTTCCAGCGCCTGGCTCATGATTGCCGCTTTGCCGGCGGGCCGTCAATGACCCGCGGGATGTACTCCAGCAGCTGCGACCGGCCATCGAAGGTCCGGCTGTCCACGAGCTCCAACGCTACGTCCGGATAGCCATCGAAGATGCGCTCGCTGCCGGTCCTTCCGGTGATCACGGGAAAGACAACCAGGCGGTATCTGTCCACCAGTCCGGCGGTCAGCAGGGAGCGGCACAGGCTTATGCTGCCAAGGGTGCTCAGAATGCCTGTTCGAGTCCGCTTCAGTTCCCGTACCGCTTCCACCGCATCACCGGAAATGAGTTCGGTGTTGGGCCACGCCAAAGGTTCTTTCAAGGTGGAGGAGAAGACTATTTTGGGCAGGGCCGCCATGCCGCTCAAACTGGCGCCTTCGTCCTGCGAAAAGCCCGAATCCTCCGCACTGGCTTCCTGGGACAAGCTGGACATCACCCGGTATGTGGTGGCCCCCATCAAGGTGGTGAAGTCCTTCTTGCCTTCCTCGTCCAGCCAAGCCAGGTACTCAGGACCCTCCAGCCCCCACCACCCGGGCCAGCCCTCAGCAGATGCATAGCCATCCAAGGAAATAATCAGGTCCACCACCAGGGTTGCCGTTGACTCGCTTGCCGTTGACTCGCTCATGCGCTGCCTCCTCGGATCTACCGTGCGGGACATGCTAGCCCCGGAGCAAAGAGCCATTCAAGGGGTTGATGGTTAGAGGACCAGAAGGGCGAAGCCTCCCAGCGTACTGAGGATGCCGACGCCGGTGAGTATCCAGCCGAGGATCAACACAGTATGGTCATACCGCGGCGGCTGAAGCGAGCATCGGGAAGGATGGCAGAGGTCATAGTGGACCACCACCGCTCCCGGCTGGAAGCTGCCATCGCCGGAAGGGACATCCAACAGGATCTTGCGTTCCTCATTGGCCTGGTCAACCCAGTGCAGGCCCACGAAACCACCGGCAGCGAACCGTTCACCGTCGGCGGTCACCCAAACGCACCGGCGCCTGGCAACGATCCACGCAGTGATCAGCAACGGGACACCCGGGACGAACCCCACCCAGGTCATCATTTCCAGGATGGGGCCAAGAACGTCCACGCTACCGGCCATATGGTTGATCCTATGCGCTTGACGCCGGAGTCAGGCAGGGTCACGCAGCATAAGGCCTGGTGTCTTCGTGCCACTGGCCACTGCGTCCCGCCGGCGTGGATGCGCCGGACAGACCCACGTGAGGCGCCGGATGGTTGCGGACATGAAAGGCTTGACCCATGGACCTGGAAATTACCCCCACAGTGACAGTTCCCGCCTCGGAATTGTCCTGGCGGTTTTCCCGTTCCTCAGGGCCGGGCGGACAACATGTCAACACCACCGACAGCCGGGCAGAACTGCGATGGAACATCGCCGGAACGACAGCACTCACGGACGGGCAGCGCCACTTGTTGCTTAGACGGCTCGAGCGAAAGCTCCTTGACGGAGTCATCACCGTGACAGCCTCCGAGGAACGGTCCCAACTGCGCAACCGCGAGATCGCCTTGGCGAAACTCGCGGCAATCATCCGTTCCGGCCTTGCCCCCGAAGCCATTCGCCGCCCCTCAAAGCCCACCCGCGGCTCCGCCCGCAGGCACCGGGCCGCCAAGGAATTGAGGTCCGCCACCAAGCAACAACGACGCCGTCCTCCGGCTGAGTAGGCCGCCGAACCGTCCGGACACCCTCACGAACGCCGATAGAGTCATAGGAATGGACAGTAAACTGACAATCCCCGAGCGACCCGTTTCCGATGTACCGGCAGCACAATTCATCGATCCTGAAGATGGTTTTGTCAAAGTCCGGGGAGCACGCGAAAACAACCTCCGCTCCGTGGACGTCAATGTCCCAAGAGATGCCATCGTCGCCTTCACGGGCGTCTCCGGGTCGGGAAAATCCTCCCTCGCCTTTGGCACCATCTACGCCGAGGCCCAGCGCCGCTACTTCGAATCCGTAGCCCCCTACGCCCGCCGCCTCATCCAACAGGGACACAATCCCAAGGTTGAAGCCATCACGGGGCTCCCGCCCGCCGTCGCGCTTCAACAACGCCGCGGCACGGCTACCGCACGGTCCAGCGTCGGCACAGTGACAACACTGTCCAACTCCCTGCGCATGCTCTTCTCCCGTGCCGGACGGTACCCGGAAGGCACCAGCCAACTGGACTCCGACGCCTTCTCCCCCAACACCACCGCCGGAGCATGCCCCGAATGCCACGGCCTGGGTGTTGCGCACACGGTCAGCGAGTCATCCCTGGTGCCGGATCCCTCGCTGAGCATCCGCGACGGAGCCATAGCCGCGTGGCCTGGCGCATGGCAGGGCAAGAACCTGCGCGACATCCTCACCCACCTGGGCTACGACGTGGACGTACCGTGGAGCAAACTGGCAAAGAAGGACCGGGACTGGATCCTGTTCACCGAAGAGCAGCCCGTGGTGGAAGTGACTCCCCAGAGGGACCGCGTCGCCAAGCCCTACAAAGGCCGCTTCTGGAGCGCCAAAAGCTACGTCCTCCACACCCTTGCAGACTCCAAGAGCACCGCCATGCGGGACCGGGTCCTGCGCTTCATGACAACCGGCCGCTGCCCACGGTGCGACGGCAGCGGACTCAGGCCCGAAGCGCTCGCCGTCACGTTCGCCGGAAAGACGATTGCCGAGTTCAACGCCCTGCCGCTGACCCGGTTGGCGGAGATCATCAGGCCCACCACCGAGCTCACCACGGCCGGGACTGCCTCCCGCACCCAGAGGTCCGGCGAAGGCAACGAGGTAGCCGTGGCCATCACCCGTGACCTGCTCGCCAGGGTTACCGTGCTCCTGGAACTCGGCCTCGGCTACCTGGCGCTGGGACGGGCAACCCCCACCCTCTCCCCCGGCGAAATGCAAAGGCTCAGGATCGCCACGCAACTGCGCTCCGGCCTGTTCGGCGTCATCTACGTCTTGGATGAACCCTCCGCAGGGCTCCACCCCGCTGACGCCGAACCCCTGCTTGAAGTGCTGAACCAGCTCAAGAAGTCCGGGAACTCCGTCTTCGTTGTTGAGCACAACATGAAGTTCGTCCAGGCGGCTGACTGGTTGGTCGACGTCGGACCCCTCGCCGGCGAGGGCGGCGGCCAGGTCCTCTACAGCGGCCCCGTGGACGGCCTGGAACACGTGCACGATTCCGTGACCCGCCCCTTCCTTTTTCCTGAGGAGGACAGATCGGGTGCCGGTGTTCCCCGTCCCTGGGATCGGTCACTCAAGCTTCGAGGCGCAACCCGCCATAACCTCCGCGGACTCGAGGTGGAGTTTCCTTTGGGCGTCCTGACCGCTGTGACCGGCGTTTCCGGTTCGGGCAAGTCCACCCTGGTCAGCCAGGTCCTGGCCGAGGTTGTCAACGCCCGGCTCCATCCGGAATCGGCGGACCACCCTGAATCCACGGAAACTGCAGCCGTGTCCGGGCTCCACCACCTTGACCGCCTGGTCAAGGTGGATCAGAAACCCATCGGCCGCACACCACGATCCAACCTGGCCACCTACACGGGTCTTTTCGATGGGGTCCGGAAGGAATTCGCAGCAACCGACGACGCCCGCGCCCGTGGCTTCGGTGCCGGAAGGTTCTCGTTCAACGTCGCCGGAGGCCGCTGCGAAACCTGCCAGGGAGAAGGGTTTGTGGCCGTTGAATTGCTGTTCCTTCCCGGTAGCTACGGTCCCTGCCCCGAGTGTGAGGGCACCCGTTTCAACCCGGACACCCTGGAAGTGAAGTACCGTGGCCGCAACATCGCTGAGGTCCTGGGCATGACCGTAGCTGCGGCGTCCGGGTTCCTTTCGGACCTGCCCTCCGTTTCGCGAAGCCTACAGACCCTTCAGGACGTCGGGCTGGGTTACCTCAGGCTCGGGCAGCCTGCCACGGAGCTTTCCGGCGGAGAAGCTCAACGCATCAAACTCGCCACCGAGTTGCAGCGCACCCAGCGCGGCCACACCCTTTACCTGCTGGACGAACCCACCACCGGCCTGCACCCGGCCGATGTCCAGCTGCTCATGAAGCAGCTCCACGGACTTGTTGACGCCGGCAACACCGTGATCGTGGTGGAACACGGCATGGACGTTGTGGCGGCCGCTGATTGGGTGATCGACCTGGGGCCAGGTGGAGGCGACGCCGGTGGCGAGGTGATCGCTACCGGGCCGCCCGCCGTCGTCGCCCGTTCCACCAAAAGCCGGACAGCCCCCTACCTTGCGGCCGCCCTCGGGCAGTAAGTCAGCGCCGCGGAATGTTCCGGAGGTTGCTGCGCGCCATGCTCACGGCCTCGCCTGCTCCCCGGTTCAGGACCACCTTGGACATCGCCGTAGCGAACCCAATGACCTGGGATCCGGAGATTTTCGGTGGAATGGACAGCGCGTTCGGGTCTGTAATGAGTTCCACCAGTGACGGTCCGGGATGCGCAAATGCCTCCCGGTAAGCAGACTCTATGTCCGCCGGGTCCGTAACGCGCACTGCATGGAACCCCAACGCTTTGGCTACCCCGGCGTAGTTGGCATCCGGGACGTCCACGCCAAAATCAGGAAGGCCGTCCACCAGCATCTCCAGTTTCACCATGCCCAGCGTGGAGTTGTTGAACACCACCACGTTCACGGGCAACTTGTGCGCGGCAACCGTGATGAGCTCACCAAGCAACATGGACAGGCCACCATCCCCGGATACGGACACGACTTGCCGGCCGGGATAGGCCACCTGCGCACCGATTGCGTGCGGGAGGGCGTTGGCCATGGAACCGTGAAGGAAGGAACCAATCAGCCGCCGCGTGCCCAGCGGGTTGATGTACCGCGCGGTCCAGACGTTGCACATACCGGTATCCGCCGTGAAGATTGCATCCTCTGCTGCAAGCTGGTCAAGCAAGGAAGCGGCATATTCGGGGTGGATCGGCTGCTTTTTCTCCACCTTCCGCGTGTAGGCCCCCACGGCCTTGTTCATCAGGCGGTCGTGTTTCTTGAGCATCTGGTCCAGGAACCGGCGGTTCTTCTTCGCCTGGACCAACGGCAGCAGTGCTGTGAGCGTCGGCAGGACATCGCCGTGTACTGCGATGTCCACGTCTGTCCGCCTGCCCAGCCGCTGGGCAGCCCTGTCCACTTGGGCCGTCCGGGTATCGGGCAGGAACTGGTCATACGGGAAGTCGGTGCCCAACAGGATCAGCAGCTCGGCATCTTCAATGCCCTCTGCCGCTGCGCCATAGCCCAGGAGCCCGGTCATGCCAATGTCGAAAGGATTCCGGTACTGGACAAAGTCCTTTCCCCGGAGCGAGTGGCCAATGGGGGCATTGATGAGTTCGGCCAGCGCCATGAGTTCGCTGTGGGCGCCTTCGACGCCGGCACCGGCGAAAATGGCCACCTTGCCGGCGTCGTTGATCGCCTGGGCGAGGTCCTGCACGCTGGCCGGATCGGGCACCACGGTGGCGGGCCGGAACGTGGCAGGTGCCGGAGTGGGCACGACGGCTTCGAGGCCGGCGATGTCGCCCGGAAGGGTCACCACTGAGACTCCCCTGAGGGCGATCGCGTTCTGGATGGCGCTGTGCATGACCCGGGGCGCCTGCTCCGCCGTGCTGATCAGTTCCGAATACACCGAGCATTCGGTGAACAACCGGTCAGGATGCGTTTCCTGGAAGAAGCCGCTTCCGATCTGCTTGCTGGGGATATGCGAGGCGATCGCCAACACCGGCGCCCCGGTTCGGTTGGCGTCGTACAGTCCGTTGATCAAGTGCAGGTTTCCCGGTCCGCAGGAACCTGCGCACACGGCAAGCCTGCCGGTCAGTTGTGCCTCGGCAGCGGCGGCGAAGGCGGCCGCCTCCTCATGGCGGACGTGGATCCAGTCGATGCCTCCTTTGGCCGAACCCCCGGTTTTTCGCACAGCGTCCACTATCGGATTGAGGCTGTCACCGACAATTCCGTAGATGCGCTGCACCCCGGCAGCCTGGAGTTGTTCGATGAGCTGGGTGGCAAGTTCCTTGGCCATTGTGTGCAGGCTCCCTGTGTGTGGTGGCGGGCTGACATGGCCAAATATAGTCTGCCTGCCTCTGCGGCTGCTGAATGGCCGCTATGCCGCCAACGGGGTCCCGAAGAGGCGTTCGGCCTTGATCAACAGGTGTCCGGGAACCGAAGCATCGTCTCCGTCGCTTCCGTGGCCGAGGAACACGGCATCACCATTGATGGTGTCCTCCACGGGGATGCCGGCCTCCCGGATCAACACTTCAGCACGGGGGTTCAGCGGCAGGGGGATAAATTTTGCCTCGTCATTCAGGAAAACATGCCACCCCCGGCCGGTAATTGTCTCGACATTCCCCCGCACGAGTTCTTGCCGCAAATCCAGCCCCTGTCCGATATGAACCAATTTAATGGGCAAGGAAATCCTGGCCGGCACAATAAGTGCTGCAATGTTTTGTTTCAAGACTGCACTCTCATTACTCAATGAGGATGACGTCCGCCGTCATCCTGGACCACCGAAGTCAGGGCGCTGCTGCGGGCAGGGCCTGACGCTTACCCGCAGCAGCATGGCGACCCGGTGGCTACCGCTGGTTTTTTCGCGGCTTGGAAAATAAGTTGTCGCTACCGGCTGCTTTAGCCCTCTTTTCGGCCCGCTTCTCCAGGATGGTTTTTCCGGACTTTTTCGCCTTGGCGCTGCTGGGGGATTTTCCCGACAATCCAATCACTCCATTCGTAGGTGCTTTACCATCACCATACCGACTTTAAATTTAAATGCCAGTTCTGGAATTGTCGCTCCCACCGCAAAGAACGCGACCCAGTTTTTCTTCGGCTCCTCTGGTTGGGACAGCCGTTCATTGCTAGCGTGACCGCATGAGCCCCTCCAAGACCCCGGCGGAGATCTTCGACATTGACGGTGCAGAGGTTCGCGTCTCGAATCCCCACAAGGTGGTTTTTCCCGGACCCGGCGTGACCAAGCTCGACCTGGTCAACTACTACCTGGCGGTGGCCGATGGTGCGCTGCGGGGAGCCGGTGGCCGGCCCATGGTACTCAAACGCTTTCCCAAGGGCATTGACGCCGAGCCGTTCTTCCAGAAGCGCGTTCCGGAAAACCACCCACCGTTCATCGACACGGCCACTCTCCACTACTCCTCGGGAACCTCAGCAGAAGAGACCGTTATCCGGGATGCCGCGGGACTGGCCTGGGTGGTGAACCTCGGCTGCCTCGACCTCAATCCGCATCCTGTCCGTGCTGAGGATCTGGACCACCCTGACGAGCTTCGAGTGGACCTTGACCCCATGCCTGGTGTGGATTGGTCACAGATCGTCGATACCGCATATGTCGCCCAGGACGTCCTCGACGACGTCGGGCTGGCGGGGTGGCCGAAGACGAGCGGGTCCCGGGGGCTCCACATCCTGGTGCGGATTGCTCCCAACTGGTCCTACCGCCAAGTGCGGCTCGCAGCCGAAACCCTCGCCCGGGAAGTCGAAAACCGTGCGCCCGGGCTTGCCACCGCCAGATGGTGGAAGGAGGAGCGGGGTGAAAGTGTGTTCGTGGACTTCAACCAGAACGCCAAGGACCGCACTGTGGCTTCGGCCTACTCCGTCCGCTCACTTCCCGATGCCCGCGTCTCGACACCTCTGACCTGGGCTGAAGTACGCTCCATCCGCCCGGAGGAGTTCACCGTGCTCACTGTCCCGGACCGCTATGCCGAAATGGGTGATCCGCACGCCGGCATCGACCGCGCCGTGGGCTCCCTCGACGCACTGCTGGCATTGGCCGCTGAACTGGGGCCGGCCGAGAAAGCTCCCCGGGCAGGAGACGGATCCGGCCGCCGGATGTCCGCCATGCCGCTCATCGAGGTGGCTCGCACCAAGACCAAACCCGAGGCCATCGCTGCGTTTGAGGAGTGGAAAGGACGGCATCCCGGCGTCGTCTCCGCGTTGCACCCCGCCGATGTCCTGATTGACGGCATGAGGGGCTCCAGTTCGCTCTGGTACAGGGTTCGGGTGAACCTGCAGCATGTACCGGAAAACGAGCGGCCACCGCAAGAGGAACTCCTCGCCGACTACGATCCGTGGGCGGGCAAGGAATGGCAGGGACGGCACGGATCCTGACATGCAAGACCTGCCCGGATCCCTGGTGCTCATTGCAGCGTTGGCAGTTGCGGCCCCCATTGCCGTCCGACTGCTTGATCCCGTGGTCAAGGTTCCGATCGTGGTGTTCGAAATTGTCCTGGGGATCCTCTTGGGCCCGAGCTTGCTTGGATGGATCGACTCCACGACCTTCACCGACACCTTGGCCGATTTCGGACTGGCCATGCTGTTTTTCGTCGCGGGAAATGAAATCGACTTCACGGCCATCCGCGGACGTCCCATCAGGCGCGCTTCGGCAGGCTGGCTGATCTCTTTGGCTGCCGGAATCGGCGCAGGCCTTGCTCTGGCTCCGGCCCCGGAGTCGGCCGTCATCATCGGAGTCGCCTTGTGCTCCACAGCATTGGGAACCCTGCTGCCCATCATCCGTGATGCCGGTAAATCCACGTCACCCACAGGCACGGCCGTTGCTGCCCTGGGCGCTGTCGGGGAGTTCGGTCCCCTCATCGCGATTTCGCTTTTCTTCACCGGGAAGCAGGTGGGAACGGCATCTGTGGTGTTGCTGGGGTTCGTGCTCCTGACCTGTGTGGCCATTTTCTTCGCTTCCAAGGCGCAGCACACTGTCCTGCACGCGCAAATTACCCGAACCCTCCACACCAGCAGCCAATTCGCCATGCGCTCCATCATGCTGGTCCTTAGCTCGCTGGTTGTGCTGAGCATGGTCCTGGGGCTGGACATGCTGTTGGGCGCTTTCGCCGCCGGCGTTCTTTGGCAGGTGACCATCGCGCGGGCTCCCGAAGAGGATCGAAAAGTCATTGAAACGAAAATCGACGCGGTCGCCTTCGGCTTCCTGGTGCCTGTTTTCTTCATCGATACCGGGATCAATTTTGATCTCGGCGCCTTGACGTCCAGCCCCGGCACGCTGGTCCTGGTTCCGCTGTTCCTGGTCCTCCTGCTGGTCATTCGCGGGCTCCCGTCCCTGCTCGCAGCTCCCCGCGGCTCCACCAAAGCGGACAAACGGGCACTCCTCCTGTTCGGGGCGACGGGCCTGCCGATCATCGTGGCCGTGACCACTATTGGCCGTGAGCACGGGTTCATTACCAGCGGCTTCTCCTCCGCCCTGGTGGGCGCCGGGATGCTTTCGGTCCTGCTGTTCCCGTTGCTGGCTTTGCGGGAACTCCAACGCAAGGGCGCGACTTCCACGCCAGCCGTTGGGCCCGAGGACAAGGGTCCGGCACCAACACGACAGACGCACGACGGCGACCTCCCGCCGTCGGCCGCTTCCGGCCAGTTACCGTAACGGCTGGCTGCCAGGATCCATCACAGGCTTTGCACACAGGCGTCGCCATGCTTAGGGTTGATTCATAAGCTTCCTTAGCTTTTTCATGATGTATCAACAACACGCCATCCGTCGGACATCAGGAGGACAACCATGACTGACCAGTACACGTTCCGGAACCCTGTCACCGCCTATGAGCAGATTTCCCCGCCCAAACAGCACCAGCCCGAGCCGGGCCTGGATGCAGAGCTGACACCGAAAGCGGACCTCGGCGAGGAAACCTACCGTGGAACAGGGCGGCTGGACGGCCGCAAGGCGATCGTCACAGGAGCGGACTCGGGCATCGGCGCGGCGACGGCCATTGCCTTCGCGAGGGAGGGTGCAGACGTGGTGCTCTCCTACCTGCCCGAAGAAGAAGAGGACGCAAGCAGGATCGCCGGCATTATCGAAGCCGCGGGCCGCAAGGCCGTCAAGGTCCCCGGCGACCTGAAGGATTCCGCCACATGCCAGGAAGTAGTCGATACCGCCGTGGCCGTCCTGGGCGGGGTGGACATCCTGGTGAACAACGCCGGAAAGCAAGTAGCACAGGAAGAGCTCGCGGACATTACCGACGAACAGTTCGACCACACCCTGAAGACCAATGTCTATGCAATGTTCTGGCTGACCAAGGCCGCACTTCCCCACCTGCCCGCCGGTTCCACCATCATCAACACCACCTCCATCCAGGCCTACAACCCCTCGCCCACCCTGGTGGACTATGCCACCACCAAGGCAAGCATCAATAACTTCACCAAAGGCCTGGCCCAGCAGCTTGCCCCCAAGGGCATCCGCGTCAACGCTGTGGCCCCGGGTCCCATTTGGACACCGCTTCAGGTCAGCAGCGGCCAGCCCAAGGAAGCCTTGCCGGAGTTCGGCCAGTCCACTCCCCTGGGCCGCGCCGGCCAGCCGGCAGAGCTCGCACCGGCCTATGTGTTCCTGGCCTCGCCCGAATCAAGTTATGTGGTGGGCGAGACTTTGAACGTCAACGGTGGAAGTCCCACGCCGTAGCCCCAAACTACGCGGTGCCGTGGTGGGAACGGACTCCTCAGGCCCGGCCTTTGAGGATCATGTGCCAGTAGACCTTGGGGAACATGATGCGGTCCACCCACCACGACAACCGGCTTTCCTTCCACGTGGGCACCCGGGGAAAGGTGGGCATCGGGCGGTACCGGTGATCGAACTCGGCAAAGACCACCGTGGTGCGGGAGACGGTGAAGGGGCACACTGAATAGCCGTTGTATTTCATCACCGGCGGTTTTCCACGGCGCGCGGCAACCAGGTTCCTGGCCAGCACCTTGGTCTGCTTCCGCAGCGCGCCGCCGGCCTTGGAATTGGTGGTGGCTGCGGCGTCGCCGAGGGACCAAATATTAGCGAAGCGGACGTGGCGCAACGTCTCGGTATCGACTTCGACAAATCCATCCTGCCGGCCAGGGGCCGGCAAGTCCGTTGCCGCGAGCCAGTCCGGTGCCGACTGGGGCGGCACCGCATTGAGGACGTCGTAGGCCAGGTCCTCTGTTGTACCGGTGACTATGTTGCGGATGGTTGCCTGCCTGCCTACGGGATCCACAGCCACCAATTCGCTGTTTGTCCGCAGTTCAATGCCGTACGCGGCGATGATCCGCTCAAGCTCCCTGTCTACCTCGGGCACGCCGAACACTGTGGGATAGGGCTGCACCATCACTACCCGGATATTGTCCAGAACGCCCTGTTCACGCCAGTAGTCACAGGCCAGGTACATCGGCTTCTGACTGGCACCCCCACATTTGATGGGCCCTGATGGCATGGTGAAAATTACGGTGCCGGACCGCACGCTGCGCAGAAGGGACCAGGCTTTCGGGGCGAGCTCGAACTCATAATGCGAAGCGCCGTAGGGGGAATGGACAGCCTCCGCCAAGCCCGGCACAGCATCCCACTGGTACTGAAGCCCTGGACAAACAACCAGGTGCTGGTAGCTTACGGTTCTGCCCGTTGCCAGCAACACTGCGTTGGCGGTGGTGTCTACATCCACAGCTTTGTCCTTGATCCAGGCAACTCCCTTGGGCGTCACGGATGACTGGCTGCGGATGGCCTCCTTGACCTCAGCCCTGCCACCGGCAATATGGGAGAACAGCGGCTGATAGAGGTGATGGTCCTTGGGCTCAATGAGGGCGATATCCTTGACCCCGTAGCGCCTTAGGCGTGCCGCCAGCGATACCCCAGCATTACCTCCGCCGATGATGACTACATCATGGTGGTTGGACATGGGCCTACTTCTTCTCGGTAAGGGCCGAGCCTTTGTGCGCCGCCCGTGCACCCGTTTTTTCGGATTCAACAACGTACTGCGGATCTTCTTCGGAGGCCCGATGGGTGTTGGCGTCAAGCTCGAAGTCGCTGGTCTTCTTTTCCAGGATCTTTCCGTGCGTCTTTCCTTGGGAGGTATTCCACTCCACGTGGGTTCCCTTGCTCAGTGCCATGTCCGCTCCAATGTGTGCTCTGCAGCTCTGACATCACGCGCCGCCCCACAATAGTAAGCATGATGATCTTTTTGCGGAACCCAGGCATCGGTTCACGCGGTATTTGAGTTGGCGCTTGCTCCCTGCCCGTGCAGGGGTGTCCTCATCTTTTTCAGATGCAATCCCCTGCAGGGAATCGCTGCCGAGACCAAGTCTTTGCTGTGGTGGTGCTGGGGGTCAGTGAAGAACTTGTCCGTGTCCGTCAGCTCCACCAACCGCCCTTGGTAAAGGACGGCTACGCGCTGGCACATGTGGCGGACCACGTCCATGTCGTGGGTGATCATCATCAGGGAGAGTCCCCGTTCGCGGTGCAGGCGTTGCAGCAGATCAAGGATGGTTCTCTGTGTCAGGGCATCCAGGGCAGAGGTTGCTTCGTCGCAAATGAGCACCTCGGGCTCCAGCAGGAGTGCCCTGGCGATGGTGACCCGCTGCAACTGGCCTCCGGAGCATTGGCCGGGGCGCCTGTCCAGCAGCGCGGGGTCCAATTCCACCTCGGTCATGGCATCGTTCAGCCGCTGCGTTTTCAAGCCCGCTGAAAGTTCCCGCGGTAAAGGTGCTTCCAGGCTGGCGCGGAGCGTCATGCGCGGGTCGAAGGCGTCGTGTGGTTCCTGGAACACCAATTGGACGGCAGTGTTATCCGTAAGGCGGCCTGCCGACAGAGCCCGGGTGATGCTGCCGCTGCTGATTCCTTCAAGACCGACGATGGACCGGGCGAGGGTGCTTTTCCCCGATCCTGACTGGCCGAGCACCCCGAGGATCTCGCCCTTGTTCAGTTCAAGGGAAACAGCATCCAGCGCTGGAGTGCGGCCCCGCCTGCTTCGTCCGAAGTTCTTCACCACGCCGTTCAGGGTGAGGACAGCGGGGCCCGGCTTCGGCTGCTTCACAGTCCCCGATGGCAGTAGGTTCGAGGCTTCCAGGAGCCTCTGCGTGTAGGGCGTCCTCGGACTTCCCAACACTTCTTCGGTAGTGCCGGACTCCACGATCTTCCCTGCGTCCATCACCAACACTCGGTCAGCAAAGGCCGCAACGGAAGCCAGGTTGTGGGTGATGTAGAGAATTCCCAGTCCGCGCTGGCTCCGTTCGCGGTCCAGCAACTGCAGGATCTGGCGTTCCAGGACCTTGTCCAGCGCGGACGTCGGCTCGTCGGCAAGCAGGATTCCAGGCTGGCCCGCCAAGGCCATGGCTGTCATTGCACGCTGGGCCATGCCACCGGAAAGTTGATGCGGGTAGGACCTGGCGCCCCACTGCGGATCCTCGAATCCCACTTCACCCAACAGCTCCAGCACCTTGGCGTCCGCAGCTTTACCGCGCAGGCCTGAATGGAGACGCAGTGGTTCCCTGAGATGGGCGCGGATGGTCTTATTGGGGTTGAACATCTTCTTGGGCTGTTGGAACAGCATCCCCAGCCGGCCACCCCGGATGCGGTTCAGTTCACCTTCAGGGGCACAGGTCACGTCAATGGAGCCCACATGGATGGACCCCGAAGCAATCCGCAACTGCTCCGGCAGCAACTGCAGGACGGACCGGGCAGTCATGGTCTTGCCCGACCCCGAACCGCCCACGAGCGCTACAAACTCGCCGGGATGTACTGCAAGGCTCACGCCGGAAAGGACCGGGCGCGCGGCGTCGGCACCCACCACCGTCAGGTCCTCGATCACCAGCTCAGGCATGCTGGCCCTCCACCACCAGGACATCCACCGGATCGGCTGCCCGCCGTGATGTCCGCTGACCGATCAGCGTGACACAAAGGGCAACCAGGAAGATGGTGAGTCCCGGAGCAACAATCCCCCACGGCGCCCGCTCCGCGTATGGCTGGGCCGCTGCCACCATCGAACCCCAGTCCGATTGCGGCGGCTGAACGCCCAGGCCCAGGTAGGACAGGGCTCCCACGCTGATCAGGAGCTGCCCGAAACGCAGCGTCGCCTGCCCCAGCATGGGGGCGGCGAGGTGCGGGATGATGTGGCGGAACACAATGAACGACGGCGAACAGCCCACCACACGCGCTGCTTCGACGAAGCCGCGCGCAGAGACGTCATAGGCCAATGTCCGCGCCAGGCGGGCAAAGGGCGTCCACCCTGTCACCGTCAACGCGACCAGCAGCGACGTAAATCCGGTGCCCATGGCAGCAACGATGAACAATGCCACCACCATCTCCGGCAGCGCCAACAAAACGTCATTGGTACGGGTGAACAGTTCATCTACCCAACCCTTCCGCCGGGCGCTGAGCACACCGATCCCCAACCCGATGATCCCCGTCAGGAGGGTAGCCAGTGCCGCCACCACCAGGGAGAACCGACCGCCGTCGAGCAAGCGGCTCAGCGTATCCCGCCCGAGGTGGTCTGTCCCCAGCCAGTGTGTGGCACTGGGCGGCGCAAGCCGCACAGCGAGGTTCTGGTCCTCCGGAGGAAAAGGCGCCAACCACGGCGCAGCCGCCACGGCGGCGACTATCAGGACAAGAATAACGACGGCGGCGCCGTCGAGCACTGACCGTTTACGCAAGGGCGCCACTCACCTTTGGGCTCAGAATCCGGTGCAGGAAGTCCGCCAGAGTGGTGATGGCAACGGCCAACGCCACCACAACCACCACGCCTCCCTGCGCCAGGGGGATGTCACTATTGACCACGGCGTCGTAGAGGAGCCGTCCCATGCCGGGGATTGCGAAGATTACCTCCACAATCACCGAACCTCCCAGAAGCCCCGCGAACCACACCGCGAACAAAGTGGACAAGGGAACCAGTCCGTTGGGAATCACATGCTGCAGGACCGTCTGGACGTGGCTGAGGCCCCGGGCCCGGGCCGCCTGGATGTGTTCGGCTTCCAGGGCATCGATCATGCCCGAGCGGACTGCTGACGTGAAGAAGCTGATAGGGCGCAGGGCCAGCGTCGCGGCGGGCAGGACGATGGAGGACGCCGTGTTCCACCCTGCCGAAGGAAGCCAGGCAAGCCTCAGTGCAAAGACCAGCACCAGCAGGGGTGCCAGCCAGTATTCCGGCATGGCAATGAAAGACTGCGTGACGGTAGTGATGAGTTTGTCGGTTTTGCTGCCTTGCTTCAGGGCCGCCACGATCCCCAACGGCAGGGACACCACTAAAGCAGCGCCCAAGGCCACCAGGACAAGGCTGACGGTGATCCCCAAAGCAGGCATCACTTGATCGATCACCGGTGTCCGGCTGATGTGGGACAACCCCATGTCACCGGTGAAGAAATCACCCAGCCACCGCAGATATTGGGCGGGAAGGGGATCGTTCAATCCCAGGCTGTCCGCCAGTGCCTGGACCGTTGCCTCATCAACGACATCTCCTGCCACCCTGGAACGGATGATTTTCCTGACAGGATCGCCCGGAGTCACATACGGAATCAGGAAGACGGCGAAAGACGACAGCAGGACGGCGACCACCAGGGTCGCCGTCCGCCTCGCAAGGAAGGTGATCATACGCTTCTAGCTTGTCCCGGCCCGTTGCTAGGAGCCGGCCTTGGCCGTCTGCGCAGTCAGGACATACCGGGACAGCGGATCCTGGGCGTAGGACAGGACGTTGCTGCGGACAGCGTCCGTGGCTTGTTCATTGACCAGCCAGAGGTTCACGGCTTGGTCGTTAAGGAGTTGACCGGCTTTGGCATACAGCTTGTACCGTTCCTCGGTGTTGGAGGTCTTGGCTGCTTCGGCGATGATGGCGTCGTAGTCCTCGTTGCAGAAGTGGCTCAGGTTGTACGTCCCCTTGCAGGTGTAATCGGCCGTCAGGAAACCAATGGGATCTGCGATGTCGATGAGCCGGTTGCGCTGGCTCAGGATCATGTCATAGTTCCCGGCCAGGACGTCCGGTTCAGCCGAGGCGTATTCCTTGGCCTGGATGGTCACCGGTACACCGATGTCCTTGAGGTTGTCCTGGATCACTGTTGCTACGTCGGCGAACTCTGCCCGCTCCACAATGGCGATGATCTCCAGCGGTTTGTCCGCGGTGTAACCGGCATCGGCCAGGAGTTTCTTCGCTTCGTCCAGGTTCTGCTTGGGCGCCTTGGCTTCGCTGGACGCCCAGGGCTCGGAGGGCGCGAAAGGACCGGTGGCAGGCAGCGCCGCGCCTTCGTAGACGCTGGCTGCCAAAGCTTCCAGGTCCAATGCGGACCGGAGTGCCTTGCGGAAATCGACGTTGTTGAAAGGTGCCCGGCCGTTGTTCATGTACAAGGTGGCCGTGCGGGGCGAATCTGCCTTCAGGACCGAAACATCAGGTGCGCTTTCAAGGGTGGACAGCGCAGAAGCCGGGATGGATAGGGAAATGTCCGCTTCGCCGGTCTGTACTTGGGCCGCACGGGTAGCTCCGTTGGTGATGAAGCGGACCTCGGCGCCCGCCAATTGCACCTTTCCGCCCCAGTAGTTCTCGTTGCGGTCAAGCGTCAAGGACTGCTTTGCCTTTTCCGATACCGGCGTGAACGGGCCGGTGCAGTGACCGAAAGGATCAATCGTGGCACCTGCGTAGGCGGCAGGGGCGAGAATGCCGGTGTTGACGCTCGCCAGGCGGAACGGCACCAGTGGGTTCTCCGCCGGGGTGGTCACGCGAACGGTTTTGGCGTCCGTGGCCTGGACGGCAGTGACGATGGCCGGGCTGAACGCCCGGGCAGGGACTTTGGCCTTCAGGACGGAGTTCAGCGAGGCGGCGACCGCCTCCGCCGTGAGATCGGTGCCGTCCTGGAACTTCACGCCTTCGCGGATGGTGAAGTCCCACTCCAGGGGTGAGACCTGCTTCCACTCAGTGGCAAGGAACGGGACCACTTTGCCCTGGGCGGAGTCGTACTTGGTCAAGGTTTCCAGGCAGCCGGACAGCGAGAGGATGTACGCGGCGTCGGACTCCAACGCCCAGTTGGCCACGGGGGCCCGGAAGTTGTCCACGACGATGCGCTGGTTGGTATCGGCCACCTTTTCGGTGCTGGCTGTCTGTCCACCGCTGAGGCCGCAACCGGTCAGGGCGAGAAGTGCAGCGACCCCAAGGGCTGCTGTGGGAAGGCTGAGTGTGCGCAAAGGAACCGCCTGCGATGTATGCCCGGAACGGGAGGGCATGGGGAAGTAGAGACTATTTAGGTTAGCCTTACCTCCCACGCAACACCAAAAACGGCCGGCTTCGCAGGCGCGTCATAATGTGCCCGACATCACCCGCCAGTTTTCGTCAGGGCAGTTCATCGAGGCAGTTTGAACAAGCCGGACCATCACCAGGGCGCCACGGCATGGGCACTCCGGATCAGCCTTCCCGGGCCTTTCTGGTAACGGCGTCATTGGCCTTCTGCAGTGCGTGGATCAGCTCATCCTTATCCATGGTTGAGCGCCCCTTGATGTCCAGCTCGCGGGCCCGCCGGTAGAGGTGCTCCTTGGAAGCATTGGCGTCCACTCCGCCGGCAGTGGGTTTGTCAGAGCTGGCCCCTTCCACCGCATGGTCATCGGAAGGTCCACGTTCTTCCTTGGGTTCCCAATGGTCGCCAACCTTCTCGTAGCTGTGCTTCAGCGATGCGAAGGCCGTGCGGGCGGCCCTGCTCTCATCGCCGTCGTAGGATTCCATCGCGGAGTCGTAGGTCTTGGCGAACGTGTCCTGGGCTTTCTGGTCCGAGCGCTGAAGGGTTGAGGGCAACTCGTTTTTTCGGGCGTGATCGTTCTTGCCGGTCTTGGGCATGTCACTCACTCTCCTGGTCCAGGGAATACCTCAAGCATGCGACAACACCAGGGCCGACCTCAAGATGCCCTCACGAGGCCCCGGCGCCTGCCAAAGCCGGCCAGAGTCTGAAGCCAAGGGCCCAAGAAAGGGCCGAAAAGCGGTGGGCGTAGGGTGGAAGGTGGACGAAAGGAGCACTTCATGAAGAAAATCCTCATGGTAGTAACCAGCGTTTCCGAGCTCGGCGACACGGGAGAGAAAACCGGCTACAACGTGGCCGAAGCCGCCCACCCCTGGAAGGTCTTCAAAGATTCAGGCCACTTCGTCGATTTTGCGTCCATCAAAGGAGGCCAGCCTCCACGCGATGAAGTGGACGAAAACGATCCCATCCAGGTTGCCTTCACCCAGGACGAGACAACGCGCGCAGGGCTGTACAACACCGCCCGCGTCGACGTCGTCGATCCCGCCCAATACGATGCCATCTACCTCGTGGGTGGCCACGGCACCATGTGGGACTTCCCCGACAGCGAAGGCCTGCAGAATCTGGTGGCCGGCATTTACAACGCCGGCGGCCTGGTGGGTGCCGTATGCCACGGGCCGGCCGGACTGGTGAACGTAGAACTGGACAACGGATTCCGGCTGGTCGAGGGCCGCGACGTGGCAGCGTTTACCAATGACGAAGAAGTGGCTGCAGGCAAAGACAAGGTCATTCCCTTCTTCCTTGCAGACCGGCTTGAGGAACAGGGGGCGCGCCACGTCTCCGCGGGGGTCTTTGAGGAGAAGGTGGCGGTTGACGGCCGCCTTGTCACGGGCCAGAATCCTGCCTCGGCGGCCGGCGTGGCCAAAGAAATGGAAAAACTCTTTGCCGAAGTCATCCACCAGGAAAAGGCCGAAGAGCAGCACGAGGCAGAAGCAGTGCGTGCTGGGAAGGACGCCGAAAAGTCCGCAAGGAAGCAGGCCGGTTCTGACGCCGGCCATTGACTAGAGGTAGTCATGCCCCCGCGCCCGCGCTATTTCCACGAGCGTCGAGTGGAAAGCCACTTCCGCGGGGGCATACACCTTGTCCTGGCGCTGGGCCAGGAGTACCCGACGCAAGGGCGCATCGGGGCCAAGGCTGAGGACGCGGACATCGGGGTGCTGCAAGGCCACCGCCGTTTTGGGCACCATCGCCACCCCCATACCCACGCTGACCATGGCCTGCGCCTCCTGGTAATCGTTCGCCAAAAAGCCGATGTTCGGCTCAAAGCCGGCAACATGTGCTGAACGTTGAAGCACTTCAACCACCGGATGCGCTTCCGCGCGGACTATCCATGACTCCTTCCGGAGTTCTCCCATCTCCACTTGCTCCCGGTCGGCCAAGGGGTGTCCCTTGGCCACCAAAATCACTGTGCTCTCCTGGAAGACCTCGGTGATGCGGATGGATTCATCGTTGAACCGGTTCCAGGGGTAGTCCCACAGCAAACACAATCCCGTCACTCCTGACTGAAGGTCCGAGACCAACTCGTCAAAGCGTGCGCTGCGCACGGAGAGGCCAATGGCCGGGTACCGCTTCTTGAATGCCCTGATGACCAGGGGCAGAAATGATCCCGCGAGTGTGGGAAAGGTACCAATGGTCAGCGAACCGCGGTTCAAGCCTGCGATTTGGTCCAGGTCGGACCGGGCCGCCCGCATCTGGCCCACAATTTTCCGGGCATGCCCTGCGAGTATCTGGCCTGCCTCGGTGGGAACAACGCCGCGCGAACGTCGGTTCAGCAACGGCTGGCCGACCTCTTGCTCAAGCTTGCGCAGTTGCTGTGAAACGGCCGAGGGAGTGTAGAGCATGGTATCGGCTGCAGCAGTAATGGATCCCTGCTCGACGACTTCCACCAGCAACGCGAGCCTTCTGATGTCGAATAATTCCGGGGTGTCGTCGTTAAGCATGCCTTCACACTCCTGTTTTAACCGTTCATTCACTGCATTTACTCGGCATAGAGCAGCCATTCCGCGGACCGCATCGCCCAGAGACAGGCACGCTTTCCTCCGCTAGACACTTTAGCCGCAATGAATGAAGCAAGGCTACAACCCCCTCTAGATATCCAACATTGTCTTCATTTGTGATCCGGATCATCCTCGTAACAGGAACAACATCAACGAGATGCAGGGAACACCATGAAGATAGAAGCGGAATGGATGCGCGGAGGTACCAGTAAGTGCTGGGTCTTTGAAACTGCGCATCTGGAACAAACCGGCACCGACGTCAACGAGCTGCTTCCCAGGCTCTTCGGAAGCCCGGACTCCCGCCAGATCGACGGCGTTGGTGGGGCCACTTCCACCACCAGCAAAGCGATGATCCTCAGCCGGCCCGAGGACGAAGACGTGGATGTCGAATTCACCTTCGCGCAGGTAGGCATCGAAGAGGCAGCCGTGGACTGGGGCAGCAACTGTGGCAACTGCTCCGCAGTTGTGGGCCTGTACGCCATCGAAAAGGGCTGGGTGTCGCCCGACGGCGATTCCACCCGCATCGTCACCCGCAACACCAACACGGGCCAGATCATCATCCAGCGGGTTTCCACCCCCAATGGCGCCCTGCCGATCGTTCCGGATGCGGAAATGCCCGGCGTCGTTTTTCCCGGTTACAGGGTGGGCCTCGGCTTCTTTGATCCGGCAGGAAAAACCACCGGGAAGCTCCTTCCTACCGGCGCGCCGACGGACGTCATCCTCGCAGGAGGCACGCGGTGGACCGTATCAATGGTCGACGCCGGTGCGCCAGTTGTCATGGTCCGCGCAGAAGAGTTGGGACTGGACACTTCGCGCTATGACACCTGGGGCGCAGGGGTGGAACTGCAACTGGACACCTTGGACGTTATCCGACGCCAGGCGGCGGTCCGTATGGGTTTGGCAACGAGCCCCTCCCAGGCGGCGCGGGCCGTTCCCAAGCTTGCGATCGTGGCCGCACCCAGCAGCAACGACCCCGTAGGTGACGTCAACGTCATGATGCTTTCCATGGGCAAGCCACATCCGGCACTGGCCATCACGGGCAGCATCGCTTTGACATTGGCCGCCCGCACCCCAGGAACGGTGCTGAACGGGATCACGGGCACCGTTTCTTACCCCACCCTGAAACTCCGGACGCCGGCCGGCGTGATCGAGACCTGGACCGAGCAACGCGACGGTTCACTCCTGGTGGGCGTCGACCGGACTGCCCGCACCATCGCCACCAGCATCATTCACCTCCCGGAGACTCTCGGCAGTGCCGTCGAAGCCTCGCTTGCATCAGCCACTCAATGAGGAGAAACCATCATGGCTAAGACTACGTACCAACCAGCTCCCAAAGTCGAGAGCGAAATCCGGGACCGGAGTTCCAGCAGTCCCAACCGCCGCCGCCGTATCCTGCTTCTAACGGTTGCCGCTTCCGTGATCCTGGGCTTGGTCGCCATCCTGTTCGGGGGTGCCATCTTCAACCCGGCGGCTACCCCGGAATCGGAGCCGACCATGACTGCCACCCAGATCATCCCGCTGGTCATCCTGGTGGTGATGTTCGTCGTCGCCACCAAGTGGCCGCTGAACATTGGCGTGATGGGGCTGGTGGCCTCCTTCGGTGTCGGCTACTTCATGCTGGGCATGACCGATAAGGAGATCCTGGCCGATTTCCCGTCAAACATCGTCATCACCATCATTGGCGTCACGTACTTCTTCAGCATGGCCCAGAGGAACGGGACCATCGACATCATCGTCCAGAACTGCGTCCGTGCGGTTCGAGGCAAAACGTTGCTTTTGCCATGGGTATTCTTCCTGCTGGCAGCATCACTGACCGCCCTGGGCACGTTCTCCCCCGCAGCCGTCGCCCTGCTGGCGCCTGCAGCCATTGGACTGGCCTACGAATCACGGATCCACCCAGTCCTGATGGGCGCCTTCATCATCAATGGGGCCCATGCCGGAGGGTTCTCCCCCTTGTCCGTGGCAGGCGTACTGGTCCATGACATTGCCGTGAAGAACGGCTTCCCGATCTCCCAAGGTGCCCTTTTCGGCGCGAGCTTCGCGCTGAACCTCATCCTCTCGGTCCTCACCGTGGTGCTGTTCGCCCTCCTGGGCAAACTTCGCGACGGCGCCGCGGGCCAGCATGCCGACCTCGAGGCACGCAGCACCCGGCCCCACGGCCAGCAGATCCTCACCCTGGGCCTGATCGCGGCAATGCTTGTGTGCGCCTTGGGCTTCCACATGCCCATCGGCTTCGTCGCCCTCTCTGCCGGACTCCTCCTGGCCCTGGTCAACATCAAGGAGCACCAGACGTTCATCGGCGGAGTTTCATGGTCAACGGTGCTGCTGGTCGCCGGCATGATCACCTACGTGTCCTTGCTGCAGCACGTCGGCGTCATCGACACGCTGGCCGAGCAAGCCCTGGCGCTCGGAGCCCCGCTGCTCATTGCCCTTGTTCTCTGCTACGTAATCGGAGTCGGCTCGGCCTTCGCCTCCTCAACTGCCCTGCTGACCGCATTTATCCCGCTGGCCGGGCCGTTGCTTGCGACCAGTTCACTCAGCGCGTCAGGCACCGTGGCTGCCCTGGCCATCGCCGCAACCGTCGTTGACGTCTCTCCCTTCTCCACCGACGGAGCGTTGGTTGTGGCCAATGCCCGCGAAGACGATCGCCAGCGCGTGTATAAGCAACTGATGATGTACGCCGGCGGCGTAGTCCTGGTGGCACCCGCCCTGGCTTGGGCCCTGCTGGTTCCCACCGGAATCATGTAGTCCAGGACCTCATGGACTGCCGAAGAAGAGTTCGGCATGCGTAGGGGACGGCACCTGCACACCATCGCAACAGGAAGCCCGAACCGCGGGCGCAGGAAACGCACCCTACGCAGCAAAGGGCAGGGCCACCAGGAAGGTGGTCCTGCCCTTTGTCGTTGGACGCTGGCCAGCCGTCACCGGCTCAGCATCGGTCTATGGGGTGACCTTGAGCTCCCGGAGGGTCAGGTTCCGGAACGTGGCCGATCCTTCATGGGCATAAAGGCGGATACCGTCATCGCCTTCAAGGGGAAATACCCGATGTGAATGGACCACGCGCCCGTCACCGACGAACATTTCCACGCTGGTGCGATCCACCAGGATGCGCAGCGCAAGACTGCCCACGGCAGGGTCCACCAGGGTTTGGGTTTCGCCGGCCGTGGGGTTGATCGTGGGGCGGCGGTTGACGTAGGCGAAGGGACCACCCAGGAAGGCGCCCGCGGCGACGTGCCTGCCGCCACCTGGTGCCCTGCATACTTCGAATCCAAGGTTGGCAGGCGGCGAGGCCGGGTCCCACACCACCTCACAGCTGAGGTCGACGGCCAGGGACCGGACCTCCAGGTCGTGGGTGCCGGCCACCACCACGTCACCGAGTCGATGCTCGCGCCTGACATGGTCACCCACGGCAGAGGTCGGCGCGGAGGCGAGGTAGTAGACGTTGCCTCCACGCTTGAGCCGGATGTCGCGGACGATCATGTCATCGCCGTTGTAGCCATCGGTGGCAAGCGTTGGCGTGTTGTGGGGGTAGTCCCAGAAATTTGCCCAGCCGATCGCCCTGCGCAGGGTTGGATCCTCCGCGCCCGAGGAATCGTGGTGTGGGTAGGTAACCGCGCCATAGAAGTCGAAACCATAGTCGAGCCATTCGGGTTCGGGCCGGTCCGGGGTGAACGAATTGCCGTCAAAAGCTCCGGTCCAATAGGCGTACGTTGCGGGCAGTCCGCGGCCCTTGCCGTTCGCGCTGGTGCCAAGAACCCAATGGGAGGTGCCGTCGTCGGCTGTCATCCTGAAAATATCCGGACACTCAAGCAGCCCCAGGTCCTCACGCACAAATTCGCCAACGCGTGTCCAGGACCGCAGGTCCTTTGATGCGTAAAAGCCGAGTTTCCGGCCCTCGGCGTTCGCCATGAACCACCGGCCCCGGTCCCCGTCCCAGATCACTTTGGGATCACGGAAATCATGTACGCCGGGGTTGGGCAGTACCGGCGCTTGACCTCCCGGGGTGAAAGAGCGGCCCCTGTCCGTGGAGTACCAAAGGTACTGCGCTTGCCGTCCTTCCGGTGCCTGGGTAACCAGGGCTATGACAGCACCCGCCCCGTAACCGGCAGTGTTCTTCTCATCCACCACCAGGGAACCGGACCAGCAGTCACCATTGCCGTTGCTGAACTTCGGTATCGCCACACCCTGGTCCCGGAATGAGACATGGTCCGTGGTGGTTGCCCGGCGCCAGGACGTACCCCCACCGCCGTTGATGTAATCGGCGTTGTACAGGTAGTAGTAGTGGTACTCGCCGTCCAGGTAGATGGGCCGCTGGGGATCGTTCTTCCAGTTGTCCGGCACGCTGAAATGATAGCCGGGACGCATTCGCGATCTTCCTTTCGACGGCGGGACATCTGCCGATCCAGGTCCGCCGGGCCCGGCCTGCGCGGTGGAAACCGACAATGCAATTGAACCGCCCAATGCGGCCGCGCCGGCTCCTGTGAGAAGTCCGCGGCGGGAGAGGCTCGAGGATTTTTCCATGGATGTCACTTCCCTTCCGGCAAAAGGCTGCGGGTGCCTTCGAAGATCCCGGCCATGGACCAGGCATCAAAGGAAATCAACCGCACCGAACCTTCGCTGGCAGCCAGGCTCACCTTCCCGCCACCGAGGGTGGGGTAGATCCGGGCAGTGAGCGGCTTGCCGTTGGCGAAAATTTCGACGGCGGACCGGTCCACCAGCACGCGCAGGCGGACACGGCCTTCCGCCATGGGCAGGGGTCCGGACTTGTCCTCCACATCCACCAACGGGTCCAGGCTGCTACGGGTGCGGTCAAGGCGGAGGGTGCCGTCCAGCGTTTCATCAGCCGGGCGGTCCAGCACGATCACCGTCTCCTCGGCGCCGTCCGGGGACGCGAGGATTCCCAGCCTCAGCTCCCCTCCTGGCGCGAGTTGCAGCTCCAGTTCAAGGTCCAGTTGGTTCCCTGACACACCCGTATCCAACGGCGTTCCATGCCCCACCAGCACCTGGGCCGGCACGCTGGCGTGGTTCTTGCGCAGCTTGTCGATTTCGGGGACCGGCGCGAACTCCAGGGTTCCGTCCTGCCCCACGGTGGTGACCCGGGGCAGGCTCATCACTCCGGACCAGCCGGCCTCAACCATGGCTGCGTCGCTTCGCCCTTCCTGCATCCAGCCGAACATGATCCGCCGGCCCGCCTCATCCTGGAATGACTGGGGCGCGTAGAAGAACCGCCCTCCGTAGTCCAGCCGGTGCAGTGCCTCGGGCTCGAAGGCATCCCCGGCGTAGCGGCCGGTCCAGTACAGCGGGTGGCGGGTTTCGCCGTCGTCCCAGGCTGAAAAGACCAGCACATCTGGCGAGTTGCCGGCAGGTGCCGAACCCAGCGATCCCGTCCCTGCACGGAAGAGGTCTACGCATTCCCACATGGTCCCGGTCCAGTCCGTGTCCGATGGATCACCTTGGGAAGCATCGCCGATGACCAACGGTCCCACATAGTTCCAGGACCGGAGATCCTCTGATTCATACAAAAACGCCGTGCCGCCGCGGTGCCGGATTCCCGAACCCACCAGTTGACGCCACACAGAGCCCTCCCGCCACACACAGTGATCGCGGTAGGCGGTGATGTCCACCCCAACGGGCGGTGCGGCAATGACGGGGTTTTGGGGATCTTTGGTCCAGCTCATCAGGTCCGCGGAACCTACAGCGACGCAGGGCAGCTCCCTGTCGTTGGACCGTCCGGAGTACACCAGGGTGGGCGTACCGCCGTCGTTGACCAACACCCCGGACCAGCAACCTTCAGCGTCCGGTCCCGCGGAGGGCTCCAAGGCAACAGGTTGGTCCTCCCAACTGACCAGGTCGGTGCTGGTGGCGTGCCCCCACTGGATCCGGTGGTGGAAGGCACCCTCAGGGTTGTACTGGTAAAAGAGGTGGTAGGTGCCGTCCCACTGGCTGACGCCATTGGGATCGTTAAGCCAACCGGCCGGGGAGACAAAGTGGAAGCGCGGCCTGAGGGGATCGGCTTCAGCGCGGGCCACCAGTTCCTCCTGCGGAACGGTGGCGAACGGGTGGGTCAATTCAGTCATGCTGAGGCCTCTTCTTGAATGGTCGACGTCGGGTGGCTGGGTTGGGCCGGTTCACCCGCCAGTGCATGGCCACCGGCAGCTGCCCACGGGCGGTAGAGGTGGCAGCGCACCCAGTGCTGGTTTTCGGGGTCCCCCACTTGATGGCGGACGGGCTCGTTGGCGGAGCAGGCCTGGTTCGGGTCACCATCGAAGGCGCAATGGGCTGAGGCCATGACCGCCTGCCGCAGGGCCGCCCTGCGGACGGGATCGTACGAGCCTGCCCGCGCCGGGTCCGGAACGGCTGAAACCAGCAGCTGCGTGTATGGATGCGCAGGGTTTGCCAGCAGGTCCAGCGATTCGCCTTCCTCCACCAGTTCACCGGCGAACATGACTGCTGTCCGGTCAGCCAGGTAGCGGGCCGATGCCAGGTCATGGGTGATGTAAAGCATGGAGATGCCTTGCTCGTCCCGGAGCTTGCGCATGAGGTTGAGCACGCCGATCCTGACGGAAACATCGAGCATTGAGGTGGGCTCATCGGCCAGGATGACCTGAGGTTCGACGGCCAGTGCCCGGGCAATTGCCACACGTTGGCGCTGACCACCGGAGAGCTCGTGCGGGTAGGAGTTCAACATGTCCGCCTCGAGGCCAACAGTTGTCATGAGTCCCTCAAGCCGCCGCCGGGCCTCGTCACCGGATTTACCGGCCTTGCCGTGGATCGCCAGCGAACGCTGCAGGAAGTGCTCGATCCTGTGGGCAGGGTTCAAGGAACCGAAAGGGTCCTGGAAGACCATCTGGAGCTGGGACCGAAACGCCCGTGACGCCTGGAACCTGTCCCGCTTCAGGACATCGACGCCGTCGATGAGGATTTCGCCTGCGGTTGGCTTCTCGAGCCTTGCCACACAGCGGGCCAAAGTGCTCTTGCCCGAACCTGACTCCCCCACCAGCGCCACGATTTCACCGCGGCCAAGGGTCAAGTCGACGCCGTGCAAAGCGCGTACAGAGTCACGGGAGAACAGGCCGCCCACCGGGAACGACTTTCCCAGGCCGCGGATTTCCAAGGCAGGGCTGCCGGTCAGGGTCTCCGGCCGCGGGGTCATGACAGAGTGGCTCACAGCGCGACTCCTTCCAGGTTGGCGGGTTCGATCACTGGCGTGCCGGCACCGAAGGGGGCCACAAAATGGCCGGGGGCGGCCTCGGTGAGGTCCGGGATGTTGCGGAACTTCACGCCGTCGGGCAGTCCGGTCAGTGGAACCCGTGGTCCGGTGAGCGGCGGGAACGCACCCATCAGGGCTTGTGTGTAGGGGTGGCGGGGATTGGCGTAGACATCCTGGGCCTTGGCGGTCTCCACGATCCTGCCGCCGTACATGACGGCCATGCGGTGCGAGAGTTCCACCATGAGGGACATATCGTGCGTGATGAACAGGACGGAGAAACCCAGCTCCCGCTGCAGTTCCTTGATTTGGGCCATGATCTCCTGCTGGACCACCACGTCAAGTGCTGTGGTGGGTTCATCCAGGATCAACAGCGATGGTTTGAGTGCAACCGCCATGGCAATGACGGCACGTTGGCGCATGCCACCGGAGAGCTGGTGCGGATAGGACTTGAGCCGCGCGGGGTCGATCCTGACCAACTCCAGCAACCCGGCGGCACGCCGCATCGATTCCTTCCGCGAGTAGCCGGCGTGGGTGGTGAAAATGTCCACGATCTGTTCGCCGATGGTCAGGACCGGGTTGAGCGAGTTCATGGCCGATTGGAAGACCATGGCCACGTCCTGCCAGCGGAAGCGCCGCAGCTCCTCCTGGCTCATGGCCAGGACGTCCTTGCCACCGAAGGAAATGCTGCCGCCGGCAATCTTGGCCGGGTCCTTCAAGAGCCTCATGATCGAGTTGGCGATGGTGGACTTTCCGCACCCTGATTCTCCGGCGAGGCCGAATACCTCACCGGTGCCGATGCTGAAGGAAACACGGTCGACGGCGGTGGTGGACCTGGTATCGCCGATGTACTTGACCGTGAGGTCCTTGACCTCAAGGACGGGTTCGTGGGAGCCGAAGGAAACCTGGGAAATGGTCACTTGGCGGCGCTCCTTTCGGCGGTGCCGGCTGACGTCTTGGGGGTCTTGATCTTTCGCAGGCGCGGGTTGGTAACCTCATCGACGGCGTAGTTGATGAGGGCGAGGGCGAAGGCAACCAGGGCAATGCACACGCCGGAGGGTACAAAGACCCACCAACTGCCGGTGAGCAGCGCGCCTTCATTGCCGGCCCAGAAAAGGTTGTTGCCCCACGAGACCGTGCTGACATCGCCCAGGCCCAGGAATTCCAGGCCCGCTTGGGCTCCGATTCCGTAGATGACGCATGCCAGCAGGGTGCCCATGACGATCGAGGCCATGTTGGGCAGGATTTCGCGGAACATGATCCGGCCTGCCCGTTCGCCGGAGACTACGGCTGCGGCCACGAAGTCCTTGGATCGGATGGAGAGGGCCTGGGAGCGCAGGACGCGTGCCGAACCGGCCCATCCGGTGACCACCAGAACCAGAATCACGGTGCCCAGGCCCGGCGGAAGGAACGCGGCCAGGATGACCAGCAGCGGCAGGCCGGGCAGGAGCAGGAAGACGTTGGTCACCAGGGACAGTGCCTCGTCGATGAATTTGCCGAAGTAAGCCGAGGCAAGTCCGACCAGGATGCCGATGAAGGTCGATGCCAGGCCCACGGTCAGTCCCACGAACAGGGAACTGCGGGAACCGTGGACGGTCAGCGCGAGCACGTCCTGTCCCTTGGCGGTGGTCCCCAGCCAGTGCTCGGCCGATGGTTCCAGTGATGCCATCGCGGTGATCCTCGAGGGGTCTCCCGGGAACAGCACCGGCGCCAGCAAGGCCAAGGCTATGAAGATAAGCATCACGGCCATGCCTGTCAGTGCTTTCTTGTTGCTGATGAGGCCGTGGATGAAGCTGCGGTTGGGCTTGCGGACAGCCGGTGTGGTGGTTGGCTGCTTCAAAAGTGCGGTTGTCATGGTCAGTCCTCTAGTTGCTGCGCACGCGCGGGTCGAGGCGGACGTAGAGGATGTCCACCAGGAAGTTGGCAAGCAGCACAGCGGCGGTGATGGTCAGGAACAAGCCCTGCATGAGCGGATAGTCAAGGCCCTGGACGGCGTTGAGCAGCTGGTAGCCGACACCGGGGTAGGCGAAAACCACCTCTGTGAGCAGCGCACCACCCACCACAAACCCCAGCCCCATGCCGAAGCTGGTCACTGAAGGCAGCATGGCGTTGCGTGCTGCGTAGCGGAGCATGATTCGTCCCGGACGGAGTCCCTTGGCCTCGGCCATGGTGATGTAGTCCTCGGAGTTCGTGGCAATCATGGTGTTCCGCATGCCCAGCATCCAGCCGCCAATGGAAACCAGCACGATCGTCAACGCCGGCAGCACAAGGTGGGCACCGACGTCGCCAATGAACTCCCAAGTGAAAGCAGGTTCCAAACCGTCAGTGAAGGCATGACGGATCGGGAACCACCCCAGCACCACCCCGAACAGGTACAGCGCACCCATGGCCAGCCAGAAATACGGGAAGGAGCCGATGAAAACCAGCAATGGAGGAAGCGCCGAGTCGATCGCGCCGCCGCGCCGCCAAGCAGCGAGGATCCCCAACAGGTTGCCCACGACGGCGGCAATCACCAGCGCGGTGCCGCCCAGCAACAGCGTCCATCCGATCTGCGAGGAGATGACCTCGGTAACCGGCGTGGGGAAACGGGAAATGGAAACACCCATCTGCCCGGTGAAGATGTTCTGCATGTAGTTGATGTATTGCTCCCAAATGGGCCGGTCATCAACACCCAGCAGCTTTCGCAGGGCCTCGATTTGTTCGGGCTGCATTCGGTCCTGGGAGCGGGCAAACATGCGGGACACGGGGTCTCCGGGCATGAACCGCGGAAGCAGGAAATTCAGGGTGATGGATGCCCAGAAGGCGATCAGGTAGAAACCCAGGCGGCGCAGGATGAAGCGCACGGTTTCCCTCCATTCGGGAATTGCGGAAAGTGCGGAAAGAAAGGGGGCACGCCCGGCGGGTTGGCCGGTTAGCGGCCAACCCGCCGGGCGTGCAATGCCAGGCCGTAGATGACCCGGTGGCAGGGGCCCACGCCGCCCGGGTTCCCTGGCCGAAGCGCAGCGAGGTGAGGGCGGCGGTGGATGGGCCCACGCCGCCCGGGTTCCCTGGCCGAAGCGCAGCGAGGTGAGGGCGGCGGTGGGGACTACTTGCGCGGTTCCAGCGTGGTCAAAACCAGGACCGTGGTGGGCGACTTCACTGAGAGGGTGGCGTAGGGGTTCTCTTCGGTGGGCCATCCGGTGAAGCGGGTGTCGTTGAAGGCGCCCCATTCAGGGCCGGAGAACAGCGGCACCAGCGGTGCGACGTCGTTGTACTCTTCCTGCAGCTTGTTGGCGAGGTCCTTTTGCTTGGACTCGTCGGCCTCTGCGGCGAAGTCGGCAAGGAGGACGTCGGCCTTGGGATCGCCAAAGCGGTGGTAGTTATCGAACGTCTTGGTGCCTACCGGCTTCACACTGGCGGTGCCCATGGAAGTGTTGAAGTACTTGTACGGGCTGGGGTCGTTCGCGCTCCAGACAATGCCCGAGTCGAAGTCTCCTGTCTCATAGCCGGCAACCACTGCCGCCCAGTCCGGGGATTCCACCTTGGCCGTCACGCCAACTTCGGCCAGGTTCTGTGCGATGACATTGGCTACGGAGAGCCAGTCCGAGGACGTTGCGCCCACGGAGATCTTGAATTCGAACGGCTTGCCGTCCTTCAGAGTGCGCTTCCCGTCAGCACCCTTGGGGTAACCCGCTTTGTCCAGGAGCTCGTTGGCCTTCTGGACGTCATGGTTGGTCCACGTGCAGCTGTCCTTGACTGCGGGGTTCTTCCACTTCTCATAGTTGCCGGAGAGTCCGGTGCAGTCCGCCGGCTTGGCGTAGCCACTCATGCCGATCTTGGTGACCTGGTCACGGTCCACGGCCATGCTCAGTGCTTTGCGGACATCAACGTCGTTGAACGGAGCTTTGGTGGTGTTCAGCTGCCAGTTGATCATGGCGCCGGTAGCCGGGAACCAGTACTGGCGGTGTTCCTTGTCCTTGGAAACGAAGGTCTTTTCTATGTTCGGGATGTACTGCGGAGCCCAGTCCACATCTCCGTTGGCAGCGGCGAGGTTGGCGCCGTCGTTGCCTGCGAAAGCAAGCATCTTGATGCCTGCGATCTTCTGCTTTTCCGGCTGCCAGTAGTGGGGGTTCTTCGTCAGCACGAAGGACTGGGCCTGGAAGCTGTCAATCTCGGTGTAAGGTCCCGTGCCTACCGGCTTGGCGTTCGCGTCCTTTTCGGGGTCCGGCAACGCGGACCAGATGTGCTTGGGCAAGATGGTGAGCTGACCGACGTCGTACAGGGCAGGCGACCATGGCTTGTTGAAGTTGAAGGTGACCTTGTTGCCTTCAGCCGTGACAGTGTCCAGATAGTCGAAGCCGCCCTTGATCTTCTTCTGGAGTTCGAAGGTATAGGCAACATCGTCGGCCACGAAAGGCTGGCCGTCGGACCACTTCACGCCGTCCCGGAGTGTAAAGGTGATGGACTTGCCGTCCTCTGCTGCGGCCCATTCAGTGGCGAGCCACGGCACTGTATCGCCCTTGGCCGGGTTGAAAACCAGGAGGGATTCGTAAATGGACTGCTGAACCATGGGATTCACGGTGGGAGCGAACGGGTTGAAGTTCTGCACGAACGTGCCCATGTCCTCCCGCGGAATGGTGAGGAAGGCACTGGCGTTCGCTCCGGCGTCGGAGGTGCTGGTCTTGGTGACGTTGGCGGTGCAGCCGGTGAGCAGCATTGCGCCCACGGCAAGGCTTGCCGCCGTCATCCGGGCAGCCCGGAAGTATCGGGGTTGTGTCATGATGGTTATCTCTTTCCTGTCTTCATCGTCCAAGGTGAAGGGGTGGGTGAGGGGTTGGCTCTTCGGCGTTGATTTCGCGGTCAGACCGAAGAGCGTTCTAGCAGCGGACAGTCGACCAATTGCTGGTCGGCGTTGATCGGCTGTCCTGCTGTAAGAGCGGCGAGCGTCTGGACACCCAGGGCGCCCATTTTTTCGAAGGGCAACGCAACCGTGGTCAATTTCGGCCTCAGGTAGGCCGCAATAAGTTCCTGGTTGTCGAAGCCGATCACGGCGATGTCCCCGGGGATGGTCAGGCCCCGTTCCTTGATGGCGTCATAAGCACCCATCGCCATACGGTCGTTCAAGCAGAACAGCGCCGTAGGCCTGTCCTGTGGCGGATAGTGGTCAAGGATTTGGCAGGCGGCGTCATAGCCACCGTCCGCCGTTGCATAGCCGGACACCACCAACTCGGGGTCCAACTCCAGTCCGGCGGTGGCGAGTGCTTCGCGTGCACCCTCCAAACGCCCAACTGCCGCGGGAATCACGGGGTCAAGATTGATGACCCCGATCTTCTCGTGACCAGCTTGCAGCAAACGTTCTACGGCCGCCCGGCCACCCCCGCGCTCGTCCGGGACGATTGAGGGCAGCTTTCCGTCGGCGTCGAAACAGTTGATCAGTACGGTTGGTACTTCATTGGCGCTCTCCGGAACATGGACGCCCCGGTGGAAAGTGGCTGCGTACAGAAGCCCCTCCACTCTTTGTTCCAACAGCTTCTCAGTGGCGGCATCTTCCAAGCCCTGGTTGGGTCCTACGGCATCGGCCTGGTCGGAGGGCGCGATGAGCAGGAACCGGCGGTCAAGCCAGGCTTGGTCCTGGGCACCTTTGATGATGTCGACGGCGAAGGGCGCGGTGACGATCTCCGTCACGATTCCGTACCAGTCACTGCGCTGTGATGCCAGCGCCCGGGCACCGGCATTGGGGCGGTAGCCCAACTCCTGCACGGCGTGGTTGATGCGGTTGCGTGTTTCCTCGGAGATGCTGGCGTTTTCGCGGTTGCTCAGCACAAAGGAAACAGCAGTTCTGGAAACGCCGGCATGGTTGGCGACGTCCTTCATGGTGACCCCACGCTGCCGTATGGCTGCGGGGTCGCCAGGGGTGGTGCTTTTCGCCATCGAATGCTCCGGTGTCTTCGCTGATCTGGATGTTCGCCCCGGACCTTCGTTGTCTGGGAAGCCTGGCGTAAAGCGTCGTTGGTAACGCGCGTTACTTGCCGGGCATGTGACTTAGGTTACCCGCGTTACTTCGAGTCTGTCAACACCCCTTTAGGGCTTCGGTGCGTCAGCTTCCGCGGGGCTTGTCCTTGGCTGCTTTGCTTGCCTCTTTGTCCGCGGTGTCGTGCACCTTTTTAGGCATCTTGCCCTCAACGTCAGCGGGTACGGGCGGGTCTTTTTCTTCATCGGAAGTCATGGGGACAGCATAGGCGGACTCGGTTAGTGACGTCCGTCATGAACAAACCGTGCCAGAGTTGATTTTGGATTCCGATCTGCAGGCCAAGGCGCGTCACGGCCACTCCCCGATCCGCCGGCCACCGTATACTCCGAGCATGCCTTTCATGCTCCTCGTACCAGTTGTCCACACCCAGCCATCCGTTCCTGACCTGGACGGAGCAGCCCTGTGAGCGGCGGTCTCGTCGCCCTGCTCGATGACGTAGCTGCCTTGGCCCGCATTGCGGCCGCCTCCGTGGACGACATCGCAGCCGGAGCAGCCAAGGCCGGAGCCAAAGCCGCCGGTGTCGTCATCGACGACGCCGCAGTTACCCCGCAGTACGTGTCCGGGGCGGATCCGTCCCGCGAACTTCCCATGATCAAAAAGATCTTCTGGGGCTCACTGCGCAACAAACTGGTCATCATCCTGCCGGCCCTGCTACTGGTAAGTGCGTTTATCCCCGGAATCATTCCGTTCATCCTCATGCTGGGTGGCACCTACCTCTGCTACGAGGGCGCCGAAAAGGTCTGGCACAAACTCCGCGGGCATGCTGACGCCGAAAAGGCGCCTGCTGTGCAGCGGGGCCCTGAAGCCGAGGCGAAGGTGACCAAGGGGGCCATTACCACCGACTTCATCCTGTCCTGCGAAATCATGGTGATCGCCATGAACGAGGTCGCCACGGAATCACTCTGGGTCCGGGCGTTCATCCTGGTGGTGGTCGCTATCGCCATCACAGTCCTTGTCTATGGCGCAGTGGGACTCATCGTCAAGATGGACGACATCGGACTGCACCTGACCACCAAAAACTCCCAGGGCTCCCAGCGTTTCGGCCGGCTTCTGGTCAAGGGGATGCCCGCTGTCCTGGCCACGATCACCTTGGTGGGAACCATCGCCATGCTGTGGGTCGGCGGCCACATTATGTTGCAGGGTGCCCACGACCTCGGCTGGCATGGACCGTACGACCTCGTCCATGTCCTCGAATCGCCCTTCACCGGAATCCCTGTTGTGGGCGGCTTCCTTGCCTGGCTGGTAAACACGGTGTGCTCGGCTGTCTTGGGCGCGATCTGGGGTCTGCTCGTCATGGTGATCGTGCACCCGCTGCTCAAGGTTCTTCCGCTGGGGAAAAAGGGCAAGGAAGAGCACGAGGAAGGCGATCTGCGCGCCGCGATCTCCGGACATCAGCCCGCACAAGACCACGCCCAGGAGGAGCGGGCCTGATTCCGGTCAGGCCAGCCAGCGCCACCAGCGCGATTGCGGCGGTTGCGGCGGAATTTCGGGCTCCGGCTCTTGACCCAGGGCCAGCGCTGCCTCGACGACGTCGTCCCCGGTAAGGGTCACCACCGCCTCGCGATCGAGGGCGTCGAGGCTTTGCCCTTCATCCAGGGAGAGCCTCAGCGCCTGGCGATTGAGCGCTTGCTCAAACAAGGTGCGTGCAAACCGGGCGTTGCCGGAGTCTTCGCCTGCGTGGAGGCCCGCGAGGATACGGCGCAGCACCTGATCTCCTCCAGGTTCCAGCGTGTATTGGTGCTGGGCCAGCATTTGGTGGAATATCGTCTCGAGTTCGTCCACGGAGTAGTCCGGAAAGGTGATTTCGCGGGCGAACCTGGAGCGCAAGCCGGGATTGGAGAGCAGGAAGGATTCCATCAGCCGGGGGTACCCGGCCACGATCACCACCAAGCGGTGGCGGTGGTCCTCCATCCGCTTAAGCAGGACTTCAATGGCTTCGGGCCCGAAGTCCATCCGGCCGTCCTCCGGGGCCAGCGCGTAGGCCTCATCGATGAACAGGACGCCGTCCAGCGCACGCCGGATCACCCTGTCCGTCTTGATGGCAGTGGCCCCGACATACTGGCCCATAAGGCCCGAGCGGTCCACCTCGACCAAGTGGCCCTTCTGCAGCAAGCCCACCGCGCGGTACATCTCCGCCAGCAGCCGCGCCACGGTGGTCTTCCCGGTGCCCGGGTTTCCAAGGAAGACAAGATGCTGGGACGTGGCAACTTCCGGCAGGCCGTGCGCCTTGCGACGGGCCTGGACCTGGAGCAGTGCCACCAGCGCCCTGACCTGTTCTTTCACGGACTCAAGTCCCACCAAAGCGTCGAGCTCGGCCTGGACTTCGGACAACGGTCGGGCCGGACCGGAGCGCGCACCGACCAGATCGCCCATCAGGTCATCGACGCGTTCTGAACCCGTCAGCTTGAGTTGATTGGCCAGATGGCCGATGGTTTCCCTCAGCTCATCCAACGGATTGCGGCTAGCAGCCATGCATCCACTGTAATACCGGATCCACCCCAAGGACCTGGGTTGCATGGACAGGAAAATGCTGATGTCCACCGGCGGCGAAATGGTCAGCGCGCAGTGCCCTAGTCCTCGAAGTGGGCAGCGACATTCTGTTCGCCGGATATCGAGGCAACAATGACCGCCGCAACGTCATGGATTTTGATGTTCCGGTGACTGGAGGTTTCAGCGATGACCCTGAATGCCGATTCCCGGCTGCAGTGGTTCTGTGCCATGACGATTCCCACGGCGTTGTCAATGGCCGTCCGGTACTGCATGGCCGAGGCCAGGTCATCGCGGGCGTGCTTGAGATGGGCGATCCTCAAAGCCAGCCTCAGCGAAACAGCCCCGTGTTCGGCGAAAGCTCCAGCAGCCAGGATCCGGGGCTCGGAAAATCCCTCGGTGGCATCACAGTAAAGGTTCATTACGGCTTCAGCTTCACCGGCGAGTTCCAGGGCAACAGCCAAGATGGATCCCGTGCCTTCCTCCCTCACTGCCTCCATGTACTGGGGCCAGCGGGTCTCGGCGCTGGTGTCAGGGACGTACATGACAGTTCTCTCCCGCAGCGCAGTCAGGCATGGCCCGTCCCCAAAACTGTTCTGAAGTGTGTCCAAGCGATTGGCCCGTTCATCGCTGCTGGCCGCGACAACCCCTCTTTTCCGCCTGACCACGGTAACGCCGCACCTGACCTTGGTTGCAGGGGTTGAAAACCTGGACGCTGCCAGGGCGGAAAAATTGCAAAGAAACTCCCCCACGTCTGGGCTGTCCAACACCATGTCCTGCAGGGTGCAACCAAGATCAGGGCCCCGCTCAGGAATGACGGTGGTGACGTTTTGGGCCTTCGTCTGCTGAAGTTTGCTCATAGCTCTGGAACCCTCCGGCTGATTGCAATGACACTATTGTGGCCGCTTTTCGCCGGTTCCCGAAGGGGTGGCTGGTTTCCTTCTTTCCGGGGCGGGGGGTGACTCCACTTCTACGCCGGCAACTGGCGGTCGCTGGCACTTTTGTGGAGTCAATACATGGAAACTGACCGGAATGTCGCCGATTGGGCATATCGGCATCCTTGACGGGCAATTCGGACATAGGTAACTGACGCCGTCCGGACGGAGGCTTGGAGGACAGCATCACCGCCCTACAAAGGAGATCGAAGTGACTACTTACAACCTGGCCCTGATCGGTTTCGGAGGCGTCAACCGCGCCCTGGCTGAACTGATCCGCGACGAACCGCGCCGCTTCGCTTCCCTCGGGTTCGAGCTCCGGGTCGTAGCCATCACTGACCTTGCCTTTGGCTCCCTCGTCCAAGGCGATGGCATCGACCTTGCCGCCGTTCTGGCCATGCCCCGTGGAGCTTCCTTTGACGGGCTCCCCGGCGGCAGCTCCGACCCCCGCAACGAGGAAGTCATCAAGAACAGCCCTGCCGACATCATCGTGGAGGCCACCTTCACCAGCCCGGTCGACGGCGAACCGGCAGTTTCGCATGTGAAGTGGGCCATCGAGTCCGGCAAACACGTCGTCACCACCAACAAGGGACCTGTGGCACTCCGAGGCCCTGAGCTGAGCAGGCTTGCTGCAAGCAACGGTGTCCGCTTCGAGTATGAAGGCGCGGTCATGAGCGGCACGCCCGTGATCCGGCTGGCACACAAGATGCTCGAAGGCCTTGAGGTGACTGCAGTCCAGGGAATCCTGAACGGTACCAGCAACTACGTGTTGGGCCGCATGGAGGCCGGCTTGGGACTGGACGAGGCCATCGCCGAAGCCCAGGACCTCGGCTACGCCGAAGCGGACCCGACCGCTGACATTGGCGGCTCGGACGTCAGGCTCAAGGTAGCCATCCTGGCCAACGAACTTCTCGGCGCCACCATTTTGCCCGGCGATGTGGACACCACCGGCATCCAGGATGTCAGCAGCGAGGACGTCGCCCACGCCCTGGCCAGCGGCCTCCGTTGGAAACTGATCGGCGAAGCCCGCCGCGGGAGCGATGGCAGCCTCACTGCTTCCGTCCGGCCCATCGCCCTCCCGGCAGATCACCCGCTGGCCGGCATTTCAGGTGCCACCAATGCCGTCTCGTTCACCACCGACCTCCTCGGTGCTGTCACCGTTTCCGGCCCAGGTGCCGGTCGCGTCGAAACTGCCTACGCCCTCATCTCGGACATCATCGCCGTCGACGAATTCACCAAAGGAGCCGTCCGTGCCTGAAACAGCAGTCGCCGAAACAACGAACGAAGCCACCACCGCTGTGACAACCCGGGAACTGGTGGTGCACAACAAGTTTGACGGCACCGTCCTGGCCACCTTGGACCAGTGCTCCGACGCTGACGTCCGCGTAGAACTTATCCGCGCGGCTGCGGCCGCTCCGGCAGCAGCCGCCATGCCCCGGCATGAGCGCGGCAGGATCCTGGACACCGCCGCCGATCTCCTGCAGGAGCGATCCCAAAAAGTCGCGGAACTGATCGTCGCCGAAGCCGGTAAGACCATCAAGCAGGCCCGCAAAGAAGTCTCCCGCGCAGTGAACACGCTCAAACTCTCAGCGGCGGAAACCCGCCGCAATGTCGGAGAAGTAGTCCCGTTTGACTCCTTCGCCGGTTCTGAAAACCGGCAGGGATGGTTCACCCGCGAACCACTGGGACTCATCGCCGCGATCACGCCGTACAACGACGCCTTGAACCTGGTAGCGCACAAGCTCGGACCGGCGATTGCCGGCGGCAACACCGTCATCCTCAAGCCCTCGCAACTGACACCCTTGACGGCCATCCTCCTGGTGGACCTGCTCCGCGAGGCCGGCCTGCCCGCAGAGTTCGTGACCGTGGTTCTGGGCGATCGCACGATGGCCCAAACCATCATCTCCTCCAAACTGGTCCGCATGGTCTCCTTCACCGGCGGCTTCGCCACCGGGCACGCCATTGCGGCGAACGCCGGCCTCAAGCGCCTGTCCATGGAGCTTGGCGGCAACGCACCCGTCATCGTCTTCGACGACGCCGACCTTCCTGCCGCCGTCGAATCCTGCGTTTCGGGTTCCTTCTGGGCTGCAGGGCAAAACTGCATCGGCGCCCAGCGGCTCCTTGTCCAACGCCCCGTATTTGATGCCTTCGTGCAGGACTTCGTCGCCCAAACCGCGGCGCTGAAGACCGGCGATCCCCGCAACGAACTCACCGACGTAGGACCCATGATCAGCAAAGCCTCCGCCGCCGAAGCCAAACGCAAGATCGAAGACGCCGTGGCCGCCGGGGCCCAGCTGCTGACCGGAGGCGATCTGGCCGGAGCTGTATTGACGCCTGCCGTACTGACCGGGGTGCCCCGCAGCTGTGAGGCGTGGAGCGAGGAACTGTTCGCACCGGTGGTTTTGGTGGAGCCCTTCGATACCGCCGAGGAAGCCATCGAGCTGGCCAACGACAGCGAATACGCCCTGCAAGCCGGGGTCTTCACCCAGGATCTGAGCCGGGCCCTGGCCACCGCCAAGGCGATCGACGCAGGTGGCGTGATGATCAACGACTCCTCCGACTACCGCCACGACGCCATGCCGTTCGGTGGTTCCAAGTACGGCAGCATGGGCCGCGAAGGCGTTCACTTCGCTTACGAGGAAATGACCCAACCCAAAGTCATCGCGATCGCCTCATGAACGTCGGGATAAGAATCGAACACGACAGCCTCGGTTCCATGGCTGTCCCGGAATCGGCGTTATGGGGAATCCACACCGAACGCGCCATCCTCAACTTCCCCATCAGCGGCATCCAACTCGGGACCCACCGGCACCTCATCCGGGCCCTGGCGCTTGTGAAAAAGGCTGCTGCGCTGACCAACACCGAGCTCGGCTTGATCCCGACGGACATCGGGGAGGCAATCGTTGCAGTCTGCGACACGGTTGCCTCGGGCGAGGTCGACCACGCTTTCCCCGTGGACGTCATCCAAGGCGGTGCCGGAACATCCACCAACATGAATGCCAACGAGGTCATCGCCAACCTCGCCTTGGAAGCCCTGGGCCATCCACGTGGCTCCTACGAGCTAGTGGACCCGATCGGGCATGTCAACAAGTGCCAGTCCACCAATGACGTCTATCCGACGGCGGTCCGCTTGGCCCTGGTGTTCGGGCTGGAGGACTTGTTGGAACGTCTTGACCTGCTTTCGGCAGCGTTTGCCGAACGGGGCCAGGCCTTCGCCGCCATCCCGAAGGTGGGTCGCACGCAACTCCAGGATGCGGTGCCGATGACCCTTGGCCAGGAGTTCACCGCCTTCTCCGTCACGCTGGAGGAAGACCAAAAGCGCCTCCGGGAAGCGGCTGGACTCCTGCTCGAGTGCAGCCTGGGGGCCACTGCCATAGGGACCGGAATCACTGCTGATCCGCTGTATGTTGAGCGCGTCATCGACCAGCTCTCGGCGGTGAGTGGAGTGCAGTTGGTCCGGGCCCATGACTTCGTCGAAGCAACGTGGGACACCGGCGCCTTCATGACGTTCTCCGGAACGCTCAAACGCACCGCCATCAAACTCTCCAAAATCTGCAGCGACCTGCGTCTGCTTTCCAGCGGACCGCAAACGGGCTTGGGCGAAATCCGGTTGCCCCCACGCCAGGCAGGTTCCTCGATCATGCCCGGCAAGGTCAACCCGGTGATCCCGGAGGTGGTCAACCAGATTGCCTTCTTCGTGGCCGGGGCCGACCTCACCGTCACCATGGCTGCCGACAACGGGCAGCTTCAGCTCAACGCCTTCGAACCTGTCATCGCCCACGCCCTGCTGCAATCACTAAGTTGGCTGACCAACGGCACAGACGTACTGCGGGACCTCTGCGTCGAGGGCATTGAGGCAAACGAGGCTCTGCTGCGCTCCCGGTCAAGGGCCTCCACGGCACAGGCCACAGCACTGCTCCCGCTGCTGGGCTACGCCGTGGCAGCGGCGATCTCCCATAAGGCCCTCGCTTCAGGGCAAAGTGTTCTGGACATCGCCGTCAGCGAAGGCCTGCTCCTGCCTGAACAAGTCGAGGCGCTGGTGGGACCCCAAAGCGGCGACACAGGGCAGCCCACCCCAGGCACCCCAGGATAGGGCCCCCCGGGCTGGAGGGGGATGTCAGGCTGCAGAACGCTCCCGGCCCCGGTCCAGGAGCGAGGTCACCACGGCAAGGATGACAACACCGGACGCCAGATACAAAGGAAGCGTGGCTGCAGGGGCGATGAGTGCTCCAGCCAAGGCCGTGCCGGCTGATCCGGCAGTGATCTTCAGGGCGCCGATCCAGACGAATACCTGACCGCGGACGGCCGGTGGCGCGTACTCGCTGCGCGCCGCCAAAGTGGCTGCGAAAAAGTACGAGTTCAGTACGCCGGCGCAGGCAAAGGCTGCAACCGCCGTCGGAAATGTCCCTGCCAGGGCTGCACCGCACAAGGCAATCCCTACTGCCGCAGCCAACCACGTCATCAAGGGATCCGCATCGGTTCTCAGCGGCCGGATCATGACCCCGGCTGATCCCAGGAGTGCACCAAGTCCGTAGGCAGCAGTCAGCAGGCCTGCCGCCGCCGGAACGACGCCCAGCCCGCCGGTGGAAGCAACCGCGGTGATCGGCAGGGCCGCCACTGACATGGCCACCACCACTGTCATGTAGAGGGTGCGTCGGAGGGGTCCGCTGGAGATCATCATCAGCAAAGTCCGGCCGGGCCGGGGAACCTCGGAAGCAACAGCAGCCGGAGGCGAAGAGGGCAACAGCTTGACGACGGCAGCCGCCACGAAGGTAAAGCCGGCGAGAATCAACGCTGCAGTTGCCGGATTGGCCCAAGCCGAGACTGCCGCAACCAGCGACGGCCCGATCGTTCCACTGATGCCGTACGTGGCTACATCCCAGCCTTGGGCACGCCGCTGGCTGGTCCTTCCGGGGCCGGCGATGGCTGCCAACCTGCTGCTGATGCCTCCTGTCAGTAGGGGACCCACCAAGCCGGAGGCAATGAGCAGCATCGCCGGGATGAGGGGCGGAGTCAGCGGGAAAAGGAGGACAGCTGCAGCCAGTGTCACGCCATGGATGACACACGCCCAGGCGATCACTGCCCTGCCATCCCTGGCGGTATCGAGGACCCGGGCTATCAGCGGGCCGAAAAGATGTGGCGCAGTAATGCATCCGCCCAATATTCCAGCCAGCCACCCTGGTGAACCGCTGGTGGTTGCCAGCAGGACGATTGCTACAACAGCTCCACCATCGGAACTGCGTGCAAGGGTGGCGGCGAGGACATAACGGGCAAGGCCACCCGGGGAGCCTGGGCGCTCCGTCCCGGCGTGCCGGGTTCTCCCGGCCAGGGTCACTCCGGCACTCCCCCCGTTGCTGCCCGTCTTTTCCTGGGAAGACTCGTTCCGGACCAACTCCTAGGCCTCCAAGCCGCATTCACGGATGGCATCCGCCACCTTGTTCCGCCCCTCGGCGTCCAACCCCCGGAGGGGCAGCGGCAAAGTGGAGGACGGCACCACACCAAGATCCTCGGCGAGGGCTGCAACCACGCGAAGGCTTCCATAGGTGCGGAAGAGGGACCACAGGGGTTCGAGATCCGCGGAGGCGCGCATGGCCGCCTCACGCCTGCCCGCGAGAGCATGATCGGCGAGGGTCCGTGCTTGGTGCGGCAACACCCCGGCGATCACCGAGTACCAAACATTGCATCCGGCCAGCAGGGCTTCCGCAGCGATCCAGTCGCCGCTGATACCCACTGATGTTTGGTCCGGCAAGCCGGCCTTGAGCCTGGAAACTGTGGACGCAACGTCACCGGTCGCCGGCGGCGGGATCTTGATGGAGGCAATCCCCGGAAGTTTGGCAATCTCACTGTGCAAGGCAGCGCTGAAGGTGAATCCGGTGGTGCCGGGGTTCTCGTAGACAACAACGGGAAGATCGGACTGTGCCGCCACGGTTTGGAAGAGTCCGAATACCTCTGCATCGGACAGCCTCTGATAGGACACAGGGGCCAGCAGCAATGCGGACGCTCCGGCGGCCTGGGCATCACCGGCCAGCATCAGTACGTCCCTGGTGCGAACAGCACCGATTCCGGCAAGGACCGGAACGCCGTTGGAAGCTTCCACTGCGACTTCCAGGACTTCCCTGCGTTCGTCTCGGGAGAGGTAGGCATAATTCCCCGTTGAACCGAGAACCCCCAGCGAATCAACTCCGGCTTGCGCGGCACGGTTCACCAGTTTGTCGAGGGCATTGAGGTCCACGCTTTCGCCGTCCATGGGAGTGAGCGGAAAAGCGCTGAGGCCGTTGAACACTGCTTCCTGCTTTCGTCGTGCTGCAAGAACGCAGCGCTTGGGGTATCACTGTCCATGCTGCCAAGGGTCTTGGTCCTACACTAGGTCCAAGAATGTAAGAGTCTGGAGGTCCAAATGAGTGAAGCCGAAATACCCATCGAGCTGGACAGGAACAGCGTCACGTCCCTTGCGGCCCAAGTGGCCAGCCAACTACGGGCCGCTATACTCGATGGCGTCCTGCAGCCGGAAGATACGCTTCCTGCCACTCGAAGGCTCGCGACGGAGCTCGGTATCTCGCGCGGAGTGGTGGTACGAGCCTTCGAACAACTCTCCGGCGAGGGGTTCCTGGTCAGCAATGGCGCAGGCGGGACCAAAGTAGCCATCCGTCCGGATATCAACACCCGCCCCTTGGAAGGGAATCGGCCGTCCACTCCCCCACCCCGAAGCGAGGTCATTGACCTGACGCCCGGCCGACCCTCCGGATCACCTTTCCAGGACCGCCAATGGCGCAGCGCATGGAAGGCGGCCGTAACGGAGCAGGTGAAGGTCCAGCTCCCACCGGCACAAGGAACACCGGAGCTCCGTGTTGCGGTTGCTGACCACCTGGCCGTCTCCAGGGGCCTTGTTGTCGATCCCGACGATGTCATCATCACCGGCGGCACCAGCGATGCGCTGCACCTGGTGGTTGCCATGCTCCGGCACGGAGGCCTGCGGCCACGTGTGCTGGTTGAGGACCCCGGCTACCCCACTGCGCGCCGGGTCATGGAGGCTTCAGGCGCGGAGCTGGTAACACTTCCCGTGGACGAAGACGGCCTGAAAGGCTCACAGCTGGAGGCCTTGGAGCACATACCGGACGCAGTCCTGGTAACTCCCAGCCACCAATACCCCTTGGGCGGCAGGATGGCTGTCCAGGAGAGAATAGAGTTGCTCGCGTGGGCCGGCCGGCACGGTGTGCTTGTGCTCGAAGACGACTACGACAGCGAATTCCGGCACAGTCGCATGCCCCTCCCCGCTGTTGCCTCCCTCCCGAGCACTGCCGACGTCGTCCTGTTGGGAACGTTTTCCAAGAACCTCAGTCCGTGGTTGCGCTGCGGCTATTTGGTGGTTCGGGGCGATGCCGGCAGACGGCTGAAAGCAACCCGCCAAGCCCTGGACACCCCGGTGGCCGGAGTGCTGCAGTCAGCAATTGCCCACTACATCAAAGGGGGAGGCCTTTCCCGTCACATCACACGGGCAAGACGTGAATACGCGCACCGCAGGGCCCTCATCATCGAGCGGCTGGGCAACCGGAAGGACCTTGAGATCTCAGCTTTGGATGGCGGACTGCATGCAGTGGTGCGGTTCCAGGAACCCGAGGCGACAGAAGTTGCCGCCACGGCCCTGGCACGGGGAATCCTGGTGGTCCCCCTGGCCGGATATTATGCCGACCGCAGGCCCGGGAATGGCCTGGTCCTTGGTTACGGTGCCGTCACCGACCTCCAGCTTTCCAAAGCCCTGGCGATTTTGTCGAGCCTCATCGGAGGACAGGAAGAGCCAATGCACTGATGTGGGTGGCTTGGCGGGGATTGGGGTTGGTCAGAACACCACCTTCGGGATGACTAGGCTGGGTGCATGGCCACAGTTATCCTCGTGCGGCACGGCCGCACCACAGCCAATGCCACCGGACTGCTGGCAGGCAGGGCCGCGGGCATCAGGCTGGACAAAACCGGGCTCGAACAGGCTGCCGTGACAGCAGGCAGGCTCGCAGCCGTACCGTTGGTGGGAGTGATTTCGAGCCCGCTGGAGCGCTGCCAGGAGACCGCCCAACTCATCCTTGACCACCAGGCCGGTTCGCCTCACGCGCCCCTCGAAGCCGACCTCACCGAGTGCGATTACGGCCAGTGGCAGGGCCGCTCGCTCAGTGACCTCGCAACCGAGGACCTGTGGCCCGTGGTGCAAACGCAACCATCCGCCGTCGTGTTTCCCGGTGGTGAATCCATGGCCGGGATGCAGGCCAGGGCGGTGGCGGCGATTCGACGCCACGACGCTGCCTTCGAAGCTGAGCACGGCCCGGGTGCCGTGTGGGTTGCGGTGAGTCACGGTGACGTCATAAAGTCGGTCCTCGCCGATGCCCTCGGCATGCACCTGGACCTTTTCCAGCGCATCAATGTTGGCCCCGCCTCCGTATCGATTGTCCGTTACGGCCGTGACCGGCCTAGCGTCCACGCGACCAACACCGACGCCGGCGACCTCTCATGGTTGTCCAACGGCATCCATTCCGGCGATGCTCCGGTGGGCGGCGGAGCAGGGCAGAACGCGGAGCGAACCTGATGTGCCTAAAATACTGACATGCCTACACGTGTTCACGAGTTTGCCTGGCCTGACCGGGTTGTAGTTGGCACCATTGGCCTCCCAGGGTCCCGGACGTTCTACCTGCAGGTACGTGCGGGAAAACAGATCGTCAGTATTGCCATGGAGAAGCAGCAGTCGGCCCAGCTCGCAGAGAAAATCGACGAAATACTCGACCAGCTCATTACAGTTCAAGGCAACCCGTTCAGCGTGCCGACAGGGACCCCCATCGAGCTCGTGGACAACGACCCCCTTGAAGCCGTTGAAGAGCAGTTCCGTGCCGGAGCCATGAGCCTGGGCTGGGATCCCACCACCGCACAGGTTGTCGTTGAGGCCTACCCCATCGCCGATCTCGATGCCGAGGACAATGACGAAGCCTTTGACGAGGACGGCGCGAACGAATCCGAGATGCTGCTGGTACGCATGCCGGTAGGCACAGCCCGCGCATTCGCCAAGCGGACCCGTGAGATTGTCGGAGCCGGACGCCCCACTTGCCCGCTGTGCGGTTACCCCATGGACGCCGAAGGGCACAGCTGCACCCTCCCCGAGGCCTGATGCCGGCGCCGGACCTGGACACCGCCGAGCTGACGCTCACTGGCCGGATCACCACGGCTTCGAACGCCACTTTCCTGGGCAGCATCGGCGAGGTCGCCGTGGTCTATAAGCCGGTGGCAGGCGAAAGTCCCTTGTGGGATTTCCCGCATGGAAGCCTGGCGCAACGGGAAGTGGCAGCCTACCTGGTTTCGGAGGTGCTGGGTTGGAACATCGTGCCACGCACCTGGCTGCGCGATGGGCCGTTGGGCGAGGGCATGGTCCAACTCTGGCAGGAGCAAGACCCTGCCCAACAGGCAGTCGACCTCGTGGCGACTGAACAAGCACCGGAGACTGGGTGGAAACATGTTCTCGAAGGGCAGGATGAGAACGGGCGGATGGTCTCCCTCATCCATGAGGACTCTCCCGCGCTGAGGCGCATGGCGGTCTTTGACATGCTGGTCAACAACGCCGACCGCAAGGGCGACCACATTCTGGCCATGGCGGACGGTCATCGGCATGGGGTGGATCACGGGCTGACCTTCCACCAGGAGCACAAGCTGCGGACCGTGCTGTGGGGCTGGTTGGGAGAGCCGCTTGACACCGGGGAAATCGACGGCGTTGATCGCCTCACCGAAGCACTGGATGGCGGGCTGGGCCGTGACCTTGCGGAGTTGATCACCGCTGAAGAAATCGCCTCTCTGACCGCCCGCTGCGTCCGGTTGCGCTCAGCAGCCCGGTTCCCTGCGCCGAGCGGTGGCATGCCCGCGGTACCATGGCCCCTTTTCTAGCTTGCCGCCTGCGGTCCTGGACAGCGCAAACTGCGCCCACCGCCGTCGTGCTTTAAGTAACGCACGACGCCGGTCCCCTGCTTGGGCGGGCATGCCCGGCAACCCGATCAGAACTTCGCTCCTCAAGGGTGTCCCTTGCCCACGGGATACCGGCGCCGTCTACTGCGCAGCACTCACTTCGCTTGCTTCACGGCAGCGCCCATGGTGCTCTGCCTGGTCGCGGCCCAGCTGGCCAATACTTTCAAGGCATCCTCGGACGGCGTGCCGGGATCTGCCGTGTAGATGTTGATGCGCAGCCCCGGATCCGCTGCCAGCTCGAGCGCTTCGAAAGTCAGGTCCAAGTCCCCCACGATTGAATGATGGAGCCGCTTCCGTCCGGTTCGGTGGTACTTGACGTCATGCCGGGCCCAACGGGTCCGGAATTCCCCGCTCCGGGTTGAAAGTTCACCGATCAGGTCCGTGAGGTCCTTGTCATAAGGGTTTTTCCCTGCCGTGGACCGCAGGACAGCCACTATGTCATCTGCCGCACGTTCCCAGTCGGCGAAGAACTCCCGTGCCTTCGGGTTCAGGAACGTGAAACGGGCACTGTTGGGCGGCGTGGTTTCTTCAGCCATCAACTCCATATACAGCGCACTGCCAAGATCATTGGCGGCCAAAACGTCACCACGGTCGTTCCGCACCCAGGCAGGTGCGGCCGTGATGGCATCGAGGACTCGTTGGACACTTGGACGAACAGCCTGGGGACTGCGCCTGCGCCGAACACGGGGTACAGCACCGGAAGCCCGTGCGAGATCGAAAAGGTGCGCCAATTCGGCGTCGTCCAGCTTTAACGCCCGTCCCAGCGCTTCCAGAACGCTGTCGGAAGCACCGGAGAGGTTTCCGCGTTCAAGGCGGATGTAGTAGTCGATGCTCATCCCCGCGAGCATCGCCACCTCCTCGCGACGCAGGCCACTGACGCGCCGGTTCCCACCATAGGCCGGCAGGCCGGCTTCCTCAGGGGTGATCCTTGAACGGCGCGACGTCAGGAATTTCCGCACATCCTCGCTAAGTGTCATGGACTCAACGCTACGCCCGGCCGCTGGGCCCAGGGAGGCACTGGCAATACCCGTGAGGACCGGAGCACGTAGCTTGTTCAAGGGGGTACTGACGTGCACTCCCTGGGAATCGGGCCCTGGTGTTCACTGGGAACTGATGCACAAGCCACAAAGGAGAGGGATCCCCATGGATGTCACGCTCAACAACGGAATCACCATGCCGGCCATAGGGCTCGGCGTCTTCCAAAGCGCCCCTGCGGACACGACGGCGGCCGTCGAGTCCGCACTGGCCACTGGCTACCGCCATATCGACACCGCCGCCGCCTACGGAAATGAACGGGAAGTCGGGGAAGGCATACGCAATTCAGGCCTGAACCGTTCGGAGGTCTTCATCGAGACCAAGGTGTGGGTCAGCGACTATGGCTACGACCAGACCCTGCATGCCTGGGACAAGGCAGTCGGCAAACTCGGTGTGGACTATCTGGACCTCTTCATCCTTCACCAGCCCGCTCCGGACCGGTTCGAGAAGACAATCTCCGCTTACAAGGCGCTTGAGCACTTGCTCGCTGACGGACGCGTCAGGGCGATCGGTGTCAGCAACTTCATGCCACACCACCTGAGGCAACTTCTCGCCGCTGCCGAGGTGGTCCCTGCTGTCAACCAGATTGAACTGCACCCCTACTTCACCCAACCGGACGTCCAGGAAGCCGATGAAGAGCAAGGGATCCTCACGCAGGCGTGGTCGCCCATCGGTGGAATCACCTTCTACCCGGGCTGGGGCGGCGAGGACCGCAGGAACGTCATGCAGGATCCCGCAATTGCCGGCATCGGCCAGGCCCACGGAAAGACACCGGCCCAAGTGATGCTTCGCTGGCACTTGCAGCAGGGCCGGTCAGCCATCCCAAAGTCCACCAACCCGGGCCGGATCGCCGAGAACTTCGATGTCTTCGGTTTCGAGCTTTCAGAACCGGAACTAGGCATCATCGACGCGCTCGACAGCGGTGTGCGGAGCGGCCCCGACCCGGACGAAGCCCGCGAAGAACGCTTTGCCATGGTCATTCCCGAAGCGTGAAGGCCCAAGCCGCCGGCCTGGCGGATGTCTCCGGACCGTACCCAAGTAACTTGCAGTCTTGGAAAACGTTCCCTAGGGTACAGAACATGCTAAGCATGCTTAGTAAGTTGCGGATCAGCCGAGGCCCGCTGGTTTCGCCCACTCTGAGGAGAGATACATATGCCAGAAAAGCACAGCATCAAGATCCCCGGCGCCCCGGCAAGCGAACCTGCCAGCTTGGAAGAACCTACAACTCCCAGGGAGCCCCTGCCGCCCAAGCCGGATCAGCGCGGACCTGAGGCGGTCTCCCCCACAGGAAGCCCAACCGGGGCGCCGTCCACTGCACGCGCCCAGTCCGGCCAGTACCTGACCACGGCACAGGGGCTTCGCCTTCAAGACACCGACCATTCCCTGAAGGCCGGCCCACGCGGGCCCATCCTGCTGCAGGATCACCACCTGCGCGAAAAGATCACCCACTTCGACCACGAACGCATCCCGGAGCGGGTAGTCCATGCCCGTGGCGCCGGCGCCCACGGTGTTTTCCGTTCCTACGGCACTGCAGCCAACATCACACGCGCAGGCTTCCTGGCCAAAGATGTTGAGACTCCGGTGTTCGTTCGGTTTTCCACCGTCCTGGGATCCCGGGGCTCTGCCGATACCGTGCGCGATACCCGCGGGTTCTCTACAAAGTTCTATACCGACGAGGGCACTTATGACCTGGTAGGCAACAACATTCCCGTCTTCTTTGTTCAGGACGGCATCAAGTTCCCTGACATCGTGCATGCGGCCAAGCCCCATCCGGATCGTGAGATTCCGCAGGCACAGAGTGCGCACGACACATTCTGGGACTTTGTCTCGCTCCACACCGAGGCCCAGGCGCACACCATGTGGAACATGTCCGACCGCGGAATCCCCCGTTCCTACCGGACGATGGAAGGTTTTGGCGTACACACCTTCCGGTTCGTCAATGCCGAAGGCGCCACCACTTTGGTGAAGTTCCACTGGAAGCCAAAGCAGGGCGTGCATTCACTGGTATGGGAAGAAGCCCAGATCATCAATGGCATGGATCCGGACTTCCACCGCAGGGACCTTGCCGACGCCATCGAGGCCGGCGCCTACCCGGAGTGGGAACTCGGCGTCCAGACGTTCCCGGACACCGAAGACCAGATGTTTGAAGGCATTGACTTGCTGGACCCCACCAAGTTCGTACCGGAGGAACTCGCGCCGGTACAGCCCATCGGCCTCATGACGCTCAATGCCAACCCCACCAACTACTTCGCCGAAACCGAACAAGTGGCGTTCCACCCCGGCTATCTGGTTCCGGGGATCGATGTCACCAATGATCCCCTGCTGCAGGTACGCCTGTTTTCCTACCTGGACACCCAGATTTCGCGCCTCGGCGGCCCCAACTTCGGGCAGATCCCCATCAACCGGCCGCAGGCGCCTGTCAACGACATGTTGCGGGACGGCATGCACCAGCAAGCCGTCCACGCCGGAGTTGCCCCCTACCACCCGAACTCGCTCGACGGCGGCTGCCCTTTCCTCGCCGGACAGGATATGGGCGCATTCATCGACGTGCCCGAAGAACTGGCCGCCTCCATCAAGGAGCGCAGAAACCCGGTTTCCTTTGATGACCATTACAGCCAGGTGGGCCTCTTCTTCCGCAGCCTGAGCCCGGTGGAACAGGACCACGTCATCCAGGCCTACACGTTTGAACTGGGCAAGTGCTACGAGACGTCCGTCCGCGAACGGCAGCTCGCAGCCTTGGCCAACGTGGATGCGCGGCTGTGCGCGGCTGTGGCCAAGGGCCTTGGCCTGCCGGCCCCCTCGCCGAGCGAACAGGTCCAGGAGTCCAAGCCCAGCCCTTCCCTGTCCCAGGTTGGCAAGAAGTGGCCTGTTGCCGGTCGGATCGTGGGGATCCTTGCCGACGAGGGAAGCGATCTTGCCGCCGTCGAGGCTGCACGGCAGGCGTTGGACGCCGAGGGCATCGTCCCGCTGGTCATCGCTCCGGCGGGTGGCTTCCTTGGATCGGGGAACGACGGCGGGGTCCCCGTTCAGCGTACTTATCTCACCGCACGTTCAACTGAGTTTGATGCAGTGCTGGTCGCCACGCCCGGCACTGTGGCGCCTGATGCCGCCCCGGGGCTGGACGCCAAGGCCGCCGCTCCCGGGGATGCGTTGGATCCGCGGGCGGTGTTGCTGCTGACGGAGGCGTTCCGCCACGCAAAAGCAATTGCGACCCTGGACAGCAATTCAGCTGCCTTGAAGGCCGCAGGCATCCCCGCGGATGCTCCGGGCATCGTCTCCGGCAAGAAGGTAGAGGGTGTCATCCAGGAGTTGACGGGCCTGCTCTCCGCCCACCGCGTATGGGAACGGTTCCCCGCAGTGTCAGCCTAAGGGTAGGCCGGCCCGGCAGCCGCGTGGCTGCCTAACCCTCCACATGTGCCAGCCGACCAGTGTCCTTCTGCCGCATCATGCAGCGGAGGGCCGCTGGTCGGCTGTGTTTGAAAGCGCACGCAGCGCCGGTCGCTCTGCGTATAGATCATCCCAGGCAGCACGAGTGGAACGACGCCGTGGCGTTTGCTTTGCTTCCGAACGCGGCGGGCACAGCGCGGCACTTTCCTCGATTCATCAGCCGCTTACAGCTGCCGCGCCCCGGCAGCCTTTCGTTGTTAAGCCCTTGACCGAGAGGGAACCTACGCTTAGAGTTCTGATATATGAGTCATATGTCACATCCGGGCGACCAAATTGTGGTTGCTTGGATGGGTCGGCACGAGGGTGCCGGATCCAAGGTCTTGCCGGTCCGTACTGGAGATCAGTGATACATGACGACGCCGAGATCGTTTCGCGGGTCCTGCGCGGCCAGTTGGCATCAAGCCAGCCGGCATCGTCCAGCGCTCCCAAGAGGGCTCCGGCTGTCCGACCATCCGTCCGTCCAGGGAACAGCACTCTGGTGCCGTCAGTGGTTTCCACTGAAGCCAGAAGGGAATAGATCTCAATGATTCATCCAACCAGGACGACGGATCCCGTCGACACCTCCACGCCGGAAGAGACCAGCTCCAAGTTCAAGCACCGCTTTATGGTGCGGCTTGTGGCTGTTTTCATCGGCGGAATGTTCCTTGACGGCTACATCCTCGGAATCATTGGCCCCGTCACCGGGCCCATGCGGTCAGAGCTTCAGCTGGACGCACTGTCTTTGGGCATGATCGCCGCAGGACCACTGGTTGGTATCTTCGTCGGCTCCCCGCTGGCGGGCTGGGCTACTGACAAATTCGGACGCAAGCCCATGTTCCTCCTGGACATGGGCCTGTTCCTGGTTGCTTCAGGAGCCCAGTTCTTCGTAACCTCCGGAGACGGGGCTGTGATCCAGTTGGCCGCCATCCGGTTCCTTATGGGCGTCGCAATCGGCGGCGAGTACTCAATTGGCGGCCCCTTACTCTCAGAGTTCTCGCCGCCAAAACTCCGTGGGCGCTTGCTCGGACTGACCCTGATCGCCTGGTACGTCGGTTTCATGATGGCATTCATCATTGGCACGCTCCTGCACGATGCAGGCACCCCATGGCGCCTGGTCATCGGCACGAGCACAATACTGGCACTCATTCTGTTCATCGCCCGCTTGGGGCTGCCCGAATCGCCGAGCTGGCTCATTACCAAAGGGCGGCGTGAGGAAGCACTCGCTATCGCCCGCCGATATGTTGAATCCCCTGAGATGCATGACAGCATCACCGAGGAGATCAACTTGAGGATGGTCCAGGAGGCCCAGGCCGCGAAGAGCAGGACCAAAATCAAGGGCGCCTCCATCGGAATGCTGTTCTCGAAGCAGTACTGGCGAACCACCCTCTTCACTGCAGGTTTTTGGTTCTGCGCGGTCACCCCGTACTTCGCGATCGCGACCTTTGCCGACGACGTGCTCAATGAATTCGGCTTCGGCGGCGGCTGGACGGGTGGAGTCGGACTCTCCGCACTTGCTGCCGCGGGCGTCGTCACCACCGTGCTCCTGATTGACAAGCTCGGACGCCGGATCCTTACCGTGCCTGGGCAATGGCTCTGCGCAGGCATATTGCTGGTCATCGGACTCTGGGCGGACGCACCTGCGATCCTGGTGCTCGTACTGTTCCTCGCCTTCTCCTTCTTCAATGCCGGCTACACCACCATGACCCAGGTGTATCCCGCCGAGGTATTCCCCGGCCACCTGCGTGGCATTGGCATGGGCTTCTCTGCCGCCTTCAGCCGCATCGGAGCTGCGCTTGGCACCTTCGCCCTGCCTTGGGCGATCAGCAACATCGGGATGGGACCAAGCATGGTGGTAGCGGCGGCCGTCGCGTTGCTCGGCGCACTGCTTTCCCAGTGGCTCGCTCCCGAAACAAAGGGTCGCACCCTCGCCGAGATCTCAGCAGACTTCTCCCACTGAACCGGCAGGAAACTGCTCCCCGGCCATAGCGGGCCCGGTCAACTGCCCTCCTAGTCTCAGCCTTCACATCAGCAGCAAACTGCTCAAAGCCGGCCCTCAGGTTGCTAAGCGCGCCCAAAGGCCACCCAGGTGACCATGTCAGTCTGATCGGAGTTGAGGTGGCAGACGGCTTCGGCGCCTGTGCCCCGGCAACTGGCCCCGCACCGCCGTCGTGCGACGTATGTGAATGACGTGCACCGCGGCGTTAAGGATTCGTCAAGGTATTCGCCTTTCCGCCCGTGGCGGCGCGTTCGCTGCTAGATTTCGCACGGAAAGAAGTGCGGATCTGCCGTGCGGAAAGGGACGCGGTGACGACGTTGACGAGGTCGCTCGCGGATGCGAGGCCTTTGTGTACCGGCCAGGACGGTCCGGCATGACCGAACGTTCCTCGACCGGGCTAAGCCCTGTGTTGCGGGTTCTGGCCAACGAAGGAGAACGTCTTAAGGCTTCCCTTCTGCACCCGGTCCGTTCAGTGCCAATGGCGTTCCTGGCAGTGATAATCCTCGGCGCTGGAATCCTGATGCTGCCCATGTCGCGGACAGGCGAGGGCGAAGACATCATTACCACCGCGTTCTTCACCGCGGTTTCAGCTGTTTGCGTCACTGGACTCATCACCGTTGATACGGCAACTTTCTGGACCCCATTCGGCCACGTGGTGATCCTGGCACTGATTCAGGTGGGAGGCTTCGGGATCATGTCCCTGGCAACCCTTCTGGCGTTGTTCGTGCGCAAGACCATCGGGCTTCGAGGCCAGCTCGTGGCCCAATCGGAAACCCACACTCTGAACTTCGGCGACGTCAAGACCGTGCTGTTCAGGGTGCTGAAGATCATGGCCTTCTTTGAAGCCCTCACAGCCATCATGCTGACGATACGCTTTTGGATCGCCTATGACGACAACCCTGGCGCAGCAGTGTGGCACGGCATCTTCCACGCCGTCTCCGCATTTAATAACGCAGGCTTTGCCCTCTACAGCGATAATCTCATTGGGTTCGCAGAAGATCCGTGGATCATAGTTCCTATCTGCGCAGCCATCATTGCCGGCGGCCTGGGCTTCCCTGTGATCATCCAACTGGGCAGGGACCGTCTGAGGTTCAAGAACTGGACCATCCACCTTCGCCTGACCGTCTACGGATCATTGTTGCTTCTGGCAGTGGGAATAGCATTGTTCGCGGCCTTTGAATGGAACCGACCCGAGACTCTGGGGTCGATGGGTTTCGGCGGAAAAGTCCTGGGCTCGTTGGCGGGTGGAGTGTTTCCCAGGACAGCGGGTTTCAACAGCATCGATTACGGGGCCGCAACCCCGGAAACACTCATGGTCACCAACGTCCTCATGTTCATTGGCGGCGGCAGCGCAGGCACCGCCGGCGGTATCAAGATCACTACGTTCCTGGTCCTGGCTTTTGCAATTTGGAACGAGATCCGTGGACGCGAGCAAGTAACCATTGCGCACCGGTCCATAAGCTCCTCCACGCAACGCCAGGCTCTCACTGTCGCCCTGCTCGGCGTAGGAGCGGTGATTTTAGGGACCATGCTGCTCCTCATGACCACCGACTACAGCTTGGAGAAAGTGCTTTTTGAATCCATCTCCGCCTTCGGAACTGTTGGCCTGAGCACTGGAATAACCTACAACCTGCCTCCAACCGCGGAGTGGGTGCTGATGGCCCTGATGTTTACTGGGCGCATCGGCACCATCACCGTGGCTTCAGCCATTGCCCTCGCTTCCCGGCCAAGGCATTTCATGCTTCCCGAAGAACGGCCAATTATCGGCTGATCCGGGAATGGACAGTGCGCGAAACCCCCTGCAACTGCATTTCCGGTTGTTCAGGACAATGGGAGACCCTCGTTTACGGAGACCAAGTGCTCGGCGCGCGTACCTCGCCGCCAGACGTCGCGGACATTGAGGGTGTCGCTGATTGTGGACGTGGGGTCGCCGTCGACAAGGAGGAGGTCTGCGCGCTGGCCAACCTCGATACTTCCCCGGTCAGTGAGGCCAAAACGTCGTGCGGTGACTGCCGTCGCAGCGCTGAGCGCTTTGATTGGGGTTAGTCCGGCGTCAACAAACTGTTGAAGCTCCTGATGAACGCTGGCGCCGTGGGCCAGGCCTCCGAGGAACGGCAGGGGTTGGGAGACATCTGTTCCGATGAGCAGGTCAACTCCGGCTTCATCCAGCGCGCGCACAGTGTTCAGGACGTCTTGGAGGCGGCCTTGGGGGAAATGGTTGAAGCTGCTCCTAAGAGTTTCGTCCCATTCCTTTGAGAGCTTCGAGGAGACCCTTGGGTCATCTGCAAGGGCGGCCCCGGTGATCCCCATCATGGAGGCATTCAGCACCACGCACGCGACCACGAATGTCTCGGACTGAGCGATCGCATTGACGATCTCCGGAGTGTGCGGGCGGTCCATGAACAAATGCGCCAGGCCATCAATCCCGGCCTCAATACTCATCCGTGTTGCGTCAAGGGTGAGCGCATGGGCAATGGTGGTCATGCCCAGTCGGCGCGCTTCGGCTACACCGGCATTCAGTGTGGCTTGATCGAGCATTGGCAAGCCCGGGTGGCCTTCGACGGTTCCGTCGTCAACCATGAATTTGATGTAGTCGGAACCGGCTCCGGCCAGCTTTTGGACCACGGAAACAGCTTCCTGCGGCGAGGTGACCTTCGCCCGCACAATGGGATCAACGCGCACCCGCGCACCGGGACCGCCAGGACCCTTGCCGCGCTGTGGATTGAAGTCTTTGGGGAACAATTCCTCCGGGTGGCCACCGGGCGGAGTGAGACCGAAGCCGGCGGAACGGACATCAGCAAGGGCGTCGTCCTGCATAATATGGTCGCGATCGCGGGCAGTATTGACGCCCTGCATTTCCAACTCCGTGGTCACACCGAATTGCAGCGCCATCCGCAGTCCACTGACGTCAGTATGGACGTGCGCGTCGATCAACCCGGGCAGAAGTGTGGTTCCCGGAGCTTCAACGATTCCAACACCTTCCGGGACCCGATCCGTGACGGCGTCGATGAGGCCGTCGACGACAACAACTACCTTTCGCCCAAGGTTCTTTGTACCGTCAAATACGCGGTCGGCCACAATTGCAGTACGCATAGGATTAGTCCCCGTTTCAATGTCGTCGAGAATGAGTCGATGACCCCGTCCATGTACGTGCATAGTATCATCTAGGTGACAGAATGCACGTACTTTAGGAGCTGCAATGAATGACCGCACCACAGAGTCGGGGGCCGGCCCGGATGATGAAGCTCTTCTCGAGACGATCGGCACGGCCTTCTCCAAGCTGCGGCGGCGGACGTCGAGCGTTCCGCTGGACCCGCCCATCGTGCGCACGGACATTCAACGTGATCTTCTGCTGGCAGTAGTAGAGGAATCGGACGGACTCTTGAGCGTCAACGCCGTTGCCGCCGCCCTGAGCATGGACCGCACCGCAGTGAGCCGCCTCGTAGCCCGTTGTGTGGGCGAGGGGCTGTTGGAGCGGGTCGCTTCCCAAACGGACGGGCGAAGCATCACCCTGCGACTAACCGCCGCAGGTCACGAGGCGTTGGCATACTCCCGCCGCCAACAACGTCAAGCATTCGACTACATCACCCAAGATTGGGACCACGACGAGCGGATCCAATTCGCCAGGTTGCTGCATAAGTACGTGAGGGCAACGGCGTCACTCCCCCGGCCCTCACTGGAGGACTAACGGTAGACAGGCAAGTTATTGCCCAACGCGCAGGTCCCGGCAAAGGACAAATCCGAGTTACGGACCTCTGCCGCTCGGATCGCCAGCCACCCGTGGGAGGAGTCTGGGAGGCGGCCCACTGCAAGACCTGCCACCCAGGATGTCCATGCTTCCGCCCGGACGCTATTAAAAATGGTGGCGCAACCTCAAGAATTGCTCAGTAAGACCTCAAGATTTCCTCAAGATCCAAGTTGGCGCTGGGTCATGTGCGCCGACGTCCCAGCCACCTGGCGAAGAGCCGGGACCGGCCGGCGCCTCGCCCACGGAACCATAAGGACCAGCCAACTACAGGCTTAGATGGATCCGTGGCTGTGGGCAGGCTATTTCCTATAGTCACGAGTCGGATAGTGACAAGCGGCGCCGCCGCAGTGTCAATAGGTAGCGTTTTCAGCGAGGTTCGTACTGTCCCCCAGGAATTTGATACCCAGTGAGCGCTTGGAACGCCGTGCTGCCTATTTTTTGGGAGGCAGCGCGAGTTTGAAGACCTTGGCCCACGCGGAGCCGACCTGCTTGGGCAGCGGTCCCGTGGTGTACTTCAAGCCGTAACGTTCGCAGATGTCGCGGACCTTGGGTGCGATCTCGGCGTACCGGTTGGAGGGAAGGTCGGGGAAGAGGTGGTGCTCGATCTGGTGGGACAAGTTTCCTGTCATGACGTGCATGAACCGTGGGCCGGAGATGTTGGCAGAGCCGATCATCTGGCGGACGTACCAGTCGCCGCGGGTTTCGCCTTCCACCATTTCCTCGGTGAACGTGTCCGTTCCTTCAGGGAAGTGTCCGCAAAAAATAACCGCATGGGCCCAGACATTGCGGATGGCATTGGCAGCGAGCGTGCCGTAGAGGGCTTGTTTCCCTGAACCCGACAGCATGGCCAAGGCCGGGGTGGCTGCATAGTCCTTGGCGAACTGTTTGATCGCCTTCCGCCCCAGCGCCTTGAGGTCCTTATTCATGGCCTCCTTCGACTTCAGGCCTTCCTTGTACTCGGGAATCTCCAGATCGTAGATGGCTATGCCCCATTCGAACACTGGCGCGAGCAACGCGTTGTACAGCGGGTTGCCCAGATTGAACGGCTTCCACTCCTGGTCGGGGTCCATGCGCAGAAGGTTATAACCGACGTCGCGGTCCTTGCCCACCACGTTGGTCCAGCGGTGGTGGAGGTCGTTGTGCGTGTGTTGCCACGACCGCGACGGGGTAACGAAGTCCCATTCCCAGGTGGTGGAGTGAATGTCCGGGTCACGCATCCAGTCCCACTGGCCGTGGAGGATGTTGTGGCCAAGTTCCATGTTCTCCAGGATTTTGGCCACGCTGAGCAGTGTTGTGCCGGTGAACCAGGCCACCCTGTTCTTGCCTGCCAGCAGCGCGGCACGACCGGAGATCTCCAACCCGCGTTGGATCTTGATCATGCGCCTGATGTACGCGGCGTCGCTTGAACCTCGTTTGGCGAGGATTTCGTCCCGAACTGCGTCGAGCTCACGGCCCAGTTCGGCTACTTGCTCGTCGCTGAGGTGTGCGGCCGCCGGAGGCCGCACGGTGGGCCTGCCCTCATCGGCAAGGGCACCAGGACGTGTCTTGGGTTCGACGGCGGCGGCGGACCTTTTGGTTGAAACTACTGACATGGGGTTGTGCTCCTCAGATTTCGAGGTTGACTGGCCCGGCGGCTGCCGAGACGCAGGTTTGGATGAGTTCCCCGGGCGCTCCATGGACTTCACCGGTACGCAGGTCGCGGACTCTTCCGGCGAGCAGCGGAGTCAGGCAGCTGTGACAAATACCCATGCGGCAGCCGCTGGGCATCAGCACCCCCGCGTCCTCCCCGACGTCGAGAATGGGGACCCCGCCGTCGGCCATGACCTCGCGGTCAGAAGCTTCGAAGGTGACCACGCCACCTTCACTGCCGTCCCCTCCCAAGAGTTCGGTGCTGAATCGTTCGATAGTGAGCGAGCCGTGCCCGCTTCCACCATCGGATTCCTTCACTGCTGTGGCGGCTGCAGGCAACGCAGCCCGATTCCACATATCTTCGGCGTCGTTCAGGAACGATTCGGGGCCGCACGCATATGCCGCCCTGTTCCGCCAGTCCGGGCAGACCTCTCCCAGTGCGGCCGCGGACGTAAAGTTCAGGCGGCCGCGACCGCCGGTGTGCCACTGCACCAAGCGGAAGTTGGGAAACTGATCAGCGAGTTCAGCCAGTTCTTCACGAAAGATGGTGTCGCCCTCTTCGCGGGAGGAGTGGATCAGGACAACATCTGCGTCGGGGCGGCTTGGGACCAGTGTCCGAATCATTGACATGACGGGGGTGATGCCGCTTCCCGCAGTGAGCATCAGAAGTGACCGTGGATGCTCAGGGAGGACAAAATCGCCCTGGGGTGGCGCCAGGAAGAGGACGTCACCCACTTTCGTGTTACGGACCAAGGTCCCGGACACGGATCCAACATCAGTGACCGTGATGGCCGGATCCTTACCTGCCTTCGCGCTCAGCGAATAGGACCGCCATTGGCGCACCCCGTTCAGTTCCACCCCTATCCGCGCCCATTGGCCGGCGAGGTGGGCATGCCAGCCGCGGCCGGGACGGAAGAAAATAGTGGCTGATTGGGCTGTTTCCTGGACTACCTTAGTAACGACTCCACGCAGCTGACGAGACGAATAGACCGGATTGAAGAGCGCCAGAACGTCCTCCGGCGCAAGCGGGCTCGTCAAAACTGAAGCTATACGGGCCAAGGGCCGAAAGCTGACCATGGGGCTACTCCTCACAACGACGGAGAACGAGAACCCCGGCTGGGTCCGTCGGGACATCCACACTACCAACTGCAGTAAGCATGATTACGACTTGCCTCATGCTGACGCCTCATTGGCTGCCAGGCATAGGGAAAGCCCCTCGGGAGGGGCTTTCAACGGGAATGGGACGTGATGCTTGGATTGGTCAGCGGTGATGCGCTCCTCCTCTCCGGGCTTCGGTGGCCCATGCCGGTTTCAGTAGGAAGAGGTTAATACGTCCACTGGATTCCACGCAAACCCTGGCAACCTTCTTGCTCTCCTTGGATGAACAAACTCAGACTTATCCAGGACTAAACGACGACGGCAGCCACGTCCGCGCGCACGTGGAAGCTTACTGACGGGCTGGCTCAATTGGACACATCAGCGGATAGCCGCCGCGGCTTGATGTGCGGCCTGCAGCCGCAGACTGGCCAGAAAGTCGGCAACAACAAGCCGCGCATCAACGTGCCGGCACATCCGCCTGTGCGGAGTTGTGCTCGTAGTCTCGAATGTACTGGTCACTTCGCCGAGGCCGGTGACAACCAAGGGGGCGCTGTCCCCCAGGCACCACAAGGGCCCGAACTTGATGAAGTCCGGGACTTCCAAGCCATGAAAGTGATCCCATAACCACCTACCTACGCGGCCGCCAGCCCTCAGTGCCTCATCAAGCTCCGCCACTGAGATAACAACTGGTCGGTACGCCTCCGCAGGAAACTGGTCAATGTCCAGCTGCTGGTTGGCAAAGACGAACTTCGCAGCCATGGGGTCGGTGAAGTAGTTGTATTCATCGTCATCCAACCCCTGGGAAGATCCACCAACCCAGGCCAGCTTGAACCGTGATGCGATCTCCGGCTCCTGAAGAAGGGCATCTGCCACGTTGGTGAGCGGCCCTGCACACACCAGTGTCAGGGGCAGCCCGTCCTCTTCGCGCACGGCGTCAATGATCAATTGGGCCGCCGGGTTCATTCGGGACCGCCCTGTAAAAGTTGAATCCGGTCCTGCCTGGACGGTTGCGGGGTTCCGCTGCTCCAGAGTGTCAAGCAGGTCCTGTGCGAATTGTGCTCCAGCTTGCGCCTTACCGACGGGAGGCCCAAACATGGGGTTGGTCAGTGAACTCGTGATGGCGGTGATCCGATTGGCCGGCGCCATGGCATGGTGGGCCAGTGCGACGAGTCCGTCGGGATCACCGGCCCAGTCGTTGTCCAGGACCACCCTGCTGGTTGTTGCGATGTTGATCATTGGCATGTAAATGCGAGCCTCTCCTGACACGGTACTGCGAAGTGGTTGTCCCGATGCAGTCCTCGACCTAGCCCTTGATGAGGTCCATGAATGCCTGAAGGTGTTCGGCCATGTCCACCGACTCGTCATAGAGCCAGGCGAGTTGGATTCCGTCCACAAGGGCGGTGATCTGGCGGGCCACTATGTGTGGCTGGATGCCTTGCCGCAGGCGCCCGGCCTCACGCTCCCGCTCCAGCTCGGCGACGACTGAGTCAACAAAGTCCTGGTTGCGCCTCAACAGGAAGTCATGGGCCGGATGGTCGGGGCTGATGGCCTCCGCACGCAGCGTGGCATCGAGTTGGATCACTCCCCGGATACCGGCATTGTGCCTCATCACGGCGGGGACAGTTTCCAGAAGGCCCTGTTCGCTGATCAGCTCCTGCCTCCAGGGCCCTTCCCGTTCTTCACGGAGTACCAGCACGGCTTCAAGCAGCGCTTCTTTGCTGCCGAAATGATGGAGAAGTGCGGTATGGCTGGTGCCCACGGCCTCCGCTATCTGCCGGATGGACAATCCCAAATAGCCTTTCTCGGCGAAGACCTGGAACGCCGCCTCTACCAGTTCGGCTCGTTTCCTGGCCCCGTTGGCGTAGGGGGCGCGCTTGCCCGTGCGGGCCGGCCCGCGGGTTTCCTGATCCATGGATAGACCTCCTTTCAGACGAGGCTACCAAGTTTCTTTTCCACTTTGGTAAAGAAATCTTCACTAAAGTATTCCAATGTGGTCTAGGTTTGGTTACCGTTGCATGAAAGGCCCGGCCGTTACTGCCCGAGGCCTTCATCACCGGTCACAGAGAGCCAAAGGTGGTTCTGATCCAAAGGAGGATTTTTATGGGTGACCCCACAGCTCAGGCACAGGTCATGGAACCTGCCAATGCCGCACCTGGCTCATCAGCAGAAGCCGCCAAGCCGGCGTCGAACGTTTCGCCTCAGACGCTGCCGTCCAGTAAAAAGACCATGGCCCTGGTCCTCATCGCAGCCCTGGGCATGTACATCATGAGCCTGACCCTGGGCACGGCGCTCTCCCTGCGCTTGGCAGTAGTTGATCCGGCGGCCAAAGAGGCAAGCTACGGCATGGCCGTCTCCATCAGCTCACTTCTCTTGCTCGTCACCATCCCGATCACCGGTGCCCTGTCCGATCGCACGGCCGGCCGGTTCGGCCGCCGTCGGCCTTGGATCATCGGCGGGCTGGTACCTGCTTTGCTCGCCGCAGCCGTGATTGGTACCGTGCCGTCCACGCCCGTGATCATCGCCGCGTACGTCGTAGCCCTGGTCTCTGCGCAAGCGGCGTTCAACGCCTACGCGGTGATTCCCATCGAGGCCCTTCCGGACAACAAACGGGCGCGTGTCATGGGTGCCATGGGCATGGCCGGCGCACTGGCAATGTCCGCGGGCTCCTACCTTGCCGCCTGGCTGGTGGACGCCCCACTGCTCATGATGTGCGTGCCGGTCCTGCTGGCCCTCGTCTGCAGCATCCCACTCCTGGTCCTCTACAAGGATCCAGCGAAGACACGTGCCGAACTCCCGCCGCTTGACCTCAAGGGACTCGCGAAGTCCTTCCTGGTCGACCCGCGAAAGCACCCCAACTTTGCCTGGGCCTGGGTTTCACGATTCCTGGCCGGCATCGCCATGACGGCACTCTTCGCCTACTTCATCTTCTTCCTGATGGACCACCTGGGCATGCCGATCGCCGAGGCCGGAAAGAGCGCCGGCTTGCTGACCCTGATTTCGGCTCCCGTCAGCATCCTGTTCTTTACAGCCTCCGGCTGGCTCTCAGACAAGATCGGCCGCCGCAAGCCGTTCGTGATCGCGGCGGCGCTCCTCATGGCCACGGCCTTGGTGCTCGGCGCCACGGCAACGTCCTTTGAACAGTTCGTCGTTGCATGGATCGTATTCGCGATGGGCCAGGCCATGTACCTCACCGTGGATCTGGCATTGTGCGCCGCCGTCCTCCCGGACGCCCGGGACACCGGCAAGGACATGGCCGTCTTCAGCCTCGCCCTCAGCATCCCCAACATCATTGTTCCCGCCGCCGCCCCGGCGATCCTGGCCATCGGCAGCGGACACAACTACGGCTTCCTCTGGTTCGCAGCAGCAGCACTCTGCGCCCTGGGCAGCATCACCGTCACGTTCATCAAGGGTGTTCGCTAAGCAGCGGACAACCAACTTCACGCCTCGAAAAGGAAAACCATGACAAGCTCCGCATCGTTCCCCAACGACTTCCTCTGGGGAGTCGCCACCGCCGCACACCAAGTTGAAGGAAACAACGTCAACAGCGACACCTGGTTCCTGGAACAACTGCCCGGCACCATCTTCGCCGAGCCCTCGGGCGACGCAATCGACCACTACCACCGCTACCGCGAGGACATCGCCCTCATTGCGAGCCTCGGGTTCACCACTTACAGGTTCTCCTTGGAGTGGGCTCGGATCGAGCCGGAGGAAGGACAATATTCGACGGCGGCGCTCAACCACTACCGTCGCGTCCTGGAGGCGTGCCACGAGCACGGACTGACCCCGGTGGTCACCTTCCACCACTTCACCTCCCCGCTCTGGCTGCTGGCCGCAGGCGGATGGGAAGACGCGGCCACTCCGGAGCGATTCGGGCACTACTGCGCCCGCGTTACCGAGCACCTCGGTGACCTGATCGGCGTCGCTTGCACGCTGAATGAACCCAACCTCCCGTGGTTGCTCAAGGAACTCGGTATTGGTGGCGGCCCCGCCGAGACCCGGGGCCAGGTGCCCGTCTGGGCTGCTGCGGCCGAGCGCCTCAACATCGAAGCGGCGAGAGTGGCCCCCTTCCAGTTCACCGTCTCCGATGCAGGCTTCGACGTAAAACTTGCAGCGCACCACGCCGGCCGTGACGCCATCAAAGCCCGCTACCCTGAGCTCATGGTGGGCTGGACCCTGGCCAACACGGACATCCACGCCGCGCCGGGCGGGGAAGCCAACGCGGACCGGATACGCCGCGAGGTCAATGAACGCTTCCTGGAAGCCTCCCGCGGAGACGACTTTGTGGGAATCCAGACCTACGGACGCACGGTGTTCGGAGCCGAGGGACTTGTCCACGCCGAGGACGGCGTTCCCACCAACCAGATGGGCGAAGAAATCTACCCTGAGGGCCTGGAGGCAACCATCCGCGAGGCTGCCCGCATTGCACAGATCCCCGTCATCGTCACTGAGAACGGGCTGGCAACCGAGGACGACACCCAGCGCCTGGATTACCTGCGCACCGCTGTTGCAGGCGTTGCCTCCTGCCTGGCAGACGGCATCGACGTTCGTGGCTATATCGCCTGGACCGCATTCGACAACTTCGAGTGGGTGTTCGGATACGTTCCCAAGTTCGGCCTTATCGCGGTGGACCGGGCAACGCAGGAGCGCACTCCCAAACCCAGTGCGCACTGGCTGGGCAGCGTGGCGCAGAGCAACGGCGCCTCGCTGGAACCCGCAAGCCAACCTGCCTGATCCTGACCGCACCACCTGCAAATCCCTAAAACCCTGGAGGCTACCCTGATGACTACCTGGCACGCCCGCATGATTGCTGCGGACAAAGAGCACGACGGCGCACCGCTGTTTCGCGGCGAGTTCGAGCTCGACGAAGGCCACGGCGATGTGGAGTCCGCCACGCTCTTCCTGTCCGCACTTGGCGTGGTGGAAGCGTGGGTCAACGGCCAGCGTGCTTCCCAGGACCTGCTGACGCCGGGCTGGTCCAGCTACGAGTGGCGGGTCCGGTACAGCGAGCTCGACGTCACCGCGCTGATCAGCACGACGACGGTCATCGGACTCGCGCTGGGAAACGGCTGGTACAGGGGCCGGCTGGCTTGGTCGGGGGGTTCGAAGTACTACGGCCAGGAGCTGGGTGCGTTTGCCGAGTTGAGGGTTCGGTTCGCCGACGGCCACCAGCAAGTGATCGGCACGGACGGCTCGTGGACCGCCGGGCCTTCGGCCACCACGGCCAATGACGTTTATGACGGGCAGTCAATAGACGCCCGACGATTCGACGACGCCTGGCTCGCCCCTGGGTTCAGCTCAGGGCAGTGGACCCCGGTGCGCATTCTGGACGATAACCTCAGCCGTCTTGAGCCCTACATCGGTCCGCCCGTACGCCGTCAAATGGAGCTGCAGCCGACGAAAGTATGGACGTCGCCCGCCGGCAAGGTCCTGGTGGACTTTGGCCAGAACCTGGTGGGATGGGTCCGGGCGTCTGTGACTGGTACTGCCGGTGACGTGGTCACCGTCCGTCACGCAGAAGTGCTGGAGCATGACGAGTTGGGCACCCGGCCCTTACGCTCGGCTGAGGCGACTGACCGGTTCACGCTTTCGGGCGGGGCAGACGTCTTCGAGCCGACCCTGACGTTCCACGGCTTCCGGTACGTGGAGGTTGAGGGCTGGCCAGGAGGTGTTGACGCCCTGCTCGACGGCGGCCTGACCGCCGTCGTGATCAGTTCGGACATGAAGCGGATCGGCACTTTCCAAACGTCGAATCCCCTGCTGAACCGCCTCCATGAAAATGCGGTGTGGGGCATGCGGGGAAACTTCGTGGACGTCCCCACTGACTGCCCGCAGCGGGATGAACGGCTCGGCTGGACAGGTGACCTCTCGGCGTTCGCACCGAGCGCTGCCTTCCTGTTCGACAGCCGTGACTTCCTGCGGGATTGGCTGCGTGACCTGGCCTTGGAACAGAGCCACGACGAGGACCTGGTGCCTTTCGTGGTGCCCAACGTCCTGAAGTACATTGAGCAGCCTGCGGAGTTCGGCGCACCGGACACGGCTGCGGTGTGGAGCGACGCTGCCGTGTGGGTCCCTTGGGCACTGTGGGAGGCCTATGGTGATCGACGAGTACTCGAGGAGCAGTTCGCTTCCATGACCGGGCACGCCCGGCGGCTGCGCAGCAAGCTCTCGCCCAACGGGTTGTGGGACACCGGTTTCCAGTTTGGTGACTGGCTCGATCCCGATGCCTCGCCGGACCAGCCGTGGGCGGCGAAAGCTGACAAGCACGTGGTGGCGACATTGTGCGCTTACCGCACAGCGTCATTGGTGGCTGCAGCTGCCAAAGTTCTCGGGGACAAGGGGGCCATGGCCGAGTTTGATGCCATGGCGGCGGACCTGCGGACGGCCTTCAAGGCGCACTATGTGTCCGCAGAAGGCGTCATCACCAGCGATTGCACCACTGTTTATGCGTTGGCCATTGTCTTCGGAATTCTCGGGGAGCCGGATCGTAAGTTCTCAGGCCATCGGCTGGCCGAACTGGTGGAAAAGTCGGGCTTCCGTATCTCCACAGGTTTCGCGGGCACACCCTTTGTGACCGATGCCCTGACGGTCACCGACCACTTGGACGCGGCGTACCGGCTCCTGCTCCAAACCGAAAACCCCTCGTGGCTCTACTCCGTCACCATGGGCGCCACCACCATCTGGGAACGGTGGGACTCCATGCTTCCGGACGGCAGCATCAACCCGGGCGAAATGACCAGCTTCAACCACTATGCCCTGGGCGCAGTGGTGGACTGGATGCACCGCACCATCGGCGGACTATCGCCGTTGGACCCCGGCTACAGCCGCATCCTCATTGCCCCGCAGCCCGGCGGTGGACTCACCTGGGCAGAAACCACCCTGGAGACGCCCCACGGCATTGCCTCGGTCCGATGGGACCTGGTTGATGGCCGGCTCGAGGTCTCCGCGACGGTTCCGGAGGGCACCGAGGCAGTCCTGCGGCTCCCGGGCGAGGACGACCAAACAGTCGGCCCGGGCCGGCACACCATCAGCGCCCACCCCGCCGAGCTCACCTTCCAATGATTGAAAATCCAGCACCGGGCCACCGGCGTGGTGCGCGAAGCTAAAAGCAGACACACAGCCTGACGAAGGAAAGAAGGAACACATGCCCCTCAGCGTCGAGGAAATCAACAAAACACTCCCCCTGGCCAACACGCTTCCGGGCGAAGCTGTCCCCTACTACATGGCCTCCGGCGAAGGCGCCCGCTACGAGGTCAACGGCCAACTCATCACCGTGATCGCCCGGGCGGCAGACACGGGCGGTATCTTCAGTGCTGCTTACGTTTCGGGCGGCATGGGTGCTGAGTCGCCCTTTGTCAGCCACGCGATCGAACATAAAACGCTGTACGTCTTCGACGGCATCCTGCACGTGTGGCTGCCGGGCGAAAGCCGTATCCTGACACCCGGAGATTCAGTAGTCATTCCGCCGGGTACTCCCCACGCCTACCGCATGGCCAGCCACTACACCCGCTTCCTCAACTGGATGACACCCGGCGGGGCGGATGCCTACTACGAGCGTGTGGGCACTCCCATCGACTCACACGTTCCGCCCGCCCGCGCCGGCCACACGCTGACCAGCCGGGAACAAGCAGAGGTCGGTGCCGAATTCGGCATCACTTTCCCGGATGTGGAACGCGTCCAGCCGGGACTGCAACAAAACGCCGGCCTGCCCGCAACGCTGAGCCCTTACTTCCTCAGCGCGGGCGAAGGCGAGCGCCTGGTCAGCTACCAGACCATGTTCTCCTACCTTTCACGGCCGCAGAATACCGGGGATAGCTATTTTGCCGTCCACACCAAAGGCGCCAAATCTCCCTATATCCCGTTGCACTTCCACTCCGAGCACACGGAGAACTTCCTGTGCACGGAGGGCCGCATGTGGCTCTATGCGAACGGCCGGGAGATGCTGCTGACCAAGGGCGACTTTGTCCACGCCCCTGCAGGAACCATCCATTCCTTCGCGTTCGATGCCCACAACACCCAGATGGTGGGCTTCCTGACGCCATCGGTCTTCAATGGTTTCTTCGAGTACTTCAACGAGCCCACAGAGGACTACATCTATACCGAGGGCGGTGCTCCGTACATGGACATGGAGGGTTTTGGCCGGGCACAGGCAGAGATGGACCTGACCGTCGTCGGCCCTCCGCCGCAGCGGCGTGTGGGCCTGGACTTCTAGGCTGAAACAACAAAGGGTCCGGACTCTTCAAGGAGTCCGGACCTTTTTGTCGTTGTTGGGCTTCTCAGGCGAGCAAAGCCCGTCCGTAGTCGTTGCCGTTGGGAGTGCGCACCACCGTGTGCATGTGGAAGGGCGCGGGGGTGTCGTTGTTCAGGAAAACGCCGGTGTGGTGGTCCAATTCCAGAATGGCCACCGGGCTCTGGATGCGGAAGTAGAAGGCTTCGGAGCCTTGCCAGCCGCCAATCCAGGAGAACCAGGTTTCGTCGTAGTGTGCTTGGATTTCCCGGAGGCGGGCAGCCCGCGGGCCGGCCGGCAGGTAGGAGATCCACTCCTCCACAATCCTGTCCAGGAGTGCTGTCGCGGTCGCCGGCATTGATGAGACCGGAATGCCTTCATAGGGAATGATCCGGTTGTCCTGGAAGCAACCCGCCAGGTGCCGTTCATCCCCTGCATGCAGGCGTCCTTCCGGCATGGATGGGTCCTGCATCTGCTGGTAGACGGTTGCTTCGGCACGGAGCCCAGCCGGTAGGGCGCCCATGAGCTCCCGCGCCCACTGGATGCGTTCTTTGAAGACCCGTTCCTTGGAAACCCGTTCTTCAATAAACTCAGCGCCGTGGTGGGCGCCGTCGTCGATGGTGTCTGGTTCGGCGCCCAGGAACACCGGTGAAATGACCATTTGGCTGCCCGCTGCCAGGCAGTTGAGTGCCACGTGGTGGCCGAAGAGCTGCCAGCCCCACGGTTCTGTTTCCGAGGGGGTCCCGTACATCGCGAAGTTGTAGCTGTACTCGTTCATGAGCAGCGGCAGGTCCACGAGGTCGCCCAGAAAGCCGTTGATGCGCATGAGGTTTCGTGTCAGCGCAAAACCCTCGGGGCTGAGGCTCGCTTCAACCACGGCCAAGGCGGCATCCCGGACTGCTGGGTCGCATTCGTCCAGGCGAAGCCCGGTGTCATGCTGCATGAATTCCGGGTTGGCCCAGCTTTGCCATTCAGGGGCATCCACGTCGTAGCACAGGCGGTCCTGCAATTCTTGAGGCAGCAGCGCCAGCAGCTTTTCAGCTGCTGCCAGCATGTCCGACGTCGGTGCTTCCTCGCCTGGCAACGCTTCAGTGAGCGTGTACAGCCCTTCGCGCACCATGCCGTCGTTGGTCACACCGACGAAGGGTTGGGGATACAGCTTCTTCCATCCCTCGATCATGGGGCCGGCAAACGGGTCGTCTTTGGCTGCTTCGGCGTAGGCCCGGGCGTCCAGGCCGCGGAGTTTCGCTACACGTGGATGATCCGGCGTGTAGAGGTAGTCACGAAATGACGGCGTCGACATGGGAGGCGTCCTCTGGTTCATGGGTTTCGGTGTGGGACCACCCCGCGGCAATGCGGAGGGCATGTGCTGCTGGTTCGGCGGTGCTGCCCCGCCAGGCAACGTGTTGATCGGGGCGGACCAGGACGGCGTCGGCTGCCCACAGGTCCGCCATCCGCGTTCCCTTACTGTCAGGTCCTACTGCCATCGTGGCCATGGGAACGCCGAGCTCCGCGGCGGCCAACAGGACCGGCGCGTACACTTCTCCGACGTCGCCACCTGCCAGGGATTCGACGTCCACCAGCAACGTGAACCCTGCGCCCAAATGGTCGTAGAGGGATGTTGAGTCCGGCAGCCAGGTGTGCGGAAGCAGCGCTCCCGGAGTGGCTGTGGGCACGTAAAGGATGGGATCTTCCGCAGGCACGGGTGCACCGTCCGGGACAACCAGCGGCGATGCTGCGTAGTTGTACCCCAACACCAGGCCCAGGGAATCGAACTCGCTTTGCTTCACGCCCAGTGCTGCATGGGCGCGTGCCCTGGCAGCCGCTCCGTCCTCGCCTTCACGTTCCAAAGCCGGGTCCGCGAAGTGGTACGCGAGCGCCTTGCCATTGGCTGCGGCGTCGTTGATGGTTCGCTCGGCAACGGGGCGCCGTTCCAGCACGTAGCTGTCCAGTAAGTCCGGCCCGGCCCAACCATCCAAAGCGGCGGCGATCTTCCATGCCAGGTTGGCGGCGTCTCCGATGCAGGTGTTGAAGCCGTGGCCGCCCCAGGGCGGATTCTGATGAGCGGCGTCGCCCACCAGGAACACGCCGTCGCTTCCGTAGGACGGTGCAAGGAGCATACGCGCGGTCCAGGGATCGGTCGCGATAACGTCAACCTCGACGTCGGCACCCACCAGGGATCGGACCATCGCTGCCGGATCCAGGTCAATCCCCTCTGCCGTGGCGTCGACACCTTGAATAATCGCCCACCACGTTTGGCCAAGGTTCATCCGGCCAACCATCCCGGCTGTTCCCGGGCCGAGGACCCAATACTGGACGGCAGCATCCAGGCTGATCGTTTCGGCGAGGTCGCTGGAACGGAAGAGGATGCTGATGTTGGACAGGGCTGCAGATCCGCCTTCGAAACGGATTCCCAGCCCGCGGCGGACGGTGGAGGAACCGCCGTCGGCCCCGGCCAGGAAGCTGCACCCAACGGTCCGGCTGCCTGCACCGTCGGTCACGGTGACGGACTGCCCGCCGCCTGCCCTTGCGGTGAAGTCCTCCACCCTCAATCCGGTCAGGAGTGTGGCATGGGCTGAGGCTGCCACGGCCTCACGGAGCACGGTTTCCAGCACCGGTTGCGGTACCTGCTGCCCGCATTCGGGTTGCGGCCCATATCGGCCTGCTTCAAGCTGGAAGGCGTTCGGGAACCGCCGGATCTCGCGTCCGGTCAGGGACGAACAAAAGATGACGTCCTGGGCGAAGTCCACAGGCAGCGGCGCTGCCTCCCGCAACTGTGCAGCGAGTCCGAGCCGGCGCAGGTGGGTCATGGTTCGCGCATTCGTGGTCTTGGCACGCGGCCGGTCCTGGTCTATGGCCGTTCGCGGCTCAATGACCACGCTGCGGATCCCCCGGTGGGCAAGGTCCAAAGCCAGGAACAACCCGCTCGGGCCACCACCTGAGATCAGTACAGGGACCTCGGGTGGCAGATCCGCCACGAGCGCCGGGCTGATAACAGCCATCAGGCCCTCGCCCGGAGCGACGGTTCACCAACGGGAGTCACCAAAGTGCCGAGCTTCTCGATCTCGACCTCTACGACGTCGCCTGCCTGCAACAACCACTGTGGCGTGCGGGCATAGCCGACTCCCTCAGGCGTGCCGGAAGCGATCACATCTCCAGGGTGCAGGGTGAAGGTTTCACTGATCAGCGAGACGATGGCCGGGACGGAAAAGATCATGTCCCGGGTGTTGCCGTTCTGAACTTCCGTGCCGTTGACCCGGGTGCGGACCTGGAGGCCATCGCGGAGGTCGCCCACGTCATCGCGGCTGACCAGTGGGCCCATGGGACCGGTGAAGTCGCCGTTCTTGCCCAGTGTCCACTGGGACGTGAGCTTTTGGGCACGCCGTGCGGTGATGTCGTTGAAGGTGGAGTAACCAAATATGGCCTCCTCGGCTGCAGCCTCGTCACCAGACTCCACCCGCCTACCGATGTAGGCAGCTACCTCGCCCTCCCAGTCCAGGCCCGCCTCGCTCCCCGGAACCGGTACCGGTACGTTGCCCACGGACAAGGAGGCAGTCCACCGGCCAAACAGGGTGGGATAAGGCGGGAGCTCCTGGTCCTTATAGCTGCCTTCGGCGGCGTGGGCCTTGTAGTTCAGGCCCACGCAAATCACCCGCGCGGACGCCGGAACCAGTGGAACCTCAATAACAGCCGCTCGATCGAGGCCGGCAGCAATGTCGGTGATGAGCGCCGGTGCCTTCTCCTGCCACCTCGCTGCATCGGCCCAAAAGTCCGTCACGGACGCCAGCGGGAAAACGCGCTCGCCGCTCAGGGCCGCGACCCAGGGGCCGCCGTCGTGGTTGATACCTATGTACTGCATGATGGGCCTTTCAGGTTCGCCCGAAGGCGGTTGTCGGAAGGTAGAGGGCACGGCAAAGTCGGGCCTGAAGGCCGGGCCGTAGCCAGTAGTGCGGAAAAGTTATGGATGGCCGGACTGGTGGCGGAAGAAGGAGACTGTGGCCGCGAGGGCCTTCTCGGCAGCGCCCGGGCTTCCGTCCTCCAGCCGCCACATGTGGTCGGCGTCCTCGATGAGGAGGAGTTCGACGTCGGCGCCGGCCTTCTGCAGTTCGGCGGCCAAGGACTCCGATTGGGCGGCGGGAACAAACCTGTCTGCCGTGCCGTGGACCAACAGGAAGGGCGGAGCGTCCGGATGGACAAAGCTGATGGGGCTCGCTGCAGCTGCCTTACCGGGATATTCAGCCAACACCGCGCCCACCAGCAGCTCTTCCCGGGACCCGGGATCGCTGGCCCGCGCGACAGCGTCGGGCAGCGCCTGCTCCCCCATGTGAACCAGATCGGTGGGCGGGTACCACGCGGCGACCGCGGCGACCTTGCTCTCGCCTGCCCCGGTGAGGGCAACAAGACTGGCCAGGTGCCCGCCTGCAGAGTCGCCCCAGGCATAAATGTGCTGGGGATCAACGCCGTAGTGGTCAGCATGCTCCCGGAGCCATTGCACTGCGGCCAAGGCATCGTGGAGCTGAGCTGGAAACTGCGCCTCGGCGCTCAGCCTGTAATCCGCCGACGCCACGACGAATCCGGCTTCGGTAAGAACATCAAAGGGCGTCAGGCCGAAGCCATCGCACACCGGCCCCAGGGAGGAACGCTCCCCTACGCGCCAGCCGCCACCGTGGAAATGAACGACGGCGGGACGCAGCTTGTGGTGGCCAGCGGACCCGGGCGCGGATTCCGGCAGGTAGAGATCGAGCAACAGCGGCCGCGAGCCGTCGTCGCCGGTGCGGGCAAACTCAATCCCGGTGAGTATGCGGCCCTCCGTCATCGTTGACTCCCTCTGCGTCTTTCGCCGGATCCTCGATGTTCCGGGCGTTCCCTCCAAGGATGTCGAATACGCTCCCCGGCGTGAACAGTCGATTTCAATCATTGGAACCGTCAGCACTGGCCAGTTCAGAAGCCAGGAACGCCAACCCGCGTTGGACTATGTCCAATGCTGCGGAGTGGTTGAGGTATCCGTGAGTGGCTCCTTGCTCGAGTCTGAACGCTACATTGATCCCCGCGCCGCGGAGGCTTTGTGCATACAGTTCTGCCGAGGGACGGAGGTCGTCGTATTCGCAGGCCACGACGGCAGCAGGAGGCAACCCTGTGGGATCTCCATGCCCGGGCACGGCATAGGAGGATGCCGTGCTTGCCGGGCCGCCGAGGAAATTTTCCAACATGGCCGTGCAGTCCTCGGCCGAGAACCGCAAAAAGGGTGGCAGTGAGGACATCACCGCGGACGGCACGGTCAATGGTGGCACCGTCGAGTGGAGGAACGGATAGGCCAGAAGCATCTTCGCCGGCAGCGACGAGCCGATATCTTTAAGGTACATGGCGGCCCCACATGCCAGGTTGGCTCCCGCGCTCGCCCCACCAAGGCAAAGCCTGCCCGGATCGATTCCCAGGCCACTGGCCTGTTCAACGGCCCAGAACCATGCCGCGATGACGTCTTCGTGCGGGACGGGAAAATGCACCCCGCCCCTGGCCAACCGGTAGTCAACGGAAATGACCACTCCGCCGGTCCTGGCCACGAGTTCACGGGCCAGCTGGTCGGCTTCGCGCATCTCCAGGTCGCCGCCGGCAAACCCGCCACCATGCAACCAGACCAAACCGGGACCACCGCCGTCGTCCGCTTTGCCCCGCAGCGGGCCATCCACGCGCAGCGGGCCATCCTCGCCCAGAGGACCGTATACGCGCAACGGGACCAGGCCGTTGGGACCTAGTGCCTGCGCCTCCATGACGTGGACCCGGGGAGGCGAATACGGGAGGCCCGCCCCGCCGAACGCCTCCAGCCTGTTCATCCCTGATGGATTGGCAAGCAACTCAGCGAAGGACGCCTCCCCGGCCACTGGCTCCATCAGTGCACGGAGCCCGGCGTCCAGGCTCATTGCTGCCCGAATTCACGCCGGAAGAAGTCGATGGACGTCTCCAGGATCCAATCCACCTGCTCTTCGGCAAAAAAGAAGCAGTGGTCCGCGCCCTCGATGGTGATGAGTTTATTCTGTACGCCTGCCCGTTCCAGGGCATCGGCGAGAAGTTCGCTTTGGGAGTGCGGCACCAGGCCATCCTTGTTGCCATGAATCAGCAGGAACGGAGGTGCTCCGGCTGTGACATATCCAAGGGGGCTGGCTGCGTGCAGCAGTGCCGGTTCCGGTGAGCCTCCCACGAGCATCGTTCCGGGATCAAGCGAAGCTCTTCGCGGGACGGCCGCGGTCAGTGGACCGTTCAGGAAGGACTCCATTCCTTGCCGTCTTGAAACATCGTTGAGCGAAGAAATGCCGTAGAAGTCCACCACCGCGTTGACTGCGCTGGACTGGCCCTGCACGCCGAGCCCGCCTTCGAGGTCGTCCCGGGAACCGGTGAGCCCCAGAAGTGCAGCGAGGTGGCCTCCTGCCGATTCGCCCCACGCCCCGATCCTGTCCGGATCGATTCCCAACTCATCAGCGTGGTGCCGGAGGTAGCGGACCGCTGATTTGATGTCGTGCAGCTGGGCGGGGAAAGGGGCCTCGAGGGAGTGCCGGTAGTCCACCGTTGCGCACGCGATCCCAGCCTCGTTCAACAGCCGGAACACAGAGTCCGGGGCGAAGGTCGGCGGGAGCTCCCTCCGGTCGCCCAACTGGAACGCTCCCCCATGGATCCACACGACCACCGGGACGGCGGCTTCGGAAGTCTTCCGGGGCAGCCATACGTCCATGGAAAGGCGGCGGAAACCGACCGTGATGGCGTAACTGAGTTCCCGGTGCAGCAGCGATTCCTCCGACACCTCTTCAGGTTTGACTGGCGCATGAAAGGCGGGAAACGGCGGCGGGGTGGGTACCCGGTGTGAATCAGGGCTGATATCGGCAGTCTTTGCTGGTGTTTGAAGGGTCACTGGTTGCTCCTGGAGTCTTGGGCGGAAAATCAGGCGTAGTGGCAGGCGACGTCAGCTTCGCCGACGCGCCGCAAGGCGGGCCGTTCGGAGGCGCATAGTTCCGTGGCCAGCGGGCAGCGCTGACGGAAAGGACATCCGCCGGCGGTCGTTGAGACAGCGGCGGCAGTCCTGACTCCCATGGATTCACGGACAGCCCGGCGCTGCGCTTGTTCGGCCGGGCGTGGCACCGGTGATGCCGCAACGAGGGCTTGGGTAAAGGGATGCTTCGGCGATTCCGTGACCGCTGCGGCAGGGCCGGCCTCCATGACCTGCCCCCGGTACAGGACCACCACCCGTTGGGCCAGGAACTGGACCACGGAGATGTCGTGGGCAATGAACAGGTAGCTCAGGCCGCGCTCGTCCCGCAGATCGGCCAGGAGGTTCAAAACCTGCGCCTGCGTTGACAGGTCCAAGGCGCTGACAGCTTCGTCGCAGACTACAAGCTGTGGTTCGCAAATGAGCGCGCGTGCCACCGAAATGCGCTGCCGTTGCCCGCCGGAGAACTGGCTCGGGTACCGGTCCACGGCTTCCCGCGGCAGTCCCACCCGTTCCAGCATGTCCTCTGCTTTGGTGCGGGCCTCGCCGCCGGCAATACCGCGGACGCGTAAGGGTTCTGCCAGTGAGGCGCCGATTGTCTTCCTGGGATTCAGCGAAGAGTTGGGGTCCTGGAACACAGCCCGGAGCTCACTGCCAATGGCGCGGCGCTTGCCCGAGCCCGCATGCGTGATGTCCTCACCCTTGAATTCCACGGAACCGCCGGACACCTTCTGCAGGCCGAGGATCGCTTTGCCAATGGTCGACTTGCCCGAGCCGGACTCCCCCACCAGACCCACCGTTTCACCGGGCTGGATGGTGAAGCTGACACCGTCGACGGCTGGCGGTGCCGCAGAGGCCTTCCGACCCGTGCCGTAGCGGACCACCAGGTCCTTGACGTCGAGCATGGGCCCGGGCCTGACGGCCATGGCCGCGGAGCTCAACAGCGGGGTTTCGATGCTCATGCCAGGTCCTTTTCTACGATGTCCAGTCTGTGCCGGGCGGGTACGTCCGCCGGAACCGCGTGTTCTGAAGGGAGCTCAGTGGGCACCCACGACAACCCTTCAATGGCCAGTTCATCGGCCTTGACGCAACGCACCAGGCCGGACCCCGTTCCCGAAGGCAGGAGGGGCACAGGTACCAGGCAGGCAGATCCTGCGAACTGGCAGCGGGCGGCAAACCGGCAGCCTGCCGGCCAGTCCTTGGGCTGCGGCACCTGGCCCTGGATGGTGGCCAGGCGTTCGGGCATATCGTCTGCCGTATTCGCGTGGGGATCGGCCGCAAGCAGTGCCAGGGTGTAAGGATGCCGTGGGTTGTCCAGGATGCCGGCTGTGCGGCCGTTCTCCACCACTTGGCCGGCGTACATGACCGCAACGTGGTCGCAGATGTCGGCCACTACTCCGAGGTCGTGCGTCACCATGACTACAGACATGCCCGTGTCCTTCACGAGCGTTCGGAGGAGGGACAGGATCTCGGCCTGGACGGTAACGTCCAAGGCGGTGGTCGGTTCGTCGGCAACCAACAGGCGTGGATTACCGGACAACGCCAGGGCAATGGCTACGCGCTGTGCCATGCCGCCCGAGATCTGGTGCGGGTAGGTCTTGAGGATGCGCTTCGCGTCAACGATCCCCACCTTCTCCAGCAGGCCCAACGCATCGGCGTTCGCTGCCGTCTTTCCCACCGAACGGAGTCGGCGGATGGCAGAAGTCAGCTGGTAGCCCACGGTGAACATCGGATCCAGTGCCCGCATTGGCTCCTGGGAGATGAGGGCGATGTCGCGCCCCCGGATGCCTTCCAAGTCCTTGTCCGTGGCAGCGGCCAGGTTCCTGCCGTTCCAGAGAATCTGCCCGCCGGTGATGGCGACGCCGGAAGGCAGCAACCCCATCAGCGACAACGCGGTCATGGTCTTGCCGCAGCCGGACTCGCCAACCAGCCCAAGGACCGTTCCCGGCTCGACGTCGAAGGAGACGTCCGTGACCAGTGGAGTGCCGCCGTCGACCCCTACGGAGACTCCGCGGACGCTCAGTTTGCCGGCCCCAGGTGCGTCGCGCACCGCAGGGGCGGCCGCGGCTGCGGCGGCAGCCTGAGCGGCCCGCTTTCGCCGGATGGCGGCGGAGGGAAGGTGCGAAGCTGTGGCGTTGGGGGCCTTGCCCAGGGCGTTGCCGATCGCGTTGGCCGACAGAACCGTCAGGGCCAACACAACGCCGGTGGGAACCATAAGCCATGGGGCGTCGTAGACATGCTGTGAGGCACTCTGGATCATGCCGCCCCAGCTGGGCTGGGGCAGCGGTGGACCGAAGCCGATGAACGCGAGGCCGGCCTGGATCAGGAGGCCCACTGCGAAGATCAGCGCCGATTGCACCACGATGGTGGTCGCCAGCCCGGGCAGTACGTGGCGGGCGCTGATGGCAACAGGGCCCAGGCCGTCCACCTTGGCCGCATCCACGTAGAGCTGGTTTTGCAAGGACTTTGCCTGGCCGAGCATCACCCGGTAAATGCCGGCTGAGATCAGAACGCCCAGGATGGCCATGATCAGGGGGATGTTGGTGCCCACGGCGCCAATGACGGCCAGGATAATGACCGTTCCGGGCAACGACATCATGATCTCGGTGACCCGGCTGATGACGCCTTCGGCCCGCAGGCTGTTGGCCGCGGCCAGTGCCATCAGGGTCCCAAGCCCGACGCCGACCAACACCGTGATGAACGAGGTCCCCAGTGTCTCGGCTGCTGAGGCGAAGATCCGGCTGAGGATGTCCCGGCCCAGTTCATCCGTGCCAAGCCAGTGCGCGGCGGTCGGTCCGGAGAGGACGGCGGTGAAGTCCTGGTCTTCGGTTTTGAAGGGCAACCACCAGGGCGCCGTCAGGGATGCGATGATCATCGCCGCCAGCCAGAGGGTGCCGGCCATCCCCGCTGGGGAGGTGGGCAGTCGGTGCCCTGAAAGCCTGGCCAGGGCTGTCCTGCGTGGGGATGCCGGGGGTGTTGCCGGCGTTGTTGCTGGAAGGGTGGGAATCATGAGGCACGCAACTTCGGGTCAAGGAATTTGGTAGCGATTTCGAGCACCAGGTTCACAGCGACCACAACCACCGTGGCGATCACCACTACGCCTTGGACTGCCGGGGCGTCGTGGGTGCTGACGGAGGTTTGGACGGCTTGGCCAAGGCCCGGCATGGCGAATAGTTGCTCGGCAATGACGGAACCGCCGAAAAGGCCGATGAACTGCAGCGCGATGCCTGCCACGATCGGCAAGCTCGCATAGCGCAGGGCGTGGATATAGAGGATCTTCCATGTGGGAGTAGCTGTGGCGCGGAGCGTCCGGATGTGTTCCTGCTGCAACGCCTCGAGCATGGAAGCCCTGGTCTGCCGGGCAATAAACGCTGCGCCGCCAACGGCGAGCGTGATCACGGGAAGGGCCAGGGACATCGCCCAATCCTGCGGGGAGACGTCGAACGGGACATAGCCGGTGGCCGGGAAAACGGACGATTGGACGGCGAAGAGGTAAACGAAGATGACGCCGATCCAGAACGCAGGCAGCGCGACGAGGAGCCCGACGAATCCTCCAATGAGCTGATCCAGGAGGCCACCGCGAACAGCTGCTGTGACGCCGAGGACGATGCCGAAGACTGCGCTGAGGACGGTGGCGCCGGCGGCGAGGGAAGCGGTGACCGGAAGCCTGTTGGCCAGGTCTGCACTAACGGACCGGCCGTCAATGAGGGAGTTTCCGAGGTTGCCTTGGACGGCATCACCGAGCCAGCGGAAGAACTGGCCCACCAGCGGATCGTTCCAGCCGAGCGATTGGTTCAACTGGTCGATGGCCTCCTGCGAAGCGCCTGCTCCCAGCGACACCGCACCTGGGCTGCCTGGCATGGCGTGGACCAGCAGGAACGCCAGTACCGCCACCACCAGCACGGTGGTGAGCGCCATCAGCAGGCGTTTGGTGACGAACATTGCCATGGTGACCTCCATTGGTCGGGCAGGGCGCCGGTTCCTGGGAACCGACGCCCTGTCATCGGTGGATCAGTTGGTGGGTGCGTACGAGGACAGCAGCGGGTACACGTTGCTTCCGGCGAACTTCACCTGCTGGACCTTCTTGGTGTTGTAGCCCTGGTTGGTGAGGGATTCATAGAGCGGGATCATCCAACCGGACTCCACCAGGCGGGTGTTGAGCTTGGTCAGGGCGGTCTTCCTGGAAGCATCGTCCTTCGCCGCCGCAGCCTCGGCCGTCGCAGCATTCAGCTGATCATCCGTAGCTTTCTGGACATTGGTGAAGCCGCTGAGGACGGCTCCGTACATCAGTCCAACCGGGTTGTCCCAGCCCAAGGGGGCGTAACCCAGCGGGGTTGTAGCCACGGCTGCGAAGGCTTCATCCGTGGAGGCCGCCAGCTTGACGTTCATGGTGATTCCAACGGCTGCCAGGTCCTTTTGTACTGCCTGCAGGTCCGTTTGCGTCTGGGGGCCGGCAATGATGGTGAACTCGAAGCCGCTGCCGTACCCGGCTTCCTCCAAGAGGCTCTTGGCCTTGGCGGGATCATAGGCGTAGGTCTTGTTCAGTTCTTCCGAGAATCCCGCAGAGTCCTTGGGCAGTGCGTTCCATGCAGGAATGTCGCCCTTGTGGAGCGCGTCCACCAAAGCTTGGCGGTTGATGGCGTACTGGAAGGCCTGGCGCACCTTTTCGCTGGCGAATGCAGGTGCGGTCTTGCCGATCTTGTCGAAGGAGATCATGGTCTGGACGGTGCCGCCGATCTGGGATACGCCCACTCCCTTGGACTTGGCGAAGTCGACCGTGGGAGAGGTCAGCGAGGCGACGTCCGCCTGGCCGGAAACCAGCGCGTTGGCACGGGCCTGGGGGTCCATGATCACGCTGAAGGTGATCTTGTTGTACGGGTATTTGGAGGCGTCAGCGTTCTTGTCGTTCTTGGTGAAGACGTACTTGTTGCCCTTCACAGTTGTGGCGCTGTCCAGGGTGTAGGGCCCGGAGCCGTCCGGGGTGGTGGCCAGGCTGGCTGTGTCCGTAACGGCTTTCTTGCCTACGATCATGCCCAAGGTGGAGGTGAGGTTCTTTTCGAATCCCGGCTGGGCTTTTGCGAACGTTATGGCCACTTGGGTGGGGCTGACAACATCCACGGAGGCAATTTCCTGTGCACCGCCCTTCGCTATGGCCGAGTACGCGCTGAGGGCGGTGTCGGTGCGACGGTCAAGGTTGGCCTTGACCAAGGCTGCGTCCAAGGTGGACCCGTCAGTGAAAGTCACGCCTTCCTTGAGGGTCAACGTGAGGACGGTGTTGTCCGCGTTGTAGCTGAATTCCTTGGCAAGGCCGGGACCAACGCTGCCATCTGGTTGAAGGGTCATGAGGTTCTCGTAGAGGCCTTCGAAGAACTGGCGCTGGGCGTCCGAAACCCGCAGGGGGTCATAGCCGAACGATGCACTGTCGCTGTCTGTTGCGATGGTCAGCGTGCTCTTGTCCACGTTGGATGTGGCAGCTGAACCGCCACCGCAGGCTGTGAGTGACCCAAGGAGGAGCGCCCCGGCCAGGACGGCCGCGCTCCGACGTGCAGGTGAGGTGAGGAGATTCATGTGCTGCGCCTTCGCATTCGTGATGGAATCGTGTGTCGAGATGTGGGACCGGCGGCCTGGACATGGTCGGCTGTGACCTGTCCGGGCCGATCCGACGGCGCCCTCTCGTCAGATGGCTTCCGGTAACCGGCTTCTTCAAGAGTCCTTTGAGGGCAGCCCTTCGCCCCATGTGTATTTCATTGGTTGAAACAGTATTGTGGTGGAGATCACTCGGGGCGTTGAAAGGATTCATGTTGACGCAGGCCAACGATGGGAACGGCATCGAAAAACCGCAGCGCGGCAAGCGGCCCAAGCAGGGCGAACCCGTGATCGACCGCGCCCTGAGCCTTCTCGCCGTCTTCAGCGACCGGCGTCGTGCGTTGACGTTGTCGGACATGGCGAGGTTGGCTGATATGCCGGCTCCCACTGCCCTGCGCTTGATCGGGCGCCTTGTTGCGTGGGGAGCCTTGGAGCGTTTGGAGGACGGGCGTTACGTTGTTGGCGTCAGGTTGTGGGAGGTAGCATCGCTGTCACCCCGCGGGCACGGCGTCCGGGAGATCGCACTGCCCTACCTTGAGGACCTCTTCGCAGTGACGCGCCATCATGTGCTGCTTGCCGTGCGGGACAAAAATGAGGCCGTGCTGATCGAGCGGTTGTCATCCAAGGAGGCCACGGAGGTCGCCTATCGCGTCGGCGGGCGGGCGCCGTTGAGGTCGACGGCGGTGGGCCTGGTCCTGCTGTCCGGTGCCGATGCAGACTTCCAGGAGTCAGTGATCACTCAGCCACCCGACGCCGAGGTGGGAGTGGATTCCATGCCGGAAGGTCAACTGAGGCGCACGCTCTCCGATGTCCGCAGGACGGGCCTGGCCATGATCCGGCGATCTGCACCCTCAAAAACCGTATCGGTGGCCTCACCCATATACGGCGCGGAAGGGTCCGTGGTGGCGGCGCTGTCCATTGTGGTTCCTGATGGCGCTACGCCTCCGAATGTCCTGGCGCCGGCTGTTCAGGCGACTGCCCGGGCGGTATCGCGAAACCTGGGCTTCAACCCGGGACCCAGCGAGAGTGTGCGGATGCGCTAGATCGCTTCAGCGGCGTCCAGATATTCGGGGGCAAGGAGCGACCTGGCCAGGCGCCGCGCGTAGTCCCGGACACCCTCCACCAGGTCCAGGGTTCCCCCGGACAGCACATATTGCAACTGAAGGCCGTCGCTGACGGCGATGATTTCCCGGGCGCATGCTGCCGGGTTGGTGTCCGACCGGAGATAGCCACGCTCAACGCCCTCGGCGAGCCGCCCGGCCGTCTCACGCACGGCCCGTTCGTACCATGAGGCATACAGCTGGTGCGCGGGCGTGGTGGTGTCCGCGGCCTCGGCGGAGATCAGCACGAAAAGCTCAATAAGGCCCGGCTCGCCCACCAGCTCACCCGTAGAGTCCACCATGTTGTGGAACAGCGCAACCGGCTCCTTGGCATTGCCTTCCTGGCGCGAACCCCACCACGTTGCCGTTCGTTCCAACCGCTGCTCCGCAACACCGAGCAGGAGGTGCTTCTTGGAACGGAAGTGATGCATGAGGCCGCTTTCACTGAGGCCGACGTCCGCTGCCACTTGGGACAGGGGAACCTTGTGATAGCCGGAGGCTGCGAAAAGCCTGGTTGCGGCATCCAGGATTTCGGCGCGCTTGGCACGCCCAACTTCATAGCTTCCTGTTTTCCGACGTGTTCGCACCTTCCCAGCGTAGACAAAGCTGTAGTGAATAAAAACAGTGCACACGTTGTTTTTATGTTCTACCATTGGCGAAAGCGGTGACGATGCCGGCTTTCCCAGAGGAGTTCCCTTGACTGACCACCGATCTTCCCTGTCGCCGCAGGCGGCACTTAACGCCGCCACGTGGATCTCTCCAGCAGAAGATCAACCGGCTGAACCCGGCAAGCGGCCTGCGTACTGGATGCGCAGCCACTTCACGTGGAGCCCGGACGACGGCGAGACAACAGCACATGCCACGGCCCACGGCATTTACGAGCTGTTCGTCAACGGTATTCGTGCAGGGGACGAGGAACTGACTCCAGGATTCACCTCCTACCGCAAGCGGCTGCAGGTCCAGTCCTGGGATATCACCCACCAACTGGTCAGTGGCGGGAACGTCATCACCGCATTACTCTCGGATGGCTGGTTCCGCGGCAGGCATGGATTTGAACGCCGGGCCGATGGCTTCGGCACGGCCACAGCCTTCCTCGCATCCGTAACATCTGCCCGGGGAACCCTTGCCGCAACAAGCGCTGACTGGGAATCGCGGGAAAGCCACATCACCCGCGCCGACCTCATGGACGGCCAGACCACCGACTTCCGACTCTTAGGCTCCGCGGAGGAAATTACGACGGCGGATGGCTGGGTTCCCGTGGTCCCCCGCCAGGGCGGGTTGTACGACAACCGGGAGCGGCTCATCCGGCCCATCGCCCCTCCTGTGCGGCGCATCGAGGAGCTGGCTCCCGTCACTGTGGCTGTTCCTGCGTCAGGGATCACCGTGGTTGACTTCGGCCAGAACATCAACGGCTGGGTTCGCCTGCGGGCGCTGGGGCCCTTCGGAACACACATCACGCTAAAGCACGGCGAAATACTGGACGACGCAGGCCTGGTATCGCTGGAAAACATCCGGGCCTTCGACTTCGCCAGCAAAACTCCCCTGCCCGCCGGCCAAATCGACGAAATCATCTCAGCCGGCCGCGCAGGTGACGTATTTGAACCGCGGCACACGACCCACGGCTTCCGTTACGTACAAGTTGAAGGCAACGCGGGCGCCATCGCGCACGAGGACCTCACCGCCGTCGTGGTCCATTCCGATCTCCAGCGCACCGGCACCTTCGAATGCAGCAACAACCGTCTCAATGCCCTGCACGACGCCATACTTTGGAGTTTCCGCGGCAACGCTTGCGACGTGCCCACTGACTGCCCGCAACGGGAACGGTCCGGCTTCACCGGTGACTGGCAGGTCTTTGTGGATACGGCCGCCCTCATGTTCGATGTCTCGGGATTCAGCGCAAAGTGGCTCCGGGATCTGTCAGCGGACCAGGGGCCTGACGGCCGTGTGCCCACTGTGGTTCCGAATCCGGCCGGCGACGGACCCTCCGGCAACTTCTTCGAAGATTCAGCCGCAGGCTCTGCCGGATGGGGTGACGCAGCCGTCTTCGTCCCATGGTCCTTGTGGCGTGCCTATGGAGACCGACAGGCGCTGCGGGAGGCCTTCGGCGCCATGCGCTCATGGGTTGACTACGCGTCCAGAGCCGCAGCCAGCGGACGCCACCCTGAGCGGGCAGCCCTACGGCCCGCTCCCCTGCCCCACGAGCAGTACCTGTGGGACACCGGCTTCCACTTTGGCGAATGGCTGGAACCGGACACTCCACCGAATCCGGACCCCGCGCGGGATCATGGCATCGTTGCTACGGCCTACCTCTACCGGTCTGCTGACCTGCTGGCGAAAGCGGCCGGCGTACTCGGTGATTTCCCGACCGCTGACCATTGCCGCGCGCTGGCCGCCGAAGTCCTCGCGGCCTGGCGCGAAGAGTACCTCGAGGACTCCGGCCTGTTGAGCGAAGAGTCCCAAGGACACTACGTCCGAGCCCTGGCCTTCGGTCTCGTACCGCCCCACCTTGCGCCCCTCGCTGCCGCCAGGCTCGTTGAACTCATCGGCCTCAACGGAAACCGGCTGGGCACCGGCTTCCTCGCCACAGGCCTCCTGCTGCCAACGCTCGCCGACCACGGTTATCCCGACGTTGCCTACGAGCTCCTGCTTTCCACCGGCTCACCCTCCTGGCTGGGGATGCTCGACGCCGGGGCCACCACCATGTGGGAATGGTGGGATGGAGTGACAACCAGTGGTGCCCGTGGGTCCCTCAACCACTACAGCAAAGGCGCAGTGGGATCGTTCCTCTACACCCATGTGGCTGGTATACGCCTTCCGGAGAATCCAGACGAGGCACACGCCGGTTACCGCACGGTAACCATAGCCCCGCAGCCAGGGGGCGACATCGCCTGGGCGAGGGCCGCCGTCGATACCGTCCACGGCCGGATCAGCAGCGCCTGGAGCATCGAGCATGGAAAGTTCACGCTCCACGTGGAAATCCCGATGTCCGTGAACGCGACGGTGAAGATGCCGGACGGCTCAACGCATACTGCAGGGGGTGGCTCGCATGAGTTCACCAGCGGACATCACGATCCCCTTCCTCGTTATTAACGACGTCGCGGACCCAGCTGTTGGACGCTGTGGTCGCCCCATCAGCCCCGGCCCGGGCCCGGGCCAGCGACGATGGTTCTCGCAAGTCCTGTGACGCGCTGGTGGAAAACTTCGATGCTCTCTTCTTCGACCATGAGGAACCGGGCTCCGTACATGAGCCGAAGCAGGCACTCGGCATACACCGCGCGAACAGCTGTGGCTCCTACCGTAAAGTCGGCCGGAATTACCTGGGCAAGGCGGCGTACGAATTCCTGGGAGGCCAAGGCACCTCTCTCGAGAAGCTCCTCGTCCCGCGCGCTGCGGTCGGTGAGGGCCCGCAGGGCGCCTGCGTGCCTTTCAAAGACTCCCATGACCACCTGCGCTGCGCCGCCGGCACCTTCAGAGGGCGACGCATCGACTCGTAGGAATTGGGTAATGAGCTCACCTTCGGTGCGGGCGATGCGCTCCAGCCAACGTTCGTGAACAGCGAGAAACAGCCCGGCTTTCCCATCGACGCGCGCGTAGAGCGAAGGGGCTGAGATCTTGGCCCGGCGGCAGACCTCGGTGATGGTCAACCCGTCCCAGCCATGTTCTTCAAAGAGTTCCATCCCTACGTGGAGCGCGCGCTCCCAGCTTTGCCTGCTTCGATCCTGTTGGGGTGCGCGCTCGGTGGGAGCATGTCCTTGCTTCATTGACTCAGGCTATCTGGCCGCACGGACCAGCCCTTCTCCCATTTCCTTCAGCTGTGCGACGATCTCACTGGGACTCTTCTCGCCGACCTGCCTTTGCAGGATCGAAGTGTGGTCGAGGACGAAATCCCGAAGAGGTCGCAGGAAGGCGGGCGCGTGATGGAACACCTTGCCCAAAATGTAGGCTTGCTGAACCTGGGAGTTCGTGTGTGCGATGCGGCGCGAGTCGTAACTCCGAAGCGCTGCGGTAACTGATTCCGTGTCTGCGAGATCGACGCCCGTCAGGCATTGGGCCAGTGTGTAGCCGTCGCCGATCGACATGCCGGCACCATAGGCCGCGTAAGGGGAGGTAGCGTGGGCCGCGTCGCCAGCGAGAGTAATACGCCCCTTCGACCAGGCCCAAAACGTGGCGGCTCCCGAAGAACGACCCATCATCGGTTGAAGAACCTCAAGTCAATGGCAGAGTTGCCACAGCCACTTCCCCCGCTGATTGGGCGGACGTAGGCTGTGATTCGGAGAGCCGGGAAGCCTGGTCGGCCCGCTGGGCATCGTGCCCGCGGAACGACTCCGGCAACCGCCTGGGTCGTTGGACCGAGGGACGGGATCCACCATGACATCAGCATCAGAACCAGTCATCGAGACCAAACAGCTTGTCAAAACCTTCGGCAGAACACGTGCCTTGGACGGGCTGGATCTGCAGGTCGGCCCCGGGGAAGTCCACGGCTTCCTGGGACCCAACGGGGCCGGGAAATCAACAACCCTCCGCCTCCTCTTAGGACTGATGCGCCCAACGGCAGGAACAGCCCGGGTTTTTGGACTTGATCCCTGGCGGGACCCTGTCCGGGCGCACCGGGACATAGCTTATGTCCCGGGGGATGTGAGCTTGTGGCCGAACCTTTCCGGTGGTGAGGTCATCGATTTGCTGACAGGCCTGCGCGGGGGCGTCAATGAACCGCTCCGCCGGGTCTTGATCGAAAACTTCGAATTGGATCCGCGCCGCAAGGCCAGGACGTATTCGAAAGGAAACCGCCAGAAGGTGGCCCTGATTGCGGCGTTCGCACGCCCTGCACGCCTGTATCTGCTCGATGAGCCGAGCGCTGGTTTGGATCCTGTCATGGAGTCGGTCTTTCGTCAGCAGGTTCAGCGCGTAACCGCGGACGGCGCCACAGTGCTGCTTTCGAGCCACATCCTCAGTGAGGTTGAACAGCTCTGTGAAAAGGTTACGATCATCCGTGCAGGGCGCACCGTGGAATCAGGGACTCTCGCAGGTTTGCGGCACTTCAAACTCACTCATTTCAGAGTGGAATGCCCCGACCCTGCAGTCTTTGAGTCCCTGCCCGGCGTTCGGGACCTTGTAGTCGACGGCGGTGTGGTTGAGTTCGACGTTGACCCGGCCGATCTCGCGCCGGTACTGCGGGCAGCGGCAGCAGCCCGACTCAGCGGGCTCACCGTGTCCCCACCGTCGTTGGAGTCCCTCTTCCTCAGCCACTACAGCAGCCAGGTGCGTTGATGTCCGGCATGTTTGCCCTGCTCGTGGTTCAGGCGCGCAGGGAACGGGTGCTGCTGCCCGTTTGGATTCTCGGAATCGCTTTTCTGAGTTACATCATCTCCAGTGCCGTTTCCACCGAATTCGGCGACGAAGCAGCCCGGCGGGCGATCATCACTGTTGCCGGTGCGAGCCCGGCGTTCCTGTTTGTGCGGGGACTTCCTGACGGGACCAGTGCCGGGGCAATGGTGTTTTTTCAGGGCTACGCCTTCACCGCTGTCCTTGCAGGTTTGATGAGCACGTTCTTGGTTATCCGGCACACCCGTACGGATGAAGAACTTGGGCGGGCGGAACTAGTCAGTTCCACTCCGGTAGGCCGGGCGGCACCTATTACGGCAACGCTTATCCTAGGAGGGGCAACGAACCTGGTTCTGGCAGTCTGTGTGGCGGCGGGGCTTGCCGCCACAGGTTTGCCCGGCATTGGTGCTCTCACCGCTGGAGCGGCCGTAGGTTCTGTTGGCTGGTTCTTCGTGGCCGTCGGTGGACTTGTAGCACAGATATTGCCCTCGGGGCGGTCGGCCAACGGCGCAGCAGCTGCTTTGGTGGGCGGAGCCTACTTCGTTCGGGGCATTGGTGACGCCTCAGGCATTCCGTCCGCTGATCTGACCCGAGTGACGAGTGGATGGTTTTCGTGGCTTTCCCCCATCGGCTGGGGGCAACGTTCCCGGCCTTTTACGGTGGCTGATCCCACACCTCTGCTGGCATTGACGACAGCGGGCCTTCTTCTGGCCTTGGCCGTGGCAGCGCTCAGGAGCAGAAGAGATTTGGGCGAAAGTCTGCTGGCCGAACGCACAGGGCGGGATCGGCTCGCGTCCGGGTCATCCTCGTTTCTTGGCTTGGCGTGGCACCAGCAGCGCTTAACCATCCTTGGATGGTGTGTCTTCGCGGCTCTGCTTGGCAGCATCGCCGGTGGGCTGGGACCTGTAGTCACCCATGTCATCGGCGGTAATGAGTCGCTTCGCGAGCTGATTCTCCGGCTCGTTCCCGGCGGCCGTGGAGAGCTCATTGACGTTTTCACCACCGCCTTGCTGGGCATCGCGGGCGTTCTTGCCGCTGCCGCAGGCGTCCAGGTGGTGCTGCGACTCCGGGCAGAGGAAGCGGAGGGACGCGCTGAACTGCTATTGGCGGCCCCGCGTTCGTCGGCGCGTTGGCTCGCCGCGAACCTGATAATCGCCGTGGCTTCTGCCGGCGTAGTTGCAGTAGTCGCGGGAACGGCAACGACGGCAGGACTTGCCCTGTCAGGGACGGCGAGTGGAGCGCCTGGATTGCTGATCGGCGCCGCCCTCGCTCACGTTCCGGCCGCCGTCGTTTTCATCGCTGCTGCGGCCGTGGCCTTCTCTGTCATCCCGCGGGCGAGCATCGCCGTGGGCTGGGGGTTCCTGGCTGTCGGGCTGGTCCTGGGCCAATTCGGCGAACTTATGCGCCTGCCAACCTGGCTCCAGGACCTTAGTCCTTTCCGCCACACGGCGGCGATGCCCGTCGAAGCATTCGATCCCATGGCTGCCCTCAGCATGACCGGCATTGCCCTGGCCGGGGCAGGAATCGCCGGTTATTTACTCAGGCACCGGGACCTCACAGCCTGAGAGGCTGCTGCAAGAGAGGCGCAATTGCAGGTCATGGGTACAAAGGGCGGGCTGGTCTGGGCGTGCTGCTGTGATCCGTTATCCAGCATGTGCTGCGCCGGACTTTACTGACGCGGCCCACGCCAAAGGTGCCGGGCGTTGCCTAGTGGGTGTCGCCGTCGTGATCGTCGGTGGCGGTCGGATCCAGCGGCGGCCACCACTTCGTCGGAGGTGCGATAACGAACCGGCGACCGGTGATCTCCGTGGGCGTCACCCTGACCAGGACATCCTTGGCGCCAGGCTGCCATGGAGAAAGACCGGCCTCCACTGCCTCCCGGATGTCTTCAGGATGGGTCACGAACTCCGGGCTTCCTTTGAGGACGACACTCCAGGCGACGGTTCCGTACCGGTTGAACCCATCGGCTTCCAGCGCAATCACCGCCCCTTCCCGCAGGGCATCATGCTTCGTCCCTGGTCCCGTTCTGAAGAGAACAGTTCCATAGTTCGGCACGTAGTTCACCGGAAAGATCTCCGGTACCTCGCCGTTGATAACGGCGATCCTGCCGATGGAAACCGATTGAAGGTACTTCCAGCAGTCGTGGACGCTGAGCTCTGTGGTGTCTGGATCCATCGATGTGTTCTCCATGGGGCGAGCCTAACCCGTGAACCGACACGCTGATAGGGCAAAAGGTCCCGCCCCAAGCCCGCGCTCTTCGGCTTTGCTGAGGCGCTCCTGGGCCTTCCACCCAGCGGGCCCCAAGACCAGAGGCAAAGGTCATGATGACAACGTTTCCCCCGGGACCTTGGACTCTGTTGGTGGTGGGGAGGCGGTCATAGGCTCGGGAGCATCGAAACCAACGGCAACGCGGCGATTCGCAAGCAGCCATCCCACCCAGGAGACACAGACCATGGAAACCGACGAACGCCCAGGAACCGTCCTATCCGAAGCCGACTCATGGAAGGTTCTGGAACGGAACCAACACGGTCGTTTGGCAGTCAGCGTCCTGGGCGAGCCTGACATCTACCCACTGAACTTCATCGCCCACAACCAGCGGCTGCTGCTGAGGACGAATCCGGGGACAAAGCTCGCTGAGCTGACCGTCAATGAAAAGGTTGCCTTCGAAGTGGAGGAGATCGTCGACGCCGAAGCCTGGAGTGTTGTCCTTAAGGGCACTGCCAGGGTGATTGAGTCACAGTCGGAGATCGACGAAGCGGACAAACTGCCCTTGAAGCCGTGGATTCCAACGCGCAAATACACCTACGTGGAGATCACCCCTACCCGGGTCCATGGCCGCCACTTTGAACTCGGTGATGAGCCGGAGCGGTATTGACCCCGCGGTTATCCGCCGCGCGCACTGGCACAACCATCCGTCCGGGACCCAAAGCCCTGAGGGCATTGAGAATAGTGGCAAGATCCACCAACTCCTGCAGCAGCGCCCCGGCGACAGCCGGAATCATGCCTAACGAAGCCATCACCATCAGGCCGAGGCTCAGCAGTATTCCAGTCCAAATGCTGGTCCGCGCGATGTGAAGGGTACGCTGCCCGATGCCAACGGCAACGGCGGCCTTGGATAGGTCGTCGACCATAATCACTACGTCCGCTGACTCGCTGGCCGCGGTGGCGCCTTTGGCACCCATGGCGATGCCGACGTCGGCCGCTGCCAGTACCGGGGCATCATTGACGCCGTCGCCTACCATCATTACAGGCCTGAGCGGAAGGGCTGCTACGGCAGTAACTTTGTCAGCAGGCAGGCATTCGGCAATGACGTTGCTGATGCCCGCCTCCGCAGCGATGTGTTCGGCTGTAGTTGCAGCGTCACCGGTCAGGAGCATCGTCTCCGCGACCCCGAGCCTCCGAAGTTCCGTCAGGGTATCCTTCGCATTTGGACGCAATGGATCGCTCATGATCAGGGTGCCTGCAAACCGGCCATCCACACCGATGTAGATCCCGAGTTGGCCTCCGGGCAGTGCCATCTTGTCGAAGCCGGACACGAGGGAACCGACATAGGCAGGTTTTCCGACGACTACGTGGTGGTCTCCGCAGTCGGCCGTGACACCGTTGGTTGCATGTTCGCTGGCGCTCGTTGCCGGTACAAGCGCCAGGCCGCGCGATCGGGCTGCTGCCATGACTGAAGCAGCCAGGACGTGGGTGGAATACTGCTCGGCGGAGGCGGCCAGCTGCAGCAGGGCGTCTTGGGACAGTTTTGAGGCCGGGGCCACCCGAATTTCGGCCAGGGAAGGATTTCCTTGCGTGAGGGTCCCGGTCTTGTCGAAGACGGCGGTTTTGACTCTGCTGAGTTGCTCAAGCGTCCCCGCGTTTTTGATGATGATGCCGGCATGGGCGGCCCTGCTGGTCCCGGCAAGGAACGCGACAGGTGCAGCTATCAGCAGTGGGCAGGGGGTGGCTACCACCAGAACCTCAGCGAACCGTCCCGGATCCTGGCTGAAGAACCACGCAGCGCCGGCCAGCACCAAGGCGACCAGAGTGAACGGCACCGCGTATCTGTCGGCGAGCCGTACTGTCGGCGCGCGGCTTGCCGCAGCTTCCTGAACCAAGGCAACTATTTGGCTGTACTGGGAATCCCCCGCGGTGGCCGTGGCCTTCATACGCACGGCATCGGCTCCGTTGATCGAGCCGCTGAGCAGAAGTTCGCCCGTGGTTCGCTCAGCAGGCAGGCTTTCACCCGTTAGCGCTGACTCGTCAAAGAGTCCGACGGCGGACAGCAAGCTGCCGTCCACCGGGACCAACTCTGACGGCCTGACCAGGAGCACGTCCCCCGGAACCACGGCATCGACCAAGATATCTTCCACCGGCAGGCCGGGCCGTTCCCGGTGAGCGTTCCGTGGGGACCGATCCAGGAGTGCTCGGAGCTCCCTTGTTGCGCGGCCTTGGGCAAATTGTTCCAGCGCTTCGCCGCCTGTCAGCATCAACACCACGATCATGGATGCCAGGTACTCCCCCACGGCAACAGTCGAACAAATGGCCATCACCGCCAGGAGATCTATCCCCCAGCGTCCATGCAGGAGCCCTCTGATCATGGTGCCGGCCCGATAGAGGGCAACACTAAGTGCAAAAATGCTCGCCACCCCTTGGGCCGCCGGCATGAGGCCGATAGCAGCCAGGACCGCGACGGCGGCCAGCACCACCAAGGTTGCTGTCACTAAAGGAAAACGCAAGGCCGGGTGCAGCAGCCGTTGTCTCATATCCACGGATCAGGCATGAGGATTTCGGCTCAGGACCACCTTCAGGGCCCCTGTTTCCGCTGCACGCGAGAACGTGTCATAGGCAGCCATGATCTGTTCCAGCCCGAAATGATGGGTAGCGAACTTGTCCGCCGGGAGCTTGTGTTGGGCCACCAGGCGAAGCAGCATTGGGGTGGTGTTGGTGTTGACCAGCCCCATGCTGATGTTGATGTTCTGGATCCACAGGTCCTGGAGCGGAAGTTGGACGGGTTTTCCGTGCACACCGATGTTGGCTACATGCCCGCCGGGGCGAACCAGTCGCAGGGCCATGTCAAAAGTCTCCGGTACTCCGACAGCTTCCATGGCCACGTCCACCCCGGCGCCATCAGTGAGGGCCAGAACTTCCGCCATCCAGTCGGTGTTGCTGGGATTGACCGTGTGGGTGGCTCCGAAGCCGCCGGATTTGGCAAGCCGGCCCTCGTCCGGATCAATGGCCACCACGGTAGCTGCGCCGTGGAGTCCCGCTGTTGCCATGGCCGCCAGGCCAATGGGTCCTGCCCCCACGATGGCCACCACGTCACCCGGGGCCACGTGTCCGGCCTGGACTCCGATTTCGAACGCCGTGGGCAATATGTCGGAGAGCATGACGGCTTCCTCGTCGTTCACTCCGTGGGGCAGTTTGTGCAGGGAGTTTTCCGCATAGGGAACCCGGACGAATTCGGCTTGTGTCCCGTCAATGAGGTGGCCGAAGATCCAGCCGGTTCCAGCCTGTCCTTCATCACCAAGACAGTGGGAAAACAGTCCCTTCCTGCAATTGCCGCAGTGTCCACACGACTTGATGCAGGAGATGATGACCCGGTCCCCCGGGCTGAGTGAACTGACCGAACTTCCAACCTCGGTGACGGTCCCAACCCCCTCGTGCCCGAGGATGCGACCCGGCTGGACAGCTGGAACGTCCCCTTTGAGGATGTGCAGATCCGTGCCGCAAATGGTGGTGGTGTCGATGCGCACGATTGCGTCGGTGGGATGCAGGATGACGGGGTCCGGAACCTCTGTCCAGGACTTTTCGCCGGGGCCACCGTAGACGAGTGCCTTCATTGTGTTAGTCCGTCCTTGTCTTTGCCTGGTTCAAACACCGGGCGGGTGCTAGTGGAATTCGTCCAGGCGGGCGTCGTTCAAGGGGGTCCCCCAGAGATCCGGTCGTTTAGTCTCGAACCGCCGCCCAGTGACTGTCTCCGGCGTCAACCTCAAGTAGCAGTCCTTGCTGCCTGGTTGCCAGGGATCCAAACCCAGGGCATCGACGTCGGCTCTTTCCTGCCGGTCCAGTACCAGGTGCGTCTGCCCTCGGACAACGACGCTCCACGCCTTTCCGCTCAGGGGCCAGTAGCCGTCGCTTTCCAGAGCGCAAGGCGTGGTCAATGTGCTCCAAAACTTTGTACCTGCCCCGGTTCGGAACACAATGCTGTCACCGTCCAGCACATAGTTCACCGGAAAGATGTCAGGATGGCCGTCCACCAGGACGGCCAGGCGGCCAACGTTGGTCTGTGCCAGCAGGTCCCAGCATTCATCCGGAGCGAGGCGTTCGACGGCGGCACCCGGCTTGGTTGTCATTCCACACCCGCCCGGGTGGCGTCGTCGAGCGGACTCCACCACGTCAGCGGTGGCGTCACCTTGAAGCGGCGGCCGGACAAGGAAGTAGGAACAACACGGACGAAGTGATCCTTCCGCCCGGCCTGCCAAGGGAATAGCAGCAGGCCAACGGTGTCCATTACATCCTCTGTCAGCTTGATGCTCTCTGCTGATCCCTTGACCACCACGCTCCACGCGACGCCCGAATTTTGGTCTACGCCATCCGCTTCCAACGCTACCGGTGTATCGCTGAGGGCAGCGTGGAGCTTGCTCCCCTCGCCCGTGCGGAAGACCAGCGTCCCGTGATCTGCTTTGTAATTGATGGGAAAAATGTCCGGATGGTCCTGCGCCCAGACTGCGAGGCGGCCCACGGAGACACTGCGCAGCAGTTCCCAACACTGCTTGTTGTCCAGGACCTCAGCTTCCGGAACTGTGAGTTTGTTCGTCATGGTTAGACCGTAGGTCCGGTGGCGCCGGGGCAACAGGGCACAAAGGCCTACACATCCCGTGCGCCGTAGCCCGTTCAGAATCGCCGGAGTAGTCTGGCAGCAAGGAGCCCTTGGGACCCTCACAGGATTTCCAGCATTCTTCGAAAGGAACTTGTGAACGACTCAGAAACACCTGAGCCGCAGCCCAACGTTGTACCGCGGATCCGGATTGAAGACCTCCTGAAGGACTTTGTTGGCCGCGCCGGGGAACTTTTGCAGGCACAGGAAAGAACCCGGGGTCTACTCGAAGCAGTTGTCGCCGTAGCCGAGGACCTGAGTCTTGAAGCGGTGCTCAACCGCGTAGTGAGTTCCGCGTGCCAACTGCTTCAGGCCCGCTATGGCGCCCTGGGGGTCCTGGGCGAAGACAACGCCCTCAGCCATTTCATCACTGTGGGCATAGACGAAAACCTCGCCCAACGCATCGGCCCGCTTCCTACTGGACACGGCGTCCTCGGCCTGCTCATCACCGAGCCGGCACCCCTGCGGCTCCACGACCTCGGCCACCATCCGCGAGCCTATGGATTCCCTCCGCACCACCCGCCCATGAAGTCGTTCCTCGGAGTTCCCGTGCGGGTAAGGGACGTGGTGTTCGGCAACCTCTACCTGACCGAAAAGGAAGGCGGCGGGGACTTCACTCCGGAAGACGAGGACTTGGCTGTAGCGCTGGCTGCCGCGGCCGGGGTGGCAATCGAGAACGCCCGGCTGTATGAAGACGCCAGGCGTCGGGCGTCCTGGCTTGAGGCCTGCATGGACGTTACAGGGAGGATGCTGGGTGGCGACCAAACGGGGCAGGCTGAGAACTCTGCTCTGGACCTGATCGCGGCGAGGGCCCTCCGGGAGTCAGGTAGCCATCTGGCCCTGATCCTTGTCCCCTCGCCAAATGCGCCCTACGTAGTCGCTGGCACGGCCGGAGCCCACAGCCTTGATTTCGCTGGCGTGTCCCTGGATATGGACCACCCTGTAGTCCAGGCAGTCGCAAGCACCGGAAAGCCAGTATGCCTTGATGACTCCCGGGATCTCCTCGGCATAGCGCGCGAAGGAGCCGCAGCCAAGCTTTTGATCATCGACCTCAGTGCCCAAGGAGCCCACCACGGTCTCTTGGTGCTTGCCCGCGATCCCGGTATTGGAAATTTTTCAAAGACCGATGTTGAGATGGGGGCCGTCTTCGGTTCGCACGTTGCGCTCGCGCTGGCCCTGGAGCGGATTCACCGGCTACGGGAGCAAGTCGTGGTGTTCTCCGACAGGGACAGGATCGCACGGGATCTCCACGACCTGGTCATACAACGTCTGTTCGCAGCTGGACTGAGCCTCCAAAGCCTACGGCGTTTCACCACCGGCGAGTCTGCCTTGAGCAGGATTGACTCTGTGACCCAAGAGCTGGACACAAGCATCCGCGACCTCCGCAACACCATCTATTCACTGCAGGACAGTAGCCGTGAGCGGGAGCCGTTGAGCGGCCGTATCCTCCAGTCCATCCAGACTGCTGGCCAATCCCTGTCCTACGCGCCGAGTCTGACGCTGGCTGGCCCCGTTGACTCGGTAGAGGACGATGCCATCATCAAACACCTGCTGGCTGTCCTGTCTGAAAGCCTCAGTAATTCGGTTCGCCACTCAGGAGCGCATTCCATCAACGTTTTCGTATCCGTGGCCGAGGGACGGCTGAGCTTGGAAGTCGTGGATGACGGATGCGGGTTTGTGGAGCCAGCCGCGGGAAACGGCCTGGCCAACATAGCCCGGCGTGCGAGGGAGATGAACGGCACCAGTACCATCACCAGCACGCCTTTCAACGGTACAACCATGAGATGGAGTGTCCCGCTCAACTGATCGTTCGACGGTGGGAACCTGCGTCCCGGTCAGGTGCTTGTGCCATGAACACCGCCGCCTGGGTTCGCCGCTCAAATCCGAGTTTTGCCAGCAGGGATGAGACGTAGTTCTTGACCGTTTTTTCTGCCAGAAGCATTTCCTCACCGATTTGTCGGTTGGTCATACCTTGGCCAACGTATTCAAGGACCCGGCGCTCTTGGTGCGTGAGGGATGCCGTCCTGGGATCCTCCCTCTTCGCCGTGAGGCCCTGAATAATTCCCATCCTGACGGCTTCGTCGAACAACGACTCCCCGCCGGCGGCTTTTCTTAGGGCTCCCAGGAGGTCAGTGCCCCCGATTTCCTTCAGGATGTAGCCTGCGGCTCCGGCGAGAACAGCAGCGCGGAGAGCCTGTTCGTCGTCGTAACTTGTCAATATCAGGCAGTTCACGTCAGGGTCGACGGCGCGAACGTCCCGGCAGACCTCGATTCCAGTGCCATCGGGCAACCGTGCGTCCAGAACAGCGACATCGGGCCGCAGTGCGGGAATCCGGCGAGTTGCTTCTTCCGCGGAACCGGACATGCCCACAACCACGAAACCTTCGCCTTCCAAAAGTTCCTGCAGGCCTCGGCGAACCAACTCGTGGTCGTCGAGGATGAAAACCCGGATTGGCTCTCGGGGGGAAATGCCGATGGCTGGACCAGCTGTTTCTGGGCGATCCATGATTCTCCTGTCCGGCGGCTGAGAGCCGCGATGTCGAGAGCTCACACTGGGGCCCTGCCAAATTCTTGCTGACTGCCGGCCCTGCCCACAAGGGCCCAAGGACCCTGCCGCTGACGGGACTTCAGGCCGGCCGGGAACGTTCTTTCGTGACGGTCCATGGGCAGGACACCAAGATCAGGGACAAGGTGGGCCATAACCGAAATAAGGACTTTCGACCCTAACCCTCCCCGATGCAACCGGTACAAACTGGCAACAAGGCCCGGCCGGCGTCCGGGGAACCCATGAACGAAGAACGGGCCCAGCCATGAATGAAGCAATTGTCGTCGGCGTCAACGATTCCCCCAGCAGCGAGGCTGCCATGGGGTGGGCCATGCATCGAGCAGCCACCTTGAAAGTTCCGGTCCTGCTTGTCCATGCAGTGGACGATCGGTGGGTGTACGACGCCGTAGGGTACAACGAGTGGATCCGGGAATCCGGCGTCAACTTTCTTGCTGCGGCAAAGGACCGGGCCGCCAAGATGGAACCCACCGTCAAAATCACCACTGACCTCGTCTCAGGCGGAGCCGGCTACGCTTTGCGCAAGAGGTCCAAGAAGGCCGCAATGGTGGTCATAGGTTCCGGCCATGGTTGGGCCGGCGGTTCCCTGACCGATCGCGCATTACAGGTTGCTGCCATTGCACGTTGCCCCGTAGCTGTTATCGGTGAGCACGACATGACAAACCGCAAAGGGATTGTGGTGGGCGTGGATGGTTCTGAGGAGTCCACCCAAGCTGTCGCATTTGCCGCGGAAGAGGCCGACCGCCAAGGCCAGGAGCTGACTGTTCTCCATGCTTTCCTCACGCCCGAACCATGGGTTACCCGCGGTGTTCCCCGCACCAACTACTTCGAGGTCATCACAGAAGAAGAGCGCGTAGTCTTGGCCGAGACCGTCGCCGGCTTGACAGGCAAGTATCCGGATTTGGTGGTGCACCAGGTCCTCGACACCCACACACGGGCCGCCGAAGCATTGCTCGCGGCCGGAGCCACTGCACAATTGCTGGTGGTCGGCAGCCGTGGACGGGGAAGTTTTAAGCGACTCTTGCTGGGCTCGACAGCGCACGCGGTTCTCACCAAATTGCCGTGTCCCACGATTGTGGCGCGAATCAGCCCGGTCAAGCACTCCCACTGAGGTCTTCGCTGACGTGGCTGGCACCACTGATGCGGACAGGGCTCGGCCTATTCATTTCATGCTTCCGTTTCGGGGGTACGCACTACAAGCACCGGGCAATGCGCGTGGGCGATGCAAGCGACGAACGGCCCTCCTGCGCCGCCGGCAGGTCCCGTGCTGAGCCAAGCTGCCCACGTTCAGTAGGGTTAGGGTGACCCCGGAATGAGGACAGCCCCGTGAACAGCCCTGCCAGCAAGACTGCCGTGGACCGGCACTACGACTTGATCATCATCGGCACAGGATCCGGGAACTCCATTCCCGGGCCTGGGTTCGAGGACCAATCGATCGCGATCATCGAGAAAGCCTCGTTCGGAGGGACCTGCCTGAACGCAGGCTGCATCCCGACCAAAATGTACGTACACACCGCCGACGTCGCGCTGCAGACCGCCGAGGCTGGAAGACTGGGCCTGGACGCCGAAGTCAACTCCGTCGACTGGCCGGGCATGGTGTCCCGCATCTTTGAGAACCGCGTCGACCCCATCGCAACTGCCGGTGAAGAATATCGGCGCGGACCAAACACCCCGAACATTGACGTCTACGATCAACACGCCGTTTTTGTCGGAGAACGCACCTTGCGCACCGGGCAAGGTGCCCACCAGAGAACCATCTCCGGTGACCAGATCGTCGTCGCCGCCGGCTCCCGGCCCTTCATCCCGGAGGCCATCGCCGCCTCCGGCGTGAGGTACCACACCAACGAGGACATCATGCGGATGCCGCGGCTGCCCAAATCCCTGGTGATCATCGGCGGCGGTTACATCGCCATGGAGTTCGCCCATGTCTTCGATGCCCTCGGAACGGACGTTACGATCATCGCCCGCTCGACGCTCCTTGGGAACCTCGACGAAGACCTCCATGATCGCTTTAACGCCCTGGCTGCCGAACGCTTCGACATCCGGTTCGGCCGGACCACTATCGGTGCCGATCAAACGGATGAGGGCATCAGCGTCAGGCTCGACGACGGCTCCACCGCCACCGGGGAGGTACTGCTGGTTGCCGCCGGGCGCATCCCCAACGGAGACCTGTTGGACCTGCCCTCCGGCGGGATCGAAACGATCGGTGCCGGTCGGGTCCGGGTCGATGACTATGGCCGCTCAACCTCCGCTGTAGGTGTTTGGGCCCTTGGCGATGTTTCCTCGCCCTACATGCTCAAACACGTCGCCAACGCCGAGATGCGGGCCGTCCGGCACAACCTGTTGAACCCGGAAAAGCTGCAGAAGATGCCGCACGACCATGTCCCAGCCGCCGTGTTCACCCACCCGCAGATTGCCACCGTGGGGATGACCGAGGCCCAAGCCCGCAAAGAAGGCCACAACGTCGCTGTCAAAATCCAGGACTACGGGGACGTCGCCTTCGGCTGGGCCATGGAAGACACCACCGGCATCTGCAAACTCATCGCAGATCAGGACACCGGCAAACTCCTCGGGGCCCACTACATGGGCCCGCAAGCATCAACCCTGATCCAGCAAATGATCACCGTCCTGGCGTTCGACCTCGACGTGCGACAGTTCGCTGCAAATCAATACTGGATTCACCCTGGACTTCCCGAAGTCACCGAAAACGCGTTGCTTGGACTCACGTTCAACTGACCGGATACGGCCTAGTGAGCGCTGGTTACCGAAACCCTTATCCACCAGATCTTCCGAGGGGTCGCTCCGGTGATGAAGGGCTCGAGGTTTACTTTGCGGTCCTGGGATCAGTTTTTGTGGTCTTGGGGTGATTTCGCAGGACCTGGCCACCCGCAATGTCCAACCCTCAAAGCAACCCCTTGAGGAGGGGTTGCCCGGCCCGAGGTGGGACTCGAACGTGATTCCAAGGGTTGGAATCACTGTGGTGCGGCGGAAACATGCGGAATCTGGGGCAGTCCGTTGGCTGTACGGGCCGGTTCGGGTTGGAAAGTGTGGACAGTGTCCACACTTCCTTTTGCCTCGATCGAACAGCGAAAAACGAGGACTTGACGCGTCCCTGCGTTTTCCTAGCCTGCGCTAGGAAAACGACGCTGCCGCCTCTGCAGACTAATGGCTGGATGGCACCTCTGTGTCCTTGTGAAACCCCCGGCCAAGATGGGGCCACAACCTCCAAGGCACGACTTCCCAGCGGCCGGTCGAACAGCCCAAATACGACCACCCTCCGCCCACCAGAACGACGAATATCCAACACAATGGTTGCACCTCCTTCATCACTTACATGGCGGAGACGACACCGGGCATCATGACAAGATCTCCCGGCAGGCTCGACGACAGAACGTCCATTATCGGCGCTAGTGGATTACGCAGACTCAGTCTCTGGCTCTGCGTCGGGCCCATTCGAGCGCGGCCACAACGCTGGTAGACGGGCTACTTAATAACGACTGGGTTGACCGGCGCGCCCGAGCCGCCAACAATCTTCATAGGAGCGGCAGTGTAGAGGAAAGTCCATTGCCCGTCAGAGAAGCAGTCGTCGGCAAGTTTATCCAAGGCGATGATTTCCGTAAATGCGATGCCCAGGTTACGCATGAGCGCGTTGTGCAGTGGAAGGTCAACTCCGCTGACCGGGTCGCGGGTGACCTCGTTGCCGATGGTATCAGTCACTAGGTTGGGTATTTCCATATCTCGGAACCACTCCACTAGCTGCGGGGAGTAGGTCAGGCCAGGTTCTAGGAAGTCGCGGTAGAACTCCGTTTCCTCCGTTTTGTAATAGGAGCCGACCCAGCCTGTGCGAATAAGTAGTATGTCGCGCTTATGGATGGTGACACCCTGTGCTGACGCAGCAGCCACCAGGTCCTCATGGGAGAAAGTTTCGCCTCTTTCCAAGGCCGCTTTGCCCCGAAAGCGCGCCATGTCGATGAGGATGCCCCTTCCCACGATTCCGCGGTCTGCTATAGGGAAGATGCTGGCCTTCTTCAGGCTCCCGATGGTTGTCTCTGCGGCATACCCATTGTAAATTTTTTCGCCGTACCACATATGCCCCAACGCGTCGTACTGACTGGTTCCTTGAAGATACATGGTGATCACATCATCGGCGTATTCAAGATCGCCATTGAAGCTAGGGCCTGTCCCACAGAGAAAATTTCCCCGGTCCATGACGTTAGTCCTCACTGCGGTCTTTCGGCCGGGCCAGATCGGATCGCCTTCTGGATTGCCAATTGGAATGGCCAGAGTAAAACTCTTCCCGGTACGGATTTCCGCCGCACCGCGCTGAGCTTCTTCGACTGTAAGGTAATTCAAGGAGCCGACTTCATCCTCCGGTCCCCACTTCCCCCAATTCTTAGGCGAATCAAGTAGAAGTTCCTGCAATGTGGGCGTGCCCAGGGTTTCCTCGGTCTCAGTCATCGCTAGCTCCTTCGGTTTTCTCGGGACTGCAGCACCAATTGCTGAAGAGATTCTTGTGATCGGCGTCACTTCGGTCGATCGCTCTGGCCTCAGTGGCGGGGGTGCCGGTGGCGCAGACTAGGGCGGAATGATGACCAGCTCTCGCGGCTTGGCATCCCTGCTGGCTACAGTGCCATATTCCTAGGTAGTCCAGGCACTAGGCAGCCCAAGCACGGAGGCGCCGGTTTACCGGGGCGATTCAGTCAACTTGAAAATCGATGAGCTGTCGCCATCAAAGGTCATCTTGCGGCCGTACCCGTCGATCCATAACCAGAAATAGGAGGCATCATCACCTATATCGTCGACGGTGGCGTTTTGGAGCGGAAACCCAGGGACTTGGACGAGCACCCTGTCCCCCTCGTTGAGATGCACCCAATCGTCATAGCCCAATTTGCAAACGTGGTAGTCCCCCGTTGAGTGCACATCCGGGATTTTAATGTTGGTTTCCATGAACTTCGATCCGATTTCCGTGGCGGCCGCTGGCTCCTCCGACTGCCAATTCGTACTGCACAGTCAGGATTGAAGCTGCCTAACGGCCATCCCTTTGAGCAAATTACATCAGTGGGCAGGCGCCATGGCCTGGCCCACTGATGTGTTTAGGACCAGCTTTTGATGAACTCAAGAACTGCCGAGTCAACCTCTGCGGGCTTTGAAGCACTCAGGAAGTGATGGCCGCCTTCGATGACCTCCAGACGGACCTCCGTCGCACCAGTGAACATGAGTATTTCTTTTTCTGCGTTGGCCACGGAATAGACCTTGTCCTCTGAGCCGTGCAGCCACAGCACAGGTGAGGTAATGTCGTGCAGTCGTCCATGAAGCCCGTCGCGGTCCCTGAGGTTAATGGTGCTGAGCAACAGCCGTCGGCGACCGCCGTCTCCGGAGTAGTTGGTGCGGTAGGTAGCTAGCCAGAATTCGCGTTCGTCAGGTGAGAGTCCGCCCAGAGCCGCGTCAAAGGTGTCGTCGACAAACTGCTCCGGTACCACCCATTCGTCCGATACCGGATCTGCGAAGGCTTCAATGAAAGGCGTACAGAATTCTAGGGCATCCCAACATCCGAGCTGCCGGCTCTGGAGGGTCTCCGAATCCATGGACGAACCAAGCGGAATGATTCCCCGGACTACTTCCGGCGCCAACAACGCCATGCGCGCCGCTATCCACCCTCCCTGTGAGGTCCCCAGTACAAAGGCCTGGTCGATACCCAAAGCGGCAAGGACCTGCAGGTTGGCGACGGCGCTGTCCCAGTACGTGAAGTGCTGGTAGGCCGCTCTTGTACGGCCGTGACCGTACGGTTCAAGTGCAAGAAGGTTTACGGCCGATGTCAGGGCGGTGTTGGCGAACTGGGGCCTATAGAGTTCTGCCGATGTGGTGTAGGAATTGATCAGCACCAATGTGGGGAGATCCGGGTTGTATTGACCGCTCAGCGTGTATCCAACCACTGATCCGCCAAGGTGCGGGATGCTTACGGTCTGTTCGATCTTGCTCATGTGCGTATTACTTTCTTTCCTATTGTCAGACCCGTTGGCCAGAGGCAGTTCCTCGAGCCTTACACGGGAGGTCATGCTGGTTCTTGACTGGGTACTGGTTTCGCATCCTTTAACACAGAAGCGTGCTCCAGCACTTCTGCACGGGCTCGGGCGGCACGAAAGAGACCGTCTACTCTCGCCAGCTCTGCGTCGCTGCTTCTACGGATGAAACTGACCAAGACGTAGACAATTAGATTGACGATCAACCCGACCAAGCCGGCTCCAAACCCGCCGAGCCATGGAACTGCGCCTCCCGTGTCCATGTACGGAATGGTCAGCACCAGGGCTATCACTGTGCCGATAAGAAGCCCAGCAATTGCTCCATCCTTGTTACCTCGGCGCCAGATCAGTCCACCGAAGATCGGTACAGCCAGCTGGATGATCGCCTGGTAGGCAAGCTGGGCCACTCCGGCCAGGTTTGACCACCCGTAAATTTGATTTGCGATGACTGCTGCAATGATGGCTGCGCCAGCCATGGATCCTTTGGCCAGATAGAGTTCCTGCTTATCGCTCAGAGGCCGAATCACGCCGACTATGTCGTTGGCGACCTGCGTTCCAAGAGATTGTGTGACTCCGTCAACAAATCCCATGCTGGCCGCAAAAACGATGAGCAGGGCAAAGGCAAGGAGCCAGGTTCCGCCCGCGTCTTGCGTGAGGGCGAAGAATGCCGACAACGGATCCGTCGACGCAAGAGACATGGGCGCGGCGCAAAGCGCAACAGCCATAAGCAACACAAAGAAAACAAACCCGATGACCATGGCTTGGAGGGAGCCCTTCTTGACTTCCCGAACACTGCCGGCTGTATAGATCCGGGTGAAAATCATGGGCCAGCACAAGCTGCCGATGATCCCGGAAGCAACAATTCCGAAATAGAACCATTCGCCGCTTTCTGAACCGTAACCCGGAAGGCTTAGCTGTGCGGTGGTGAGCTGTTCAAGATTCGAGAAGCCGCCGAAGTAGAAGATCAGCAGGCCCAAGCACAGAACGGCAGAACCGATGTATGCCACGATCCCCTGAACCATATCGGTGACGATCAGTCCACGCATGCCCATTTGCACAGTCCAGAACTGGCGAATCACGAGCACTGCGATACCGATCAGAATCGAGACTTCGAAGGAGAGGTTTCCCAGTGAAGCCCATTGGATGACCGCACCCATGGCAATGAGTCCGAGGATGAGCCAGGGAAGTAGCGCGACAACGCTGATAGCGCTGCTAAGCAGTTTCAGGCCAGGGCTGTTATAGCGCAGCGACAGCAGGTCTGACTGGGTGCGCAGGTCGAACTGTTTGCCCCATTTCCACACTGGTCGAGCTATGAAGTACATGGCGAGAACGCCCAAGGTGGAGTAGACGAGGAAATAGAGTCCAATGACACCACTGATGACGGCAAAGCCGAAGACCGCCGTGAACGTGGAGCCGGGCCACCACGAATTCGTGTAAGCCATTGACACGAACCAGCTGGAGAACGATCTTTCGCCCACCGCGTAGCTGCTGAAGCTTGAGACGCTGCGGCCATGTTTGGTCCTATGGAGCACGAGGACGATAAGCATAAAGAACGCGGCGAGGACGCCGAAAGTGATAAGCATCAGTCCAACTCCCCCCGTCGTCCCTCAACGCGCCAGAGGCCGTAAGCCACCAAGATGGGTGCGGCTGAAACCAAGAGGAGATACCAGATGGAGCCGGGGACACCGGCAACCAGTGCGTGCTCTTCAGAAAGTGCAATGTACAGCGGTGGTGCCAAGGCCAGCACGAAAATCAGGGTGAACAGCGTGCCGAAAAGAAAATTAGTAAGGGACCGCCGATGAATCTCTGCGCGTTCCATGATGCCTCACTTAGGACTATGTTTTGGGGGGTGTCATCGTTGACAAATCCCAGCCTAAGGAAGCTTGATCCTAAGTGATATCGGTCACCTGACGTATCTTCTCCTCGTGAGGAGGAGTCACCGTCCTTGGCTAAGCTCTCTGAGACGGGACGGGCAAACGCCTGGGGGCTTCTTGAATGAGTCGCAGTCCCTCGCGGCTAACAAGAGCGGCCGCTTCAGCACGGGATGAAACCCGAAGCTTTGCAAGGATGTGTTCGACGTGAGTTGAGACCGTTCGCCGACTAACTACCAGGTGATCGGCTATCTCAGGGTTGCTGATGCCATCAGCAAGAAGTGTGACGATCTGAAGCTCTCTGGGAGTTAGCCCATAGGGCGGTAACACTTCTCGTTCCGCCACAAGGGCGGCGTTCTGTATACATCGTGTGATGCTGATTCTGTGGTAACTCCCCTGATCTCCAATCCAGATGTAGCTGTTGTCTCCGCGGGGGGCGAGCGGCAGAAGTAGTGGCCACAAGGGTCCGTCCGATCGCAGGGTCATGCCTACTTCACGGCCAGCAATGGCTTGGTCAAAACCTGCAGCCATCACCGCTACGTTTGCGTCGCCATGCAATTCTTCGGCCAAGACCCGGTGCGGTTGCGATGGGTCACAGGCGGAGGCAAGCACCGGAAGGAACTGTTCGACGATTCTCTTGGTTTCTTCCGTAGCAGACCGCGCCGTCCCCCAGTTCATATGGATGGCTCCCACGTGGTGCCCTCCGGGCAACCAAAGGCTCGCAGATATGCCTTCGTTAAAGCCTGCCGGTCGAAGATAATCTTCGGCCAGGGACGTGAATGCAAAGTGGACGTCCCAGTCACGATCGAGGTCTGCCCATCGAAGAGCCTGACGGACTCGGTTTCGCACGACTCCGAATCCTGGATTCTTGGTTTCCGGGATGAAGTTCTCGAGCAGTTGTGAAACCGCGTCCTCCGAATAGCCGTCCGAGGCCAGTTGCTGGTGCTGGGGTCGTTCTCCGGAAGGATTCGACGCCGACAGCAAGACAGCATCGCACCTCACCAAGTCGCGAAGGAGCCTGGTAACTTGCTCTGCGCGCTCTAGGACAACCGGCGTTGCTGCCATAGGAGCCGTAGGAGCTTCTAATGTGGGATAGGCGCGCATTTAGCTATTCCTGACATGAAGAAGTGTTGATTCCCGGATGACCAACTCCGGAGCCAAGCGCTCAGAAGACGGATTCTGTCCACGAAGAACTGAAACGAGCAACTCCAGCGCCCGGGTACCCATGGAATGCAGTGGTGAGCGCACGCTGGTCAAGGGCAACGGCAACTCGGCTGCGAGCTGAGTGTCGTTGTAGCCCGCCACGGCGATGTCCCTGCCGGGACGCAGTCCCGCATCGCGCACTGCGCCCAGAACACCGATAGCGGCAAAGTCATTGACAGCAAAAATGGCTGTCAAATCAGGGGCTTGTTTGATGAGGTATTCCGCTGCCTCATGGCCGCCTCTCGCATCAAAGGCGGAATTCACTGTTAACACTTCAATACCCGCTTTCCGGTACGTATCGACAAAGCCACTGCTCCGGTCCACGCCTGTACTGGCGAAAGACTCGCCAGCGACTACGCCGACCTTCACGTGCCCAAGGTCCAGAAAGTGCTCGGCAACAAGGCTGCCTCCCAGATAGTCATCACATGTCACGGATGGATACTTGGACGCGTACCGGCTCACGAGAACGAAAGGCACCCCGCGCGCCGCCACTTCATCCAGCACAACAGCGTCCCGGTGCGCGTCGCCGAGTATGAGGCCATCGACGTGACGGGACAAAGCCAAATCAATCCTGGCGCGCTGTTCGGCGGGGCGGTCATAAGTGTTCATTACAAACGTGGCCAGTCCATTGCGGGCACCCGCGTCCTCTACCCCCTCATAGATAGTGGCGAGCACCATGTCAGACAAGCGGGGAACCAGCACTCCAATCAGATTGCTTCGTGCCGTTCTCAGGCTCTTTGCATGTGGATTGGGTTGATAACCGAGCCGTTGAGCCCAATCACGCACTGCTGCTGCCGTAGCCGGTGACGCCGCACGCGAAACCTCATCAGGAGATCCGCTGAGAACCCTCGACACCGTCGAGACGTCGAGCCCCGCCGCCTGCGCAATCGTTTTCAGCGTGACCGAGCTGCTTTTATATCTACCTGGCATCGTTGAAAACTCCTTCGAAGGTTTGAGTACAAATCTTACCAAACGATTGTCCCAAACGTTTGGGTATGGTTACATGCAGTTCACCACCACCATCAACTGCGAAGAGGGACGTATGCGATCGCCCGAAGCACAACTGAAAAAGCCCTCTGGTGCGGGGTTTTTCGCCAGCGTTGGTGTTGCCGAGCTCGCCGCCATGATGCGGAGTGGGCTTATCACGCCAGCGGACCTTGTAAACATTGCATTGCAGGAGGCCCACCGGTGGCAGCCTTTGATCAACGCGTTCGTCTCGTTCGATGAGAACGGCGCCTATGCGGCGGCGGCGAGGGCTCGTACTGAGCTGGCCTCGGGAATTGATCGGGGGCCGCTACACGGCATTCCAGTTGCTGTTAAGGACGTCATCGATGTTCGAGGAATGCCCACAACTGCAGGTTCGCGCCACCGAAAAGACCACCTTGCTAGTGAGAACGCCGAATGCGTTGAACGGCTCGTCCAGGCAGGGGCGATCATTATCGGGAAGACCACGACCCACGAATTTGCGAACGGACCTACCGGAGATCGCTCTGCCACCGGTCCTACGCGCAACCCACACGATACCGACCATATGGCTGGTGGTTCGAGCAGTGGGTCGGCTGCCGCGGTTGCCGCTGGCATCATCCCATTGGCGCTTGGTACCGACACCGGCGGATCCGCTCGTATTCCGGCGGCTTGCTGTGGCGTTGTAGGGCTCAAACCCACCCATGGAGCTTTGCCCACCGGCGGGATGGTGCCTTTGTCACCAACTCTGGACACCATAGGCTTGCTGGCCCGCACCGCGGCCGACTGTCTCCTGATGTGGACCGCATTGAGAGGCACCCAGACTGTAGCTCTCCCCCGTGGTATCGGATGGATCAAATCGAATTCGATATATCCGACGCAACCCTCGGTCGCTTCCACTGTCCGCGACATGATCGATAATTTCCTGACAGGTGAAGCCGAAGTTCTGGAGGCTGGTGATCTGAGGGAAACATATAGGATCATTCAAGGCAGCGAGGCATACGCTCAGCACACAGAGCTCGTGTCCGGTGCGCCCGAACTTTATGATCCCGAAGTCCTCGCCAGGCTCCGTTCCGGAGGAGAGATTCTTGGGTGGGAGTACGTTAAAGCGATTAAGCTTAGGCACAGCGCCCGCCAAAGTATCCAGCCTCTACTGAGAAGATACGGGCTTCTGGCGCTTCCGACGATACCCCTGGCCCCTCCCAAGCTGAGCAGCCGTACGGAAATCATAAACGGAAGCAGCGTCGAGACCCGGAAGGCTCTTCTCTCCCTTACAAGCCCATGGAGCGTTTTAGGGCTCCCGGCCATCTCCATTCCAGCGGGCACGACCGAGGGGCTACCGATTGGACTACAGCTGGTAGGTCCCCCCGGAGCCGAATCCCAACTATTGAGGATGGCTGCGCAAATTGAAGAGACCCAGCACCCGATGAAAGGAAACTGATGCGAACACTTAAATTCAACCGCGAGGGAACAATTTTGACTGCCGAGCTACGAGAAGGCAGCGGACCGCCCGTGGTGATAGTTCCAGGCGTTATGTCCGATGCGTATACCTGGCGCCCTGTCGCCGATGCATTGAATTTGAATAACCCGATAATGGTCATCAACCGCCGCGGGCGGCTGCCTAGCGGCCCGACAGGTCGCGGCTACTCGGTCCGGACTGAAATTGACGATTTGCACCACCTCCTCGACACCCTCGAGGAGGACATCCACCTGTTCGGCTGGAGCTATGGGGGACTGATTGCTTTGGAAACGGCGACAGAGCGACGCAACCTGCGCTCTGTCGTCGCGTATGAGCCCGTCTCCAGCCCGTTCGGATCGAACGCCCTTGAGCCCCTACGTCTTGCTCTCGGGAGGGGCGACCTGGACAGCGCTGTCGAGGTGGTCAAGCGGGTCATGGCGGGTTACTCCGCCGAATATATGGCAGCGCTGCGCGCGGACCCTATTTGGCCTGTCCTCCGTATTCTTGTTCACCCCTTGGCTGATGAGCTGACTGCTATAAATGACCATGTTGCAGCGCTTTCCCGATACAGCGAAATCACGGCTCCAGTCACCCTGATGCTTGGCGAACGCAACGAGGAGAAGCCGCCATACGGTGTCGCTTTCACCGCCTTCTCTCAGGCCCTCCCCCAAGCCGAGGTGGTTCGGCTGGCAAATCAGGGTCACCTGGCCCACAGCGAAGCACCCGGCCTTCTGGCTGAGCACCTTACGCAAGCAGTCTTGAAGCACAACGAATACCAACATTCCAGTTAGTGCGCTATTGCCCTAACGAGAACTTCAGAACGAGCCTCCAACAGGCCCATTCTCATCCGGCCATTGGTTCATCAAATCACCTTCGCATTCTCGACTTTCCTGACGGATGCACCGCCAGGCAAGTCCAATCGTGATCCTGCTCCTGCGCAGACCGTTTGGCATGCACGGTGGGAGCAAAAGCGAGGACCTTCACGTTCCAGCCCGGAACGTGAAGGCCATCGCTTTCAGTCAGTTTCAGTGGCTATCGACTAGCCCCGAGAGATCGGTTCAGGGACGTCCATCAGCGGGGAATAAGGGTGTATTTGGTTGAGAGGAACTCGCTGATGCCCTCAAAACCGCCTTCCCGGCCGATACCGGACTGCTTAATACCGCCAAAGGGTGCTGCCGCGTTGGAGATGAGACCAGTGTTTAGGCCCATCATTCCCGTCTGCAGCTTTTCAATCATGCGCTGGCCGCGATGAATGTTCTCCGTGAACACATAACTGACCAGCCCATAATCTGTGTCATTGGCGATTTTGACTGCTTCCTCCTCATCAGTGAATCGGATGATGCCAAGGACCGGTCCAAAGATCTCTTCGGACATCAGAGCCGAGTTGGGACTGAGCCGATCCAGAACTGTTGGCTCGAAGTAGCTCCCGGGACCTTCGAGGGACTTACCTCCAGTGAGAACCGTTGCGCCGGTCGCTACGGCGTCAGCAACCAGACGTTGAACCTTTGCGACCGCACGGCCGTCGACCAAAGCGCCGATGTCAGTACTTTCCTCAGCTCCCCTGCCGATCTTCATTTGGGCCACCCGGTCGCTCACACGTTGAGCAAAAGCATCCGCGATCGAATCATGGACAATGATGCGATTCGCCGCAGTGCATGCCTGGCCGATATTTCGGAACTTCGCCAGCAGGACACCCTCCACGGCTCGATCCAAATCTGCATCCTCGAAGACGATGAACGGTGCGTTACCCCCCAACTCCATAGAAGTTCGCAGGACATTCTGGGCTGCGGCTTCAAGGAGCTTTACACCGACAGGGGTCGAACCGGTGAAGCTGAGCTTTTTGAGGCGGGCGTCCCTCAACAGCGCGCTGGACTGGTCCGCAGGCGACGTAGTTGGAACGACATTTACAACTCCTGCCGGCAGGCCCGCTTCTTGGAGCAGTTGTACCAAGAAGATGGTCGTCAGCGGAGTCAGTTCGGCGGGTTTGATGACAACCGTGCAGCCGGCCGCCAAGGCTGGGGCAATCTTGCGGGTTGCCATAGCCAAGGGGAAATTCCACGGCGTGATGAAATAGGTGGGCCCGACCGGAAGGTGCGACACGACGATGTTGCCAGCACCCTCAGGAGTAGGACGATAGTCGCCGCGGACGCGCACGGCTTCCTCCGAGAACCAGCGCAGGAACTCGCCTCCATAGGTCACTTCAGCGCGGGCCTCGGAGATCGGCTTGCCCATTTCGATGCTAATGAGCAGTGCAAAGTCCTCGCCGCGATCCATGAGAAGGTCGAACGCTCGGCGCAGGATGTTTGAGCGTCCCCGCGGAGAGGTCTCAGCCCACGCCTCCTGCGCCGTTACGGCAGCTTCGAGCGCCCTAAGGGCATCGTCGACGGTCGCATCGGCGATCGTTTTGATGACTTCCCCGGTTGCCGGGTCTTGCACGTCGAATGTCGCACCGGCCGAAGAGGGCTGCCACGTACCTCCGATGCCGAGACCGGTTTGCACCTGGTTGATCAGTTCTTGCTCGTGGGGCTTTAAAGTCATCGCTGTCCTTCTAAGTATGTGTAGTTGTTTTGCTGTGGTTCAGGCAGTTGCTTTGAGAGCTTCCGCCACGACCTGAAGGCCCTCGCGCAACAAGTCATCTGATATGGACAGTGGCGGCAGGAACCGGAGCACGTTGCCGTATGTGCCGCATGTGAGTACCAGCACGCCGTTCTGGCCTGCCTTCTTCGCGATGGCAGAAGTCAACGCAGCGGCCGGTCTCTGGCTGCCCGTTTCGACGAACTCGATGCCGATCATGGCACCGCGGCCGCGGATGTCGCCGACGCGGTCATCCTCTGCCGCTAGACCAGCGAAGAAATCGGGTGATGATGGCACCGATTGCCCGTGCACGTTCCGTCAGGTTTTCCTTTTCATAGGTTTCGATCGTTGCCAGAGCGGCAGCACAGGCGATGGGGTTCCCTGCATAGGTACCCCCGAGTCCTCCGTCCACGGCGGAGTTCATGATGTCTTTACGGCCAGTAACTGCCGAAAGAGGAAGCCCACCGGCCAGTCCCTTGCCGAATGTCATCAGGTCCGGCACTATGCCCTCATGGTTGGCAGCGAACATGTCACCGGTACGGGCAAAGCCGGTTTGCACCTCGTCCAGGATGAGAATGACCCCGTTCTGGGATGTCCATTCCTGCAGGGCGGGTAGGAAACCGTTGGCAGGGGCGATGAAGCCGCCTTCACCCTGAATGGGTTCGATGATGACGGCAGCGACACTTTCGGCACCGATCTGCTTCTCCATTTGAAGTATCGATCGTGCAGCTGCCTTAGGGCCTGTGAGTCCGTCTCGATAGCTATAGGAGGCGGGGACCCGGTAGATCTCGGGGGCGAAGGGTCCGAACCCGTTCTTGTAGGGCATGTTCTTTGCGGTCATTCCCATGGTGAGGTTGGTTCGCCCATGGAACGCGTGGTCGAAGACAACTACGGCCTGCCTGCCGGTGTAGTGGCGAGCGATCTTGACCGCGTTCTCCAGGGCTTCAGCACCGGTGCTGAAGAGGGCCGAGCGTTTTTCGTGGTCCCCAGGGGTGATGGCGTTGAGCTTCTCGGCAACTTTGACGTAGCCCTCGTAGGGGGCGATGGTGAAACAGCTGTGTGTGAACTGCTCGACCTGCTGCCGCACAGCATTCACCACAGCGGGGGCTGAATTACCGACACCGGTGACGGCGATGCCGGAACCGAGGTCAATAAGGGAGTTGCCATCGGCGTCGATCAGCACCCCGCCTCCGGCGGCTACTACTGAAATTGGGAGCACTCCGCCGGTGCCTGTGGCAACGGCTGCGTCCTTGCGGGCCAGCAGTTCCTGTGATTTCGGGCCGGGGATTGTGCTCACGAGCTTCCGCACCTGCGGGAGAGTGGGGCCGCCTGTTATTGGTGGAGCCGACATGGTGACCTCTTCTTTCAAGAGTTGTTGAGGAGATTTTTTGGTAACCAGTGCGTGGGGCATCTGCGGACTTTCCGGGAGGACGAGGCAGATGCTTCCGCCAATGAGCACCGAACACCCGCACGTGCGGTGTTCTTGGTCGGAGATCGCCTTGGTTGGGCTTCTTCCGCAGTGGCGATTAAATCCAGCGATGCGCCGCCGGCGCAGGGCCGATCTCACGTCCATCCGCAGTAATCACCACGACGCCATCGTGACCACGTCCGGTGGCCCAGGCCAGGAGGTCTGTAAGTGTGCCGGAGATTGACAGAATGTCGCCGCCTGCCGGTTCGGTTTGTCCTTCATCGCCAGGCTGAAAGTCCTTCTGGGCGTCTGTTGGGACAGCGCGCACATAATGGCCGTCCCGGCCCTCCCAAGTAGTTAACACATCCTGCAGGATGCGGGCTGCGGCTGGCAGGGGAATGTCCTGGACGGTTGCCCCGTTGTTGAGGTCGATGGCATGCAACCATAGTTCGCGGGCCCGCATCCAAATAGTCTCGGAAATGGGAATCATGCGCCCCTGCGCGTTCTTTACCTTGTAAGTCCAGCGATCGTCGGGGAGATTTGTCCAGGCTTCTTCGAGCTGTGCAGCCTCCCGCGATGAGAGCCGGCTCAGACTCGCGTGGGAGAGTGTCGACCCGAGGTCGATCTCATCGGCCCGTGACTCAGGCGATTCGTACATCGGATTCTCGATCCCTGTCTGCGCCCACTGGACCAACCGGGCAAGTGCTCGGGCGTTGTAGCCGATGTGCGCGATGACGTGCGCTCGGGTCCATCCGGGCAGGAGCGATTCGCCCTGAAGGTCCTCGGGGTCCAGATCGCGGATCAGCCGGTCAAAGCTTGCCTGTCCGTCGCTGGCGAGGGCGAGATCCAATGCGATCGTTGTTGCCGGTTCTTCGGCTGGGTCTGCATCCGATAGCGAACGCGTTGAACTTTTTACTTCGTGCACCGTTAGATCCTCTTTGTTGTGTGCGTTTGGGTTGGGATACTCGGTCGTCAGTTGGTGACCGACAGGAGCTGCAATTCAGGTGTCGGATTCTTATGAGCTTTCCGGGCGTCATAGCTCAGCCGGCCACCAAGAATCGTGGCCACGACGTCGATCTCGGCGATGTTGCGGGCCGTCAGTGGCGATTCAGAGAACACCGTGAAATCGGCGAGTTTGCCGCGTTCCAGCGTGCCCTTGTCCCGGAATTGACCGGTAGCGCGGGCTGCCCACTCTGTGTGCGTTCGAAGTGCTTCCTCAGGTGTGATGGCCTCCCCTGCGGCGAAAGGCAGGCCTTTGTCCGTCCGCCGGTCAACGGCTGATTGCATGCCCCTGCGCAGGTTGTTATCTGCTACCGGCAGGTCGGAAGATCCTGCGAGAAGGGCTCCCGCGTCGATAACGGACCGGCCCCTGTACAGCCAGGATTCCCGGTCGGACCCAACCAGAGTCACAATCTGATCGCCTAAGGGACCAATGAATCCTGCTTGGGGGGCCACTGCGATGCCGAGGACACCGGCGCGAACGACTTGGTCCGGGCGGGCCATGCCGAAATGCTCAATGCGGCAGGGTGCTTCGCCGCGGCCGTATCTGTTCTGTGCCTCCTCGATGAGGTCCATCGCCAGGTCGATGGCTACATCGCCAATGGCGTGCAGCGCCAGAGGCCACCCGGCACGGTAGGCACTCAAGGCGCGCTCCCGGTAGGTGCCTGGCTCGTCCAAAAGGTAGCCAGTGTTGTGATCGTGTCCGCAGAAGGATTCGGTTACTGCAGCGGTTGCTCCCAAGAGGGAGCCGTCAAGGAAGACTTTGACGTGTCCGAATCGGACGTAATCGTCTCCGAAGCCGTAACGAAGTCCCAAACCCAGTCCAAGACCTACTCCTTGATGGTGGAAGTCGGCAGGATGCCCCGTTATGGGTTGCAGCGCGTCCATGGCGGGCATCAGCTGCGCGCGTGCATGAAGATGCCCGGTTTCGGCGGCGGTCTGGTACGCAGCAACCTCGACAGGACTGTGGCCGATCCAGCCGCCGCCGATGCCGGCTTCGGTGAAGCTGGTTATCCCTTGCGCCGCGTATCGTTCGGTCGCAGCGTCCAATGCCCGAACGATTTTCTCAGTTGAGTAAGGCAGTAGGAGTGCCTGCACCAATCCCTGTGCGGCTTCTTCCATGACACCGGTAGGTTTTCCTACGGCGTCCCGCACCACAATTCCTCCTGCTGGGTCCTGGAAATCGTGATGTGAAGCCCCGATTAGATCCAGCGTGGCGCTGTTAGTGATTGATGAATGTCCGGAAGCGTTCCGAAGGTACAGCGGGCGATTACCAGTTATGTCATCAATTCGTCCTATGTCAGGGAACATTCCGCCATGGTGGGCTTGGTTGAAACCGGTACCGTGAACCCAAGCCTCGGCATCACCGGACAGACGTTCCATTTCAGCCTCGATCTTGGAGTAAACGTCCTCGAGTCCCCTGCACCCGCTCAGATCCACCGCATCCAGGCCCAAACCCCACCATGTTGTGTGGCAGTGGGCATCGATAAGACCCGGGGTAATGCATGCATCACCGAAGTCAAGGCTGCACTCTGCCTCCATGCTTGCGATTTCGTCATCAAAGCCAACGATACGTTCGCCGATGACTCCCACAGCGGTCGCAATGGGCCGGTCGGGGTCCATGGTGAGAATCTCGTTCGCCCGGACAATCAGGTCGAGCTTCATGGTGAACTTCCTTTCTGAGGACCACTCTCATCTTTACTGTGATGTGTGAGTGACCGTTCTTTAGACGAGTGCCCGCTCGGACTTGTCAGCATTGGGCGGCCCTATCGGGCCCGGTCTGAGGTGGCAATCGAGGCGACGGCCCAGGCCGGTCTTGTTAGTGCTTGAAGCCGGGAAGATTCACGCTGAACCGGGGTGCGATTGCACCAGCCGAAGCGGTAATGATCGAGATGAGTACAAGCATCGCGGCGGCGGGCCACCAGTGATTCCCAGCGGCTGCAACTACACCGGTGACAATCAAGGGAACGAAGCCCGCCACCATGGCCGAGGTGTTGTTTGCAACAGCCACACCCGTAAAGCGGGTCTTGGCTTCAAACAGGCCCGTCAGAACCGCGCCTGTGCCGGCGTAGGGGAAGGAGAGAGTCGAGACTGCAAGGACCATGGCGATGACGACAAGAACAGGATTACCTGAGGTGAGCAGCAGGAAGGCAGGAACGGCTACCACTGCGGAGGCAATACCGCCCCACAGTATGACCCGGCTTGATCCATATTTAGCGCCGAGGCGTCCGCTCCAGATAATGACAAATATCTCTACTACCGCGGCAGCGATAGTGCCAAGCAACATCAGGGTCGACGGGTACTTGAGGACGTTGACTCCGTACCAGACGCAGAACGTGGTGACCAGATAGAAGCCGCCCATGCCGAGGAGGCAGGAAGCCATACCGATCAAGAGCTGCCGCCAAGAATTCTTAAAGGTGGTGCGGACAGGGGTCTGCTCAATTTCGCCGGCTTCTTCGATTTGGCGGAACACTGGCGACTCTTCGAGCTTGGCGCGGATGTAGATGGCAATGAGCAGCAGGGGCAGGGAAATGAGGAACGGGATACGCCAGCCCCACGCGTCAAAGTTTTCTTTGGTGAAGAGGATTGTGACCAGGAAGAACCCTCCGGAAGAGAGTATCGTCCCGATGGGGGAACCAATCAGTGGAATCACGGCGTACCGTGCGCGAAGGTGCAACGGGGAGTTTTCCACCACCAAGGTCAGGGCCCCTGACCATTCTCCACCGACGAAGAGGCCCTGTACTACCCGTAACAACACGAGCAGAATTGGGGCGGCAATACCGATTGCGGCATAAGTCGGCAGCACCCCGATAAGACCAGTAATCATGCCAATGCCAATGATCGTGATCATCAGGGTCTTGCGGCGCCCGATCCGGTCGCCCATGCTGCCGAAGATGATTCCGCCGAGGGGTCTGGCAGCAACGCCAACCCCAAAGGTGGCGAACGAGGCCAAAGCCGCCGCAGTCGGGTTGCCGCTTGTGAAGTACTGAACGTTGAACACCAGTGCCGCTGCGGCACTGAAAAGGAAAAAGTCGTAGTACTCAAGTGCGGAGCCGATCAATGCGCCCAACGCGACCTTGTTCGCGTCTTTCCTACTCAGCTCTTTGACGGCATGTTGCTCAAAATTCGCCGCCTGTAGTGTCTCACTCATTGTCATCTCCGTTGATGCGTGATCCGGTTTACGTTTACGTGAATCTTCCGCAAACATCTTGTCCAATGAGGTTCTCAGGAGTTACAGCCTTTTTCGCACAGCATTCGCTTCGATTTTATTGGTAAAAACAGTGCATATGCACATATTCTGGAAAGCATGGACATGAACCAACCCCGGCTTAGCGGCGGTCCGGAGCCCCACGATTCCATGCGCTGGCAGGAGCTGCTGGACCAGCTGGACGTTGAGGAGCTCACCGAGGCGTTTCTTTCTCGAATTACCGCTATCCCCGGTTACGACCCTGCCCCGATCCCTCTTGCCGAGATACGGCGAACGGGGCGCCTGGCCTTCGAGGCCATGGTTACCGGCCTACGTGAGGGTGGGCTTCGTGAAGCAGTTGCTGTAGCCGCTGATGTCGGCGTCTCCCGAGCACGAGCGGGAATCCCCATCACCTCATTGATGTCAGCTATACGCCTTGATTACAACATCCTTTGGGAAGCCCTTACCAGGGTGGCAACACCGGACGATGCAACGCTGGTGGTTCGGCACACCTGGATTGTGCTCGACACCGTCGACGAATACGCGGGACAGACTCAGCGGGCATTCATCGCAGAACGGGAGCGTATGCAGGACGAAGCATTTTCCGTACGGCAGGGCCTGTTGGCGGAACTCTTCCAGACACCCGAACTGACGGACGAACAGTTGCGCACCATTGCCGGTGAGCTTGAAATTTCCCCCGCCAGCCCCCTGATAGTGGTAGGTGCCGAGCCCGATGAAATGCCAGCGCTGAGGGTCTTTATCGCCGCAGCCGAACGCGCAGGCAGAAACGTGTTCTCCCATCACCGTGGTGACGCACTCATTGCGTTCACCACGCAACTCGAAGGGACAGATCCCAAGCGCGATGCGTTCCGTCGCAATTTGCTCACCATCAGAGTCGGACTTACCGATGCTGATGCGGGCCTCCGGGGTCTTCGTCAAGCAGCAAACATCGCACGCGATCTCGCTCGGGTGTTCAGAGGCGGTGAGCACGGTGCAATGACTTGGAAGCGAGGCTGGGCCAGACTGGCCAACCGGAGCCTGATTCTGGCAGGGCACCCCGTACTGACAGACGTCACAGCAGCCCTTTCAAGCTGCACTAGAACGGAACGTAACCGGTTGGAAGAATCAGTCCGCAGCTACCTCCGTACGGGCAGTGCCGGAGACTCGGCAGTAGAGCTCTTTTGTCATCGGAATACGTTGACAAACCGTCTACGTCGTTTCGCGGAAATCACAGGGATCGATCCTACCGTCCCACAGGACGCTGCGCGCCTCGTCGTCGGGTGGGCATAAAGACCCTCTGCCCACCACCGGCGTGATGTCCCCGAGCTGGATCGTCACCACCTGGAACAGGCCGGTTTCCTCGCCGACGTCCGCCCCGGCCATCCCAACGACGACGGCGGCACTTACGACAACTGCAGCCCGCTCCGGTGCCACAACCAGGTCCAATCACCGAAGCGGTAAAGACCCGCCCACTCTCCTGCGGTCAGTCGAGCAGCGCTACGCCGAACTCAGCGACGACGGCCCGCAGTTCCCTGAGGTAGTGCTGTGCTTGGTCGGTGAGCGGGATCGCGGCGTGGCCGATCCAGCCGATCTCTATGCGTTCGTCAACGTCGAGCGGGATGGCGACGATCTCCGGGTCGAGCTCCCCGCTGATGATGCCCGTGGAGATGGTGTAGCCGTGGAGCCCGATCATGAGGTTGAAGATCGTGGCACGGTCAGAGACCCGGATCTCCTGCTTACTGGACATGGTGGAGAGAATCTCCTCTGCGAAGTAAAAGGAGTTGTTCGCACCTTGATCGAAGGTCAGCCGCGGCATCCCGGCGAGATCATCGAGGGTCGCACGCTCTTTTGAAGCGAGCGGGTTGTTCCGTGCAACGAAAATGTGAGGATCGGCGAGGAAAAGCGGAGTGAACGCGAGCCCGGATTCCCGGAGCAGCTTGTCGATGACTTTCCGGTTGAAATCGTTCCGGTAGAGGATGCCTATCTCGCTCCGGAGCGTCCGGACATCCTCAATGATGTCCCACGTGCGGGACTCACGCAGCGAGAACTCGTATTCGGCTACATCAGTGGCCTTGACCATCCGGACGAAGGCGTCCACCGCGAACGAGTAGTGCTGTGTTGACACCCCGAGCAGACGCCGCCGCGGCGGCCTGCCAAGGTAGCGCTGTTCAAGGAGAGCGAACTGCTCGACGACCTGCCTCGCGTAGCCGAGGAACTCTACCCCGTCAGCGGTGAGGGTGGCCCCGCGGGCGGAGCGAACCAGGAGCGCACGGCCAACCCGGGCCTCAAGGTCCTTCATCGATGCGGACATCGTCGGCTGCGCTACGTAGAGAAGATCGGCAGCCGCAGAGATCGAGCCCTCCGCTGCAACTTCTATGAAGTAGCGGAGCTGTTGCAGGGTCAATCCGCTCGAAATCTGGGCCATAGGAAAATTCTATATCAATGCATAGCAACCACTAGTTACCTGATACCCCTCCTAAAGCTGCACCATGGATACATCACCTTCGGAAAGGCCGTCTCCGGCCCATCAACGGAATGGCAGCACATGGCAGACGACTTCACGTTCAGCATCACCACGACCCCCTTCGACGAGGACTACTCCCCCTCGGAAGGGTCGCGGATCACCACGAATTTCGCCAACCTGGCAAGGGGCGAGCACCGCCAGGAGAACCTCCGCAACGCCTTGACCATGATCCGGCGCCGCTTCAACGATCTCGCAAGCTGGGACAACCCGGACCGGGACCGTTACACGCTCGAGCTTGAGATCGTTTCCGTGCAGATAGAGTTCACTGCCGAAGGCACCGATCAGAAGTTCCCCCTGTTCGAGGTTCTCGACATCCAGATCGTCGACCAACTGAACGGGGTCCGCCACCAAGGGATCGTCGGGAACAACTTCTCCTCCTACGTCCGTGACTTCGACTTCAGCGTCGTACTGCCAGCGGCATCAGCGGAGGCAGGCAAGCCCACCGTCCCCGAGAACTTCGGCGATCTGCACGGCAAACTGTTCCAGCAATTCCTCGATTCCCCGGCGTGCCAGGAACGTTTCCCGCAGCCGCCAGTGGTGTGCATCAGCGTCTCCACAACCAAGACGTACCGGCGAACGGAAAACCATCACCCCGTCCTGGGCGTCGAGTACCAGCAGGACGAGTTCTCACTGACCGACGCGTACTTCGCAAAGATGGGGCTGCGGGTCCGCTACTTCATGCCACGCGGCAGCGTAGCGCCGTTGGCCTTCTATTTCCGCGGCGACCTGCTCAACGACTACTCCAACCTGCAGCTCATCGGCACGATCAGCACCATGGAGACGTTCCAGAAGATCTACCGCCCGGAGGTCTACAACGCGAACTCCGCCGCCGCCGTCGTCTATCAGCCGAGTCTGGGAGAGCAGGATTACTCGCGGACACAGATCGATTACGACCGCGTCGAGCGCAGTCAGCTCGCGGTCATCCAGGCGAAGTACACCGAGGAACACTTCATCACGCCCCACAAGGATCTATTGGACCAGTGGACCGCCAAACACCCCGCCCTCGTCAACTGACCCACGGAGAAACGTCAATCATGAACACACTTTTGCCCACCACCGTCGTTGGAAGCCTGCCGAAACCATCGTGGCTCGCACAGCCGGAGACTCTGTGGTCTCCCTGGAAACTGGAGGGAGATGCGCTGCTCGAGGGCAAGCAGGATGCGCTGCGCATCGCCATCCACGAACAGAGCCGACGCGGCATCGACATCGTCAGCGACGGCGAGCAAACCCGCCAGCACTTCGTCACCACCTTCATCGAGCATCTCAGCGGGGTCGACTTTGAACAGCGCAAGACCGTGCGCATCCGCGATCGCTACGACGCAAGCGTGCCCACCGTCGTCGGACCGGTGCGCCGCGAGCGGCCGGTATTCGTCGACGACGCGAAGTTCCTCCGCGCAACCACCGACCGGCCGATCAAATGGACGCTTCCCGGTCCCATGACCATGGTGGACACACTCTTCGATGACCACTACAAGAGCCGCGAGAAGCTGGCCTGGGAGTTCGCTGCGATCTTGAACCAGGAAGCGAAAGAACTGGAGGCGGCCGGTGTGGACATCATCCAGTTCGACGAGCCCGCGTTCAACGTCTTCCTCGATGAGGTCAAGGACTGGGGCGTCGCTGCACTTGAGAGAGCGGCAGAAGGGCTGCGTGCGGAAACCGCCGTGCACATCTGCTACGGCTACGGGATCAAGGCCAACAACGACTGGAAGGCGACGCTCGGCTCACAGTGGCGGCAGTACGAGGAAACGTTCCCGCTGCTTCAGAGCTCCAGCATCGACATCATCTCGCTGGAATCCCAGAACTCCCACGTGCCCATGGACCTCATCGAGCTCCTCCGCGGCAAAAAAGTCATGCTCGGGGCAATCGACGTCGCAAGCGATACCATCGAAACCCCGGAGGAAGTCGCCGACACCCTCCGCAAGGCCCTGCAGTTCGTCGATGCGGACAAGCTGATCGCCAGCTCCAACTGCGGCATGGCACCGTTCCCCCGCGACGTCGCACTGGCCAAGCTGAGTGCCCTCAGCGCAGGGACGGACATCGTTCGCGAGGAACTCACCCGCTCCACCCCCAAGGTGTCCTAACGATGTTTCACGCCTACCCCACCGACACCTGGCTGGGGGCTCCGAACCAGAGCTTCCCGTCCTCACTCTCGGCCGACGAATTCAAAGCACTGTTCCGTGGCCACCCAGGCGGTGTCGCCGTCATCACGGCAGATGCCGGCGACGGACCGGTGGCACTGACAGTATCCTCGGTGGTGTCAGTCAGCGCGGAACCTCCGCTGCTGATTTTCTCGGTCTCAGCACTGTCCTCAGCGTCGGAGGTGCTTTCGCGCGCCGAAACCGTCGTGGTGCACCTGCTGGACGCGCACGACGTCGACTTGGCGAAGTTCGGAGCGACCCCCGGTGCGGACCGCTTTGACCAGACGCACCGCTGGTCCGCCCTTGCAACCGGCGAAGCGGTATATAACGATGTCCGCGCCTGGGTGCGCTGCGCCGTCATCAACCGCATGGAGGTAGGGACCTCCACCATCATCGCCGTTCACGCCCTGGAGTCCCGCGTGATGCGTGACGTCCCAGCGGGCGAACCCGGCGACGCCTTGGTCTACCACAACCGTTCCTGGCACCGCTTGGGCGAGCATTCCAAGCTTGACGGCTGAGCGCCGCGCCAACAACGCGAGGCGCCAAGCCGATACCAGACGTATCAAAGCACTCACGGCTGAAAGCGGTAACCCATCCCTGGTTCGGTGATGAAGTGTTGCGGATTACCCGCCTCCGGTTCGAGCTTGCGCCGAAGCTGCGCCATGTAAACCCGGAGATAGTTGGCTTCCTTGGCATAGGCCGGCCCCCATACCTCGGTGAGGAGCTGTTGCTGGGTGATGAGTTTTCCGGGGTTCCGGACAAGAACGTCCAGAATGCTCCACTCGGTGGGAGTTAATCGAACGTCATCACCACCGCGGTTGGCCTTTCTCCCTGCCAGATCGAGCGTGAATGAGGACGTCGCAACTACGGGAGATTCATCGGAAGGCTCCACTGTCCGTCGTAGGATCGCCCGGAGCCGCGCCAGTAGTTCCTCCAGGCCAAACGGCTTGGTGATGTAGTCGTCCGCTCCGGCATCCAGTGCTTCAACTTTGTCGGTGGACCCGTGCCGTGCGGACAGCACCAGGATGGGCACGTCGCTCCATTCGCGGATCCTGGTGATGACGTGAATACCCTCGATGTCGGGTAGTCCGAGGTCAAGGACCACGACGGCGACCGGGTGCTGTGCCGCTGATAGTAAGGCGGCTTCACCGTCCGCGGCGGTCGTTACGCCATAGCCGTGGGCCTTTAGAGTGATCTGCAGGGCTTTGAGGATGTGCGGATCGTCATCCACCACCAAAATGTTGCTCATCAAAGGACCCGCCGGATGTCAGCAGGTGGGACATGGGGGTGGTGAAGCAGCACAGATTGCGCCTCCATGGGCGCCTGCCCGGAAGCCCATTCCATGGGCGCTCCGGTGGATAGCGGCATCCGGATGACCATGGTCAGGCCTCCGCCCGGTGTTGCCTCGGCCGTCAGGGTTCCTCCCATGGCTTCCGCGAAGCCCTTTGCGACCGCCAGGCCCAATCCGACGCCGGTGCTCGCGGGTACGTCATCCAGCCGCTGGAACGGCTGAAACATGCGCACGACGCCGTCGGCGGGAACGCCTTGGCCGTGGTCGATGATCCGCAGCTCTCCCGAGGGGCGGCCGCCCAAGGACGTGGTGCTCAGCCCGCCGCCCGAAGCAACGATCACGATGTCCGAACCTGGCGCATACTTGACGGCATTCTCCGCGACGTTGGCGATCACGCGTTCCAGCATGCCGGCGTCAGCGTCGATGGCGGGCAGGTTCGCCGGCAGGTCCACGCGGATACTGCCGGAAGGTACTCCACGTAACGCGGGCGGGATGACCTCATGCCAACGGACAGTTTTGATCAGGGCGTTGACCGAGTCCGAGGTGATCCTGGACATGTCCAAGAGATTTCCCACCAGGACATCGAGCCGATCCGAACACTCGTCGATTGTCGTCAGCAGGTCCTGCTGTTCCTCGGGCGTGTAGGCCACGTCGTGTTGTTTAAGTCCGCCGACGGCCAGTTTGATGCCGGCCAGGGGTGTGCGGAGATCGTGGGAAACGGCGCGAAGGATGGACGTTCGCATGATGTTGCTTTCGGCCAGCCGCATGACTTCGCGGCGGCTGGCCGCAAGCTGCCTGCGCTCGAGCTGGGCTGCAAGATGCGTGCCGAAGGCTCCAAGAAGACGTCGGTCGCTCGCTGGAAGAGTCCTGCCATACAGAATCAGACGGGTCCGATCATCGATCCGCTCCGTGGTGCCGCCGGCAAGCTGACCATTGCTTTCAGGAGTCGCTGAGTCTGTTTCACCGGCCTTGGCCAGCAGTCGCCAGGCCCTTTCGGGCTCTGATCCGTCGTCGGCCGTGAACAATGACGCCCCCCGCATTTGGAAGACTTCCAAGGCCTGCGCCAGCAGTCCCTGGACGGTATCCTCGGCATCCGTTGCTCCGCGCGTCAAATCAGCCATGGTCGCTGCTTCTGCACTGGCGCGCTTGGCCTCCTTTGATCGCCTTGCCGAGATGTCGACGACGGCGGCCACCGCGGCCGAGACGCCGACGAAGACAAGGAGCGCCAGCAGGTTCTGTGGATCGCTGATGGTCAAGTTTCCAACAGGTGGCGTGGAGAAATAGTTCACCAAAAGGCTGCTCCAGACTGCCCCCAGGAGCGCTGGCCAGAGTCCACCGACCAAGGCAACAGCGACCGAACCGGTGAGCTGGACGAGAACCGCCGTCGCGATGTTGTGGGACGGACTCGCCGCCAGAATGAGCTGCAACAATGCCGGCAGGACAACCGCAAGTCCAAACCCTACTGCCGCGCGGGTCTTCCCGAGTTCACCACGGTAGGGTCGGTCCACACCCTGGCCGCCCAGCGGATGGGAGACCATGTGAACGTCGATGTCTCCTGATTCCCGGACAACCCTGTTACCGACGCCGCTGCCCATCAACCGCCCGGCCAGGGAACGGTGGCGGGAAACGCCCACCACGATCTGTGTCGCGTTAACGCTGCGTGCGAAGTCCAGGAGCGCCTGGGCCGGGTCCTCCCCCGCCACCGTGTGGTAGCTTCCGCCGAGGTCCCGTATCAGGTGTCGCTGCGATTCGAGATCCTGTGGTGACTCAGCGGAAACACCATCGGCTGCGCGGACGTGGACCGCCAGGAGGTCGCCGCCGTTGACCCGTTTGAGTATTCGGGCGGCCCTGCGGATCAGGACTTCGCCTTCGGGGCCACCAGTCAGCCCGATAACGATGCGTTCCCGGGCTGGCCAGCTGGCATCGATGTTGTTCTCTGCCCTGTACTTAGCCAGTCCTTCATCCACGCGGTCGGCAAGCCAGAGCAAGGCGAGCTCCCGCAATGCCGTCAGATTTCCGAGCCGGAAGTAGTTCGACAGGGCTGCATCCACTTTGTCGGCCGCATAGATCTTCCCGTCCCCTAAACGCTGGCGGAGCAGTTCCGGGGAGATGTCCACCAGATGGATCTGGTCGGCACGGCGCACGACGTCGTCGGGAACGGTCTCTGCTTGGCGGACTTCCGTGATCGCCAGGACAACGTCCCCCAGTGAGGCCAGATGTTGGACGTTCACGGTGGACAGCACGTTGATGCCGGCCTCGAGGAGTTCCTCGATATCCTCCCAGCGTTTTTTATTGCCACTGCCGGGGACGTTGGAGTGGGCGTACTCATCGACGACGGCGGTGTGCGGCCGCCGCGCCAAGACGGCGTCGAGATCCATTTCCTCAAAGGCCGTCCCCCGGTACTGGATGGTCCGTGATGGGATTGATTCCAGGCCCTGGGTCAACGCCCGCGTATCGCTGCGGCCGTGATCCATGGCGAAGGCCACCACAACGTCCTCGCCGCGACCAAGCAGCCGGTGGGCCTCTTCGAGCATGGCGTAGGTCTTGCCGACGCCCGGGGCAGCCCCCAGGAAGATTCTCAGTGTCGCCCGTGCCATAGCCTCATTCTTTCACCCCGAAGGCCCTCCGCTCCGATGGTCAGGTGCCTCACCGCGCGGCCTCCGCAACCGCCAGGTTCAGTTCGGCGACATTCACCGAGGGCTGACCGAGGAAAGCCTCAAGTCCATGGCTCGTGTGCTTGGTCACGAGGCCCTGAAGCGCGTCCGGGGTGAGCCCTTGCGCTTTGGCAACTCTTGGGATCTGGAGGGTGGCATACTCGACAGAGATGTCCGGATCCAGTCCTGAGCCGCTGGCCGTCACGGCATCTGCAGGCACGGCGGACTCGCTGACGCCTTCCAGCTCCGCAACAGCGGCACGGTTGGCGGTGACGGCGTCGAGCAATTTTGTGTCGTTGGGACCCAGGTTACTGGCCGACGACGTCGCCGGGTCCCAGCCGACCGCCGAAGGCCGTGCATGGAACCAGGCCGGGTCCTGTGTACCTGCCTCGTCTGCGGAGGCCTGCGCGATCAGCGCTGATGCCGCCGGATTTCCGGCGTCGTCTTTCACGATGGACCCGTTGGCTTGGAACGGGCCAACAGCCTGTCCCACACCGAAGACTGCCAGCGGATAGGCAAGCCCCAGGATGAGGGTGGAGAGCAGCAGGAACCGCAGGGCGGTGCCTGCTTGACGGAGATAACCGAGCAGCATGTTCATGGTGGTCCTAGCCGATACCGGGGATGAGGGAAATGAGCAGGTCAATCAATTTGATGCCGATGAACGGCGCCACGAGCCCGCCGAGGCCGTAGAGGAGCAAGTTCCTGCCAAGCGCCTGGTTTGCTGAGACCGCCCGGTATTTCACGCCGCGCAGTGCCAGAGGCACCAGAACGATGATGATGAGGGCGTTGAAGATCACAGCTGACAGGATGGCCGAGGCCGGGGTGGCCAGGCCCATGAGGTTCAGCAGTCCCAGGCCCGGGAACGCTGCAGTGAAGAGCGCGGGGACAATGGCGAAGTACTTTGCAACGTCATTAGCTACGGAGAACGTGGTCAACGCACCCCGGGTTATGAGAAGTTGTTTTCCGATGCCCACGATGTTGATCAGCTTGGTGGGATCGGAATCCAGATCCACCATGTTCGCCGCTTCCTTGGCAGCCGGTGTCCCGGAGTTCATCGCCACGCCCACGTCGGCGGCGGCAAGGGCCGGTGCGTCGTTGGTGCCGTCGCCGGTCATGGCAACCAGGCGGCCTTCGCCCTGTTCGCGGCGGATGACGTCCAGTTTGTCTTCGGGGGTGGCTTCAGCGACAAAGTCGTCGACTCCGGCCTCCGCGGCAATCGCTTTGGCCGTGACAGGGTTGTCGCCGGTGATCATCACCGTCCGGATGCCCATCCGCCGAAGCTCGGCGAATCTGGCGTGCATGCCGGGCTTGACCACGTCGGCCAGGTGCACTGTTCCCAAAACCCGGGTTCCGCCGTCGTGCGTGCTTTCGGCGACCAGCAGCGGTGTGCCACCCTCCGCCGAAATTTCCTGCACCCGTCGCTGAACCTCGGCGGGCATGCGCCCGCCTGCCTCCATGACATAGCGTTCGACGGCGGACGCGGCACCTTTTCGGATCCGGCGTCCGTCAACGTCCAAGCCGCTCATGCGGGTGCTGGCCGTGAATTCAACGATGGCAACCTCCTTCGACGCATTCCGGATCTCCTCCATATCCGGACCGTTCCTGCCTTTGTCGTTGGCAAGGTCCACAATGGAGCGCCCTTCAGGGGTTTCATCGGCCAAACTGGACAGGCGAGCGGCCTCGATGAGATCGGAGTCCTCCACGTCATTGGCCGGGAAGAAATTGACTGCGCGCCGGTTGCCGTAGGTGATGGTGCCGGTCTTATCCAGCAGCAACGTGGTGATATCGCCCGCCGTTTCCACCGCGCGCCCTGACGTTGCCAGGACATTATGCTGGACCAGCCGGTCCATGCCCGCGATGCCGATAGCCGGAACCAATGCGCCAATGGTGGTAGGAATCAAGCACACCAACAGGGCTACCAACACGATGGGTGACGGCGTGGCCCCGGCCAAGGATGCGAACGGCGCCAGAGTCATGGTGACCACCAGGAAGACGATGGTGAGCGATACCAGCAGCACGTGCAGGGCGATTTCGTTGGGCGTCTTTTGACGGACTGCTCCCTCAACGAGTTTGATCATCCGGTCAATGAACGTCGCTCCAGGCTCGGCAGTAATGCGGACCAGGATGCGGTCTGAGAGAACCTTGGTGCCACCGGTGACGGACGAACGGTCACCACCGGATTCACGGATCACCGGCGCTGATTCGCCCGTGATGGTGGACTCGTCAACGCTGGCAAGGCCCTCGATGATCTCGCCATCGGACGGGATGACGTCGCCGGCTTCACAGATGACCACATCGTTCAACTTAAGGTCCGTTCCAGGAACCTCCTTGATGCTCCCATCCTCCAAACGGAGCCGCGCGAGAACCCCTTGGCGGCTGGCCCGAAGACTGTCGGCCTGGGCCTTCCCGCGGCCTTCGGCGATGGCCTCCGACAGCGTGCCGAACAGCGCGGTGAGCCAGAGCCAAACAGTGACGGCTATGCCAAACACGTCTGGTTTGACCATACAGATCACCGTGCAGATGGCGGCACCCGCCAGCACCACGAACATCACTGGCGAATGGATCATTTGCCGAGGGGAAAGTTTTTTCACGGCCACGGGAAGGGCCGCCCGGATAGTAGCTGCGTTCAGCTTCGCCGGCGCTTTGGTGTGGTGTTTATGGTCTCCCGGAGTGCCAAGGGGGTTGCCGTCGGCGTACGTCAGCGCGGCGTCATCCGTTGCCGATGCCGTGGTGGACGGAGTCATTTGATGAGTCCTTCTGCGAGGGGGCCCAAAGCCAGGGCCGGGAAGTAGCTAAGTGCGGTCAGGATCACGGTCACGCTGAGCAGCAGTGATCCGAAGAGCCAACCGTGGGTGGGCACGGTTCCGGAGGAGGCTGGGATTTTACGTTGCCTGGCCAACGAACCTGCCAGCGCCAGGACGAGCGCGATGGGCAGGAAGCGGCCGAGCAGCATGGCGATCCCGAGCATCACCGAAAGGTAGGGACCGGAGCTGGTGATGCCGCCAAAGGCAGAACCGTTGTTGTTGGCACCGGAGGTGAAGGCGTAGAGCACCTCGCTGAACTGGTGCGGACCGGACGCCGGGGCGTTGGACATGACGCCCGGCAACAGCACCGTGACGCCTGCCATGACCAGCACCAACGCAGGTGTCACCAGAATGTAGAGGGCTGCGAGCTTCATCTCCCGGGGGCCGATCTTCTTGCCCAGGAATTCAGGCGTGCGGCCCACCATAAGGCCCGCAATGAAGACGGCGATGATGGCCAGGACCAGCATTCCGTACAGTCCGGATCCGGTTCCTCCGGGGGCCACCTCGCCGAGCATCATGTTCAGCATGGCGACACCGCCCGCCAGTGGGGGCAACGAGTCGTGGGCAACGTTGACCGCTCCGGTGGACGTAAGGGTGGTGGAAGCTGCGAAGATCGAGCCGGCAGCCGGTCCCAGACGCTGTTCGAAACCTTCGCCCAGACCTCCGGCAGCCGCCGTCGCGGTTCCTTGGGCCGAAGCAACAGCCCACCCCATCAATGCTGTGGACGTCAGCCAAAGCCCAGCCATGACGCCCGCAACGGTGTAGCCCTGACGCTGGTCCCCCACCATCCGCCCGTACATGTTCGGGAGCGCCGAAGGGATCAGCAGGATCAGGAAGACCTGGAACATACTCGTGAAAATGCTCGGATTCTCAAACGGATGCGCGGAGTTTGCATTGAAGTAGCCGCCACCGTTGGTGCCCAGAACCTTTATTGCTTCCTGGGAAGCGACCGGTCCACCGGGAATCAGCTGGGTGACCCCACTGGCCGTATTGGTGACCTCCGTGGACCAGAAATTCTGGACGACGCCGCCGATCACCAAGGCGATGGCCCCCACGGTTGCCAAGGGAAGAAGGACGCGGAAGGAAGCCCTTGCGAGGTCAACCCAGAAGTTGCCAAGACGCTCTGTCTTGGTTCGCATAATGCCGCGGATCAGGGCGACCACCACCACAATCCCTACGGCGGCCGAAAGAAAGTTCTGGACGGCCAGCAGGCACATCTGGACGAAAATGCCCATAGTGGCCTCCGGCACGTACGTTTGCCAGTTGGTATTCGTGACGAACGAGATGGCTGTGTTCATTGCAATCCACGGATCCACGCCCGGAAGGTCGTTGCTGCCGGGAAGAACGCCTTGGAGTCGCTGCAACAGGAAAATCATTAAAATGGAGACCGCCGAGAACACCAGAACGCTGCGCAGATACACAGACCAGCTCTGTTCAGTTCCGGCATCGACCCCGGCCAAGCGATGGAACAACCTCTCAGGCCGCGACGATTCAGTGCCCGAGAAAACCCGTTCCAGATACACGCCCAAGGGCTTGTGCAACAGCACGAGAACGAGCACCAGGACGACTAACTGGGTGATGAAGGAAGCAGCGCTGAAGACCACCGGCCATCACCACTTTTCCGGGTGAAGCAACACTGCCAGCAAATAGCCCACAGCGGCGAGGCCGGCCAGGAACAGTCCGATCCACATGATCGCATCCAGCGTCATTGCCCGCTCACCGGACCATCGCCGTCGACCATTTTGCCCAAGAGGTGGGCAACCCACATCACGATTCCCATGCACGCCATAAGAATCACCACAACAGCCACGTCGGCCACTGGAACGTCCTTTCATCAGCGCCCCGTTCGCGGGGCTGATGTCAGTCAATCCCTTGAAACGGGACGAAAAGACGATCCTTACGGTTCCTTAATGCCGGCGGGGTGGTTCTTGATGAATCCTTAACGCCAAGACGGGCCAGCTCAATGTTCAGCCGACGTGGACCCACGGCCGCCGCGTGACATCCGGTTCGGCTTGCCGCAAGACTTCACGTGTTACCGGGGCGATTTCTCCTTCGCCCAGGAAAAGGAAACGCACTAGATTGAGCACGGGATTGCCCTCCGTCCAGCGGAAATAGATATGCGGCATCAACCCGGTTACGTCCCGGATATGCAGAAGTACTGAGGCGATGGTGTTCGGCACAGCCGGTGCGTGAACTTCCAGGACCCGGTAACCGTGCCGGACAACCCCCTTCACTTCCAATGCGGTTTCGAAATCCGAGGAGTCATCCACCACCACTTCCAGGAACAGCGCCGGGAAGTCCGCAGGCAGGTGGCTGACAGCAACGGCAGAGTCGAACTTATCCCGGTATGCCTTCGCGGTTTGCCTCAAAGGTTCATGCGAGATGATGCCAATGGGTCCGTCCTCGATGGCTGTGATGAACTCGATGGCCTTTTGGTCAAAGCGGACATGAGTGGCGTGCAGTTCGAACGAGCGCAGCACCCTGGACAACAGCGAGATCAAGATGATGCCCAGAATGAAAAAACCGGCGATCCTGATACCCTCTGGCCTCTCAATAATGTTTGCCACTGTTGTGTAGATGAAGACCACGGCAATGACTCCGAAGCCCCAGGTGCGTTTGGGTTGCTGTCGTCTGCGGGCCGATAGGGTCACTGCAACGGCGGCAGAGGTCATGAGCACCAGGACACCGGTGGCATACGCTCCGCCTTGGGCGTCCACATCGGCATCGAAGAGGTAGGTGACCAGAAAAGCGATGGCCGCGAAGACCAACACCAGGGGGCGCACGGCTTTAGCCCACTCCGGTGCCATGCCAAACCGTGGAAGGTACCGTGGAACGAGGTTCAAGAGCCCCGCCATGGCCGAAGCGCCGGCGAACCAGAGAATGGCAATCGTGCTGACGTCGTACAGGGTGCCAAAACCGGCACCCAGATGCTCGTGGGCCAGAAACGCCAAGGCGCGCCCGTTGGCCTCTCCGCCTGGTTGGAATTCACTTTCAGGGATGAGCACCACTGTGGTGAAACTGCTGGTGATCAGGAACGAACTCATGATCACCGCCGCTGTTGTCAACAGCCGGCGGGTCCCCTTGATGCGCCCTTCAGGGTACGCTTCCGTATCCGAAACGTGGCCCCTGACCTGGGGCATTACAGCCACTCCGGTTTCAAAGCCCGACAAGCCCAGAGCGAGCTTGGGGAACACCAGCAAGGCGATTCCGACGGCCATGAACGGATTCCCATGTGACGTTGTCAGCGCTGTCCACCAATCCCCCACAGCAGACTGGTGCGTGAAAACCTCCACGAGCGTTGTTGCCACCACCACGACATTCAGTGCCAGATACAGGGCAACCAGCACCACCGCCACGCCAATGGCTTCCTTGAAACCGCGCAGAAAGACGGCGGCAAGCAACGCAAGCAAAATCAGTGTGATGGCCACATGCTGCCCGCGGAACCATCCCGGCACGAAAGGATTCTCAATCAGGTGTGCCGTCGCGTCGGCTGCAGAGAGTGTCATGGTGATCATGAAATCGGTTGCCGCGAAACCGAGCAGGACCAAGACGAATAACTTTCCGCCCCATCTTGGCAGCAAACGCTCGAGCATGGCGATCGAACCCTCGCCCCTGTGGCTTTCTCCCGCAACACGGCGATACACAGGTAGCGCCCCCAACAGCGTTACAGCAACGAGGACCAGCGTAGCCAACGGGGAGATCACCCCTGCCGCCAATGCCGCGATGGCTGGCTGATAGCCCAGAGTGGAGAAATAGTCGACGCCCGTCAGGCACATGACCTGCCACCAGGAATGCGTCTTCTCCCGCCTCGAACGCACACCGCCGGGCCCCTGATGGGAACCTCTGGAGTCCTGGAGGCCGAACAACAGCCACGATCTGAATCGCTCCGGAACCCTTGGACCAAGGGCGGACGGATCCGCTGGGGGCCTGCTCATAGTGGTCATAACTGCCTCCCGTGGGATGCGTACCCTGACTCCTACGGCGAACCTAGCACCAAGTACCCATCGCTTCTGCTTGAGCGCTTATATCTTGATGAAATCCTTGCACCCGAGCCCAGATCCTCAGCAAAGGTACCCAACAGGGGCGCCCGCGAGTCCCGCTTCTCACCCAATTCCTGCTGGGTTTGGAACATTTTGGGGTACATCTCCTTGCTTGGGTTTCAGCCTCTACTGCCATAGCCGACGTGGTGGGGATCCGGTGCCCGGAAAACCCAGCCGGGCTACTTGCTGGCCAGGCCTCCTGATGGGGGTACTGACCAGGACTCCCACAAGATCTACCGCCGGTGTTCACTGGAAACGAGGGATATTTTGCGAACAACCGGCCATTATCAGGACTCATCAGAGAGAGAAGGACCATCATGACTGACCAACCGAAGCAACTAGGCGGAGGCCGCAAAATGCTGGGAGAGTTCGCTCCGAAGCTCGCCGAACTGACCGACGACGTGCTCTTCGAAGACGTCTGGAACCGCCCCGAACTGAGCGCCCGCGACCGAAGCCTCATTACAGTAGCGGTCTTGACAGCCCGCGGGAACACAGACCAGTTGGGGTTCCACCTCGGCCGCGCCATCGACAATGGCGTGACCCAGGCAGAACTGCTTGAAGCGATCACCCACGTCACGTTCTACGCGGGCTGGCCCCAAGGCATGTCCGCAATGAGCGTCGCCAAGGAACTCTTCACCGATACCAAGTAGGGAAACCCATGAATATTGAACCCACGATTCCAACCACCAAAAATCCTTCCGCGCAGTTCTCGGGCGACGTCTGGCTCGATCCAATCGCACTCCCCCACGAGCCCGACCAGACCATGGTTGTCGCCACCGTTCGCTTTGCTCCGGGCGCAAGGACAGCGTGGCACTCGCACCAGCACGGTCAGTACCTGCGCGTAACCCAAGGGGTGGGTCGCTTCGGTACCCGCGACGGCAACATCATTGAAGTCCACGCTGGGCAGACGATCTACACTCCCCCTGGAGAGGAACACTGGCACGCCGCCGCCCCGGGCTGCTTCATGGAACACCTTGCCATGCTTCAAAACGGCGAAGACCCCTCGAAAACCACCCACTGGGGCGAGCACATCACTGACGACGAGTACAACGGCCGATCAGCGCATGCTGAGGACACCGCGACCGGTATCGATGGTGCCGAATAAGTATTACGTGGTTCCGGGATGTGCAGGCAGCTCAACCACGTTGTTGCTTTCGCTGCGCATCGTTGAAGCCCACGTGGCGAGGAGGTTGAGGGCGTCGTGTCCAGGGCTGCCGGGCACACCCCGCGGCCATCGTCAGAGGGACCTGACCAACCGGAATGACACACGATAAAGCAAAAAACTCTCTGACGAGGGGGTAGTCCGTGCCCGAGGGGGCACGAACGGGATTCCAAGCCCTGCAACCAGTGGGAGTGGCGGACACATGCGAATCCAAACCACTCTGGTGGCTGAACGAGGCAGCCCGGGGTGGAACGTGTGGACATTGTCCACACGTTCCTTCACCCCTCCAAACGAGAGCAGCCGCAACCACACCCCGTCCCAATTCCAGCGGAGATCACGGTATGGCTCAGGTGGCAGTTATCAAGCGCCCTACGGGGTTGGACTTGGGCAGTGGGCTGGATGCGAAGTCCGTGAATCCGCCAATGAGATGCGCGGACAGTTCGTCGAAAGTGTCTACGTCGCAGTTTCTCATCATGGGCGCGTCGGCCCATTCGTCGAATGTTCCGAACTGGAAGGGAAGGTCCAGGCAGTGGCCGCTGAGTTGGCCCTCCACTGCGCCACGGTAGGCGAACTCATCAATCATGGCGGGTATGCCGACGGTTTTGTATTCGTTCACAAGTGAGGTGGGCACCGACTTGTATTGAATCCACGATGATACGGCGAGGATCCTTTCGTAGGGTGACTTTTGCCCCCATAACGGATCGCCAATGACATGGTTACGTAGGCTCCCCGCGGGCAAGCTTTCCAGCCACTCCTGCACCCGCCTACTATCGGCGTGACGGAGCGTTGGGACGTTGTGGAAGAATGTTCCCGTCTCTTCGGCCGTGTACCGCGCGTAGACTGCTTCGGCACTGCAGAGCTTGGCAGCCGAAGTTGGATCAAGAAGATCCCGGGGGACGTTGTCGGTTTCGTGGGGCACGTATCCAGCAGCTGCATGTCCGAAAGCGGCCGGGGGCAACGCTGACTTGAGCGCTCTTTCCCCTGCGTCCAGGAGCTCGCGGAATGGTGCGCTCTCGACGTCGAACGGCGACAGTCTCTGGTTCGCGGCAGAGTGAATCCGGGCTTGGACGGCCGTGGATCTGGGAGTTCGGGTGCCCATGCTCCATAACGCCAGTCTCTCGAATAAGCCACGCGCTTCCGGGAGCACACTCAGGAGATGGGCGTACCACCCACCGGCTGATTGTCCGGCCAAGGTGACCCGGCCCGGGTTCCCCCCACACTTCGAGATATTGTCTTGAACCCAGGCCAACGCAGTAAGTATGTCCTGAACAGGTCGGCTCGGCGTAGGCCTGCCGCCGACGGCTGGAGGCGCCAAGTGAGCTACCGGCCCCAGCCTGTAGTTGAGAGTCACGACGACGAGGCCGCCCGCGGCTAGATGCCGACCGTTGTACCACTGGACCGATCCGCCTCCGCTCGTCCATGCGCCGCCATGTAGAAAGACCACCACGGGAAGTCCATCAGCGCCGTCAGGTGCCCATACATTCAAGAAGAAGGCATCCTCTGACTGTGGGTTTATGGTGTCAGCGCGTCCGAGAACATCTTCAAGTCCGCTCCCCCGGCTGGGAAATACCGGGACATCCGTTAAACGTTCGACGTCGGCCTGCTCCTCACCCTGGACCGGCACCGGCGGAGAAAATCGCCTTCCGCCAAGCAACGCCGCATATCGGATTCCGTAAAATGCGGCGACCTTGGCGGACCGGGGAGCCCCCCGTCCGGTTCTGTCGTACCCCTCCGTCATCAGAAACTTCATTTTGCACCAGTGCTTTTCAAGTAGTTGCGCCAAGCATCAGCCATTTGCGGCATTATTTCGTCAGGTCACGGCTGCGGGTTTCCTGTGAGATCCACAGGAACACTGCGCTGATGGCTGATATGGCCGCGATAAGAATGAGCACCGGCATGATTGACTTCTCAGACGCAGCGTAAACAGCGGCCACAACTGTCGGGGTAAAGCCCGCACCCACGAGGCTTGCAAGCTGATATCCCACTGAAGCGCCGGTGTACCGGCTTTGGGTAGCGAACTGCTCCGAGATAAACGCCCCCATTGGTCCGTAGATGGCGTTTTGTCCGATGCAGAACACGACGAAGGCGAGGGCGGTGAACATTATGCCGCCGGCTTTCAGCAATTCAAACATGGGGTAGATAAGAACGATTGACGCTATGCAGCCGAAGATCATCACAGGGCGCCGGCCAACACGGTCCGATAGCTTTGCGTAGGCAAGGATGAGTACGATCGCGGCAATCTGGCCGATGGTAAAGCCGAAGAGTACGTCCTCACGTGCCGAGCCTTGATCGACAGCATACGAGAGGCCAAACGTTGTAATGCTCGACTGCAGGGCAAAGCTTGCGATGCAGGCCAGGGCGACGACGAGGACTGTACGAGGCGACTTCATAATTGCCACGATTGGAGCGGCAGTGCTTTCTTTACCCTTCTTTTGATGAGCCGCAGCAACGAAGAGCGGGCTCTCGGAGACTTTCAGCCGAATGTAGAGTCCGAGGGCAAGCATGAGGGCGGAAAGGAGGAAGGGTACGCGCCAGCCCCAGGACAGGAAGTCGGCTTCATTGAGAATTGCCGAGAAAAGGCCCATCACCAGCGTGCCAATGATCCCGCCGGCAGGCGCACCGGCATTGACAAAGGCGGCCATGAATCCCCGTTTTCCAGGGTCGGCGTGTTCAAGCGCCATAAGGGTCGCTCCACCCCACTCGCCACCTAAAGCCACACCCTGCATGAGCCTTAGCAGTACGAGGCTGACTGCACCCCAAGGACCTATTACCGATTCCGGCGGTACAAGACCAACCAGGAACGACGCGACTCCCATAATGGACAAGGACCAGAGCAACATGCTCTTGCGGCCGAGCCGGTCACCGAAGTGTCCGAAAATGATGCCGCCGATCGGCCGGGCCAGGTAACCCGCCGCGAAGGTTCCCAACGAAGCGATGGTCGCTACCGATGATGGGAGATTCGAGAAGAACACTGGGCCGAACACCAGCGCGGCTGCGACGCCGTAGAGCAGGAAATCGTAAAATTCCAGAACGCTTCCCAGAAAGCTGGACTGGACCACGCGGCGCGCCTCACGGTGTCGTTCAACTTCGGATAATGCGAGGGTGCTTTCGATAGACGTCATCGTCTCTCCTAATAGGCAGTTTTTGGGTACCAGTCCAGGCACGCTGCAACGCTGCCTGCCTTACCCCTATGGGTGATTGGTTACCTCAATTTTTACCCGCACCCCAATAACTGTCTAATGACAATTACCCCTTACCTATATAACTATTCGGAATGCCTTTCAGGCGCTCAATACTTCATGGGATCCGCGAGACTCGTCTCCTGACCCTCCTTGTGCCCTACCCTGAAGCAATGGATAGGAGAGCACTGGAGTACTTTGAGACAGTGGCCCGACTGGGTTCAGTCAGCGGTGCGGCCGCTGAGATGTCCGTCACCCAACCGGCCATCTCCAAGCAGATCAGCCGCCTTGAGGCAGAACTGGCAGTACGGTTATTCCACCGCACCCCCACCGGCATGTCGACAACCGCCGCCGGGCAGGTACTGCTTGAGCTCGGCGAAGATGTCCTGTCGCGTTTCGAGCGTGCAGAAGGCATCATCAAGTCAAGGTTTCGAGGGCAATCATCCTTCCGCATCGCCTGTCCTCATTCCACCGCCGACATTCTCGCTTCTTTCATTTCCGCAAGAGACGCACCCATCGTCGACGTCGAAATTCTCTTGGCCAATGAACTGGATGGTGTACTCGACCGCGAGGTTGACATGGCTGTAAGCTCGCTGTCGCCACCTCGCAGCCGGGCCCAGCTCCCAGTGGCAACCATCCCTATCACTGTACAAAGCCAACCGGATTCAAATGCCCGGTTCGGCACAGCCTCACACGTTGATCTGGAAAGCCTGAAGGACGACTGGGTGATCGTGGCTCGAAGCGGCGTGCAGGTAGTGGTGACCAAGGCCATGTCCGGCTTCGGCACACCCGCCATGATCCGGGACGTCTCCACCGGCGCCATGGCCCAAGCCCTTGCAGCAAACGGGCACGGGCACGCCCTCGTGACAGAGCCTGCGCGCTTCGGCCTTCAAACCCTCCCCGCCTATGCGGACAACAGGCCATTGGAAATAGTCCACCATGCATCCTGGGACGCCACCCATTACGCCTCCGACGAGCTTCGACGCCTGGCCCGCGAACTCCGTCAATTCATGACCGACGACTGGGAGTGGCGACAAACGACAAGTTCATAGCACCAGGTACTGGACACCCCAGCGACTGCAAGGATTCGGACGTCGACGTAGTTTGCGGCGTCGAACGTCTGTTAGGTCAGGCGCCAGATCTTGTAATCGCCCGAGTTCAAAATTTGCCGATCTCCGCTGGACTGCCTCCGGACCCAGAGCACACCCAGCTCCGGTGCTGTTTCCTCTATCTTCAGCGGGTCCTTGGCATAGGGATCGTCCGCGATGGCCACCATTTCACCGGCCTTCAGAACTGACCAATCGCTCACTTCAACTGCATGTTTGCTCTGTTTCATGGGGTTCCTCGCTTCCTGGTGGGCTGGACTGCTGTGACTGCAATGGGCCTGACGGGCGAAACTCTCGACCCGATGCTGAGGTAGGCGACACGACGGACGCATGGCCCGCCGTGTCGCCCGGTTGGGTTTATTTAGCCGTTGATGATCTGGGGAACGCCGAGTGCTTTGAGGCCTTCGACGCCGAACTCCAGGCCGTAGCCTGACTGCTTCGCACCACCGAACGGGACGCGGGGGTCCACAGCGCCGTGCTTGTTGATCCACACGGTTCCGGCCTGGATCCTGGAAGCGACTTCGCGGGCCGCGTCCAGGTCGGAGGACCAGACTGAGGCCCCCAGTCCGACGTCGAGCGCGTTCGCTTTGGCGACTGCCTCGTCAACGGTGCTGTACCTGATAATCGGCAGCGCTGGTCCGAACTGTTCCTCGGCGACCAACGGGTTGTCGTTGTCGATGTCCGCGATCAGCGTGGTGGGGTAGAAGTAGCCGGGCGCGTCGGCGTCGGGGTTGCCGCCGATCAGGACGCGGGCGCCGGAGGCCTTGGCCTCCTCCACCAGGCGGGCGACGATGTCGTACTGCTGCTGGTTCTGCAGCGGGCCCAGGACGTTGTTCTCATCCAAGCCGTTGCCCATCGGCATGGCTTGTGCAACGTTGGTCAGTGCATCGCAGACGGCGTCGTACTGGGATTCGTGCACGTACAGGCGCTTCAGTGCTGCGCAGGTCTGGCCGGTGTTGATGAACGCGCCCCAGAACAGGCCCTCGGCGATGGCCTGGGGATCGGAATCGGGGAGGACGATGCCGGCGTCGTTGCCGCCGAGTTCCAGTGTGAGGCGCTTGACCGTGTCGGCCGAGGAACGGATGATCGCTTTGCCCGTGGCTGTGGAGCCGGTGAACATGACCTTGCCGATGGCGGGGTGGGATGCGAGGGCTTCGCCGACGTCACGGCCGCCGGAGACGACCAAGACAAGGTTCTCGGGGAGGGCCGTGTTGATGGTTTCAACCAGCGCCAAGACCGACAGTGGCGTGTACTCGGAGGGTTTGACCACCACGGCGTTGCCCATGCGCAGGGCCGGGGCGATCTGCCAGACGGTGATCATCATAGGCCAGTTCCATGGGCCGATGGCGCCGACGACGCCGATGGGGCGGTAATGCAGTTGGGCGCGGGTTTCGCCGTCGTCCACTACGGTTTCGGCCTCCAGGGGTGTGCCGGCAGCTGCTCGCAGCCACGCGGCACACGCGCCGACTTCGAAGCGGGCATTCGGGCCGTTCAACGGCTTGCCCTGCTCGCGGGAGAGCATCTTGGCGAGTTCCTCGGCGTTGGCTTCGACGGCGTCGGCGGCTTTCATGAGCGCGGCTGACCGTGCTTCATGGCCCAGAGCGGCCCAGGCAGGTTGCGCTTCGGTGGCGGCGGTGATGGCGGCTTCGAGGTCCTCGACGGTGTGGACCGGTGCTTCACCGACAGCTTCACCGGTTGCCGGATCAAGGATGGTCCGGGTCGGTGTGGATGTCGAGGTGAGCAGGCTGTTGGTGTTCATGGTTCCTCCTGGTTGGAAAAGTTATGAAGCTGATTCGGTGGTTGCTGTTCGATGGCAGGACGTGCGGGGCGGGACCGGATGGGTCCGGGCTACGTCGTTGGTGTGGGGAATCTACTCATGCGGTACGACCTTCGAGTGTTTCCAGGGCCAGGCGAAGCTGTTCGATCATGTACTCGGCATTTTCACGGTCGAAGACCATCGGCGGTCGCATTTTGAGGACGTTTTCGTGGCGGCCGATCTTTCCGATAAGAACCCCGCGTGTGCGCAGCTCTTCAGTGAGTGCCTTGGTGATGACAGGGTCCGGTGTCGTGTCTTCCGGATTCACCAGTTCCAGACCAAAGAAGAGGCCGCTGCCTCGGACGTTCTTGATCCGGGGGTTGCCTTTGGCCAGGGCGGCGAGTTCGTCAGCGATGTATTTGCCCAGTTGGTGGGCGTTTTCCAGCAAGCCCCGTTCTTCCATGACGCGCAGGACGGCAAGGCCGGCTGCGGAGGACACGGGGCTTCCCGCGAAGGTGTTGAAGTAGGTGTTGTTTTCCCCGAATTCCTCCAGGAGGGCTGAGGTGGTGATGACGCCACCTACGGGATAGCCGTTGCCCATGGGCTTGCCGAGGGTGACCAGGTCGGGTGTTGTTCCGAAAGCCTGGTGTCCCCACATGTGGGTGCCGATGCGTCCGAAGCCGGACTGGACCTCGTCGGCGATGACCAGGCCGCCGGCAGCGTGGACCCTGTCGGTGACCGCTTCGATGTAGCCATCGGGGGTTTTCAGCAGCCCTTCGGTGGAGAACAGCGGGTCGTAGAGGATGGCGGAGAGGCCGTAGCCCTCTGCTTGGAGTGAGGCTATTGCTGCGTCGACTTCGCGCAACGCCTCCGTCAAGACACGCTTTCGCTTGGCAGCTGTGAGTCCGGCAGCATCGGGTATGCGGATGGCACGGACGTTGGCGCCGAGGGGTTCCTTGACGTGAAGACCAGTGGTCAGCTCAGCCAGGGTTGTGGTGTTGCCATGGTAGCTGTGGTCGGAAATAAGGACGCCTGTGTTGCCGGTGTGCTGCCTGGCGATCCTCAAGGCCAGCTCATTCGCTTCCGAGCCGCTGTTGGTGAAGAACACCCGGTCCAGAGGCTGATCGAAAAGTGAAAGGAGCTTTTCGGCGTAGTCCACCACTCCGGAGTTGAGATACCGGGTGTGAAGATTGATTCTCTGGAGCTGGTTGGTGATCGCATCCCTGACGTCCGGGTTGGAATGCCCGACGTGGGGGACGTTGTTGTAGACATCCAGGTATCGTTTGCCCGCGGCATCTTCGACCCACACTCCTTCACCGGCCACAATCTCCAACGGCGTGGCATAGAACAACGGCGAGTGAGGCCCGATGGTGCGTACACGGCGGTCCATGAGGCTTTCCTGGAGGATGGCCTCGGGGGCCGGTTCTGTGGCTGTTTCGAGTGTCATTGCTGTCCTTGGCCGTTGAGCGGATTCGAATCGGGAAACGTGGGTAGGGGGCGTTGCCGGGCCGGACGGTCGATGGCCTGACCCGGCAACGGTCTAGAGGGCGTTGACGCCGGCGGTGGCAACCAGGTGGTCGTTCTCGACCGAGCTGCCGCTGACGCCGATCGCGCCGATGACGACGCCGCCCTTGGTCAAGGGGATGCCTCCGGGGAACGTGATCAGGCCGCCGTTGGAGACTTCGATGTTGAACAGCGAACCGCCGGGCTGAGAGATGGCACCGATGTCTCCGGTGGGCATGTCGAAGTACCGGGCCGTGCGCGCCTTTTTGATGGCGATGTCGATGCTGCCAAGCCAGGCACCATCCATGCGGGTGAAGGCTTTGAGGTTTCCGCCGGCGTCCACCACGGCAATGTTCATCAGGGTTTCGGAGGAACGTGCTGCTTCGCGCGCTGCCTCAAGTACCTGCTGTGCTTGTTGTTCGGTGATGTCATTCATGTCGTGCTCCTGTTGGATCATTCCCGTTTTTGGGCGTGGTTGTCACAGCTGATGGGGAGTCAGCCGGTCTGATCGGCCCGTCGGGTGGTGGTATTTGGTTGTCTAGACGAGTGCTGCCGGCGTGGCAGCGGCCTTAATGAGTTCAGGGAAGTCAGGGGAAGTGATTTCCCTGATCAGCCCTTCCCAACTGGTTCGCAATTCCCCTGCATAGTCGGCGTCGTCGTTCGGTCGGGCGTTGCCCAGTGCGGTGATCCACAGCCCGCTGTTGGACCAGTGGGCCACTGCCATGAAGAGCCGTGCGCGGGCAATTTTCACGGGGTCCTCGTTGCCGAAGTAAGCCCGGAAGAGGGCGTGGGCTTTGTCTTGTCCGAACCCGTTTTGGGCGGCGACGAAGCCGACTTCGTAGCAGGGGTCTGAGTTGCCGGCGAGGTCCCAGTCGATGATGTTGTACGTCATCGAGGAGGTCTGCTTGATGATGTTCGCGTCCCATATGTCCAGGTGGCAGGGCACGAACTGGGCTGGATCCAAGGCCAGGACCGTCTCCAGGCGATCCATCAAGGCTTGTATGGCCCGCGCTCCCGGGGGAAGTTCGATGCCGTGCGTTCCCGCCGCAGCCATCCTTTGTCTGGCCTGGTCGAAGGGATTGATGTCGTTGAGGAAGCGGCGGCCTGAATGGTGCAGCCGGTGGAGCGCGGGGACGAGCCGGGTGATGGAGTCCTCGTCATCGTTGAGCTTGGGGTGGCCGCCCGCGACGAAGTCCAAGGCCAGCGCCAGAGGGTCAGCGGAGACCGTGATCACCGGTGCGCCGACGCCTATGACAGCTGCGATCTTCGTGTTTTCCAGCACGACGTGCGCTGCTGGAAGAACGCCTACAGTTTCCCAGTAGTTGTTCCAGAGCTTGACGACGCAGCGGCGCTGCCCGTCTTCGACCAGGTAGTTCTTATGTGCTTGACCGCCAGAGAGCGAACGCGCGGTGACATGGCAGCCACCCCACTCCGGGGAGGATGAAAGCACCGCCTCAATGCTGGTGATTTCGGTTTCAGGGACGATGGTCATTAGAGTTGGATGTCCTTCGAATTTGGAATGCAGGTGCACTGTGTTGTTGTCGGGGACCGTCCTGGCTGCACTGTTCTACGAGCTCCCACAAGCTCTGTAACGGTGCGGTCAGGACATCAACGGATGACATTTCTCATGCCTTTGCTGTGACGAACCGCGAAGGCAGGAACAGGCTGGTTTCCGGTCGGGAAACGCCGTCAACATGGTCGGCCAACATTTCCCCGACAGCAGCCGCGTAGCGGAAGCCCCGGCCCATGTCGCCGGTACCGATGACCACTTTCGATGACTCGGGGTGCTCGCCGATGACCCAGTGACCGTCTTCGACTTCGGACCACATACAGACTGTGGTGGACACCGGGTTGGGGTCAATCTCCGGAAGCCTGTCGCGCAGCACGTCCTGGATGCGTTCGAGGTCTCCGGGACGAAGGTCCTGGCTGAGATCCTCCGGGTCGATCCAGTTTCCCTTTCCAGGGACGGAGAACTTCCACTCACCACTGGGCTCGGAGCAACCGTAGGACGGCGCCTCATCCGATCCCGGAGGCTTCGCGAAGTAGATGGCTGGCTTCGGCGGCCCGACCTGGCGGAAGTTGGCCAACACCTGACGGTCCACCTTGTAGGGCAGTTCCAGCTGCATCAAGTGGTTGGCGCGCGCACCCACGGTTACGACAATTTTGTCGGCGGTGTACTTTCCCCGCTCGGTGTTCACAACGATGCCCGAGGCTGTCTCGTCCCAGCCCAGAACGGACTCCCCTGTCCGAAGGGTTGCCCCCAACCGCCGGGCTTCGGATTGGAGTGCCTCGATGGCTGCGTGGACGAGGGCGACCGTGCCGTTTGGTTCCCACACGGCGACTTCTTCGTCGGCGATGCGGGCCCAGGGAAAACGCTCACGTGCTGTCTTGCCGTCAAGGACGTCATATTCGAAGTCAGAAGATCCCAGGGAAGCGACGGTCTTGTCGAACCACATCGATCCGGGCTCACCGACGAACACCGTTCCGGATCGCTCCAACAAGCGGGTACCGGTCTTCGCGGCCAGCTCATCCCACAGTTCGAAGGTCCGCTTGGTAAAGGGCGTGTATTGTGCCCCGGCGCTGCTGGACTGACGTGCCAACCGTGTAGCTCCACCGTGCGAGCCGTGCATATGCGGAGGCGCAAATCGATCCAGACCCAGGACGGTCTTGCCGCGGGCCGCCAGATGCCATGCCGTCGATGAGCCCCACGGGCCCAATCCGATAACGATGACATCGTAATGTTGTTCAGACACAAGTTCCTCCGTTGGTGTTTTGACCCAGTGGCGGGTCAGACAGTAGCTCGTACGAGAAGTCCATCAATGAGCAGCCGCACAGCCTCGACGGCCTGCTCTGCGTTCGCAGGTTTGCCTGCTGCAGCCGCTCCGGCGGCACGGATAGCCCCGGTAATCGTTGCGGCCAGGACCTCGGTTGGTGCGTCCGCATCCAAGGTCCCGTCCTCTTGGGCGTGCTTCAAATCCTGGGCAATCAGTTCCTCAAAGGAACGGGACGTCGAACCCAGGACACCGGACAACGCCGAGACCAGGTCCGGACCCATGACGCCATAGAACCGGCCCGCGGGCTCCTTCGTGGCCTCCACCAAAGCGAATGCCAGGGCGGTGATCCTCTCGCCGGGATTGGTCAACGCATCACGCAAGCTGATACCCCGCACGTAGACGCCATCGGCGATCCGGAGATAGACCTCGCGGACGATCTCTTCCCTGCCGCCCGGGAAGTGGGAGTAGATCGTCCCACGCGAAACACCCGACCGTTGGCTGAGAACTTCGATAACCGTCGCGGCATACCCCTCTGAGCCCAGAAGCTCGGCTGCGGTGTCCAGGATGTCCCCACGGGTCCTCATGCGGTTCCGTTCCCGTACCGAAAGGGGCTTGTCAGCGGTGCTCATTTTCGTCCTTTGCTTAGGTAATTAGGTGACCTGCTTCACATGATTGCACACCCAATCCTAAAAGTGAACACTCAGTCCAAACTTTGGCAGAAGCTGGCAAAATCTGACGATGAACCGCTCGCACAAGAACATTGAACAGTATGACCAGCTTTTGGACTAGCTGTTTAACATCGAATTAGCATGTTCTATTGCCGAACGACACATACAGGGTTTAGCTTTGCTGTATGAAACAGGTCACAGTCGGCTCGGGTGCATCCATGGCACTGCAGAGCGTCCGGAACTTCCGGAGCATTGGTGGTCTGCGCGCCCACGGAGGATCCCGCCTCGCTGAAGGACTCGTTTACCGGAGCGGACACTTCGGGTCCGCTACCTCCCGGGACCGTGAGCTGCTGCGGTCCGCAGGCCTGCAGTTCATTGATTTGCGTAACCCTTGGGAATCACACGCCGAAGACCGCACTGTTCCTACCTGGAAGGGCGTCCAAACGCCCCTCCAAACCAAGGACGGCAGAGATGCTGTTCTCTGGTCGGCGGTCCGGGAAGGCCGGCTCACAGAACTGGCTGACACCCTCACCGCCGAAGAAGCTGAAGAAGCGATGCACCGCCTCTACGCAAACGACATCGCCGGCAACCCTTCAGTATTTGCCAAATTCCTTACCTCCCTGGCCACCGGCGACCTGCCCGTGGTCGTCCACTGCTCAGCAGGAAAAGACAGGACCGGCTGGGCCATAGCCGTACTCCTGACCGTCCTGGGTGTACCCGATTCCGTAATCCGCGATGACTACACCCAAAGCTCTTTGCCCGAAAACCAGTACCTCATCCGCACCACCGCAGGGGACGTCCCACCCATCGACAAGCACCTGCGCACCATCATCACGCCCCTGCTGGAAGCCCGACCCAGTTATCTCGACGCCGCTTGGCGCAGCGTCGAAAACACCTGGGGATCTCGCCGTTCCTACCTGGAAGACGGACTCGGGCTCACCCCGGCACTCAGCCAAAAACTCCAGGCCCGGCTCCTCGTCTGAGGACTCCGCGCCCCGGCTACGGCCGCCCTTTTGAAAGAGAAACCCCATGATTGATAACGTCAGCGAGTTGCCGGCAACGACGCCGTCCAACACTCCTGCACCGCAACCAGGTCACCTTCGCTCCAACAAACTCGGTGTCTTCGCCATCGCCTTTTTCGTCATCGCCGCCGCAGCGCCGATGGCAGCGGTGGTCGGAACCGGTCCTGTTGTCTTTGCCTCTGTAGGAGGCGCCGCCCCGCTTATTTACGCCATTGCGGCTCTGCTCATTGCACTTTTCTCCGTCGGGTACCTGCGGATGAGCCGGTTCGTCATCAACGCCGGCGGCTTTGTTGCCTACATCGCCAAAGGTCTCGGCACGCCGTGGGCCACAGCAGGTGCCGGACTGGCGGTACTGATGTACCTCAGCCTGCAGGTAGGGCTGTGGTCGCAGTTCGGCGTGTTCGCCGGGCAGCTGCTTGAGAGCCTCACTGGACTCGCCGTTCCCCCGGTCATCTGGATTATCGTGTTGCTCGTCATCACCACGGCACTGACCATGCGGGGCATCGACGCAAGCATCCGGCTTTTGGCTGTCCTGATCATCGGCGAAACCCTTGTTGTCGCAGCCCTGGTCATCACGCTCGTAGCCAGCAAAGGCCCTGAGGTCTTCTCGGTTTCCGGGTTTACCGCTGACAACCTATTCAGCCCGGGCCTGGGCATCGCTTTGCTGTTCGCGTTCCTGTGCTTCACCAGCTTCGAAGCCACGGTCGTGTTTTCAGAAGAGGCAGTCAACCCGCGCAAAACCATCCCGCGGGCCCTCTATGCCGTGATCGCCTTCGTTGGCATCTTCTACACCCTCTCCATCTGGGTTATCGGTGGCGCCATCGGCGTCGACAACATCCAGCAGACCGCCACCGAAGACCCTGCAGGATTCATCTTCAGCCTCGCCAGCGCCAGCGGCGGCGACGCTCTGAGCATGTCCATGCAGGTCCTGGTCGTCACCAGCTACCTGGCCATGCTGCTGGGCCTGATGAACATGTTCGCCCGCTACCTCTTCGCCCTGAGCCGCGCCGGCGTCCTACCGACCCGACTCGCCGCAGTCTCCAAGGCTGGAAGCCCCTCCCCCGCAGCCCTGACCAACGGCATCGCCGTGGGCATCGTCGTTGTCGCCTTCCTGCTCTTCGGCGCCGACCCGATCACGGTCGTTTTCGCCTGGTTCAGCGCCCTGGCAACAGCGGCGTTCATCACCATCCTGATTGTGACATCCATATCGATCGTCGTGTTCTTCGTCCGGACCAAAGACTCATCCAACATCTGGGCGACCAAAATCGCCCCCGTACTCTCCACACTGATCCTCTCCTACATCGGATACGTGACCATCGAGAATTACGACTCACTCATCGGTCCTGACAACGCGGCCGCGAAATGGCTGCTCATCCTCATCCCGGTCCTGATCGTTGCCGGCCTGCTGTTCGGCAAGGCCAAAGGCAGCATCGACTACGCCAAAGAGAACGTCTAACTCCTGCCCGGTCGTCACTTTCCCGAAGACGGCAAGAAATCCACATTTGCTTGGAAGGACCACAGAGTGAGTACTGCGTACACGAATGGAAAAATCTACACGGTCAACCCTGACCAGCCCTGGGCTGAAGCCCTAGTGGTCGACGACGGGGTCATAGTGGCCATCGGAACCGAAGAGGACATCCGACTCAGGATCACCGAGGACATCGAGGTCGTGGACCTGGAGGGTCGGATGATGATGCCGGGCATCCACGATGCACACCTGCATCTGCTCTTCAGCGGCCTCAAATTCCGGTTCGAACCCAGGCTGAGCCCGGGCGGTGACCAGCAGCGGGTCATTGAAGACATCCGCTCGTGCAACTGCAGCGGGCCGGTTGAAGCGGACGGCACCAGCTGGGTTCTGGGCGGGGACTTCTTCCCGCCGGACCTGGGACCGGGCGGCGTCACCAAGGACTTCCTGGATGGGGCCTTCCCCGATCAGCCGGTCTTCCTGTACGACTACACGATCCACCACGGCCTGGCGAACTCGAAAGCCCTCGAATTGGCCGGGATCTCCGAGGACATCACCGACCCTCCCGGGGGACGCTACATTCGCGACGAAGCCACCGGTGCATTGACCGGTGAGATGGTCGAACAGGCCCGTTGGCCTGTTCTGCGGTCGATTCCGGACTACTCCCGCACCACCAATGCCGAAGCCATCGCCTGGGCGGTATCGGTCTGCCACGAATTCGGCATCACCTCCGTGCAGGAAGCGTCCGCATCCCCGCAAGCCCTGCAAGCGTTCCGCGATCTGGATCAGGAAAACCAACTCAAGATCCGCATCGCGGCGCACCTGGTGTGGCGTGATGAAGGCTTCGGCATGGCCACGCTCGACGCCCTCGAATCCACGATCAAATCCCGGGACGAATGGGCCTCACAGCACGTCGACACAAAATTCATCAAAGTCTGGCTGGACGGGGCACCCTTGCCTCCACACTTCACCCAGGCAGACCTGACTGAAGACGGGGCGGTTGATGAAACCAACATCTTGGTTCCCGAAGAGGAATTCGTCACCAGGCTCGCTGAGTTCGACGCCGCCGGCCTCACCGTCAAAATCCATTGCGCCGGTGAAGGATCCACCCGCCGGGCCTTGGATGCCATCGAAAAAGTCCGCACCATCAATGGCCCCGACGGCCCGCGCCACGAAATCGCACATGCCGGGTTCATCAGTCCCAGCGACTACGCACGCCTCCACGAACACAACGTCGTCGCCGAAATGTCCCCGGCCATCTGGCACGTGCCCGAATACGGGCTAACCGACTACTACCACTTCAACTCCGTGCTCAAGAATGATGCACACATGACCGTCGGATCGGACTGGATCATCACCTCCGATCCCAACCTCTTCCCGGCACTTCAAGGCATGCTCCAGCACGCCAGCGAATCCATCGACCTCCCGTCCGCCCTTGAAGCGATGACGATCAGCGGCGCCCGGGCCGTCGACCAGCAAAAACACCAAGGCTCCCTTGAAATAGGGAAAACAGCCGATTTCATCGTCCTGGACCGGAACCTCTTCGACGTACCCGTCAATGAAATAGGGTCCACCCAAGTAATACGCACCGTCTTCGAAGGCGAAACGGTGTTCCACAGGCCATGACCCGGCACACGTCGAGGGCACGATGACCGCTGACCGTCACCGTGCCCTCGACAACCCCACAATCACCCATTTCGCCTAAGCGGGCGGGCCATGGGCCTACCCACGGCCGCCCCTTCACGTGAGGATTACACATGAACAACTCTTCAGTCGCGATTGTCAGCGGCGGAGGTACGGGCATTGGCGCCGCCACCGCAACAACGCTTCGAGACCAAGGATGGGAAGTAGTCATCTGCGGCCGACGCCCCGATGTCCTGAACAAGGTAGCCCGCAGCACAGGATCACATCCGGTCATTGCCGATGTTTCCTCAGATGCAGACATGAAGCGACTCGTCACCGAAACCATCGACCGATTCGGCGCCCTTAACGGCCTGGTACTCAACGCCGGAATCGTCAGAGCAGGTGTGGCCGGGGACCTGAACGACGAAGACTGGGACGCCATGCTCAGCACAAACCTGACAGGACCGTTCTATCTGATCCGCGCCGCCCTACCCCACCTCTTGGCCACCAGAGGAGCCATGGTCGGCGTCGCCTCCGCCGCCGCCCTGCGGGCCACTGCAGGTATCGCCGGCTACGACGCCACCAAAGCAGCACTGGCAATGCTGATCCAAACCGTCGCCATTGACTACGGCCCTGAGGGTATTCGAGCCAATTCCGTATGCCCAGGCTGGACCCAGACCGAAATGGCAGACATGGAAATGAGCGAATTCGGTTCCGAACTCGGCGTAAGCCGCGAAGCCGCCTACGAGCTCGCAACAGCCTTCGTCCCCACCCGGCGCCCCGGCTCTTCCTCCGAAGTCGCAGCACTCATCGCCTGGCTGCTATCAGATCAAGCGTCGTACATAAATGCCGCTACGATCCCTGTCGACGGCGGGCTAGTAGCTGTCGAACCAAGCGCAATCGCCTTCGACCCGCGAGTGACAGTCACTTCCAACAACCAGAACAACGGCTTGGAAATACCCACACACATGGTCCAAGCAGGATAGATCTAGCCCCTCAGAACAGGACACCCCACGGGGAAATGCAAAGGATCACTCCCGCCGACCCTCAGTAGCACCGCCGGTCGGCGGGAGTGGCTTCCTTCAGCGACCCGCATGGGGCAATTTCCGGGACGGTTACACCATGTGTTCTCCGGCGGATAGATAGAGTTCTTGCGTGGAACCCATGAGCGCCGTCGCTGCAACAATCTCAATAGCGAGCGGATCCTCTGGCCTCTTACAGACCGGGACCAAGGGCCTCCGTTCGGCCTATCGCCGCGAACGGTTAAGCGGAACAATCGACCAGAAATGCTTGAAGCTGGACGCACTCTCAGGCAAGGACATTGAGTTTTCTGCCCGTTTCTACTCCGCGTCCCGGTGGCCGATAGCGGCGAGGCACCCTCGAAGCAACTATCGGTTCCGGCTTGTCACCCGCCCACGGTCCGTATCATCGGACCCATCGGCCAAGCGTTAGACGCTGGCTTCGCGCTTCAGGCTTCGCTGGGAACGTGCGTCGGGCCCGCCTCCAGTTGATTTCAATGTACGCGTCGATGGCACGGCCAAGACCAACTTGAAAGCACTCAGCCGACCGCCACTGAATCCCCCCTCGGAATGACCCCTAGTATGTAGAGCGCTTCCTGATCGGCGTCATGTCGCTATAGACACTCACATGCATGAGTAGATATAGGCCCAAGGAGGGAAGAGCACATGGCTGCAATCAGTTGCAATAAAGAAGACTTAAGTGTGGACAATGTCCACACCCCCTTTGGCCGGACAAAGCAGCGACAACGCAGGCTCCACGACATCATCCGCGAGCCAAAAACCACGAACTCTATCGAAGGATTTCGAAGTCATGTTGCGCTCAGTTCCCCTACCCATGAAGAGGTGTAGGCCAACCACGACCTACCCGACGAACCAAGAGAGGCACACATAACCCCAGATTAAAGCCAGCGGACGGTCACCAGCCTCGACCCTGAACCCGCTCTCCCACAACCAAACAGGCGTCCCGCGGCGCCAGGCACACCCCGCGGCCAGTGTCAGAGGGACCTGACCATCCGGAATGTACACACGTTAAAGCAAAAACCCCCTCTGACGAGGGGGTATGCCGTGCCCGAGGTGGGACTCGAAGGTGATTCCAGGGCTTGTTATTGCTGGGAAGTCGCGGAAACATGCGGAATCCGGGGCAGTCCGGCCCGTGTACAAGGCAGTTCGAGGTGGAAAGTGTGAACAGTGTCCACACCCGGGTTCGGGTCGCAGTCAGTGCGCGGAGCGTCAAAGCAGGCTTCACCTTGAACAGCGGATGATAGACGCCCGACGAATCGGTCCGGCTGGGGCTCAATGACGGGCCGGGCACAGACAACGGTCCGGTCTCGCTTCAGCAACCTCCGGACGGCTCACTGCTCAAGCGATGGGCGCCGGCTTGCCGCGCGGACTCACGTTGAAGGGCAACTCCGACAAAAGCTTGTTCATGACAGGACCCCCCCGCGACGCTGCAATCATGACGGAAAAAACCATGGCCAGTGCGAAGGACCGGATCCCAATGAACATGATGATGCCGACATGCAACAAGACGCAGGCGACGAATCCTGCGGTCTGCACCATGGGTCGCCTGCTAAGAAGGGTTCCTGCAATGACGCCTTCCATAATCATCGTTCCCCAACTAAGTGTTAGGGCAACGATAGGAACGGATGTAAGGAAGAAAACGAAACTTTGAAGAAAGTTCGCAGTTCCGAAGAACTCACCGCGAACGATGTAGTACAGGGCGCTTCCCTCGCTCCAATTCTCAACACTCAGTTTTGCCAACGCACTGTGCAGATAAATATACGCAATCTGGATCCTAAGAGCCCAATGTGCGGCCCACGAAATTCCTTGCCACGCACCAAATCTGGTAGTGGACCGTGAGTGGCCTTGCGGCCAGTGCCAAAGCCGGTTATCTGGTAGAGAGACAAACACGAGGAAAAAAGTAGTGAAAACCAATACCGTGTCGCCACCGTCAGGTAGGGCAACTGTTTGGGCAAATGAGTAGGAAAGCCAAAGGTGGAGAATTGACGTAAATCGAGGAAGAAACCCGGAAGCCACAACGATTAGACCAATAATCATCAAGACTTGCACAACTTCATCCGAGAGCTCGCTCGCAACGCAGAATAACGATACGTTCTCCAGTGCACGGGTGCACTGTCCGGTTGGAGGCTGTCCCAGAATCGGAACCGAGTAGAGGTAGGGTGCTGGTGTCAGTAGGAGTGTCAGTACCTGGGAGAGCGCCAGACCGCTCCTGGCGACAGCAATGATTCGGGATTGTGGATTGAATGACCAGATGTCATTGTTCAGCCTGGATATTATTCTCATCGCACCTTGCATCTCGAATCCACAACCGCACCTTTGACTTCAAACCGGGCTTCTGATTCAAATTCCCGGTAAGCCCAGGGGACTGCTTTGGTCTGAAAAATTACTATCCGGCCGCAAACGGAAGCAACCGGTGAGTCATTGTCGACGATCTGGGTTTCCAGGGATCGCACCCTCTCAAGGCAATCCTGTCGACCGCCGTCGGGGCTGCAATCGGCCCATTCCCTTATGGTGTTACCAATCACGCCCAGCTCCGGCCCCTGAGACCTTTGTTTACGACTTAGTCCGAAGTAGTTTTCGGGCCGGGTTTGTGGAGTCTGCATCAACGACTCTACGGATCCGTCATCTCGGAGCTGATAGACGGCGAATTCCGGATCGTTGGGCGGCTTTGTGAAGAATGCCCACGCTTGGGGTGCAACTGACACCAATGTGCGGCGAAGGGGCTCCCCCTCCTTCACGGCTAACACATTGCTGGGCATGGCGTAGAAGATCGTAAGCGCGAAGAAGGCGCCAAACAGTGCTAGAGAAATTACTCCCGCAAGCGCCGACGTTCTTGATCTCTGTGAGGGGTCATGCAGGGTCATGGCAAGTCTGGGCAGATAGCCAGTTCAGGGATAGGAGTGACGAATTCATCGCAGCGCCCGTGTGAGCTCTGCAATCGCGGTGTCCCGCCCGATCTCTTCTACACCTGCCGTTGTCATGTAGTCCTTGTTTGCCAAATAGCCGGGAACTACTAGCAAAACCAAAACGGCGCCACCGGCTACGACCACGAAGGTCGCAACCGCTACGTTGGCATACAAGGCGCCGTTTGCCACTACGAAGGCAGCCACCGCTGCACATGTCCATGTCACGCCGCACCCATAGGGCGTAACTTGCTGCGCATCCTGAGGATCGGTTATCGCCTTGCGATAGGCCAGGTAGTCATAGAACTTTTCCGTGAAAGTGGCCAGGCCAGCCTCGACCGAGCGGGGCTTTCCGGAGCGGAGCTTTGGCAGTACTTCGGAACTAAACCCTGGGTAATAGACCAGGAAGTCCTGAACGATCGGGTCAACCTCGGCAAGAGTTGGGACCGGACGATCTGCGGCAAAACCCAGCAGGCTAAGCAATCGTGGGTTACTTTCGGCCAATGGGCCGATACCAGCTAGGAGAAGCCGGAGCGCATCTTCGGCGCTGTAGTTTCCTCGGAAATCTGTTTTCTTCGTTGAAACAGTGGTAGCTACAGATGCTTGAGCGGACGAGATACCAACCGGGCCGAGCAGAAGAGATAGCAACATAGCCACGCTGATGCGAAAAGTTCGACTAGATGAACTATAAAACACAATATCCCCCAATATTAATGAAAATAAATTTAGTTGTAGACTGATTGCCGCTTTGGATTATTCATCGCCCTCAGTAATGTGTCGAGCCAGCGAATCGGCTTTGTAGTACATGTGCATGAGCAGGGCCACCATGATGACCGTGAACCCCATACCCGAGAAGAAGATCCACGGAACACTCGAATCATCCTTGGGTAGTACTGCGAATATGACCCACAGTGTTGCCACAAAGCCGATGAGCATCACCGGAATAGCTTTCAGGGCACCAAGCGCTGAAGTGTGTGCAGCGTTCCATGCACGCTCAGACGACAGAGTAGCCTTCGAACGGATGCCAAACGTATAGTTAGGCTTCGAATCGCCGGACTTAACCTGCGATGCCAGCATTTGAAGTAGGCCTGCTACAACCAAGAACGCAATCGTGAACATTGTCGTGCTGAAAACCGCCCCCAAAACGATCCTTTCACTGTTACGTACTCGGATGACCGAGGAAACTCCAGATTGAAATGCCACGCTAACATCGGCCGTGGCCCGTCACAAATCACGGCCTTTGATTTGCTGTGCCTCCGACCCCGACCCCGCTTCAGTCATTCGCTAGCACCTGCGAAATAGGGAGATAACTCGTCGGCGGAGTTACGTTTGTCCTGCAGAGGTCGGAATGGACCCAGCCTGGAGAAGGCCTAGGGCCCCATTGACGGGCCTGGCGTCGACGCCGTCGTCAGTGTCATGGCGGCAGACTGCTTCCCCGCTCCCCGCTGTCTCTGTCCCACCGCCCAGACCTCGATCTCTGACAAGGCCGCCACAGCTCGGATCCGGCAACTCAGGACTCGCCGGCCGGGGAGCCGCCCACAATGCACACGTGGCCAAGAAGGTCTCCGACGTAGGCGGAAGTACACGCATCAGACCTTCGCCTCCTTCGCCTCCTGCGTCTGCTAAACATCATTGACACCAGATACTGTCGAGCCCGCCCACACAACTACAGCGAGCACCCCCGCCGCCAGGCCAAAGGACTATCTGACCTCGTCGACCCCGCACTCTAATACGCCGCAACACTGGAACCTGAACGCGCCCAGTGTAAGACCTGCCCAAGAGGATCGATCATCGACATAACCGGAGAAAAACTAGGAGGTCCCACCACAAATCAACTCGTTGAGACATCGAGACTCATGGCGGCTGACGGATTCCCGAAAGCTAGGAGCTCACTCATGGACACTCAGGTAGCCGATAACGGCGCATATGTCGGGACTGAAAGCAGTCCCCGGCTCATCCGGCGGAGCGATCCCGCCATGCGATGCCTGATGCCGAAGACTAGGGCCGCTGAGTCATGACGCTGCACATCGGCCTGCCCATGAATAGCCAGAAGCAACAACGCTGTTTGTCATTCTGATATCCCGATCATCGCTGGATGGGCCTCCGCGCAACCGTGGCGTCACCGCGCCCTGGAAATTGGCTCAGTGCTCCCACGCCACTTGGCCCTTTCCGAGGACCTGCCCCGGTCACCCCGTTCCAGCTCCGTACCAGCGCACAAGACCCCATGAGAACGGCGCAAAGGCCAAAGACACAACGCACGCACAAAGGAACAGGACAATGAATGCGCTGACCATCAAAGACCCGGCAGACTTGCTGAGCTTCATCGGGCACACCCTCGGATTCTGGCCCAACGAGAGCTTGGTCTGCATCACCCTGGACAAGGGCAAGGTCGGCGCCACCCTCCGGATCGATCTCCCCCGCCAACCAGGAACAGAACTCCCCTATGCCCGAACTGTCAGCAGCTACCTCACTAGCGACACCAGCGCGACGAGCATCGTCTTCGCCCTCTACACCTCAACCCACAGTGAACCAGGCCAACCCAAACCACACGCAGTTACCATCGCCGCACTCACTGGAGTCCTCGCCGAGAACGGCATCACCATCCGCGACGGGATCTTCGTCAGCGACGAAACCTACTCCCCCTACGACAGCGAACCCGGACAAGACATCACCCTGCCCATCAGCACCACCGAATACAGCCGCGTCAACGCCGAATTCATCTACCGCGGCAGCACCATCGAACCCACCAACCAAATCGTCCTCCCTGCGCCAGCCCACGAAGCAGACCACGCCATCGCCGTCGAAAACTGCATGAACACCATCCGAGCCCAGTCACCCGATCAAGCGGCGCTACATGCCAGCCAACTCTGGACGGACATGCTCGTCAGCAACGACTTCCCCACCGACGAGGACTGCGCCGCTCTCATCGCGAACTTCCAATTCCCCCACATCCGCGACCGGCTCATGGCCGACATCCCCGGCATCGACGAACCGCCCCAGCACATCCTCTTCGCCCAAACTGAGACTGCTCCGAGGTGGTCACAGATCGAATGGGCCGAACAACTGCTCCTCCACGCCTACACCAGAACCAGCCCACAACACGCCGCACCCATCCTCACCACCATCGGCTACATCAACTGGTGGGAAGGCAGAGGATCCAAAGCACACCAATACATGCAACTCGCCCTCGACACCGACCCCGGATACCGCTTCGCACGACTCACCGACCAAATGCTCGGAGCCGGCATCATCGCCGGCTGGAACACCAACAAAAACACCGCCTACAAAACCCGACTCGATATGCCTTAGGCCACTTTTCCGAGCCTGTGCCGGTTGACCGAAGATCGATTATGGCGTTCGAGGGGGTCGGTGGGAGCGGCTTTGATCGCCTCGAAGTCACCCAGTTTTGATCGCGGGGACTGTCGGAATAACGGTGGATCCGGGGTTGGCCTGACACGCCGGGCTTGCCTGGCGGGGAGGACTGATCATGAGCGACACCATGGATCCCATGGCGACTGATGTGGATCAGCAAGAGTTGGCGCGGCAGCTCCTGTCCCAAGCCAAGGAACAGGGGTTGGAACTTGTTGGCCCGGGAGGGCTGTTGAACAAGCTGACCAAGAACGTCCTGGAGACCGCGTTGGAAGCGGAAATGGACGAGCATTTGGGGTACGGAAAGCATGACGTGGCCGGGCGTGGGAGTGGCAATTCCCGTAACGGTACCCGTTCGAAGACCGTGCTCACCGAGATTGGCCCGGTGGAGATCGATGTGCCCCGGGACACCGGGTCCACATTTGATCCCCAAACGGTGAAGAAGCGCCAGCGTCGGCTGACCGGTGTCGATGAAATCGTTCTGTCCTTGAGCGCGAAAGGGCTCACGACCGGGGAGATTGCGGCGCACTTCGCCGACGTGTTCGGCGCGAAAGTCTCCAAGGACACCATCTCCCGAATCACAGAGAAGGTCGTCGGGGAAATGACCGAGTGGCAGAACCGTCCTCTGGACCGGGTGCTCCCGGCGATGTTCATCGACGCGATCCACGTCAAAGTCCGTGATGGGCAGGTCAGCAACCGGCCCATCTACGTGGCCATAGGCGTCGCTACCAACGGTGAACCGGACGTCCTGGGATTGTGGGCCGGCGATGGAGGTGAGGGAGCTAAGTTCTGGCTTGCGGTACTTACCGAGATCAAAAACCGAGGCGTGGAAGACGTTTGCATCACTGTCTGCGACGGGCTCAAAGGCCTGCCGGACGCAATCAACACCGTCTGGCCCCAGGCCGTGGTGCAAACCTGCATCGTGCATCTGGTTCGGAACACCTTCCGGTATGCCTCCCGGAAGAGTTGGACCGAAATGGCCAGAGACCTTCGCCCGGTCTACACGGCACCATCAGAGGCTGCGGCCAAGGAACGGCTCGAGGAGTTCACCGGCAAATGGGGCCGGCAATACCCGGCCATCACCCGGCTCTGGCTCAATGCTTGGAGCGAGTTCGTTCCCTTCCTGGACTATGACGTTGAAATTAGGAAAGTCATCTGCAGCACCAACGCCATCGAATCACTCAACGCACGATACCGCCGAGCGGTCCGGGCACGCGGACACTTCCCGACCATCCCCGCCGCTCTTAAATGCCTCTATTTGGCCACCAGGGCACTGGACCCTACCGGCCGAAGCAGAGCACGATGGATAGCAAGGTGGAAACCGGCACTGAACGCCTTCGCCATCACCTTCGAAGGCAGAATCACATAATGCCAACACCCGAATCCACCGTTAAACGGACACTCCCTGATCGCGGTGTTCTCGCAGGCGGAGGGTGCCTCCGGCAGATGCACTTTGCCCGCGCCAGGACGCTGAATATGGCAGGAAATGGCGTCTAAATCCAGGAAAACGTGCCCCCTTTGCAGGATTTGAAGCCGACGCCAGCTGTTGTTCTGCAGGGTTGCTTGCGCCGACATATACGGCATGTGCCTAGATCGATACCTGCTTCGCGGCAAGCCCGCCAACCTGGAAGCAGAAGACTTCGGTCCCCCAATGCTTTGCTGATTTTCCAAGGATGGAACGGCCCAAGAGATTTTGGGACCTCAAACCCGGAATACTGGGACTCGAACGCTCTTCCGGCTTTGGGAACCACGGGAACCCAGAGAACATGCGGATCCCGGCCAGACCGGTGAACTTACGAGGTCGTCCACGTTGCGGCAAATGTGGAGATTACCCACATCTGCTAAATCGCTGGCGTCATGTGAGACCACCATCACCGCGAGCTTCGATGTCGGCACTCAGGTAAGTGCCGACGTCGAACTCGTTTCGGGCTCCTCTTAGCCCACCCGCACTGTCTCGCTAAGCTGCTCCCCTGCCCGTTTCCCGGAGGTGAGCGACCAAATGGTGGCCATCGCCAAAGCCGATACCACCAACGGGATGCCGAAGAGGATGAAGACGTTCTCTGCCTTCCACCCGCCGGCCAGCAGATAGCCCACAAGGATGGGTGAAACGATCGAGACGAGTCGTCCGATGCCCACCATCCAACCGATGCCCGCTCCGCGCAGAGCGGCCGGGAACAGGGTGGGCGTAGTGGCGTGAACCCGGCAACGTTGGCAGAGGTGACCACGCCGAGAACTGCACCGATGACGATGGCCAGTGATGTTTGGTTGAACGTCATCCCGAAAAGTACGTAGATCACGGCAGAGACCAGCAGGGATCCCAGCAGCAAGTGCCGGCTGCGGAGGAAGACGGCCAGGATGCTGAAGATGAAGCATCCGATGATGCCACCGAAGTTGACCACCAGCCCCATGGTCACGCCGAGGCTGTCGTCGCCCGATGATGTTGCAATGAGCTTAGGTGTCCACGTGCTGGCGAAATAGTAAGCGGCGATCATCAAGCCGTAGCCTGTCCACAGCAGTAGTGACTGGATGGCCATTCGTCCGGCGAGCAGGTCCCTGATTCCGTGCTGCACTTGCTGCCCCTGAGGTAGGTCAGGGAGCGCGTCCAGCGGCGTCCTGCGCATTTGCAGGAGAAGGGCATCTATCCGTGCCAGCGCGTTGGGCGGGCGCTTGCTGACTAAATACTCCAGCGATTCGGGGAGGAAACGCCAGGTCACCGCAAGCATGATGATGCTGGCTGCGGCCCCGACGGCGAACACAGAGCGCCAGCCAAAGTGTGGAATCAGCGGGCCCGCAATGAAACCGCCGAGAGTCGCGCCGATGGCGAACCCTGAAGTGAACAACCCGAAAATACTTCCGCGGCGTTTATCCGACGAGTACTCCGAGACGAACACGTTCAAGTTGGCGATCATGCCGCCGATGCCCAGGCCGGCCAGCACCCGGTAGGCCATGAGTTGGATGACGTCGCCGGCGAAGACTGAGAGGACCATGCCCGTGCTCACGAGGATCAGTGCCACCAGCATCATTCGGCGTCGGCCGATCTTGTCAGAAAACGGTGTGAGAATCAGTGAGCCGGCTGCCATACCCACCAGACCGGAGCTGAGCAGGAAACCCAGCGTGACGGGGTCCAGGCTCCACGATTTGGACAGTGCGGGCGCGGCATAGGCGGCCACCGCAACGTCCATACCGTCTATGAGCATCAGGGCGATGGCCACCGCAACGGCCCGGACTTGGAGCCTGCTCATCGGGGATGAGCGAAGGTCTTTGAGAATGTCCATGTTTACTTCCTTGTAAAGGTGGGACTGGTCTTCACGCGCACGGGCAAGGATTGCCACGCCCGCAGCGTGTTGTTGTGGTGCCTGCGTGTGGGGCCATAGATTTCGATGGTTTCGATTCTTCGAGCGAGCACTTCGAGCAGGGTGGACGCTTCGAGCCTGGCAATGTGTTTGCCGACGCACTGGTGGATCCCGAACCCGAACCCCACGTGCCCGGAGGGATCCCGGTTCAGGTCGAAGGTGTCCGGCTTGTCCCAGCGCCGGGGGTCCCGGTTGGCTGACCCCAGAAACATGAGAATTTTCCTGCCCTCGGGGATGAGCGTCCCGCCCACCTCGATGTCGCGAGTGGTGGTCCGGAAGAAGGTCTGGACGGGTGACTCGAAGCGGACTGCTTCGTCAAAGGCTGTACGTGACTGTGTGGGGTTTTCGCGAAGACGGGCCCATTGGCCGGGGTTGGTGGCAAACGCGTAAAGTACAGCGGCCAGGCCGTTGACCGTGGTATCCACGCCGGCAGTGAGCAGTGACCGGACAATGAGCGGAGCCTGCGCCTCGGTGATATCCCCCCGATCCGCGGCGGCCCAGATTTGGGCACCGAATCCGTCCGTGGTCAGCACCTCCCGAGCACATTGAGAGGCGATCGAGGCGGACAGTTCCGGCACCCGCGGCGCACCCTTTGCCACGAGCTCGTTGGGCGGGCCAAAGGCATTGAATGCGTGGTCCCCGTACGGGAGCAGGTTCTCCCGGCCGGCTTGGGGTATGCCCACAGCATCTGGAAAGACACGAAGCGGAAAAGCCGCGGCCAGGTCCGCGACGGCGTCGAACTCCGGGCCACGGGACAGGACTTGGTCCACCAGTTCTTCCGCGTCGGCTGTCCAGGATTCCGACAGTTTGCGGATCTCCCGGGGTCCAAGAATCTTGGTCAGCAGAGCACGTGGCGCGTCATGGTGGGGAGGGTCAGCTTCGAGGAGAAGGCTCGGTGGTCGCCACGGCATTTCCTTCCGGAAGTTGCTGAGGCCAACACCTGCGGCGGACTGGAAGGTTTGCCAGTCGGTCAGCGCGGCCTGTACCTCCCCGTACCGGCCCACGGCGTAAACGTCGTACTTGTTGAGGTAAACCACAGGGCCGGCAGCCCGGAGTTCGGATTGGAACGGGAGTGGATTTTCCAAGACCTCCCGGCTGAACGGATCGACGTCAGTGCAGGGGGTTTTGGGGTCGCTGATGATGGTTGTCATGGGTGGGTCCTTCGTGAGTTGTGCCGGGGCTAAACGTCAAGAACGAGGCGGTCACCGCAGGAGCGCGAGACGCATGGAAACATGCAGTTTCCTGCTGCCCGATCCGCGTCGCTAAGAATGGAGTCGCGGTGGTCTGGTTGACCGTCGAGGACTGTGACTTCGCAGGTTCCGCACGTGCCTTCCCTGCACGAGGTCAGCATTCGCACGCCGGCTCGCTGGATCGCTTCGAGGACGCTGACCTCGGGTGGAACGGTGACGGTGATCCCTGCGCGGGCCAGCTCGACGTAGAAGGAAACGTCTCTGATGGGGGCGCCGTGCGATTTGGCGGCGAAGTGTTCCAGGCGCAGGAGGCCCGGCGGCCAGTCAGCGCAGTGGCGTTCGACAGCGGCAAGGAGCCTCTGCGGACCGCAGACGTACACTTTCGTGTCCGCTGAAGCTGGTCCGATGAGTTCCGATGCACTGCAGGGTCCTACTTGGTCCTTGGGCATGATCATGACGCGATCACCATAGGCTGCGAGCTCATCCAGGAATGCCATAGTTCGCCGAGACCGTCCAAAGTACAGCAGCCTCCACTCCGCTCCCATCATGTGGGCGGCCTGGATCATGGGCAGCATGGGTGTGATCCCGATGCCTCCGGCGATGAATAGGTACTTTTCGGACGGTACGAGGCGGAAATTGTTACGGGGCCCGCCAATGGCGAAGGTCATGCCCTCGGTGAGTCCATGATGGATAAAGTCAGATCCGCCGCGGCCGTCCGTCTCATGGAGGACGGCAATGCGGTAGTTGTGGGCATCCCATCGGTCTCCGCAAAGGGAGTACTGGCGGTTGATGCCGGAAGGCAGTACCACGTCTATGTGCGATCCGGGCGTCCAGTCGGGCAACCTGCGCCCTGCCGGGTGAGCCAGGTTCAGGGACACCACTCCATCTGCAAAGTGCTTCTTCGCCGTGACTAACAACCTCGTCTGCAAGGCGTATGGATCGGAATTCTCTTTGGTGAACATTCGGCTCCTTTGCTCGCGTTGTTCTCCGTAAAGACTCGCTTTCAGCCGTCCGTCACCACTATGGAATTCTCAATGGTTGAGAGTACTTTTGAGAGGTGTGTCACCTCGGAGGCGGTGCGGGATACTCCATCGAACGGGTCACAGCTGCCGACGCAGCCTGTAGTACGGCAATGCGGGACTTCGCAATGGCGTCATTCGGCACAATGACAGCCAACGACGCCACCACGTTGCCCATGGGATCCCTGACCGGAACGGCCGCACCGGCAGCGGCCGGGTGGAGGTGCCCCGCCAGAAAAGCGAACCCATTCCGGCGCACCTCGGCAAGGACAGACCTGAGTTGCTGCGGAGTGCTGACGGTCTGGTCGGTGAACACGTCAAGAGGCCTGGCAATAATTCGTTCCTGCTGGGCCGCCGGAGCAAAAGCCAACAGAAGAATGCCCGACGACGAAGCGTGCAAAGGCAAGCGACCCGCAACGCGGGTGTAATTGATGACAGCCCCGGGAGCTGTCAGCCGTTCAACGAAAAGCACCTCTTCGCCCTCCATGACACCCAATTGGATATGCTGGCCGACGATCGAGTGCAGATCCTCCATGACCGGCATCGCCGCTTCCCTCAGGCTCAGCGTCGGTGACGCACGGGAAGCCAGCTCCCACATCCGGACGCCGATCCGAACCTTCCGGTCCTCATCACGCTGGAGCCACCCAAACCCGCAGAGTTCCTCTACAAGCCGCGAGGCAGTAGCGATATGCAGCCCCGAACGCCGGGAAATCTCTGTAACGCTCAACACGGTATCACCGGGCCCGAAGGCCTCAATGATCCGGACGGCGCGGGAAAGCACGGACTCTCCAGCTTGAGTACGGGGCATGGCCCTACCCTCCGTGATTTGCAAATCCGTGTCGAGCGGGGTCCTGTAGCCGGAAGCGGTGACGCGTGGGTGGACCGCGCATGAAAAATCCCTTGAGCTCCCTACCCAATTTCGTTCACGGTCTAGATGGGTCAGTGGAGTACAGCCACGTCAACGCCGAGTGCATCTTCCGCGGCAGTAGCCTTGTACCCACCAAGCAAATAGACCTCCCAGCACCGACTTAAGAAGAAGCACAAGCCGCCGCCGCAGAAGAATGCAGGGACACTGTCGCGCACAGGCACCTTCCCGGTCGACCCGACCTCAGACCCGCAGGTCCTCGAACGTCTGTGGACTTGGTGCCGGGCAAGGGGAATTCCCCTGCCCGGCTCTTCGCATCAATCGCTAGGCCAGCACTTGCGCCGCAAACTGGTGACGGCCCAACCCCACTTCTCCCTATTTCGGCCCCGGCAGCTAGATTAGCACTGTGGTTCCGGTTGGAATATCGACGACGGCAGCCAGGTCGCCGTCGTCGATTTGCCGGTGCACACCAGTTGTCCCTAAATGTTTCTCTTGCGGGTTGAGGTCCAACTGGGCCGCCCGCGGGCTGCGGCTTGACGAGGATCTTGCGATAACCGGGCACCAGAGGTGGAAAGGCCTGCGACCACGGGTGTATCCAGTCAGCCACGGCGCCTACATTCCTCGAAGGCTCTTTGATGTACTTCAGGGCGCGGAGCCAGCAACGTTTCTGGACTCAACCCCGCGGGTACACCCACGCGCCTTTACGTGCGCCGTGTCGGACCAGTGGACATAGCCGGGAATTAGCTTTATGGCGTCCTCCTACCCGACGGGCCTATTGCGGTAGCGGCTCACGAGCTCCGGCGCGGCGACCTGCAGCCGCGCCGGCGGTAGACCGTCACGAAGCAGCTCCAAGTCGTCGCAGACCATCTCACCGATGCTGAAGAACGCTTGTGGAATGCCACCAGCCCTATGGGCGGAGATGACTACATTTCTTAGGTCTAAGAAGGGATCTCCTGCTGGGATAGGCTCCACTGGCCAGACATCGATGGCTGCAAGCAGGCTGCCGGTGCGAAGCCGCTCAAGCAGCGCGTCGTAATCGACAACTGCAGCACGGCTGACCAGAATCAACCGTGCGCCGTACCGGAGAAGGTCGAGCTTCTCGGCGTCTAAGAGGTGCTCGCTGTCAGCGGTGGCTGTGGCGAACACAAAAACGAAGTCGCTGGTTCGCAGCGTCTCCTCCAATGAAGCCGAAATGGCGCCGGTATCGCGGATGATGCTGTCAGGTAGCCATGGGTCATGAATGCGGACTACATTATGAAACGGCTCAATGAGTGCATGGAACGCCCGTCCGAGGTTGCCATAGCCAATCAAACCCACGGCGGCCCCGCGAAGCAGGATTGAGTCGGCGGTGGTGGCGGAAACAATCGCATCCGAACCATCCCGGCTTGCGTGGTCCTCCCTGGTGATCCCGCGGGCGATGTCCAGGGCGAGTGCGAGTGAGTATTCGGCAACAGCCTGGGAGTAGGCAGTCCCACAGCCCAGGACTCGAGTGCCGTTTGCGAATGCCGTGGGGTAGTCGATGTTGGGAAAGAAGTTTCCTTCCACGTTGACTATTGCCCGTAAACCGGGAGCGGCGCGAAGCGTGTCTGCGCTCAGGTCGGGTTGGCCAACCACAGCGAACGCCGTTGGAAGGCGCGCGGCGAAGTCGTCATCGTCGGGCTGAGCCTCGTAATCGATGACATCGAAGTTGTTAGTTAAGCGAATCCACGATTCTGCGCTGAAAATGCGTTCCCGTAACTGAGGAGCGGGTTTGAAAAGTACTACTGGTTTAGTCATGAGCAGGTTCCTTGATTCTTGTCCATTGGCAGACGCGCGGTGGCACGAGCTACACGTTTTCGTGGGCGTCTTCATGCGGGATGGGGTGTCTTGTTGAAGCGGCGCAGTGGCCCGGGTGCGCGAGGAGGCACACGTCAGCGTCGGCCGTCCGGACGGTTAGTCCAAGACGAGGCTGTCGAACGGCACAGTAAGTGCGTGCGATCCGCCATTCAAAGTTTTTTCCACCTGGCCGGGGATTTGAACAACGCCAACGACGTTGTTCGGCAACTTGACCTGCAAGGCGATGCTGGCGTCTTGGAGTTGCCAGGAGACGGAGATCCGGCCGTGTGGGCTGTCCAGAGTGGTCTCCGCGGAGGTCACGTCACCGCCTGGTGTCGGGGCGATCAGCACCCGAGCATAACCGGGTTCAAGCGGAGTGAGTCCCCCGACTGCGCGATGTATCCAGTCGGCCACCGCGCCGAGGGCGTAGTGATTGAAGCTGGTCATTTCGCCGGTGTTGATTGAGCCGTCCGGGAGCATCGAGTCCCACCGCTCCCAGACCGTGGTAGCACCCATGGTTACCTGATAGAGCCAGCTGGGGCAATCAGTCTGCAAGAGCAAGCGGTAGGCGTGGGCAACATGTCCGGTCGATGCCAGGGCTTCGGTGATGAAGGGTGTTCCAGCGAACCCTGTGGAGATGAGGTAGCCCGAGGCTTCGACGATGTCCGCCAGCCTATCGCCGGCCTTCTGCCGGGATGGGTCGTCCAGAAGACCGAATGCGAGGGCCAGCGCATACGCGGTCGGGGCGTCGCTACGAATGCGGCCGTCCGCTGGATCGACGTACTCCTGGTTGAACGACGAGCGGAGTGAGGATGCCATCGCGTCGAACTCGGCGGCCTCGTCGGTTTTGGCGAGGGCGCGTGCCGAATCAGCAAGCATACGGGCGGTGCGATAAGCGCACGCGGTCGCCACGACCCCTTTGTCTGCTTTGGAATTTAGGGGCTCGTCCGGGTCCGACGTCGGGTCAAGCCAGTCCCCGAACTGGAAGCCTGCATCCCATACTCCGTTCGGCGATAGGAGACTCCGAACGCGGCGACCATGTGCGGCCATCGAATCGAATTGTTGGGCCAGCTCGAACTCATCGCCGTAGGCTTCCCAGAGCGCCCAGGGCACCCAGACGCCGGCGTCACTCCAAATTGCGGTGGCGTCCGGAGTCGGTAGCGGAATCTCGATGTGCTTGAGGGGGTTCGGCACCATCACCGGCACAATCCCGTCAGCATGTGACTGTTCAAGCGCCAGGTCGCGCAGCCATTCACTCAGGAAACTTTTCGTGTCATAGAGGAAGGCGGCGGTGGGGGCGAAGACTGCCAGGTCACCGGTGTAGCCGAGTCGTTCGTCCCGCTGGGGGCAGTCGGTGGGAACGCCGACGAAGTTGCCGCGAAGCCCCCACACGATGTTTTCGTGAAGACGGTTCAGCAACTGGTTGGAGCTCTTGAAGTACCCGATCCGACGAAGGTCTGAGTGGACGACGACGGCCGTAAGGCTGTCTTCTGTCAGGGGTGATCCGGACGGCCATCCGGTGATTTCTGCATACCGGAAGCCGTGGAAAGTGAATGTAGGTTCAAACTCGTCAAGCCGTCCGGACAAGATGAAGCGATCGGTTGCTTCAGCAGTCCGGAGAGGTCGGACGCCGAGTTCACCGTCTTCGAGTACTTCGGCGTATCTGACTGTGATCGCAGAACCCGCCAGTCCTTGCACGCGGACTTTCAGCCAACCACCGATGTTCTGTCCGAAGTCGACCAGGGTGGCTCCAGATGGTGCCTGCCAGATCCGTTCGGGATGACGGTACTCCTGACGCCGGATAGCCGGCCCGGCATCGTCGACGAGAAGTGCCGGATCCACGTCGATGACACGAACTGGGCCTCCGACCCCGAGGTCTTTCAACGACGGTCGAATTCGCGCATCGATGGTCTGGCCGTCGTAGAGGTCGTCGGCGAGGATCCCCGAGCCCGTCGCTGCCCAGGACTCGTCGGTTCCAACCGTCTGCTCGTGGCCGTCTTCGAAGTCGATACGTAGTTCCGCCCAGCCAGCCCTTTCGTCCCCGTAGATTGCGGAGTTGCCAAACCATCCGAGTCGGCCGCGGTACCAGCCATTGCCTATGGCGAGGGCGATGGTGAATTCATCCTTCAACAGCCCTGTGACATCGTGGCTGGCCGCGCGGATGCGCCATTCGTAGCTGGTCCATCCCGGAGTCAGAAGGTCCTGGGTGACGGGATTGCCGTTGATCCATGCATCAACTACACCCAGGGCGCTGAGTCTGAGCCGGGCGGAGATTACAGCTCCATGCCCCTGGTCCAGTCTGACGCTCCGGAATAGTAGAGGTGCGCTGTCGACATCGTCGTCGGCTGTGATGAAGCGTGCGTTGACTGTCAAGGTGGTTCCTTTGCTGACCGCATTTTGCGGGAATGGAGGGAGCGTTACGGCCGGTCTACGTGCTGTCCGGCCGGTGGAGCCGAGGCCCATTTCTTGTAAACGGGTTCCGACTCAGCGCTCGTGGAGGAGGATCAAAGCCTCACTGAAAAGTGACCGAGTGGTCATATTTCGGATGAGACTATCTCGGATGATTGATGCTGTCTAGCGGCTATTTGTGCAGAATCCGATGGGTGGCGAAAGTGAAATTGTCATCGTTGCGCCGCGCTCAAGGCATGCCGGAGGCCCCGAGATCCGGCATGGTATTGTCCGTCATCCCTGCGCCAGGGTGAATGCCTGTCGACCCTGGCATAAGGATGACTCAAGGTTTCAGAGTGGCACCGTCAGGTGCTGCCTCAGGAACTCGCGGGTCAGCTGCACCTGCGAGAAGGAGCCCGGCCGATACAGGGCCTGCAGCTGCAGTCCATCAGACAGGGCCACGTAAGACCTGGCCAGCCCGGCCGGGTCAGATTCGGGGCGTAAAGCGCCATCTTCGGCCGCCTCCCGAAAGGCCCGATGAACCGTATCTACGACCAAGTCGTAGCGGCCACGGAAGTACTCATTGGCCGGATGTTCCGGATCCGTCGCTTCGGCAGCCAGCATTGCGTACATCTGCGTCAGCCCAGGATCTTTCTGATCGCGGTCGGCGATCTCAAGGAGACCCCGTAATAAGTCAATCCCGATCCGACCCTTCAAGTGTTCATTCGCGTCCAGTTCGCGCCGGAATATGACTTCCTGCAGCAGGTCGAGCTTAGATTCGAAGTGATGTCGCAGCCCTGGCAATGTGAGTCCAGACCGCTTTGCGATCTCGCTCATTGAGGCGTTGACGAAACCCGAAGAAGAAAAAACGGTCAGAGCGGCCGTCACTATTTCATCCCGCCGACGGGCGGTCTTGGCATACTCCCCACGGGGCTTGGTTGGTGTCGTACTCACGCAGGTGACGGTATCAGCGGACCGCTCAGATGAAAACCTTTGACCCCAAAAGAATTTTATTTTTCCAAAAACCTTTGATGCCTAAGGTTTTGGTGTTAGGTTCTCCTTGTCCTGCTGAAGCGGGGCCTAGAGACTCCTTTTGAAAGGACCGTGCAAAGATGCACCAGCGCATCCTTAGGGTTGCAGCGGCCGGCCTTGCCACCCTCGTCGCATTGACCGCCTGCGTAGGCCAACAATCCGGCGGGGGTGGGACTGTGCAGTCCGAAGTACTTCGGCTCGGCATGGTCGCTCCCAACACCTCCTTCGCTCCTTGGGAGACGGCGTGGGCGATCGAATCCCCTTACCTTCAGGCTGTGTACGACACTCTGCTTCGAGCAGAACCGGACGGAACAATCGTTGCCGGACTGGCGGAGAAGTGGGAATGGGACCAATCAAAGACCCAACTCACCCTGACTTTGCGCGATGGAGTCACTTTCAGTGACGGCACGCCGCTCACTGCCGAGGTCACGGCAGACAGCCTGAAGCGCTTCCGTGATGGAACAGCAGCCAACGCTCCATATCTGTCCAATGTGGCAAAAGCCGAAGCCGTCGATGCCAAGACCGTCCTGGTGACCATGAAGAGTCCGGACCCTTCGTTGCTGACGACGCTGTCACAGAATGCAGGCATCGTAGGCAGCGCGGCCATGTGGACTGACCCAAATGCGGCCAATAGCCCGGTCGGCAGCGGTCCCTATGTGCTGGACAAGGACGAAACAGTTGTCGGGTCCAGCTACGTGTTCGATGCCAGAGCCGATTACTGGGACGCGGACTCGGTGCACTACAAAACCATCACCATGACGCTTTACGGCGATGCGACTGCGCTGATGAACGCCATCAAAGGCGGTCAGGTCGACGCAACGGCCTCACAGACACCGACCCAGATCCCAGAGGCCGAAGCTGCTGGCTACAAAACTACGCTTGCTGAATCCACTTGGGCAGGTTTTGTTCTTGCAGACAGGACAGGCAAACTCAACCCGGCGCTAAAGGACGTGCGCGTTCGGCAGGCCATCAACCACGCCTTGGACCGTGAAGGACTCGTTAAGGGACTCGCTGCAGGATATGGATCTCCGACGGCACAAACCTTCGACAAGACTTCTGATGCCTACCTCCCGGAACTCGACACTGCCTACTCCTTCGACGTGGAGAAATCCAAAAGCCTTCTGAGAGAAGCAGGCTATCCCAACGGATTCGACCTCTTGATGCCAAGCAGCAACTTTGTACCCGAAGCTGAATTCGCGGTTTACAAGGAACAACTCGGCAAGGTGGGTATCAACGTCACGTGGGAAACAACCGGCGACGATCTCTTCAGAAAAATGCTTGGAGGCACCTGGGCGGCCTTCCCCATGAATTTGGAGACCCCTAAGTCCGGCTGGGCAGGAATCCAATTCGCCTTGGCGCCGTGGGCTCCGTTCAACGTTCTGAAAACCGAAGACCCCAAAATCCTCGAATACATGAGTCAACTCAGCACAGCTGAGGGCGACGACGCAAAGAAGATCAGCCAAGACTTGAACCGGTACGTCGTGGAACAGGCATGGTTTGCACCCACCTACCGGGCTCAGACTGCCTTCTTCACCAAGCCCGGCATCGCTGTCGAACTTCAGTCCGACAACGCCTACCCCTACCTCTGGAACATTAAATCTGAAAGCTGAGCGTGCCGCCGGGGAACAGGAGCAGCCTCGCCCCCGGCGCTCGTAACCATACCCATGACTAAATTCATCCTTCAGCGGCTCCTTGCGGGAATCCTGACCATCGGGTCGCTCTGTGTTCTCACCTTCTTCCTTCTAAACCTCCGTGCCAGCGATGCAGCCCGAAACATCCTGGGACAGAACGCATCGCAGGAACTCGTCGACCGCAAAACGCAGCAGTTAGGCCTCGACCGTCCCCTGACCACACAGTTCCTGGAATGGGCCAGCGGAGCCGTTCAAGGCAATCTTGGCCGGTCCTGGTTTACCGGGCAGTCCGTGACCGAGGCGCTCCTGACCCGGTTGCCCGTTACCCTTACTCTCACCATCGGAGCTGTCCTGCTTTCCGCAGTCGTTGCGGTTTGCCTTGGCGCCGCTTCAGCACGGCAGCGGGGACCCCTGGACCGTTTCATCCAGATCGCGTCCGTCACCGTGGCCGCTGTCCCCGGATTCCTGATGGCCCTTGCCTTGGTCCTCATGTTCGCGCTAAGCCTGCGTTGGTTCCCTGCCACGGGTTACACCCGACCAGATGTCTCGTTTCCGGGCTGGCTTTCGACCATAACGTTGCCGGTCCTTGCACTCTCAATTGCGGCCACTGCAAGTGTCGCCCAGCAAATTCGCGGATCGATGATTGATGCCATGCGGCTCGACTACGTGCGCACGCTCCGCGCCCGCGGCCTACCTGAGGGGCGGGTTATGTTCGGTCACGTACTGAGGAACGCCGCGGCCCCGGCCCTTAGCGTCCTGGGACTTCAGTTCATTGTCCTCTTTGGAGGAGCAGTCGTAGTGGAACAGGTATTTTCCCTTCCGGGGCTTGGACAAAGCGCCATTGCGGCCACCGCTCAGGGAGACATACCCATCGTGATGGGACTCGTCATCCTCACAGCCATCGTCGTCTTCCTCGTAAACCTTGCCATCGACCTTCTTCAAGGATGGCTCAACCCGAAAATGCGGCAGTCATGACCCAGCAAATCGAAGCCCTAGACCGTGCCCTGCCCACTGCGGGACGCAGGAAATCCCTGTCAAGCCGCTTGCTGAGCAACCCTTTAGGTCTCGCTGCCTCAGCCTATATAGCCGCCATCATTTTGGTAGCTCTAATAGGTCCTCTTATTGCACCTTATGATCCAAACGCAGCATCCCTGCAGCTGGTTTTTGCCCCGCAATCCCCCGAGCATCTTCTCGGTGCGGACAGTGCCGGCCGTGATGTCCTTTCGCGGCTCATTCACGCCACGTCGGTAAGCCTCGCCGGAGCGGCTGTCGCGGTCGTCGTCGCCGCTGCTATCGGTATCCCAAGCGGTCTGATCGCCGGATACCGTGGCGGATGGTTCGATACCTTATCAGCCTGGTTGTCAGGGGTAATCCTTTCCCTGCCAGCAATCGTGGTACTTCTGGCGGTGAGAGCAGTTGTAGGCCCTTCCTTGTGGGTCGTCATGGGAATCTTCGGTGTCATTTTGGCCCCGTCGTATTACCGGGTCGTCTTTAATGCGGTCCGAGGTGTGCGTGGGGAGCTCTACATTGATGCCGCCAAAGTGTCTGGGCTAACGGACAGCCGGATTATCAGGCGCCATGTCCTGACGGCGGTTCGAGCCCCCGCCATCCTCTTGACTGCCGGGTTACTAGGCGTCAGCATAGCCATCCAAGCCGCCCTTGACTTCCTTGGGCTTGGCGATCCCGCACTTCCCTCCTGGGGCGGAATGCTTTCCGAGGGTTTTTACAACATCTTCCGCGGTCCCATGCTTATTCTCTGGCCCAGCCTTGCCATCAGTTTGACTTGTATAGCGTTCACACTGCTCGGATCTGCGCTTCGTGATGAGCTTGAATTGACCGGAGACAGGACCGAAGACCGCCGACTGGTGTGGTCGCCACCCCGCCCCCGCCCCGCCCCGCCCATCAACCACGAAAACAGCTCCCCCGAGGAGAAGGCTCTCCTGGACGTCGATTCACTCTCCGTCTCCTACCAGGTAGACGGTGGATGGAAAACTGTGGTTGATGGGGTATCCCTAAGAATCGCCCCGGGAGAAGTTCACGCCCTGGTTGGCGAATCCGGGTCGGGTAAGACCCAGACAGCATGGTCCATTCTCGGTCTTTTGCCTGAGGGCGGAAGGATCATGGCCGGCACCATTCGGATGGAAGGAACCGAGCTGACCTCGGCCCGTCCCCAGGTCCTCGCCCGTATCCGCGGCCGCCACATCGGATACGTGCCGCAGGAGCCACTGTCGAACCTGGACCCTTCCTACACCATCGGGCACCAGCTTTGCGAACCGCTGCGGGTCCTGCTGAACATGGACCGGAAAGCGGCACGAGAGACCGTGATGCGCCTCCTGGAACGTGTCGGCATCAACGATCCTCAGCGGGTTTACTCGTCGTATCCTCACCAAATTTCGGGGGGTATGGCCCAAAGAGTGCTCATAGCCGGAGCCGTTTCCTGCAAACCTGCGCTAATAGTCGCCGACGAACCCACCACAGCGCTCGATGTCACCGTTCAAGCCGAGATCCTCGATCTGTTGCGAACCCTCCAGCGGGAAGAAGGACTAGCCATGCTCCTCGTGACCCACAATTTCGGGGTGGTGGCTGATCTTGCCGACAGAGTCTCAGTGATGCGCTCAGGATCCATCATCGAAACCGGTTCTGTTGAAACATTGTTCAACAACCCTGAGCACGACTACACCAAGAAACTATTCGCCGCCCTACTGGACGATGCACCTGCACGCCCGGCGTGGACAAACCATGAGGTGATGGCATGAGGTCGCCAAACGCAACAGCGGCTCAGCCGCAAACCGCCGCTGGATCTGCGGAGCCGTTGCTCGCAATCAACGATCTGGAAGTGACGTACCGATCCAAAGGCCTACGCCGAAAGAGCTTTCAGGTCCTTCATGGGGTCAGCCTCAATGTTCGGCCCGGCGAAACCGTTGGATTGGTGGGGGAATCAGGCTCCGGCAAATCAACACTGGGAAGGGCCGTACTAGGTCTGGCACCCATTTCCGGCGGAACGGTTACCTACCATCAGGAAGACATAACGACTGCCAGTAAACAACGCCGCCGCCAACTTGCAGGGGAAATGCAGGCTGTCTTCCAGGACCCGTATTCCTCGCTTAGTCCTGCTCTGACCATCGGTGACACTCTGTCAGAACCCCTGAGGGCCGGGGGCATCCGGCGCAAAGAAGCTGCACAACGCATCAGCGAATTGCTCGACGTCGTTCACTTGCCGTCCGACGCCCTCCAACGGTACCCACGCGAATTCAGTGGAGGGCAACGTCAGAGGGTGGCCATCGCACGAGCACTTGCACTCTCACCCAAACTCATCATTTGCGACGAACCTGTCTCCGCGTTGGATCTGACAACCCAGGCGAGGGTCATGGAACTGCTCTTGGACATACAACAAGAGACGAACGTAGCCCTGCTGTTCATCTCCCACGACCTTAGTGTCGTTCGGGTCATGAGCCACAGGGTCGCGGTGATGTACCGCGGGCAGATAGTTGAAACCGGCGAAGGGGCCAAAGTCACCACCACGCCGGAGCACCCCTATACGCAGCGCCTGCTACTGGCCGCCCCGGCGGCTGACCCCAAGCGTCAGGCAGAACGCCGACGGGAACGAGCAGCCACAACGACTTCCGGCATCGACAAGAAATGATGGACGAGCTAATGAACCCCACCGGCGTATCGACAACGTTGCACAGCAGGAGTGTCGACGAAATCATCGGCGGCCTCACTACTGCGCAGAAAGTCGGCTTGCTCTTCCAGCCTATGGTGATGGTCGACGCGGATCTCGACCTCGACGCACCTTCCCCGCTGGGCGGCGACACTCTGCGTCACCTCATCGTGGATAAGGGCATCCGATACTTCTGCCTCGCAAGCATGCCCGAGCCGGCCAAGGCAGCCCCAGTACTTCAGGTCCTGCAGGACCTTGCTACGTCCACTGGGTCACGACTGCCGATTATCTTCTCCTCAGACCCACGACACTCATTTATCCAGAACGCAGGCGCAAGCCACCGGGCGAGTGGTGTCTCGCAATGGCCCGAACCTATCGGACTCGGCGCCCTCCGTGACCCCGAAGCTGTGCGGACCTTCGCCGACATTGTCCGGCAGGATTACCTGGCCATGGGCGTGCGCATGGCCCTCCACCCCCAAGTCGATCTTGCGACGGAGCCACGGTGGGCCCGGCAAGCCCAATCGTTCGGCGCCGAGCCGCAGCTCACCGCAACCCTCCTTAGGGCCTACCTCGAAGGCCTGCAGGGCACCACCCTGGGACCAACAAGCATTGCCGCAACGACAAAGCACTTCCCGGGAGGCGGCCCTCAACTCGACGGCGAGGACCCGCACTTCCCCTACGGGCGCGAGCAGGTCTACCCTGGAGGCCGACTGCGTGACCACCTGCTCCCGTTCAAAGCCGCGATCGATGCCGGCACGGCAGCAATCATGCCTTACTACGGTATGCCCGTCGGGCTGACCCTCAACGGTGAACCCGTCGAGGAAGTCGGCTTCGCCTTCAATCGCCAGATCCTGACCCAGTTGCTTCGCGAGGAGCTGGGATTCGACGGGATCATCCTCAGCGACTTCGGCCTGATCACCGACGTAACCGTTTTCGGTAAGCCGTTCCCCGCCCGCGCATGGGGTGTGGAGCACCTGAATCGCCGCCAGCGGGTTATGAAGCTTCTCAAGGCGGGCGTCGACCAATTCGGCGGTGAAAGTGATACCGAACTCTTAATCGGCCTTCTTGAATCCGGCGAAATCAGCGAAGACCGCCTCGATCAATCAGCCCGCCGCACAGTTACCCTGATGCATGACCTCGGGATCCTAACCCCTCGTGCCTCTGAAACGAACGTGGAGATCGGGACCGCTGAACACATCCATCTTGGCAGGGTCACACAGTCAGAGTCGCTCACCGTGCTGATGAACCAGAACAAAGAAGGCGCGCAGGTGCTGCCCGTTACCGGGCCGCAAAAGGCCTACCTCGTCGACATCGAAACTTCCGTGTTGCCGGGAGGGTGGACGCCATCATCACTGGAAGAGTCAACGGTCGCGATCGTGCGAGCCCATGCTCCCTACGAAAAACGCGACACCTACTTCCTTGAGAACGGGATGGAACAGGGGTCTCTCGACTTTTCCGAGGAATACGTCGAGCAGCTGAGAACAATTGCCCGGCAGGTTCCCTTGGTCTTCGTTGTCACGCTGACCAGGCCCGCCATACTGACACCCATAGCCGCCTTTGCGTCTGCCATCGTCGCTGATTATGGCGCTTCCGACTCCGCCGTTCTCGACGTCCTCACCGGTCGGGTCCGTCCCCGAGGGAAGCTCCCCTTCGAGCTACCACGCACTATGGAAGCCGTTTTTGCGAGCCGCCCCGATGTGCCCTCCGATACAGAGGAACCGTTGTTTCCCCTGGGATGGGGGTTGGACGTGGACGAGGCCCGACCATGAATTCCCTGAGCGAGCCCACGCGGGACATCATCGTTCAGGCTCTCCGCGGAGCTCTGGACGTAGAACACACTTCCGGAGGTGTGGTTCCCCACCGGCTTCCTCGGTCGGTGGATTCCTATCACGACGAAGAAACGCTCAGGATCAACGCCACGCAGCCTTCGGGTGTCCGTCTCGCGTTTACGACAGCGGCCAGATGTCTTACGTTGACCGCTCTTTCGACCCGGCGCCTGTACCCCGGAATGGACCCTGCTTCAGTCCTGGTCACCTACGGTGCCGTCAGCGGTGACCTGACAATGGAGCAATGGGAAACTGAAGGACCCTACGACGTACTTCAGCTTGGTGGTCCTCCCGAACATCACACGGGAAAGCCCGCCTCGCTGATATTCGAGCTCGGCGGGGACGGCACTGCCCGCGATGTTGAGATCTGGCTCCCCAACAACGCCAGCATCGAGATCCTCGACCTTAAAGCCGACGCCCCGTTCCAGCCGACGCCGCACTCCGACATTCCTCGATGGACGCACTACGGCAGTTCGATCAGCCACTGCGCCGAGGCGGACTCGCCGCTCTCAACCTGGCCAGCCGTGGCAGCACGAAAGCTCGGCCTAAATCTGACCTCAATGGCTTTCGGCGGAGGTGCCCACCTTGACCACTTCGTCGCACGCATCATGCGGGACCTGGAAGCGGATCTCATCAGCCTCAAAGTTGGCATCAACATCGCCAACGGGGACACCATGAAACGCAGAACCTTTATACCGGCCGTCCACGCGTTCCTGGACACCATCCGGGAGGCAAAACCGGAAGTACCGATCCTTCTCATTTCCCCCATCGCTTGCCCAATGCAGGAGACGAACCCGGGACCGATCACCTGGGACGCGCGCTCCGGGAAGCTTCGCACCGTTCCGCCACCCGTGACAGGACAGAACATCGGGTCCTTGAACCTCACAGAGATACGTTTGTTGTTGGCCGAAATCGTCACGTCCAGATCTGCAACCGATTCGGCGCTCTACTACCTCAACGGCCTCGAACTCTTCGGACTCAACGATGCTCCGGACCTCCCGGACGGACTGCACCCGAACACCGCCGGCTACCTACGCATGGCTGATAGGTTCGTGGGAAACGAGCGCATTGGTGAATGGCTCCGCGGTGGGTAGCAGAAGCCGTTCACACACCCTGAAGCGCTAAAGAATGACCGAACCTCTGAGAACCTTTCCTCCGAGGTGAGGAGGACATTCCTGTGCTTGACTTGCTTCCCCCACGAAAAATCTCAGGCAGATGTTTCACATCGCGGCATCGCGCCCGGAGTTCACGCGTTCCAGCCATGTCTCTGTCTCAAGCGTGACTTCTTCGATGCTCCTTCCGGTCCAGCGGGAGATGGTGATGTTCACCTGTGCCTGGAATTTGGTGACAAGGTCGAGGTCGGGATTGAGCAGCCACTGGAGCTCCATCCCGTCCATGAGTGCGATCAAGGAGCGCGACTCCAAATCGATGGCATCATCAGTAAGCGGCAGGATATCGCCGGCGTCACGGGCAATGCTCAGCTGCCGATTGAATCCGTGGAGCGCTTCTTCGTAACGCTTGACGATAAATCCGCGGGCGGGATGGTCCGGGTTTGAGGCCTCGGTGCTCAGGGTCAGAAAAAGTTCGATGAACCCGCGGTGCGTTACGTGGTACCGCATGAGTGGGATCAGCGCCCGGATGTGTTCAAGACCCGTGTGAGGCCCTTGCCAATGGGACGACTCCTCCTGCCAGCGGCGTAGAACCGCTACCAGCAGTCCTTCCTTGCTGCCGAAGTAGCGGATTAAAGCCGCTCCGGTTACGCCAACTTCCTCGGCTATGTGACGCAGAGAACCCGCGTGATAGCCGTGCCTGGCGAATACACGCGCAGCGGCATCGACGATTTCTTGACGCCGTTGGACACCCTTCTTATACGGGCCTCGGCTCGTGAGTGAAACTGACATTCCACCTCTTCCCTTCCTTGGTGTCCCATCCTATGACCCTCTTGCCAAATCAGAAACATCTGTTTATGTTTGGCGAAACCGAATCGATCGGTTTCTTTTTGGGTGGCCTAGAGCACATCCAGTCAGGCAGATGTTCAGATCAATGAGGAGATTTACATGTCCGCTCTCGAACAGCACGAGATAGCAGTCCTATGAAAAAGCCAACCTTGTTTACAACCCACGGCCTAAGCCTGCGCTTAGTTGCCGTCGTTGCTGCGGCGGGCATAGCCGCCACAACCATCGCACCAGCCCTGGCGTCACCGCCGCCCGCGCCCGCTGCGGAACCGGCGGGACACTCGGCCTTGGGTGAGGCCGCATACCAGCGGCCTCTCGGAGTCATTGGAAGCACCCCATGCAGCCCTCACGTCTGGCAAGCCTGTGCAGGTGATACCTCCGAACCCAATACCTCGCCGTTCCAGCTCGGCAATCCCATGGCTCAGCCCGGCCTGGGGATTCCGCTGGGTGGACTCGGGGCAGGTTCGTTCATGATCAACCAGGCCGGGACCTTCGGTCCGTGGAACATGGGCGGATCGACAAACACGAACTACGAAAAGCGCATCCTGCCTCAGGCCGCCATCCACATCCGTGAACAGCAGCCAGGCCAAACCGCCACGACCAAGACGCTCGCCGTCAACAGCTCCGAGTTCGGGTCCGTCCTCCCTGCATGGTCGACCCTGGATGCTGGGAGCGGAACATACAGCGCGCTCTACCCCTACGGCCGCATCGACTACGCCGACCCCGTACCCTCCACATCCGTGTCAACAACGTTCTGGACACCCATCGTGGCCGGCAACGACGAGTCCTCCTCCCAACCCGTGGCCTACTTCGATGTGGAACTTAAAAACGAAACGAGCAAGCCGACGAACGTGTCGACCATGTTCACCTTCCCCAACGCTCCAGCTCACGTGGGCGCCACGGTGCAGAACACCCCCAGCCCCGTGCCTAGCGTCCGCACGGGCTTCACCAGCCACGAGACCGTCGATCACCGGAACAAAATCACCGGCATCACCCTAGGCGCATCCAGCCCCACCAACACCGCAGACTCACAGAACAGCGAGTGGACGACTGCCGTGCGAAGTGAACCCGGACAGCGAGTCTCGTACGCAACTTCCTGGAACGCCGACGGCGACGGCTCCGACATCTACACCCCCTTCAGCGCAACCGGCAGCCTCCCCAACTCTGCCCTCGACGACAGCAACTCCGCCAGCGCCCTCGCAGTCGAGATGAACCTGCCACCTAATAAAACGCAAACCGTTCGCTTCGTCCTGGCCTGGGACTTCCCACAGATCACGTTCGGTACTGAGGGCGACACATCCTGGATGAGGCGCTACACCTCCTTCTACGGAGCCCGTCAAGACGAACAAAACAACTACGTCGCCGGCAGCTATCCCGGCAACCAGGGCTTCGCCATTGCTGCGCGGAACCTCACACGCCGAGACGAGGCAGAGGAAGCGGTGGAACGCTGGTGGAAGCCGGTGGCATTCGATGACACCGTGTCGCCCGCGATCCGCATGGCCGCCCTGAACGAACTCAGTCAGCTCACGTTCAACGGCTCCTTCTGGGAATCGGGCCTCGTCTCCAGCCCACACCAGACCGGAGCGCCCCGACCAGGCTCGGCCGTCCCCGGCACCCACCTGTTCCACACGCTCACTGGTGGTGGCTGGGCCGACGCCGGGGAGCTCGATGTCCAAGGCCAGATGGCCATCGCCCTGCGTGAGCTGTTTCCCTCCATCGAAGCCGACTGGGTCCGCGCGACCTCCGAGATGATTGCCCAAGACCCTAACGGCCGAGTGCCCGGCAGCCCCGGCTTCAACCCCCCGGTCGAGGGCTATAGCTGGTGGCACCTGAGCGCGCCTTGGCTGCTATGGGAGACCTCAACCAGCCCAGCCACACCCGAAACCACCTTCTTCGACCGTCCGGTCAAATACCTGATCCGCGCCTACGGAGCGTATCGCAGCTCCGGCGACGATTCCCTGTTGCGCGACGCATACCCGGCAATGCTCCGCCTTTGGACACACGACGTTCTACCCCGAATACCGCAGGGCGACACGCTGCCCACGGAGCCGGCCACCTTCGCCAGCACCTACGACGTGATGGGGCAATCTGGCGGAGTACACGGGGTCTACACCTCGGGCCTGTACATCCTGGCCGCGGACATCATGGCAGCCGCTACCGAGGACGCCAAGCGGCTCGGCATCTCCGAAGCCTCGACGGTTGATGTCGACACCCTCAACAACACGCGGGCGGCTTCCCTAGAGGCATACGAGTCCGCCTTCTGGACCGGAAGCTACTACAAGTTCACCGACGCAGGCGCGAGGTCCACGGACGTCTTCGTCGACGTGCTGTGGCCCCAGCACGTGGCCGAGCAACTCGGGCTGCCCGACATCAACCCGCCCGAACGCGTGACCGCTCACCTGACCAACACCTTCGACCATCTCACGCAGGTGAAGGACTCCACAGGGCACATGCTTGGAGCGCCGAACCTCGTCCCGATCGGCGGCAAGCCCTACCCGGTAATACCCGGCCGGCCCAGGGAACTGGGCTTCCAAGCCGCGGAGGTGTGGACCGGGACGAACTTCGAGTTTGCCGGAACGCTCATCCGGGAAGGCCGACGGCTCGGACGCCCCGACCTTGTCGCCGACGGCAACGAGCTCGCAGAGGGCCTGGTGCACCAGATATACAGCCCCACCGCCGCCGCAGGTGGCGCCTTCGCCTTCAACACCCCCGAGGCATGGAACGGCTACGACACCACCACCTACCGGGCGGCCTACTACGTCCGGGCACTGGCCGCCTGGGACACATACGCATCGGCCCGCCGCCAATGACAGCGCACATCTAACGCACGTGCACCAACAGAGGACGCAGGGTCAGGCCGTGACCCTGCGTCCTCATCACGTCCGCGGGTCAAGGATTCCACTTTCGATGCAGCGTGACCGATATGTTATCCGGCCAGTGCCGAAACGCCACTCGACACCTCGGGTCAACCTACCTGAAGCCGGCTGCTCACTTACCGCACACACGCAGTAGAGCCCGAGGGGCTCTGCGACTTGCGGGTGTTTCTCTTCCCTTTCTGGGTATCCCATCCTGCTCCCGTCTTGCCAAATCCAAAACAGCTGTTTATATTTAGTGAAAAGTAAACGCACGATGTCTTTTCGGGTGGCGTAGCCCACACCCTGTGACGCAAGTGTTCAGATCAATGAGGAGATGTACATGTCCGCTGTCGAACAGCAGGAGACAACAGCCCCGCCGCCCTTAGGAGTTGGAATACTGGGAGCAGGTCCTGTCACGCAGGCAATTCACCTGCCCACCTTGGCCCGGCTCACCCACACGTTCTTTGTGGCCCATGTCATGGATGTCGACGCGGGCATTGCTGAATCAGTTGCCGGCCGGGTCGGCGCACGTTTTTCCACCAGCGTCCAGAAACTGCTGGCTGACCCTGAGGTCGAGGTAGTGGTGATCTGCAGCCCTCACCAGTTCCATGCCGAACAAGTTATCGCTGCATGCCGGGCTGGCAAGCGCGCGATCCTTTGCGAAAAGCCCTTTGCCATGAGCGGCGAAGAAGCGGCCCGAATCTCGGAAGTTTCGACCGAGACCGGCGTACCGATCATTGTGGGCGCGATGCATACCTTCGACCCTGGGTGGAAAGCAGCGGAGGAAGCCTGGGGCGACCTGGCCGACACAGCACACACCTTGCGGTCATCAATCGTATTGCCTCCTAATCCTCGCTTTGAGGATTTCGCCACGGAAGTTATCAACCGGCCGGTCACTCCCCCGGCCGCCCCTGACCTCCGCGACCCAACCGTTCTGGAGAACTCGATCCGTGGAGGAGTCATGGGACTGGCGATCCATGACCTTCCGTTGGTGCGCCGCTTCGTCCCTTCTTTTACTGATCTCGAGGTACTTTGCGCCGAGGCCCTGGAGCCATTCGGCTACCTCATACTTGCCCAGGCCGACGGCCGGAACGTTGATCTGCAGGCCGTCATGTCCGACAGCTGGGAACCCGAATGGACCTTCGAAGCATTCAGTGACACGAAATCCCTTAGGGTGACTTTCACACCCTCCTACGTGCAGGCCGGCTCGGCTGTGGCCGAAATATCGGACGGCGAGAAGACCCAGGTCTTTGGCCCTTTTGATGCCAATGGTTACGAGGCGGAATGGCAGTTCCTTGCGCTCCTGGCGCGGGGCGAAGCCAGTCCTCCAAGCGCCGACACTCTGATCCAAGACCTGCAATTCGCACTCGCAATAGCCGACGCAGCGGCGTCGGCGGCACTGAAACGACAGGAGGCCGCAGCATGAAAGCCACATTCGGCGTCCATGCGGACAACGGGGCCGCTGAAACGGGCGACGTCGCATCTGTCGTTGCTTCCCTGCCCATGTCCTTGGCACCGGGACAGGCGGATACGGCAACGTTGCAGGGCGTGACCGGCACGAATGGTTGGGCGCATCGAGCCGCCGAAACCATCACCAAGGGTGCGGCCGGCGTCGCGGTGATCGCGCCGGAACCAGGCGAGACGCAGTCTCTTGAAAGACTCGCGGCCAGCAAGGCCGTACCCGTGGTGTTGGGCTTCCGGTGGGCTTCCAATCCTGCGATACCTCAGGCGGCGGAGGCCTTCAAACAGGCGGCCTCCGACAGCGTCCTGGTTGAAGTCATAGCCTATATACGGGGCAGCATCCCGACCGCGCAGGTAGGGGCAGAACTGCTGGTGCTGGCCGCGAGGCTTCTAGGCCCCCTGGATGACGTTCGCAGTCTTCGCACCAACAAGAACGGCTTTACCGTTGCCGCCACCTTCACCGGGTCAAGGGCTCCAGTGACCATAACTGCCGTCGTCTCGAACGCTTCGGACAACGACGTGCGTGTGCGGATGCTAACCAAAGCCGGTTGTGTCGACTTGTTGATCCCGGCTCCTGATACGGCCCGCCCGGCAACGCTGAAGAGAACAGACCCGCAGGGGTCACTGACTGCCCCAACAATTTACGAATCTTCCCACCGCGCAACCTGGAAACGCTTGGCAGCACTCGCTTCCAGCGGTTCCACCGCACCGGACCTTGCGGAATTCGAAGCCGCGGTCACACACCTCTAGCAGTTCTAAATTATCCATCTCAACGTCGAGCAGGGCCGGGGACACCAGGTCCGAAAAGGAAAGAGCAATGATGAATCCCAACAGCATTACCGCGAAATCAGTCTCACGCCGTGGCTTTCTCGGACTCACGGCCGCAGCTGCCGCAGTCCCGCTTCTCGCCGCTTGCGGCGCAGGATCCTCCCAAGGCGGCGGGTCGGGCGCTGGGGCCACAGTGAAGTTCTGGGACATGCCATGGGGGCCGGCCTCCTACACGGAAGCAGCCAAAAAGATCACGGAATCGTACGCACCTGAAGGCGGAAAAGCCAAGGCTGCCTACCAGTCGATCCCATGGACCAACTACTACCAGACCTTCTCTTCGGCCATCGCGTCCAAGACGGGGCCTGCAGTGTCCACCGGCGCCGGCTTCCAGGCCTTCCAGTTCGAAGAGCAGAACCAGATCGCTTATGCCGACAACGTCATCGCGGAATTAAAAAAGAACGGGATGTTCGATGACTTCCTCCCCGGCGTGCTCGAACCCTTCGAGTCCGACAAGGGCTACATCGCCATCCCCTGGCAGCTGGACCCGCGCGTCTTCTGGTACCGCAAGTCACTCTTCGAGCAGGCAGGAACCGAGCTTCCCAAGGACTGGCCCACACTGCTGGAAGCCGGCAAGAAACTTAAGGCAATCGGAGCATTCGCCTTCGGTACCGGCGCCGGCGCGGGAAATAACATCGGAGTCCAGTCCGTGATCCAGATGTTGCTCAACAACGGCGGCGGCCTGTTTACCAAGGACGGCCAGCCGGATGCCCTTAACGACCGTAACGTCGAGGCCGTGGAGTTCATCCGTGAACTCGTGTCCAACGGGATCGTGGACCCGGCCGCGCTGAGCTACAACGAGGACAGCCTCACCACCCAGTGGAGGGACAAGAAGATCGCCTTCGGCACCCACTCCCCCGGCCTTCCCGCTCGCGCCGGGGACACCACGGGTGACATCTTGGTGGCGGATCCACTCACGGGCCCGCATGGCGACAAAGCAACCCTCACGTACGGCAACAACATCATGATGTACAAGAACACCCCGTCGCAGGAGTCTTCTGAAGCATTCCTGATTTACTACCTGGGCCAGCTGAAGGAATTGTGGAAGCAGGGCTTGGTCGGAGCGATGCCGGTGTTCAAATCCATCACGGAACTTCCCGAGTTCCAGAAGGATGCCAACAACGTCAAGATCATCAAAGACTGGCAGCCGATCTCCAAGTCATTCAGCGCCCAAGGTACTAGGCTCTTCGCCGACCTGGCAGCTGTAGAGGGCGGTCAGTTCCTTGGCCAGTTCACGCAGACGGTCCTTGGTGGTAAGACCGATGCGAAGACCGCTCTGCGTGAATTGCAGACCGGCATCGAATCCGTAACGAAATAGTAAAGGCTGAAACGTTGTCCTCGTTCACAGCACGTACCGGCCTGGACCGGGCCCGCAGGGGCGTAGCCCCCGGCGGGTCCGGTCTACCGGGAAACCGCAAGAGCAAACTCAGCACGCAGACCCGCCGGACCTTCTTCTGGCTGTTGTTGCCATCGGTGGTTTTGCTGGTACTCATCCATGCCTATCCCCTCATCTATGCCGGAGTGCAGGCTACTCACGACGGTTCACTGATCGAGACCGGCAACTTCATCGGGGTGGAAAACTTCGCCAGCGTGCTCTCCTCTGAAGCGTTCTGGAAGGCCGCACGTTTCACCTTGCTCTTCACTGTCGTCGGAGTGTTCGGCTCCTGGCTTGTCGGAATAGGGCTGGCCCTGCTGTTGCGTACCAAGATCCCGGGGAACGGAATCTTCAAGGTGCTGCTGCTCCTGCCCTGGGTAGTGCCGATCGTGGTCTCCGCGGCCGCTTGGAACTGGTTGGTAGCAACGCCTGACAGTCCCGTTCCCGCCCTGTTTCGCAGCTTGGGCCTGGGTACCCCCCTGTTTCTGGCCGACCCTGCCTTGGCCGCCATTACCGTCATGATCTTCAAGGTGTGGGTCAGCTTCCCGTTCATGATGATGATGACGTCCTCCGCCCTGGCTTCCGTCGACACTTCCGTTTACGAAGCTGCCAGCATGGATGGCGCCAGTCGCTGGCAGCAGCTTAGCCAAATCACGCTGCCGCTGATCGCCCGCTCCACCTATATCAGCTGGATCCTTATGACGATCTTCTGTGTCAATGACTTCCCCACCATTTACCTGCTCACCGGTGGCGGTCCCGTCGACGCGACTACGTCCCTCGTGGTTCTGGCTTACCGCACGGTGTTCCAGAACTTCCAAACAGGCCCGGGCGTGGCCATCGCCTTCCTCATGACGGTCACCCTCGTCGTGGTGTCGGTCCTTCTCTACCGCCAGATCCGAAAGTCGAGCGTCGAATAAATGAATGCAGTACTGCATACACCCGCCGAAACTGGCCAGGCCACCGGAACCACAAGCAAACCCCCGGTACTTCCTGAAGCCGGGACTCGGGGTCGCTGGTGGAGATTCGTCCTGGTTCTCATCCTCACCGCCATCGTTCTCGTTCCTATCATGGTGACGATAGTTCTCTCGTTGACACCAGGTCCTACAGGTACCGCCACAGGTTTTACCTTGGAAAACTTCGGCTACATCTTCTCCGAAACCCTTGCCACCACTTGGCTGCAGAACAGCCTGATCACGACGTTGGCGACGGTTGTCGTATCTGTAGCCGTGGCAGCACCGGCCGGCTACGTCCTCTCCCGCGGCAGGAGCAAAGCAGTCTCCGGCTACTCACTGCTCCTGTTTGTGATGCAGTCCCTGCCCATCATCACCTCAGTAGTACCGCTGTTCATCCTCTTCGCCGGGATGGGCCTGGTGGACAACCTTCTGGGCCTGACCATCATCTATGTCGGGTCCACGATGACCGTGGCAACTTGGATGATGGCCGCCTACTTCGACTCCATTCCCATGAGCCTGGAGGAAGCAGCATGGATCGACGGGTGTTCGGTCTTCGGGTCCTTTACCAAGGTCGTACTGCGCAACTCCCTGCCGGGAGTGCTCTCCACAGCGATTTTCGCGTTCCTGCTCGCATGGAACGACTACCTCGTAGCCATCGTGTTCCTTCGATCAACCGAGATCATTACTCTGCCCTTGGGCGTCCAGTCATTCTTCCAACAGAACCTCACCGACTGGAGTTCAGTCATGGCCCTCGCCGTCGTGATGATGGTCCCGCCCATCATCCTCTTCGCCACCTTGAACAAGTACTTCAGCGTCGGCGGCATCGGCGGATCCCTTGCTGGACGCTAACACACACCACAAGGTTCGAAGCCTCAAGACGTCAAAGGAAAACATGTCCTACTCCCTCCAGCTATACACGCTGCGTAATTCCCTTCAGGAAGACCTGCCAGGCACCATCAGGAAAGTCGCCGCTATCGGCTACACGAAAGTGGAACCGTACAACTTCGTCGCCACCGTCAAGGAACTCGGTGCCGCGCTGAAGGAGAACGGAATTGCGGCTCCTTCCGGACACGCTCCGCTCTTAAGCCAGGACCAGGATGAGATCTTTGCAGCAGCAAAAGAACTGGGCATCACGACAGTTATCGATCCGTTCCTGCCGCCCGAACACTGGCAGGACCGGGAAACGATTCAAGCTACAGCGGAGAAACTTAATGCCGCGGCCCGGAAGGGGGCCGATTACGGCATCCGCGTTGGTTACCACAACCATGCCTGGGAACTGGAGAGCACCATCGACGGCGACACGGCCCTTGAGTACTTCTCCAGCTTGTTGGATCCGGAAGTTGTCCTGGAAATCGACACGTACTGGGCGGCCGTGGGCGGGCAAAACGTCGTGGATCTGCTGACCCGGCTCGGCAACCGAGTGAGGCTCATCCACATCAAGGATGGGCCAATCACCACCGATACTTCGGCCCAGCTGCCTGCCGGCGACGGGGCAATGCGTGTGACTGACATCCTCCGGGCAGCAGAGCACCTGGAAACAGGTGTAGTCGAATTTGACGACTACACCGGGGACCTCTTCGAGGGCATCAGCAGGTCCTTGACATTTCTTTCCGACATCGATCTCGGCCAATAGCGGGCAACACGTCTACTCGGAGCTCCGCCGGGCACGAGGGCGGAGGAATGCTCAGTTCATGGGCACATAGGAGCCGATCCACCCCGGTCAAGCAGACGGCATGGATGGGCGGCTGTCACTAAAGGTAAGGACCTACATTGCCTGATTTCCTGCCAGGAAAGTCCTACGTGACAGCCCCCTGGCAACCCATTGACGACTGGACAGCGCTTAAGAGTCAAGACGTCGAAATCTTCAGAAACGGGAGCCTGATAGACCATGGCCGAGTCGATGACGTTGCCACTGATGGATCGATGTTGTGGTTGATGCACGACGGAGTCTTGAGCAGGCGCATCATCGAAAATCTGCCGGGAACCTTTGTCCGCCACGCAGCTTAGAGACGTCCGCGGATCAACGCCCTCAAAACAGAGAGTGGCCTTGGAGACAAAACCGCTGTTTCGGATGTGTTCTTGCCCCTGCTCAAGTCCCGGCATTCAGAGTTCCAGCACCCTCTTGAGTGTCTGCCCGAAAAACCACCCAGATGCCTCGAAAAGGAATAGATCATGACAGAAAACGCTGTCCACGCCGAAAACCGGCGGCTCCAAGGGCCTTACGGGGAAATCCCTGTCCGCCTCTATAACCCGGCCGGACCGCGCCCCGAGCCGCTCGGCCTGGTGTGGTGTCACGGCGGAGCGTTTATCTACGGCGATCTCGATATGGCCGAGAGCGATTGGGTAGCCACAACTCTGGCCGAGGCCGGGATTTCTGTCGTCGCTGTTGACTACCGACTCGCCCCGGTGCCTCAGTGGGCTCTGGACCTCGACGTCGAACCAGGCACCGGTGACGCCTACTACCCCGTAGCGATCGACGAAATCGAGGCCGTCCTGGATTGGGCGAACACAGAACTTCATTTGCAGAGTCCCGCGGGTTGGGCGCTTGGCGGAGCAAGCGCTGGGGGAACACTCACCGCAGGATTGACTCTGCGCCTACGCGATCAGGGCCTCGCCATGCCCTCCAGGCTGCTTCTTGCCTACCCCCTCCTGCACCCAGCCTTGCCGAAGTTCAGCACCGAGCTGCAGATCAAGCTCGCCGCAACTACGCCGGGCACCGGCATACCTCTCACGCCGCAAGGCGTCGAAGGCCTGACTCTCAATTACGTAAATGGAAACCCTCAACAATTAGCCGACCCGTATGCGTTCCCTGGCGGACATGATCTAACCGGTTTTCCACCGACGTTCGTGCTCAATTCGGACGTCGATACCATTCGCTCCTCCGGCGACGCGTTTGCCGCCGAACTCGCCGGCGCGGGCGTCGACCTGCTAACCGTCAGAGAACACGGAACCGACCACGGACACCTGAACGAACCCACGACCGTCGGTGCCCAACGCAGCGTCCAACGCATGATCGAGTGGCTCACCTCGCCGTGGGCCTACAGCCAGCCCACCGATAGCTCGCTGTCGCAGACAGAAGCATCAGTCCGATGAACCGCCCCGTCAGCCCTCACACTTCTTCTGCCCGTTCATTCAACAGCCCAGGAGGGCTCATGTCCCACGACACCGATCGGCCGCCCATGAATGGAGCCGACCTCCCTCAACTCAACGAATCGACCGGCCAACCACCGGTTTCGCTGTCCGTTCAGGTCGCGACAGATGACAACGCACACAGCCGGGACCAGAAGATCAGTAAAGCCGTCGACCGCCTGATGCCGCTAGCATTCGAACGGAGACACGGAATCCTGGTCACCCAACAAGCCCTCGACTTGTACATAATCCAAGTCGATCCGAGCGTGCCTTGCGGCACCATCCATGAAAAGCGCCACTGAAGCAACCAGAACGATATCAAGCACGGCGCTCACGTTCGCCTACCCTGCCTCCTTGCTCCTGCGTCGAACGGAAGTCATATGGACGAGAACTCATACCAGCACAAGCCACTGATCGGTATTGACATTGGAGGCACCGCTATCAAGGGCGGCATAGTCAATGTGCAAGACGGCAGGCTCCTTGGTGAACCATTCCGTGTACCCACACCGCAGCCAGCCACGCCCCAAGCCATCGCCGAATCAGTCTCCAGGGTCGCCGACGAGCTCTCTGCCCGCCCTGAAGCCCCTGAACCCGGCACCCCCATGGGCGTAACCTTTCCGGGCATCATCCAGCGCGGCGTGGTTCGCTCCGCTGCCAACGTAGACAAGAGTTGGCTGAACACCAATATTGAAGCCCTGCTATCGGCCCGTCTGGGTCTACCCGTCGAAGTCATCAATGATGCCGACGCTGCCGGGCTTGCAGAAGCACGCTACGGCGCTGGGGCTGGAGTCGCCGGTACCGTCCTCGTGATCACTTTAGGCACTGGAATTGGCTCAGCATTTATCTCCGACGGAAGACTGGTTCCCAACACGGAATTGGGTCACCTTGAGATCGATGGCCACAACGCCGAAAGCAAGGCCTCGGCCGCTGCCCGTGAAAGAGCCGGATTGTCGTGGAACGAATACAGTCTTCTGCTGCAACGCTACCTTTCCCACATCGAGTTCTTGTTCTCCCCTGAACTCGTCATCGTAGGAGGCGGCATTTCCGAGCGGGCACACGACTACTTGCCCCATATCAAGCTACGCGTGCCCATCGTGCCGGCAGTTCTTCGCAACGAAGCGGGCATCATCGGAGCCGCTGGCGAAGCTGCGTCCAATCATCAGGCAATCCTGTCGCATTGGGCCCCGGCAACAGACACCTTCTAAGATTCAGCAAGGAAACACACCATGACAACCCCCGCCCGGTCTGACCAGACGCCTTCCCCGACCACCCACCCGAAATCCGTTCCGTTAGGGGTGGCCGCAATCGGATACGCCTTCATGGGCAAGGCCCATTCAAATGCGTGGCGGAACGTGGCCAGTTTCTTCAATGTCCCGGCCTTCGAGCAGAAAGTGCTCGTGGGACGCGACGCCTCCGCTGTGGCCGAGGCGGCTGCCAAGTACGGCTGGGCCGAGTCCGCCACGGACTGGCGTTCCGTGATCGAGCGGGACGACATCCACATCATCGATGTCTGCGCCCCAGGCTGGATGCACGCCGAAATCGCCATTGCCGCCCTCGAGGCGGGCAAGCACGTGCTCGTGGAGAAGCCACTGGCGAACACGTTAGCCGAAGCGGAGTTGATGACAGCGGCTGCTGCCGAGGCGCGCGCCCGCGGCGTGCAGTCGATGATCGGCTTCAACTACCGCCGCGTCCCTGCCCTGGCCCTGGCCCGTGAACTGATCGCCGAAGGCCGGCTAGGGACTATCCGGCATGTTCGGGCCGCGTACTTGCAGGACTGGCTCAGCGATGCTGAATCCCCGATGAGTTGGCGGCTGCGGAGGGAAACGGCTGGTTCCGGGGCATTGGGTGACATCGCCTCGCACGCGATTGACCAGATCCAGTACCTGACGGGGCAAACCGCGCTGGAAGCGTCGGGGATGCTGAAGACCTTCGTAACCGAGCGTCCCGGACCAGGCGGACCCGAAGCCGTCACGGTCGACGACGCGGTGTGGGCAACCTTCTGGCTTACCGGGGACCTGGGCGCTTCCGTTGAGGCGTCCCGGGTCGCGACCGGCCAAAAGAACAGTCTGAAGATCGAGGTCTACGGCACCGCCGGCTCCCTGATGTTTGATCTGGAGAACCTGAACGAACTCCAGTTCCTGGACGCCACTGCACCTGTCCGGGAGCAGGGGTTCCGGAGGATCCTGGTCAACGAACCAGAGCACCCGTACCTCGAAGCCTGGTGGCCGCAGGGCCACATCATTGGCTGGGAACACACCTTCACACACCAGATCCGCGACTTCCTCACCGCGATCGCCGCCGGTGAGTCGCCGTCGCCGTCGTTCGAAGACGGGCTGCAAGTCCAACGCGTCCTCGACGCTGTGGAAACCTCAGCAAAGAACAAGAGCACCATCACCGCCGTAGAACACAACTCACTCATCGCTGAAGGAGCCTGACATGCCCCGCCCGTACACCTTGTTCACCGGCCAGTGGGCCGACCTCCCGTTCGAGGAAGTCGCCCGCCTCGCCTCGGGCTGGGGCTACGACGGCCTGGAAATCGCCGTCTCCGGAGACCACCTGGACGCCTGGCGCTGGGACGAACCCGGCTACGTCGACTCCAAACTCGCCATCCTGGAAAAGTACAACCTCAAAGTCTGGGCCATCTCCAACCACCTCAAAGGCCAAGCAGTCTGCGATGACCCCATCGACTTCCGCCACGAAGCCATCGTCGGCTCCCGTGTCTGGGGCGACGGGGAACCCGAAGGCGTCCGCCAACGCGCCGCAGAAGAAATGAAACACACCGCCCGCCTCGCCAAGGCACTCGGCGTGGACACCGTAGTCGGGTTCACCGGCTCCTCCATCTGGCAATACGTCGCCATGTTCCCGCCCGTCCCCGAAAAAGTCATCGAGGCCGGCTACCAGGACTTCGCCGACCGCTGGAACCCCATCCTGGACGTCTTCGACGAAAACGGGGTCCGCTTCGCCCACGAAGTCCACCCCAGTGAGATCGCCTACGACTACTGGACCACCGTCCGCACCCTCGAAGCGATCGGCCACCGGCCCGCGTTCGGACTGAACTGGGACCCCTCCCACTTCATGTGGCAAGGCATCGACCCCGTCTCCTTCATCTGGGACTTCAAAGACCGGATCTACCACGTGGACTGCAAAGACACCAAGCTCCGCCCCACCGGCCGGAACACCGTCATGGGCTCCCACCTGCCCTGGGGCGACCCCCGCCGCGGCTGGGACTTCGTCTCCGCCGGACGCGGCGACGTGCCCTGGGAATCGTCCTTCCGCGCCCTCACCGCCATCGGCTACGACGGACCCATCTCTGTTGAGTGGGAAGACGCCGGCATGGACCGCCTCCACGGCGCCCCCGAAGCCCTCGCCGCCCTGAAAAAGTTTGACTTCCCCGCCTCACAAACCAGCTTCGACGCCGCCTTCAGCAGCAAAGACTAGCGCGTGGCTGAGGCAGAAGCGCACGACGACGGCGGGTTCGTTGAGCAGCTCTTAGCCCCCAACATAGCGACCCAAGATCTGATGAGAACAAGACGTATCGGTTCGCACTTGGTCCTTTCTAGTCGGCTGCGGCAAGGACAGATCACCCTCCGACCTGACGTGAGAAAGCGTCACGAAAGGCCTATATCTGCAAACTGCTCGGCGTCGGCGTGCTCCGTAGTCACCGAGGGAGTAGTCAGCTTCTTCCAAACCGCCTCTGCACATTTGTAGTGTCGCGTCGATGACGATGGTTAGGCCAAATTCGAAGCACACGGTCCACCACAGCTGCTGAAGTCTCTTGGAGGGAATGGCATTACATGGTGCACTTGCCGATCGCAGTCATGTCGATTGGGGCGCCCAAATGAAATTCGGACGTAGGCCAAACAAGGGACGGTGAACGGTCGATTCATGTGTGCACAACGTCAACACCCCTTTGGCCTGGCAAAGCATCGGCAGCCCGGTCTCCCCACGCCAAAAACGAACCGAATCCAGGATCTTTGACGGGAGTCGTTGAGGGTCATGTTGCCCTCAGTTCATCTACGCTTGGCTCCGGGATTGACGACTCCTCGTGGCTCCCTCTTCTGAACTACGCAGCCACGGAGCCCGCGCGATCGCAGGGTTGGGAGTCCCTCCTGATACCCCTCTCGGCAGGGACTCCCTCTGTGCGGGTTCTCCGTGTTCTATGGACGGAGTACTGCTCCAACCGATCTGTAAGGAATCCACGATGCGACTGCCCGGAACTGCCGCCGACAACGCGTTCACGTTGCCGCTGCTCCTTGCCAGATGCAGCACACCGCCCTCAGGCGAGAGCCCAAGGCCTCCGCGCACAGAGGCCGCGTCGCCGAGCAGAAGCGCCACTTCTTCAACCACACCCTCATCTCGGGCACCGGAGTCCCCGGGCACGTTCTCCTACAGGCCGTGGGGCAACCTCGGATTCTTCTACAACGCCGAGGGGAGCACCTTCTCGAACGACTTGACCAAGATCGGCGAAACCGAGGACATCGTCCAGATCAAGTTGCGGGACGGGCAGCAGGTCACCATCGCGGTGGCAGGCTGAATGAAGAAAATGACTAGAGTGACGCTCGATACGAGGTCTCTGACCAGACGCGTCTTCCTGTTGTCAGGAGCAGCGCTTGGCGCGGGGATTCTGGCAGGCTGCACCAGCACTCCACCGCAGGACTCCTCGTCGGCCGCACCCACGAACTCTGCGCCCAACCCGGCTGAGACCACCGCCGACGGGATACGCGCTCAGGGCGACCGGTACGGAATCGGCCAGTACAACACCCAGCAGGTTGCCGACGAGCTGGTGTGGATCGACGAGAATGTGCAGCCGCTCAAGGGCGGGCAGCAAAAGCGCGTCCTCATTACCGGGTCCACCGCCGGCGCCGGACAGCTTGCGTCCGCATATCTCTTGAAGCGCGGGCACACAGTCGTCGCGCACGCCCGGAACGAGCAGCGCGCCGCCGACGCGCGCCGCGACCTGCCGGGCCTTGAGGATGTCGTGATCGGCGACCTTCTCGACCTCGACCAGACGAAAGCGCTGGCAGAGCAGATCAACGCCCTCGGCGACTTCGACGCGATCATCCAAAACGCCGGCGAATATGGGCTCCCCGACCGCGAGCTGCTCAACTCCAACTCACTCTCGCCGTACCTCCTCACCGCGCTGGTGCCCCCTCCGCAGCAGCTGATCTACCTCAGTTCCGACCTGCACCTCGGCGGCAGCCTGAAGCTCAACGAGGTGCGCTCTGGCGACGGTATCGGCTACGGCGACAGCAAGCTGCACATGGCGATGATCGCCACCGCTGCGGCCCGCGTATGGCCCGGACGGCGGGTCAATGCCGTCGCACCCGGCTGGATCCCCACCCTGATGGGCTTCCACAACGGCAACATCTCTACCCCTGACAGCCTGCGGGGCGGCTACATGACCCAGGTCTGGCTCGCCGAAGGGGTAGAGCCAGGTAGCGGCGTCACCGGCGGGTTCCTCTTCCACCAGCAACTCGACACGCGCGTGAATCAGCTCGTGCACGACTCCCAGGCGCAGGAGCAGCTGCTGGCCGCCTACGCCGAGCGGACCGGCGTCCCATTCCCCGCATAAAGCTGAGCTGCAGCACCAGCCCCGCCGGACGAATTCCACACACCCATCACGTAAGGATCGACGACCATGACCATCTCCACGCACACCGAACGAACACGTCGTCGCGGTCTTCTAGCCACGGCGGCCCTCCTCGTCACGGCAGGGATGGCACTGGTCCCAGTATCCCCGGCCGCCGCGCATCACGGCTGGGACGGCTTCGAGACCAACAACCTCGTCTACATCGCCGGCACCGTCTCGTCCGAGGGGAGCTGGGGCGACCCACATTCGCATTTCGATGTCACGCTGGATGCCCAGCTGCCGGCCAACACCCCTGACCTGCCGATCCCCGAGGAGCTGTCAGGCCCGGAGGACAGTGTTCGGGTCGAATCCGCCGTTGGGTATGACGGGCCCCACCACGAGCTTGAAGTCATCATCGCCCCGCCGTGGTGGTCCAGCAGCAATGGTCTGGACCGCACCCTGCGGGTCGCAGAACGCTTCCAGGGCGTCGGATACATCAACAGCACCGATGACGGACTATTCCGCCCGGTCGCGTTCTGGTATGGAGACGACAATGCGCCCGTCAACCAGGTGATCGGCAACACGCTCCCCGTCAGGGCACCGCTGCCAGGCACAGCGCAGGCAAGCGACGCACCCACCGGAGTGCCGTCCACAGTCGGGGATCCCACGGAGCTGACCCCGCCCGCACAGGATGCCGACAACAGCAGCGGCCCAGGGACGTGGGTCGTCTGGACGGTGTTTGCCGCCGTCGTGGTCGCGGCAGCCATGGGCAGCGTCTTCTACATACGCCGGCGCACCCGCCACGTTGAACGGAACCAGGATGCCTGAACGGCTTGAACTGATCCTGCGCTGGCTGCAGGACTCCATGCTCGGTGACGCCGTGCGTTCCACCCCCTTCATGTACCCAACGCTCGAGAGCCTCCACATCCTCGGAATCGCAATGCTCGTCGGTCCGGCTTTCGCGTTCGACCTCCGCCTGCTGGGCGCCGGGCGTTCCCTGGTATCCGTCACGAAAGCCGCACGCTATCTCTTGCCCATGTCCCACATCGGCCTAGCCATCGCCGTCGTGACAGGCATCTTGATGTTCAGCGCGCAGGCCGTCGGCGTCGCGGGCTCAGGTGCTGCGCCGTGGAAGCTCGGACTCTTGGTCCTAGCCGGACTGAACGTCATCGTGTTTCACCGCAGTGTCTACCGTCGAGTCCCTGAGTGGGCAGAGGCCGATACGACACCGGCCGCAGCCCGCATCTCGGCGGTCGTATCGATGTCCACGTGGACGGGCGTGATCTTCGCGGGACGATTCCTGGCCTACATCTGATGAACCCGCGCCGTGAATGCGACCAAGTCATCAACGGCACGTCTGATATGTAGGTTCTGGTGTCAAGAGGGCATGGATGAGCGGCTCCTGGGTTTGTTCGGGGGCCGCTCATCCTGTGCCGGTCGGTTGTGTTCGGAAGTGCGGGCGAGTCGTTATCGACGGCAGTGTCAGACTGATATTCGCGGGTTGATTACCGCATGACGATGTTCGGCTGGAGCTCTGCTAGGTGTCTAAGGTCGAGCGTCGGCGGTTGTGTTTCGGGTTAGGCCACAGTCATGCGGTCTCCTTGCTGGAGCGGTGCGGCCAGTGACCAGCACCAGCCCGCGAGTTCGCGGGCGATCGCGGTGTTGGCCTTGACGGACGGTTTGTGCGGTTCATCGAGATGTTCCCACTTGTGTTGGGGCCGGAGGTTTCCTTCGAGGGCACGGATCCGGGTTGCCGAGCCGACGAGATCAAGTTGGCTCAGTAGCCGTTCGCCGGGCCGGGCATATGGGCTTCGGTGCTGCAAAACCGCTTCGACCAGGAGCTTTCGTGCGTACGTGTGTTCCCGGCTTTCGTGATCGGACCCACCTGCCGGGATTGGCCTGAGGAAATTTCGCTGGGGTCGAGTCCGAGGTAAGAGCCGATCGATTTTCCGGTGAAGCGGGTCCAGTCTCCTATTTCCACGGCCAGCCCGAACGCTGTCGTTGTCCGAATCCCGCGCAGACACATTAACGCGTAGATGACCTGGGTGTCGCGGCAAGCCTTGGCGGTGGCCGAGATGTGTCTGTCGATCCGGGACAAATGCCCGGCGAGCAGTTCGGCCTGCTCGATATGCGCTTCGTAGGTGAACTGCAGCGGCGGTTGGTCAAAGTGTTGGCGGTGCAGCCACAGGTAGTGTTCCTTCGTCCACCGGGCGTCCTTGAGCTAGCGGATGCCGTGGCGCAAAAGGATGGCGTTCACGGGCTGCCGGACGTGTGCGAGGTCCTTGGCAGTGCCCGAGCGGAGCCGGTGCAGATCCCGGAGTGCTTCCTCGTCCAGGTTGGGGACGCGGGCCTCGGTCACTGAGCCGACCGCGAGTATCTCGGCCAGCACCAGGGCGTCCCGCCGGTCGGTTCTGACTCTGTCGCCAGAAGCTCGCAACAGGTTCGAGGAAGCTGCCACTACGCAGTCGATGCCCTGCGCCCGTAGGAACCGGGCCAGGACGAACCCGGTTGGGCCTGATTCGTAGACAACCTTGACTGGCGGCTCGAACCGATGGACCCAGTCCAGGACCACGGGTGGTTCAGCGACCATCGTGTGGGTGCTGATTTTTCCGGTACTCGGATTCATCGCGTGGCCAACGATATTAACCGCGTGAACATCGAGCCCGATGAAAGTATGCTCAAACACAGCCGGGACCTCCCAAGCTTCACATGTGGCACTACCATTGCACCCCCGATGAGCCATCCGGCCAAGGGCACCGTTAGTGGCAACCTACGGAACATGTGACAGAGAAGGCCCCGACCGTCCGCGCAAAGGACATCACCACCGGGGAATTAGGCCCGGAAACGCCGCCGTCCACTCAGTGGCAACCGAACAGATAAGGCCGGCGCTGCCGGACCGCCCCGGCGACATGCCCTCAGACCGCCACGGGCCGGCATCAACAACTCGCGCCCCCACTTCGTAATGTCGCGTACTGCCTGAACGTGCGATACCCCTGCGCCGTCGACACCAAAACACTACAAGGCGTGAGACTCCACAGACGATGACCAGATCCTCGCCGTCGCCGTCGCGAAGACCGTCGACGCGTTCGGTAGCCTAGACATGGCGTTCAGGAGCGCCGGGATCATGATGCCCCCGGTCGACTCCGCCGACGAGACCGAGGAACCCCATTGACAAGGTCGTCGCAGTCAATCTAGGGGATTCTGGGCCTCGATGAAGTATGAGCTGAAGCGATGCGCGAGCAGGACTCCGCCGCGATCGTGAACTGGGTCTTCACTCGGCGGGCTGGTCGGCGGTGGGGCCGCACCACCTACCACGCGACCAAGTACCCTTCCTTTCGGCGCCGGCCATACCCCCGTGAGCTACGTATTCGACCTTGACAAAGAGGAAACCCCCGTTGCCGATTCGCCTCGACGCGCCAGCGGTCATCTTTTCCATCTCGGCGAGCGGCAGCGGCAGCCCTTCGAATTGCCCGACCGCGTTCGGGCCGATAATCCGAAGGAAGTGCTCATCGACCTTGTCGCCCATGGCCTCTGGCAGAAATGGGGCCAGCCGGCGAGGGCCTCGTTCCGCCACGGGCTGGAACGCCCGCAGGTAGATCTCCCGCAGAGGCAAAGTATCGACGTCGCTGGTTACGCGCAACCAATCCGTCTCCTGATTGTTGACGGCGAGTTCTTCAGCTACGCTCCGACGCCCGGACCGGATGCCGCGAAGAGCGGGGACCGCTTGAAGTTGGTTCCCGACCCCAGGGCAACCCCGTCGTCCTCGAAGGCCCGGCCGAAGCGAGAGACCAGCAACACATCCCGGGACGAAGCGAGCGCCACCGCAGACGGGAAGTAGGTCGCCGGCGCGCTGGCCCCCAGCCCCAGGTGATCAGATCCCTCGGCCTGGTTGCGCAGCCCGAGGAGACCGCCGGTCAGCATGCCCGCCTCAGATCAGGCTCTCCGCGTAGAGGGCTGCGATCGCATCGAACGGGATCAGGTCGATGCGATCATAAAGGTCGATGTGCCGCGCACCGGGAACGACGAGGAGCTCGCTCGGCCCGGGCGCCTGGGTGTGGACATCTTCGCTGAAGTAGCGGGAATGTGCGTTCCCACCGGTGACCAGTAGGATCGGCCGCGGCGCGAGGTCATCCAGTGAGCGCAGGGACCCGAAGTTGATGTGCGCAGCATCGCTGGTGGTCGTGAAGCCGCCGATCGCGCGGGGGTGGTGGCCGCGCTCGGTGCCGTAGTACTCGAAGAACTCCGCGGCTCCAGGGTTGAGGCCCTCGGGAACCTGATCGGCGGGCTCGGCAGGGAAGGCGCGGACGACCTTTGGAACGCCTGCATCGACATCCTTCCACCGCTGCTCGGAAAGCGCCGCGAGGGTTGCGCGGCGCTGCTCGTCGGTGGCGGCGTGCTCCCAGCCTTCGCGCTTGACGCCGGAGATGTCGTACATCGCCGACGTGACCACGGCCTTGATGCGGGTGTCGATCTGCGCGGCCGACAGTGCGAAGCCGCCGCTGCCGCAGACCCCGAGCGCACCGATCCGCTCGCGGTCGACGTGGGGTAGGGTGCCAAGGAAGTCGACGCCCGCACTGAAATCCTCGGCAAAGATCTCCGGGGACGTGACACGTCGGGCCTCGCCGCCGGACTCGCCGTTGAACGACGGGTCGAAAGCGAGGGCGACGAGGCCCCGCTTCGCAAGCTGATTAGCGTAGACGCCGGGGGCCTGCTCCTTGACGGCGCTGTGCGGCGGGCCGATCACCACGGCCGGATGCTTCGCGGACCGGTCGAGGCCCTTGGGGAGGTAGAGGTCGGCGGCGATCTCGATGCCGTAGCGGTTGAGGTAGCGGACAGGTGTGCGCGTGACTTCGGAGTCGAGGTCGAAGCGGTAGCCGCCATCATGCGGTGCTGTCATGGATGTTCTCCGTCTTCTCTGTGTTCTATCTGTGCTGGGTGGTTGGCGTTTTTGGGTGGGGCCTTGTACCTACTAGGTCAGCTTCGAGCGGAAGAAGACCGTGAGCTTGTCGAACGGAATCAGGCCCGTGCGGTCGTAAAGGTCCACGTGCCCTGCGCCGGGAACGTACACCAGTTCCTTCGGGCCGGTGGCGAGCCGGTAGGCTTCCTCGCTGAACTCGCGGGAATGGGCCTGATCGCCGGTGATGAACAGCAGCGGGCGCGGCGAAAGGAGATCCATATCGTTGAACGGATAGAACGTCATGAACTTCGTGTTCGTGGCCAAAGCCGGGTGCGTTGTGGTGTTGGGGCACCAACCACGGGCGGTCCGGTAAAAGTCGTAGAACTCCCGGTCCACGTCGGTCGAGTCCGGAGTCAGCACCTCGGGTGTGCCGCCCGTGTAGGCGGTCTTGCCGCCGTTGAACTCCACGTCACGCTGCGCGGCGGCCAGGGCGACGAATCCCTTGCGCTGTTCCAAGGACACGGACTTCCGGAGCCCGTCCCGGTTGGCCGCTCCCATGTCGTACATACTCACCGTGGCGATCGCCTTAATGCGCGGATCGATCTTGGCCGCGCTGAGGACAAAGCTCCCGCTGCCGCAGACACCGATCGCACCAACACGCTCCTTGTCCACGAAGGCCAGAGACCGCAAGTAGTCCACCGCCGCGCTGAAATCCTCAGCGTAAATATCCGGGGACACGGCATTGCCGGGCTTGCCCTCGCTTTCGCCCCAGAAGGACAAGTCGAAGGACATTGCGACAAAGCCCTGTTCAGCCATCTTGGTGGCGTAGAGGTTGGCACTCTGTTCCTTCACTGCACCCATCGGATGGCCCACCACAAGGGCCGGGTTGCTCAGCCTACGGTCCAGGTTCTTCGGGATAAAGAGATTGCCCACAACCTTCATCTGGTATTGGTTCTTGAATGAAATCTTCCGTACCGTGACCTGTTCACTGGTGTAGAAGTTGTCCGCACCGTTGGAAGTGTCCCCTGGCTCCAGATCACTGCGGGGTCCAGTGGGCGCCGCGTTGGCGGCACCGGCTGTTGCCATGCCGGCCACACCGGACAGCCCGAGCACGGCAGCACCGGCACCTGTCAGCTTCATCAGCCCTCGGCGCGAGACAGCGTCCTCCGTCAAGGCCGCGCGGATGGCAGCTTTCTTGATTCCGTCAGTGTTCGTAGTCATATCTTTGGCATCCTCGTAATCTGCGCTAACGAAAGTCGAAGTTTCCTTCTGCACTCTCAAGAAGACCACGGTTCACCAACACGAGGGAGCCCCGCTTAAGAGAGGTACCAGTAGGGCCTCCGTCAGCAAATCCCAGCTCAGACGTCATTTTTCACAACAATTCACGCTGAGTTTGCGGTCGTCCCCGGACCCCTGGTTGTCTCTCCCGTCGATGTTGTTGGCGACAAACCAAAGCGACCCGTCCGGAGCATGATCCACGTCCCGGACACGGTTGTATTCGGCGTCGACGTAGCGCTCCGACGTCTCAGGTACTCTCAGCGGCCGCTATTTCGTCAGCGATATCATCGTTCGAACCTGGCGCGTGTAGGACTTGAACAGAGAAAGAATGTCGACTCCCTCGGGGTCAACGAGCCATTGGTTTTCCAGCCCTTCATGCATGGCTATTATCTGAGTGGCTAAGGCCTCGTAATCGATGTCGGGACGCAGCTCTCCCGCGTCAACGCCCTCGGCAAAAGCTGCAGTGAGCAGTGTGCGTCCAAGATCGAAATGCTCTAGAAAGAATCCGCGGGCGGGATGACTATCGCCTGTTGATTCTGCACACAGGACGTGCGAAAGCCGGACGAGGCCGAGGAATCGAACGTTACGTTCAACGACGCTGTCCCAAGCGTCCAGGACCTCAGTTCCTACAAGCTTTTTCTGCGGCCACCCTGCAAGGTCTTCCTCGTCTCGATCCTTCAGAACTGCCACAAGAAGCTTTTCCTTGTTTCCAAAATGGTAAAGGAGCCCCTGCTGGGTTATTCCGGCAGCCTTCGCAATCTCCGAGAGGGAAGCTCCACGGTAACCTCGCTGCCCGAAGGCTTCCTTCGCTTCAGCAAGGATTCGTAATCTGGCCGCTTCCCCCGGCGCGTAAGGGCCCCTGGCCTGAGCAGTCAACGTCACATTTTCCACGTTTCCAGCATAGGCCAGCTTAACTTTCCCTTCTGTTTTTCGGTCCGTCCGGACCGTCGGGACCACTGCGGGTGCGTTACCACCATGTAAATTTTCTGTTCATATTCGCCGAATACCTACCAACCACTCAGAGTTCGTTGTATGGTTTTTTCAACCGATCGCGTATGGTCGCGGTCACATTCCCCGAAATGAGAGCAAGATGGCTTCTCCTTCTCTGACGGCACAGTCCTCGCTGCCCACGCGCCGATCTGCTGGGTTTATCGGCTTGTATTCCCTTGCGACCCTTGGCCTATGGCTCGCTGTTTACGCACCTGGCCTTGTTACCGTGTCCGTCCGGGTTCGGGAGATACGTCCGGATGATGCGATTGCGGTCTATGGATCCATCACTGCTCTGGCGGCTTTGTTTGCTCTGTTCGGAAATCCCTTCTTCGGACGGCTATCCGACCGGTCCCGCTCCCGCTTCGGTCGCCGGCGTCCCTTCTTCATCGGCGGCATGGCGGCCGGCACCCTTGCCGTAACCGTCATTGGCATCAGTGATTCCGTGCCGGTAATCATGGCATCGTGGTGTGCCGCCCAACTGGCGTACAACGCGGCCATTGCAGCGTTGACTGCCGTGATCGCCGACTACGTCCCGCAGGACCAGCGCGGCCGTGTGGCAGGTATTTCAGGCGTCTGCAACTACGGGGCTATGGCCGGTGCTGCATACGTCGCAGCATGGTTCTCTACAAGCACACTTCTGATGTTCCTCGCCCCGGCAGTCATCGGGCTCGTTCTCGTTGCAGTTTTCCTTCCTTTCCTTCGTGAGCCCAGGAACACCAGCCCTCACGTCTCATTCGGTGTCCGCGAATTTCTCAGCACTTTCTGGGTCAACCCGCGCCGCCACCCGGACTTCGCCTGGGCATGGGTTAGCCGTTTCTTCATCGTGCTAGCCTGGATGACTTTGCTGACGTACCAGTCTTTCCTGCTTATCAGCCGCTTCGGCTTCACCAACACCACCGTTGCGCCCGCCGTCGCTACCGCCTCCGTCGTGTTGGTGGCAGGCATCCTCATTGGCTCCGCCGGCGGCGGATACCTTTCCGACAAAACAGGGCGCCGTAAGATCTTCATTGCCGTGGCAACGGTCATCGCAGCCATAGGTTTCCCCGTCATCGCATTTTCAACAGACCTTGCGTCCTTCCACGTCGGCGTCGCAGTGGTCGGGCTGGGTATCGGCGTACACATGGCTGTAGACCTTGCACTCGTTACCGACGTACTGCCCAACTCCGAGGAAGCCGGCAAGGATCTAGGGGTCTTCAACATCGCCAATGCCCTGCCGCAGTCGGTGGCACCAGCATTTGCTGCCATATTGTTCACTCTCTTGGGCACCGAAAACTACACCGCCCTCTACCTCTGGGCTGCCGGATTCGCCCTCGCAGGAGCAGTCGCCGTGCGCTTCGTTCGCGGCTCTCGCTAACCCACTGACCAGACCTGAACCAACCGGTCACGCCGGCGCGGACCGAACCTCGCCACAAGCCAAGGAGAACAACGGTGCCATCCGCATCAACCCGCACATCCCCGTACCTGGATCCCAGCCTTTCCACCGACGAGCGGGTCGAAGACCTGCTTGCCAGAATGACCCTCCTCGAAAAGGCCGGGCTCTTCTTCCACCAAATGATTGAAATCGGCGACAACGGTACTCTGTCCGGACCAAGCACTACTTACGCCCTGCCGGGAACCGAGGACATGCTGCTCAACAAGCAGATCAATCACTTCAACGTCCTCCACGGCAGCGACCCCAGGACCATGGCTGAATGGCACAACAGAATCCAGGAATGCGCACTGTCCTCACGACTCGGTATTCCCGTCACCCTCTCCACAGATCCCCGCCATGCCTTCACTGACAACCCCGGAGCCAGCTTCACCGCCGGATCCTTCTCGCAGTGGCCCGAGTCCTTGGGACTTGCTGCCATTGGCGACGAAAACACAGTGCGCGAGTTCGCCGACATCGCGAGACAGGAATACTTGGCCGTCGGTCTGCGCGTTGCACTTCATCCCCAGATTGATCTCGCTACGGAACCTAGATGGGCGCGAATCGGAGGTACCTTCGGAGAAGACGCGGAACTTACATCGCGCCTCCTAACGGCCTACATCAAGGGTTTTCAGACCGACCAATTGGGCGCCGAAGGTGTGGCGACCATGGTCAAGCACTTCCCCGGCGGCGGCCCCCAGAAGGACGGGGAGGACCCTCACTTTCCGTATGGACGTGAACAGGTGTACCCGGGAGGGAATTTTGACCACCACTTGCTACCGTTCGAGGCGGCCTTTGAGGCTGGAGCTTCTCAGGTCATGCCCTACTACGGAATGCCGGTTGGCACGCAGTACGAGGAAGTCGCATTCGGGTTCAACAAGGGAATCATTACAGGACTGCTCCGAGAGAAGTACGGCTTCGAAGGGATTGTCTGCGCGGACTGGAACCTCATCCACGACAGCGTCGTCTGGGGCGAACCGCAGGCAGCACGGGCATGGGGAGTGGAACACCTGTCGCCCTCCCATCGGCTCGCAAAAGCCATCTCGGCAGGCGTGGATCAGTTCGGCGGGGAGCATTGCCCCGAGCTACTCGTTGAACTCGTCAACTCCGGCCGCCTCTCCGAAACGCGAATCGATATCTCAGCCAGACGGGTGCTCCGCGAGAAATTCATTCTCGGCCTGTTTGATAACCCCTTCGTGGATCCTGATCTGGCCGCATCAACGGTTGCAAAGACCGCGTTCCTCGAGGCAGGCTACGACGCACAATGCCAATCCCTGACGGTCCTGACTAACGGCTCAGAATCAACTGTCCTGCCAATCACCGGGCAGCCACAGATCTACGTCTCGAACATCGATCCTGCCGTGGCAGCCCAATATGGCACCATCACGGAAACGCCGGAACAAGCCGACATCGCAGTGGTGAGGATCAAAGCACCCTTCGAACCCAGGCAGGGGGCCTTCGAACAGTTCTTCCACGCAGGCAGCCTTGAATTCCCTCCCGAGGATCTCGCGGAAGTTCTAGGAATTTGCAGCCGGGTCCCCACAATCGTGGACATCTATCTCGACCGCCCAGCCATCATCCCGGAAATTGTCCATCGGGCGGCAGCAGTCGTTGCAAACTACGGCGCATCCGACGAAGCACTACTGGATGTGCTCTTCGGCCGGCGAACGGCCCGAGGGCGTTTGCCGTTCGATTTACCGTCATCAACACGAGCCGTGGAAGCAAGCCGCGCCGACGTCCCCTTTGACACTGACGCTCCTCTGTTCCGCTTCGGTCACGGTCTCACCCTCCACCGCGTCGATTAGTTCTCTTCATGGGCTCCCACCGGCACGGTCCGTACCGGCTGACGAGCACTACTAAAAGGATCGTTATACATGACCATCGCAGGACCCTCTGCATCTGAATCTAATCCAACGACACTTCGACTCTTGTGGCCCCAGTGGCAAGGGGCTACCCCGGAAAATATCACGGCATTGATCCCGGAACTCCCGCTGGCAGCCGCCCAAACCGGTTACAGCATAGGCTCCAGCATCCTGGGTGCGCTTCTTCCGGCAACGGACGGTCCTGTCCTAACGGTTCCTGTTTCATCAAACACTCAAGACTTCGAGTCAACTCAAGGCATCTTTGCCCGGGAAGCGGTCCTGTCGCAGCTGACCGAAGCCGTTGGATTGATACAGGAAGCCTCCCCGGCGAAAATTGTGACACTGGGGGGAGAGTGCTCCGTTAGCGTCGCCCCATTTGCTCACTTGGCAGCTAGGTACGGTGATGACCTTGCGATCGTGTGGTTGGATGCACATGCCGACTGCACGCTTCCTGACGATGCCTACGATGGATATCACGCCATGGCCTTGTCACACCTGATCGGCAAGGGAGACCGGGATATTGTCGGCGCACTACCAGCGACAATTGCCCCCTCTAGAGTTGCCCTCGCTGGCGTCCACGCGTGGACGGATTGGGATTTGCCGAACGCCCGCGAGTGGGGCATCCAAAGCTTCAGCGCCGAGGACCTCAACAGGGGTACTGAAACCCTACTCACATGGCTTGAAGGCACCGGCTGTTCCAAGGTTGCTGTCCACCTTGATCTGGACGTCGTGGACAGCAACGACATTGTTTTGGGTCTGGGCATGGAGCCAGGCGGCCTAAGCCGGGAGGCGCTCATCCGAACTGTTACTGATCTGACAACGACAGCCGAACTCGTGGGAGTAACTGTGGCCGAATACGTGCCCCGCCAGGTCATAGCTGTCCAGGAAATCCTCAACGCATTGCCATTGCCCAAATAAACGTCGGCGCAACGCAATTTACTGGAGAAGAAGTAGCCAGGCAATGCCTCATTTTCGGCAGCGCTCCTGTCCATAGGCTAGATGCACCGGCCATGGACTTCATTTCCCGTTTGTCCTCACGCTTTCCAGCGAGCAAAGCACCCATAGGGTGCGCCATCCTGACAGCGTTGAGGAATCTTTTCGCAACCTTCCCGTGGTCCCGCTGATGTCCGGGACCCGCCCGCGCAGCGGGGAACCTTCCTGCCAGAGAGAAAAAGAAAGGTGGATGAGCTTGTTTAAAATCGTCTTCCTAACCAGGCGCAAGGCTGGAGTATCCGAATCGAAATACCTCCGTCACTATTCTGAGGTCCACTTCCAACTTGCCGTCGCCCTGCCCGGACTATTGGCGTATTATCAACAGCCAATCCTGCACGGCGGTTGGAACGCTACGGATTCCTTCCCAGACTACGACGCACTTTCGGAATACTCCTTCGAAACGAGAGAAGCTGCCGAGCGGGCCTTCGCTTCGGCCCAAGGCGCGGCCCTTAACGAGGACACTGGATACTTCATCGATTGGGACACCGTACTCAGCATTCCAGTTGCAGTTCATCAGTCCTACAGCGCCGAAAAGCATTGGCTTGCATGGGATCCGGTGGAGGCACGGCCCCGGCTTTAGCCGAGACTCAGAATAAATGACCTTCCCACAGGCTTCTGCTGGCATAACAGCCACACCTTTTTGAAAGACACCAACACCAATGACACCAACCATAGGGACCATCGGCAATGGTCTCATCGGCAGCACAGCTGCATGACTCGCGATCGCAGCAGGTTACGATGTAGTGCTCAGCAACAGGCGAGGACCAAAACCCTTGCCAACCTCGTTGCCGAACTCGGACCCAAGGCACGCGCGTCAACCCCCGCCGAAGCCGTAGAAAGCGGCGATCTCGTCATCGTGAGCATTCCATTAGCGGCTTTCCAGGAAGTCCCCATCGAACCCCTACATGGCAAAACCGTGATCGACACCAACAATCACTACCCTGAGCTCGATGGGCAGATCGCCGAGCTGGATGAGGAATTCACCACCACGTCGGAAATCTTGCAGGCGCACCTGGCGCAGTCAAACGTCGTCAAGGATCTACTTCGAACACCTCACATGTCTCGCCCGGCCCAGCGGTGACCCCGAGCGCTCCGTATTCGCCATCGCCGGCGACGACGACGCAGCGAAGCACACCGTGACGGCGTTCCTCGACGCCATCGGCTCCGACACCCTAGACGCTGGCCGGCTCTCTGAAGGGTGGCACTTCCAGCGCGACACCGCCGCGTACAACCCTTACTTGGGCGAGAGCGCCTAGAATTCGGCACTGAGGCAGTATCCGGTCCAGGCCCTAGATACCAGATCACAGGCGGGCAGCTACGGCAAAAACTCGACAAGGCGATCCGCTACCGGGACCTGTGACTAAGCAAGGGCGTCGTAGGAGGAGCATGGTAAATACGAACCGGCGTGCCGTACGGCAATGCACCTGTCAACCAATGATCGGCAACACGCTTCCGGTCAGGGCGCCGCTGCCAGGCGCCGTGGAAGCACGAGGGACCTGTCGGGGTGCCGTTCACGGTCGAAGATCCCACAGGGATGGCCCCTACCGCCGAGGGTGCCGACAGTGGCTCAGAGAGTCTTGGTTCGTCTGGGTGGTGTTCGGTGCCGTACTCGCCAGGATGACCGGAGCCCGGATGCCTGAATGGCTTGAACCGATCCTGCGTTGGCTGCAGGATTCGGCGCTCGGGGGCGCTGTGCGTTCCACCCCCTTCACCTATGCGACGCTTGAGAGCCTCCACATCCTCGGAATCGCTGTGCTCGTCGGTCCGGCGTTCGCGTTTGACCTCTGCCTGCTCGGCTTCGCGCGGTCCCTGCCGCCGCCACCAGGGCTGCGCGCTATCTCTTGCCCGTGTCCCACGTCGGCCTAGCCATCGCCGTCGTAACGGGTATCTTGATGTTCACCGCGAAGGCCGTCTGCGTCGCGGGCTTCGGTGCTGCGCCGTGGAGGCTCGGACTCCTGCTCCTGGCCGGTGCTAAACGTCCTCGTGCTTTCACCGCAGCGTCCACCGTCAAGTAGGGGATGGTCGGATGCCGACGCCGGACCGGTCGAAGCCCACGTCTCTGCGGTCGTGTCGATGACGACGTGGACGGGCGTCATCTTCTAAGGACGATTCCTCGCCTACGTCTTAAAAATCGTTCCATACGGCAACGAAGCGCAGAGCAGACCGCCAGCCTTAACATCCTGCACTGCCCGCCAAACCCGACGGGCAGAAGTTCCTTCCGAACGAACTTGCCTCCAGTATCCATCCCCCGGCTCCTCCCGAATGATCACGCCCCGCGAGCTGGCTGCAGCCTCCATCTACTTGGGTGGGAACGGAGCGGCCACGGCCGAAACCGCCGACGCTTTAGGGCTCCTTGGACGGCATGGAGAAGCATCGCACGTCGATCCGGCGGAAGATCAAGACCGAGGCAAAGCCGCAACCCAGACTTGCTTTGGGCATCGCCTGATCGCTGAAGAGCGGTTACACAATACGCAAGACCGCATCGAGAATCTGTCGAGCGAGCCACCCTGCCCAGGTGCTGACAGATGAGCTCTTGTCGCGAACTGCTCGGCTTCAACTTGCGCGGCCCGACGAGGTTGTGAACTCCCAGCGCTCGGCGACCTTGGCAGTGACCGCAATTTGTGCCGGGAGTTACGCGTCGACGATGCTGACGAGACCTCCCCCAGAGCACCCGGTCGGCCGTAGTAGCCGAACTCTTAGGTTGCAGCCCGCCCTCTCAAATGGTGCGCCTGCGACCGAGCGTCGTGTCGCTCGGGCCTTACAAGCGATGAGCAGACGTTTGCCGAAGAAGACAGGAGCCAATGGCTGACTAACAATCGCAATAAGAAAAGACTTAAGTGTGGACAAATGGAATCGTTGTAACCGATCCCGGGACGAGCCGGAAACTCGACGAACAAACGATCGTTTGACCAGAGCTTCGTGCCAGGGAAGATTTGATGCATACCACCAACCGAAGGAGCTTAATGATGCCGAAACGCATTACGTATCTAGAAAAACGTGACGGGATGCCGCGCGAGGCTTTCCGCGCCCATTGGTCCACCGCTCACGCTGAGATTGCACGTGCCCTTCCCGGTGTGGTCGCTTACCGGCAAAATCATGTGCACCAGTCGTTTGCCTTGGCTTCCGAGGGCAATTCCTATGCTGTCGACGGCATTGTGGAACTCTGGTTTGAGGACGAGGGTGTGGTTCGCGCCGGTTACGATTCGGACGTTGCCGAACGACTGGCTGCTGATGAAACGAACTTCTTGAGCGGGTTGACGGGAGGGGCCGTTTCCGCCAGCGAGCCGCATGGCCCGTCTCCCCACAAACTGTGGCTACTCGCCCGCTGGCAGAATGAGGAATCTGCGGACCAGGACGCGGTGACGGCCTGGGCTGACCGCATGGCCGATGAGTGGTTCGGCGCGATTGACGCGAGCGTGAACTTCCTGGCTCCCGGTTGCCAGCTGCTTACACGCAACGCCTTACGTGCCGAACCCCTAATCCCGCAAGTGGCGATGGCTTTCGCCTTCGCTGACGAGACGTCGGCGGCTACGGCGGCAAGCCAGGTCTACAAGAGCATTAAGTCCTTGACTGGCGTGGTGAATGGCGTGCACGGCTACCTAGCCCATGAATTGGTCATCATCTGATGTGCAACGCGGACTTTGACGAGGTCCGGAACCTCAAAATCAACTATTTTCGACACCTTGACGCCAAACGCTGGACTGAACTTCGGGGGGTGTTCCATAACGAGGCGCAATTCGCAGGGTTTCCCTTCGACGCCGGTGATGCCGATGCCTTCGTTGACGGCGTCTCCCGCTTCCTGGACGGTGTCGATTCGGCGCACCAGGGCTTCATGCCCCAGATCGCCTCTATGGGTGATGATTCCATGCGCGCAGTGTGGTCGATGCACGACTATCTGGTCTGGCCGAGGGATAGTCGGGAGTACCGTGGAGCGAAGGTTCCGGGGCTATACGGCATACGGGGATATGGCCACTATGAGGAAGAGTATCGGCGCGTTGAGGGGCGGTGGCGCATCTCAATAATGCGTCTGGTCCGGACCAGGATCGAGCTCCTAACTGGCGACTCTTCGCCTCTGCATCGTCAGGACTACTTCCTGGCTGCCGATCCAGGTTGGATGTCATGCCGACGCTCGGACCTTGGCGGATAAATCCACTGACCTACATCAACCACGACATATTGAAGGGCCGCCCCTCCAGGAGCGGCCCTTCAATGTTCCTTTTGCTGAAAACGAAAGTCGACGACTCCAGGGTTCCGTCGGTGTCAGTGTTCGCTGTGGAGCGACTGCTTATAGCGCTCGGGCAGGCTCAGTACGGCAATTATGGAGATAATCACCAGCCCGACGCCGATGCAAGTCAGGGCCAGGATTCCGTTGCTGGTGTTCTGGAAAATCCATGCTGCGATGAACGGGATCGGAGCTCCGAAGATTAGTCCGGCCAGAGTCATGCCTAGTGCCGATCCCGTGTAACGCATGGACGTCGGGAGAGCCTCCGAGAAGAACGCCGCCTGGGTGCCTGCCGTAACTTGGATGCCGCACAGTGCCAGTGTGATGATCGCGACACTGGCCGGGTAGTTCATGGAATTCATGATGGGGAACATCGTGGCGGCCGCGAGACCCTGCATGGTCAGCCCCAGCAGCATGGTCTTCTTCCGGCCGATACGGTCGCTGAGCCGGCCACCAAGAACCGCCGCCGGAATGGAGATGAGGTTTGCCATGAGCAGGAGACCGAAAGTGATCGAGTTGTCATAGCCGAGTTCTTTCGTCAGGTAGTTCACGGCGTACGTAACGCTGATCCAGAACAATCCCGCGGACGCTGCCCAGGACAGCACCAGTTTGATGACAGTGCCCGGCTTCTTGACGATCACGGCCAGTGCGCGTTCCTGAGGAATCGCTGAAGCGGCTGCCTTCTTCTGGCTTTCCTTGAAGGCCGGTGTTTCTTCCACCCTCCGGCGAATGAACACGCCTACAACGAGCAGCAGCACACCCATCAGGAAGGGGACCCGCCAACCCCAAGAGGCAAAGTCCTCCTTTGAGAGAAACATCGCCAGTCCGGTCAACGTGATCGAAGCGAAGGTCTGAGCAAGGGGCGAACCAGTCGCCAAAATTCCGCCGTATAGGCCTCGATGCGCCGTCGGTGCATGCTCTACCACGAGCACCTGAACCCCGGAAGCCTCGCCGCCCAGCGCGAAGCCCTGCAGAAAGCGCAGCAGGACCAAGAGGGTGGGAGCAAGAAGGCCCGCCGTGGCGTAGCCAGGGAGCAGTCCGATCAGTACCGAGGACACACCCATGAGCATAAGGGTGAACATCAGGACATTTCGGCGGCCAATCTTGTCGCCAAGCGCCCCAAAGAAGATTCCACCCATCGGGCGCGCAACCATGCCTGCCCCAAAGGTTGCGAACGAAGCAAGAATTGCTGTGTTCGTGTCGAAGCTAGGGAAGAAGAGCTGGGGAAACAGGGTGGCGGAAAGGGTGCCGTACACGGCAAAGTCGAACCACTCCAGGGCGGTGCCGAACGTACCGCTCGCAACAGCCCGGCGCGACGTCCGGGGATCGAATGTGGGCGCTTCGGGCACATGCGGCGGCGATGCTTGAACGGGGTTAGTTAATTCCGACATTGGAACTCATTCCTTGGTAATAGAAGAGTATGGGAGAACGTGGTCACCTGTGACGGTCGCGGTGCGGCAATCACTACGGACCCCGACAGCGCTCGACTCCTCTTCGGTACACGACATTGGGAACATTTAAAGAACAAGCGTTCGTACGGAGTCTATGATGTGATGTGGGTCGCACGCAAGGGGAGGGGTGAATTTGCTTCCACTTACGTACAAACGCCCGTTAGTCTATGCTGGGAGAGGTATTCCACTGCAGTATGGGTCCGATACGATCCCGCCACTGTCCACGAAGGAGAACACATGAGCGAGCAAGTTCAGGAAAAGCTGGTTAAGGGACGCCCGGACCATTTCTGGGACGCCCTTGAGGCAGGCGACCGACTGCAAAGCCCCGGCATTACCGTCACCGATGCGCATCTGGTGCAGTGGGCAGGACTCACCGGCGACTGGGTTTCCCTTCACTTGGACGAGGAGTATGCCGCGCAGACCCCGTTCGGCCAGCGGATCGGCCACGGACCGCTCACCCTCTCTGTTGGTCTGGGCTTGATGACCCAGACGGGGTATTTCACCAATGTCATCGCATGGCTGGGCTTGGACTCAGTTCGGGCGGTCAAACCGGTATTCATCGGCGACACGATTCATGTTGAAGCCACAGTGAGCCAGTCCAGGGAAACCAGTAACCCCGCCGCAGGGCTGTGGACCATTGATTACACCGTGGTGAAGCAGGATGGCACTACCGTGATGACCTTCTCCAGCAGCTTCCTGATCAAGCGCCGCTAAGCCTCCACGACGCCCCGGGCACAAAGCAAAGGAGCTTTCCCATGAGCATCACCACACATAGCGATTCCCCCCTTGACTCGCCGGCACTTCCCGGATCTCTTGATGATCTGAGGCAGAAGCTGATCGGGCTGCTGGAACAGCAGGTCACTGAAGAACGGCTCATTGCCCATGACGAAGGTGAGATCTACGACGTCGAACTTTGGCGGGTCCTGGCGAATGCTGGTTTCATCCAGTTAGAGGCAGCCATTGGCGGACCTAAAGCCAAACACCGCAGCCAGACGATGGTGCTGGAGGAACTCGGCGCACGCGCCACGTCCATGGGCGTCAGTTTCGTGGTCCAGTATATGGGTGTTGAACTTCTCCATACGTTCGGCACAAGGGCGCAGCAGGACCGTTTCCTCGCTCCGCTGTTTGCAGGCGATGCGAAGATGTCGTTCGCCTTGAGTGAGCCAGCTGGCGGGACCGACGTTGCTCGCGCCATGACCACCCGAGCGGTCGAGCAGACTGACGGGTCCTTCCTGATCAGCGGAGCCAAGAAGTGGATTGGCGGAGCTTCCGACGCTGACTACCTGATCGTCCTGGCACGCACCAGCGACATTCGGCGCTCTTCCATCGACGGAATCACCATGTTCATCGTCCCCCGCGACACACCCGGCATAATGACTACTCCGATCGACACCATGGGTATCCGAGCGTTGGAACAATGCGACATCGAATTTTCCGATGTTCGGGTCCCGGCTGCACTGGTGCTGGGTCAGGTGGACAAGGGCTTCAGGCACGTTCTGGGGACACTCAACGGCGAGAGGCTCAACGGCGCAGCCGTCGCTCTAGGTATTGCCCGGGGTGCGCTGGATTACGCCGTGGATTACGTCAAGGAGCGGCACGCATTCGGCCGGCCCATCGGGGCTTTTCAGTCCTTGCAACACAAGCTAGTGGATAGCAGCGTCAAAGTGGAAAGTGCAAGGCTTTTGCTCGAGAGGGCAGCCCTGACGTCGGATGAACACGCCGGTGCAGACGAGACCCTCTCAGCCATGGCGAAGCTCGCAGCAGCCGATGCTGCCACCACCGTAACCGACGTCGGAATGCGCGCCATGGGCGGATGGGGGTTCCTCCGGCAATTACCCATGCAGCGCTACTTCCGGGACGCCAGACTTTACACTTTTGCTCCCCTCACAGACGACATGATCCGTAACTACATCGGTGAACAGCACCTCGGACTTCCGCGCTCATACTGAGAGGCGAATGCAATGGAATACATCAGGCAAAGAACCGCGCACGTCACGCCCTCCCCCGCGTCGATACCCACTCAACGGTGAAGCTTCTTCCCAGACCTAAAGCCACAGGCAAACAAGTGTCCGTGCGTTAGGCTGGAAAAAGACGACGAGGATTGGTGGGTTAAATGGTTGCGACGGCGGAACGTGGGACTGCGCAGGCTATCCGCGAGGAAGCGGCAAAGCTGTTTTTTGAGCGGGGCTACGACGCTACAAGTCTTCGGCAGGTGGCTTCGGCTGTCGGGCTGATGGTCGGGAGCCTGTACAACCACATCGACAGCAAGGAACACCTCCTGCTGCAGATCATGGGCGGGATCATCGATGACCTCCTGGCCAGTGCGCGCAAGGCCGTAGAGATCGACGGCGATGCCGTGGACAAACTCCAAGCGGCGCTTGCCGCCCATCTTAGGTTCCATGCCGAGCGCGCCCAGGAAGTCTTTATCGGCAACGCCGAGTTGCGTTCCCTCTCCGATGACGCACGCGAGGTCGTGATTGCCAAGCGCCACGAATATGAACTGTTCCTCCAAGAGCTCATCGAAGAGGCTGGACGTGCCGGGCTAGCCGAAGTCATCGATCCCCGAATCCATGTGTACAGCTTCGTTGCCCAGGCCACGCACATTGCGTCCTGGTTCAAGCCTGGCGGACGCATGTCTCTGGACGAGATCGTGTCCGTCTACACGAAGCTCGCCCTTCGGGAACTGAACGTGCCCGACGCGGACGCAAGGGTCGACAGGTAGCATCGGCTGGCGCCCGCTAGGTCAGCGGGCGGACCCTCGGGTCATTATTTTTGATCCAGTCCGCGAGGATCGGACGGCTGATCTTTCCGCGATCGGTCAGCGGCAGCTCGCCCAGAACGTAGTACTTTGCGGGGCTGGCGGAGGCGGTGAGTACGTCTTCGAGCGCTGAACCAAGAGCGGTCGCGGACAGTCCTCCATACGAGGGAACGATCCCCGCAACAACGCGGGAGCCAAACAGGTCATCGGGCATTCCCACTGCCACGGCATTTTCGACGCCAGGGACAGATGAGGGGGCGAGTTCAACCTGGTGGGGGTACACGTTGTTTCCGGCTGTGATGATTATGTCCGAGGTCCGGCCGAGGATGTGAAGGTTGCCGCCCTGAAGGTAGCCTACGTCTCCCACGATGTAGTGCTCCCCCAGCGTGCGGAAGGCGTTTCGATCGGCGCCCAAAGGTAGCCTTGGCAGACCGAGGGACTTAGGATGCTGATGTTTCCAGGCGTTCCGTCCGGCAGATGCTGTCCCTCGTCGTCGAGTATCCAGACCTGGACGCCCGGAAACGTCAGGCCGATCGCGGTACCAGCGGGGTCGATTCCTCGCCCGGCCGGGAAACCACGTCCAGAGACGAAACTTAGTTCCGCGGCGCCGTAGTATTCAAAGATTGTGGCGTTCGGAGTCCAACGCCGCGCGGCTTCCAGCGTACGGGCGTCGAGCTTGGAACCGGCACAGATGACGGTGTTGATCGCCGAGCCGTCCACGGACGCCATGAGACCCCGCACGCTCAGTAGACGGAGCGTGGTGGGCGCCAGTACGAGGCGGGTTATGCCGTGATGGGCGATGACTTCGTGGGCCTCTCCGACATCAAACTTTCCGAGCGTGTGAAACTCAGTCCCGGCGTAGAGGCATTCGGACAGGGCATAAAGATTCAGACTGGCTGAAAGAGGTCCGGGAGCAAGGGTCTTGTCCTCCGGCCGGAGGTCAAAGAATTCAATAGAGGCCTCAAATGAGGCCTGCCACGAGCTGCGAGAACGGGTAAATGCTTTTGGTATGGCAGTAGTGCCGGCCGTAAAACCTACGAGGAAGGTGGACTCCGGGTCGCCGTCTTCCAATGTGGTTTCGTTCGCCCTCTTGGACGCGGGAAGCTTGCGCACGATCTCCTGGCGCAATTGCGGTGGCCATGACGGGTCAAGGACGGCAACCTGGCGTCCACCGGCGATCCGTGCACAATAGAAGGCAGCGAATTCAACTGAGTTTGGTTCGTCCAGAATTTAGGTTTCGGGTGTGAATGGGAGCAGTTCTTCGGCAGCCCCTCGCAGCTCCGCCCACGTGCATCCCCGGCCATCAACGGCAACGGCGGTTTCATCAGGACGGAGCTCGGCCCATTTGTTGATCCTATTCAAGAAAGGCATGCTTCGTCCTTGGATCGGTGTGGACGGTGCAGGCCGGCCACTTCCCTGCCGGCCGGCCTGCACAACCTGTGGACCGCGATCCTTAAGCGTTCGCGGTAGCCTCGGTTTGAGCGGTTTCACGTCGTTTCATCAGGGCAGTGCGCCTTACTACGCACACCACTTCCCCGCGCTGGTTGTAGCCTCGGTGTTCGATTCCAACAATCCCGGTTTCCGGCCTTGAGTTGGAGACGCGCTTGTCCAGTGCTTCAGTTTCCACGCGGAGCGTGTCACCGAAAAAGACCGGCTTGGGGAACTCGATGTCCCGGAAACCAAGATTACCCAGCGTCGTTCCTAGCGTCGTGTCCTGAACGGGAATGCCGGTGACAAGGCCCAGGGTGAAGATGCTGTTGACAATTTGTTTGCCGTACATGCTTTGAGCCGAGAACTCCGCATCGAGGTGCAGCGGCTGGACGTTCATGGTCAGCGCCGTGATCAGCAGGTTGTCCGTCTCCGTGACGGTGCGGGTGACTTCGTGGCGGATTATTTCGCCTACCTGGAAGTCTTCGTAGTACATTCCGGCCATGGTGGTATCTCCTGTTGTGGTGAGGTGCTTAGTTGTTGCCGGCGAAGGCGAGTGCCTGGCGGGCGTGGTTGGCGTGGGCGAGGTCGATGTGATCTCCGCGGTAGGAGACCGCCCCGTGTCCCTGTCGCTGGCCTTCTTCGAACGCTTCAACGAGGCCTTCGTAGTAGCCGCGCATGCTCGGTGTCAGGCCGTAGGATTCGTTGGCTACGGGGGCATGGGTCGGGTGAATCAGCACTTGGCCGGTGTAGCCCAGACGGTTGTTTGCCTCAGCGAAATGTCGAAGTCCATCAAGGTTGTTGACTTCCTGCCAGAGCCCCAGAACGATGCTGCGCAGACCCGCCGCGCGGGCGGCGAGGACCACTTTGCTGCGAAGGTAGAGCGTTTCGGTTCCTTCGGCGGTCCAGCTGAAGCCGACTTCCCGGGAGACGTCTGCGTCTTTGGCAGCTGCTGCCATGACACCGCCCACCCTGGGACCGGCAAGGATTTCGTCAACTTTGCTGATGGAAGCAGCAGTTTCCAGGGACGGAATCAGCTCAACGGATCCTCTGGCCACGCCACGGGCGATTTCGGCAGCGGTGACGAGGGCGTCGAAACGCACGACGTCATCGCGTGAGAAGAGCTTCGGAAGTAGGTATCCCGTCAGGTTTCCGTGCGTGGTGTCGGCAACGTCTACCCCGAAATGGACAGTGTCCAGGGCGTTGGGGCGGATAAGGATGCCCTTGTCGCCGGTGTGGGTGCTGAGGGCATCGAGGGCGTTGGCCCGGGCTTGTGTCTTGTCGGCTTCGGGAACTGAGTCCTCGAGGTCGATGATGATCGCGTCGGCCTCGGAGGCCAGTGCTTTGTCGATCCAGCTTCGTTTGTGGCCCGGGACGAAGAGAACGGAGCGGTATGGCTTCATCAGTTGGCACCTTCCAGAACGAGCTGGGTCAGCAGTGTGCCCGCGGCCATCGAGTCACCAACGACGGCGTGGATCGGTCCTACGATGCCGGCGGCGGGAGCTTGGATAGGGTTCTCCATTTTCATGGCTTCCAGGACAAACAGAACGTCCCCGGTTGTCACGGCCTGGCCTTCCTCGACGTTGACCTTGATGATGGTTCCTTGCATGGGTGCTTTGACGCTGCCGTCAGAGGCCTTGCCTTTGCTGCGGGTCCGGGTGCTCCTGGTGCGCTGACCAGCGGCGGCGGCTTCCTCCGGGGGCGCCGTCGCGACAGGTCCGGTGCTGTATACGCCGGGACGGTCAGAGAATTGCGGGATGATGTAGAAGCGTCCGCCGACTTCAACCTCGTTGCGTGCCAAGGGCTCGTCTTCGGGTTCCTCGGAGAAATCGACCGTCTCTTCGAGCCACCGCGTGGTGAAGCGCGCTGCCTTGAAGTCTTCATGGCGCACCACCTTCAGGGATGCCGGGACCGTGGTGGAAACACCGCGAACCGAGAGTTTTTCGAGTCCTTTTTCAAGTCGAGCCAGTGCCGTTTGACGATCCGGACCGTAGGCGATGAGTTTACCGATGAGGCTGTCGTAGTAAGGAAGGACCTCATCTCCGCTCTGGTATCCGGTATCGAAACGCAGGCCTTCACCTTCGGGGGCTGTGAGTTCCTCGATCAGTCCGGGCGCTGGGAGAAAGCGGCCGCCGGCCACGTCCTCGGCGTTGATGCGTGCTTCAATGGCTGCACCCTGGGGGGTGAGGTGGTCCCGGATGCTGAGTTCCTCGCCAGCGGCAACGCGGATCTGTTCGGCGATGAGGTCCACGCCGTGGACCATTTCCGTGACGGGGTGTTCGACCTGAATGCGGGTGTTCATTTCGAGGAAGTAGAAGTTCTCCCCTTCGACGAGGAATTCCACGGTGCCTGCGCCCGCGTAGCCGACGTGCTCGGCCAGCCGCACCGCGGCAGCGCCCATGGCGGCACGCAGTTCTGCCGATAGCCCGGGGGCCGGTGATTCTTCGATCAGTTTCTGGTGACGGCGCTGCACCGAGCAATCCCTGTCGCCGACATATGTGGTGTTGCCCAGTTTGTCCGCGAAGACCTGCACCTCCACGTGCCGTGCACTGGTGAGGTACCGCTCCAGATAGACCTCGCCGTTGCCGAAGGCCGCAGTGGCTTCGCGAACTGCCGCTGCGACGGCTTCTTCAGCGTGTTCTTCGGACTCGACAAGCCTCATTCCACGGCCACCGCCGCCGGCCGAGGCCTTGACCAGGATCGGGTATCCGTGCTCGGCACCGAAGGAGATGACATCCGCTGCTCCGGTAATGGCGTTCTTGGAACCAGGGGCCAGCGGTACTTCGGCGGCGATGGCAACGGCCCTGGCGGCAACTTTCTCACCCATGGTCGAAATGGCTTCAGGGCTGGGGCCGATGAAAGCCAGGCCTGCGTCTACGACGGCTTTAGCGAATGCGGCGTTCTCCGAGAGGAAACCATAGCCGGGATGGATGGCCTCGGCCCCGGTTTCCAAGGCAGCGGCAATGATGCGTTCGATGTTCAGGTAATTCTCGCTCGCAGCTCCAGCTCCCAGGTTCACGGCCTGGTCCGCTTCCCTCACATGGAAGGACGCCGAATCAGCTTCTGAGTGAACGGCGACGGATTTGATACCCATGGACCGGCAGCTACGGACGACGCGGACGGCGATTTCGCCACGATTGGCGATCAAGATTTTACTAAACATGGTGGTTCCTTGTCGGGGGTAAGAAGGCGGGGTTAGCGGATGACGCAGCGGTTCGCGGTGGCGCCGAGGGTGTTAATGCTCGTTTCGAGCACTGATCCCGGCTCGAGGAATTCCTTGGGATTCCTTCCGTCCCCCACTCCCCCCGGGGTCCCGGTGAGAATGACATCACCGGGGTGGAGGCTCGTGATGGCGGAGATGTACCGGATGAGTGCCACGGGACCGAAAACAAGTTCTGAGGTTCGCGAGTGCTGCTTGGTGTTGCCGTCCACGGCGCAGCTGATGTCCAGGTCGGGCTCGGGGCCTGTTTCGTCGACAGTGACAAGGTACGGACCCAACGGTGTCGTCTGGTCAAAGGTTTTCCCCTGCAGCCACTCCGGAGTACGTCGCTGGAAGTCACGCGCTGAAACGTCATTGGCGACGGCAAAGCCGGCGATGGCCTTACGGGCGATCGCCTCGTCAGCGCGGCTGACTGTGGTGCCGATGATGACTGCGAGTTCGCCTTCCCAGTCAACGCTGATGGAATCCGGTGGCAGGACGATGTCGTCGCGGGCGCCGATCAGGGAGTCTGCGAACTTGGCGAAGAGAGTCGGATACTCGGGAAGTTCCCGCCCCATCTCCAGGATGTGGTCCCGGTAGTTCAGCCCGACGCAGATGATCTTGCCGGGGGTGGGAACAACAGGAGCGAAGTCTGCTTCCTCAGGGTTTACCGGGGCGCCGTCGACGTGGCCGGACCATTCCGGAGAGCCAGCCTGGAGCCAAGCCCCGACGTCCTTGAAAACGAGCGGCAGGAGTTTGCCTCGGTCAACCACCGCTGCGCGGGTGCCGCTATTGGTGCGGATTGTCGCAAGCTTCATGCGTTCCACCCCAGATTCATTTTGAGTTGGGTTTTGACTAGTTTCCCTGCCGCTGAGCGGGGTAGTTCTTCGGGGCGCATGAACACCATCTGCTTGGGGATCTTGTAGCCGGCGAGGTGCTTACGGAGAAATATCGAAAGCTCGGCGGCGTCGGCTTGGACACCGTTCCGCAGAACCACGACGGCGCGGACTTCTTCGTCCCATTTGGGGTCCGGGACACCAACCACTACTGCTTCCAGGACCGAGGGATGCAGGTGAAGTACCTGTTCGATTTCGGCGGAGTACACGTTCTCACCTCCGGTTTTGATCATTTCCTTCAGCCGGTCACGGAAGTAGAAGTAGCCGCGGTCGTCGCGTGTGGCCAAGTCACCGGTGTGCAACCAGCCTCCGCGCATTGCTTCGGCTGTTGCCTCGTGTCGTCCGTAGTAGCCCGTCATCAGCCCAGGACCTCTGACGCAGATTTCCCCGAGTTCACCGGGCTGGACTTCCAGGCCTTCCGGGTTTTGAAGTTGAGCCTCCACGAGCAGGTATTCAGTGCCGATGGATCCGTCGACTGCGGGGTCCAGCATGTCGACAGGTTTGAGTCGGGTAACCATTGGACCTGCCTCGGTCAGGCCGTAGCGGAAGAAGAGGTCGGCGCCGGGCAGCATGTCCGTGAAGAGTTCTTTGTCCGGCATCCTGAGGAGCCCGGCTCCGGTGTGGACGCTTTTGAGGTTCTTGCGGATGGCCGGGTCGCTCAGGACACCGCCGTCCATCAGGCGGCGCATCATGTTCGGGATCATGAAGGTATTGGTGATGGCTTCGCGCCCGACAAGGTCCACCACGGATTCGTCGCTGAATTTCTCCGCGATGACGCTGGTCGCTCCGGCGATGAAGTGCGGCACGAGCCAGCACAGCAGCGCCGCTGAATGGAAGAGTGGTGTGACGATGAGGCCGCGTTCGTTCTCCCGGCTTCCCACTCCACAGTCATACATCTCGTTGATGGCGTTGGCCAGGGCCGATTTGTGGGACAGGACGACGCCCTTCGGCGTTCCCGTGCTTCCTCCGGTATAGATGATGCACAGGGGGGATTCTGGAGTTGTTACGTCGTCCACCGGGCCTGTTCCGCGGCGGAGCGAGTCGATCTCGCTGCCTTGGCGGATCACCAGCGGTGCCCGGCCGGAGCTTTCGGTGATGATTTCCAAGGCCTGTTCAAGCAGTGGAAGGTGCGTCTCTTCAACCAGGATGACCTTTGCTTCGGTCTCCAGAATGCCGGCAGCGAGTTCCGCGGGAGCCCACCGCCAGTTGTAGGCGATGTACACGCCACCCGATGCGGCGATGCCGAAGAAAGCTTCAGCATTGAACACCGAATTGCCGGCCAGTACGCCGACGCCTGTACCTCCCTGCACCCCGGAATCGCGCAGCCCCCTGGCCAGCCGCCAGGCCCTTTCCGCTGCTTCGCCGAACGTGACCCTGCCGTCAACGCCGACGAACGCTTCACGTGCGGGATTGCGTCGACTGTGCAGACGAATCCAGTCTCCAATAGTTCGCATCGTTGCCTCTCTGGAACGAAAATTCAGCTGTCTGAAGCCACCAACGCTGGCACCTCCTGCAATACGAACAAGCGTACGTCCGAACTGGGTTGTGCGCAACATCATACGGTTGCGGCAGGAGCCTTCTACCCGACGTCGAGGGTGTCGGCATGGGGGATGTTGAGCTCGCGAAGGGCGAGTTTGGTATAGATAGTCACGATTTCATCCAAGGACATGCGTCCCCCCGGCTTGAACCAGGAGGCGATGTGCGTGGCCTGTGCGACGAAGCTGTAAACATGGATCCTGGCGTCAACGACGTCGGCCAGTCCCGCCCGATCCGCCTCCTCGATAAGGCGTTGCAGGAATAATTCATATTCGTGGCGTTTGGCGATGACGACGCCACGGGCGTCCTCTGAGAGTGAGCGCAACTCGGCGTTGCCGATAAAGACTTCACGGGCGCGTTCGGCATGGAACCTGAGATGCGCGGCAAGCGCTGCTTGGAGCCTATCGACGGGGTCCCCGTCGACGGCGACTGCCCTGCGAATCGAATCCATGAGATCGTCCATGATCCCGCCCATGATCTGCAGCAGCAGGTGTTCCTTGCTGTCGATGTGGTTGTACAGGCTGCCAACCCGCAGGCCGGAAGCTGTGGCCACCTGACGCAGGCTTGTGGCGTCGTATCCCCGCTCGAAAAAGAGCTTTGCTGCCTCAGCGCGGATCACATCCGCGCTGCTTCTTTCGACCATTACCGTCATTGCCCGTCCACCTTTCCTTCGTGCGTTGCCTTCTTTTTGAGACCTGCACGCCGGACGGCGTCGGCGGCCAGCCGGTTCACGTGTTGACTTTCGTGCCGCAAACTCGTTCACTGAAACGTAAACGTACGAACGATCGTACTCCTTATTTGCGAGGTGTGTCTTGTTCGATCAACTTTTCCAACCCATGAAGCTCGGAGGCCAGACGCTGCCTAACCGTCTGGTGCTGCCCCCTTTGACGCGAAGCCGGGCCCAGGACGATGGCGTGCCAACACCCATCATGGTGGAGTACTACCGACAGCGGGCCGGGGCCGGCCTGGTCATCAGCGAAGGCACCGTCGTCTCTGCTCAGGGCGCCTCATACGCTCGGGTCCCGGGTCTCTACTCGGATGCGCAAGTGGACGGGTGGCGGCCCGTTGTCGCTGCAGCGCGGTCCTGCGGTGCCATTGTTTACGCCCAGCTCTGGCACGTCGGACGCCAGGCTCACTCATCGGTTCAGCCGGACGGCTGCCCGCCGTGGGGTCCCTCCCCCGTCGCCATCACAGGGTGGCAGTACCGAAGTCCCCATGGCCGGATTCCTTTTGAGGTTCCCAGGGAACTCAGCGAGGAGGCGATCGCTGAAATCGTCGCCCAATTCGCGGTAGCAGCGCGCAACGCAGTGGCTGCCGGTTTTGACGGTGTGGAGCTCCATGCCGCTAACGGCTACTTGTTCGACCAGTTCCTGAACTCAAGTTCGAACCGTCGGACGGACCGGTACGGAGGTTCCGTGGAGAATCGCCTGAGGTTCCTCCACGAAGTCATTGACGCCGTCAGCGCCGAGACCCGCATTAATCGCATCGGCGTGCGCATTTCACCGTCCTCCACGTGGATGGACGTCTTCGATCCGGACAAACGGGGCATCTACTCGGAGCTCGTGCGGGGTATCAGTGAACGAGGCCTGGCTTACCTTCATCTGGTCGAACCAGGAATCGCTGGTTCCTTGGACACAAACCCGCAGGATGGCGCGATTGAAAGCGCCGAACTGGGCAGCCTGTTTGACGGCCCGGTTATTGTCACCGGTGGGCACACACCACGTACGGCGGCCGCAGCCGTGGGAGCGGGGAGCGCGGATCTGGTGGGCTTTGGCCGCTTGTTCATCGCCAATCCGGACCTGCCGAGGAGAATCCAAGCAGGCGCGGAGCTTGCAGATCTCCGTCAGAAGGGGCTCTACGGTGGGGGCCCTGCAGGCTACACGGATTATCCCGAACTACAGTCCTCAAACTAACGAGCCCGACCAGAGAGGGGCCAGAATATGGCTAAGCACGACCCAATCGAGCGCACAACAGGGCGCCGAGGACTGAACGTAGTCATCACGGGAGCCGCTGGCGGCATGTGCCGCGGTATCAACCAGCGCCTGGGAAAAGCCGGACACACGCTGTTGTGTGTCGATCTGGACTTGAAACGTTGCCAGGCGGCCGTTGACGAGCTACGCGCGGAAGGTTTCACCGCCCATGCATTCGCCGCTGACGTGACGCGCGCGGAGGACGTCGAACGCCTTCGAGGAGACGTCAAAGAAGTTGTCGGAGAGGTCCAGGCACTGATTAACGCCGCCGGGGTCCTGGACCGGAAGATGCTCCTGGACCACGACATTCATTCCTTCTCCCGGGCCATCGACATCAACCTGGTCGGCCCGTTTGCGTTGATCAGGGCCTTCGCCGAAGATCTGTTGGCCGCCAATTGGGGCCGCATCGTCAACGTGTCCTCGATTGCCGGTACCACCGGCTATCCGTACCCAAGCTACGCCGCCTCAAAGGCCGGTCTCTCCAACCTCACCCGATCGTTGCTGGTCGATTTTTGGGGCACCGGTATCACGGTCAACTCAGTATGCCCCGGAGTCGTCGACACCCCTATGGTCATCCAGGAAGTCCGCGATCAGGTACCCAACAAAGTGCCCACTGGTAAGATTGTCGACCCCGATGAAATCGGGGCTCTGATCACTTTCCTACTGACCGATGACGCGCGAAGCATCAACGGCGCGGACCTCGTCATCGACGGGGGCGCCACCAAGATCTTCCGCCTGTTTGATCACGCCCAGGGATGATCGTGGAGATCACGAGCACGATCCAGCACGAGGCATGGTTGAACAAGGCTTTGCCTCCTGTTGAACGCGTGGCAGAGGGATTGTGGTCGGTGCCGGTCGTTTTTCCGCGGAACCCCATGCGTTACACGCTCGCCTACGTCATGGTCGACGGCGACGACTGCTTAATGGTTGATCCCGGCTTTAATAGTCCGCAGGGACGGCTTGACCAGCAGGCCGGTTTGGCGGCCGCCGGGCTGGCCTGCCGGACGTCACAGGGATCCTGGCTACCCATTTCCATACCGACCACCTGGGAATGGCCAGCTGGCTCAGAAGGGTATCCGGGGCGTGGGTTGCGTTGGGCCGGGCGGAGAAACGCTACATCTCCGACTTTGAGGATCCAGCTGTCGAAAACGATGCGGATCACGCCCGAATGAGGACCTGGGGCGTGCCAGAAAACAGGATTCATGAAGCAGCCATGAGCGTTGATGGCCTGATGCACCTCCGGCACTTGGCCGACGCCGACCTGCGGGTGGGAAGCGGGGACCTAGTCCCGGGCGCCGGGAGGCTCGCTGTAGTTGAAACCCCGGGACACATTTGCTTGCAGGATGATGCTCGTGAAGTTTTCATCAGCGGCGACCACATCCTGCCGCGCATTTCACCGAACGTCTCCTTGGAGATCCGGGGCGACGCTGATCCTTTGGGGAGCTGCCTGGAATCACTGGACCGGCTTGAGGCAGACACTCATTTTGAGGTGCTTCCTGCCCACTAGTACCGCTTCAGGGCCTTGCTGACCGCGCGGCAGCTGAAAGCCCTGGCGTTGGAGCGCACGGAGGAAGTGGTGCATGAACTTGACGCGCAACAGAACCCGACCGTGTGGAGCGTGGCCACGAAACTTAGCTGGTCCCGGGGTTTCGACTCTCTGCGCAACCTCCAGCTTCGCCTGGCCCTCAGCGAAACGGCCGCACACGTTCAATTCGTGCGGACGTCCGGCAATGACCACGCTGTGGAAGGCCTGCCCGCCTTGGTTCCCGTAGGATGAAATGATTTTCGAGCCTTCAATTGCAGCACAACAGTGGGCCGGACCTTTGAGGTCCGGCCCACTGTTGTTTGTCGCTTAGGAGCTGAGGTCGATTTCCTGCTCCTCAGCCAGGAACCACCGCATGTCGGCGAGGAACTCGTGCTCATGCTCAAACAGTGCCTTGGCTTCTTCGCCCGCGTAGGCACTCTTTACATCCGCCACGCTGTCGAACCACAACTCGGCCATCCCGTTGAATGGCCACTCCTTGTGATGCTCAATGGCAGGGTTCTGCCGATAGCGTCGCAGCCCCGGCAATTTGCGGACTAGAACAGGGTGCTCGACGTTCCACTTATGCAGGAACTCGTCCCGACTCAAACCATTCTTGGCCGTCAAGACGGCAACAACCTTGATCATTGGCTCGCTCCTTTAGGCAGGGGTGACTGCCTGCCGGCGTTCAACCGGAACGGTCTTACGTCGCCCGTAAAGATCAAGACGGACCATCAGGTCCGCGCGCAACTCATTCGCAGGAACTACCGCTTCGACGGCATTGGCGTTGGCGATCTTGAAGACGTCGATCCCCTCGGCATATTCGTTGTGCTTTTCCATGATGAACTTCTGGCGCTCTTCAGAATCCTCAATCTCATGGATCTGGTTGTAGTAGATACCGTTCACCGCAGCGTCCGGACCCATCAGCGCCGGCCGGGCCGTGGGAAGGGCAATGACAGCGTCCGGGTTCATCGGCGCGCCGGACATAGCCAAGTAGCCGCCACCGTAGGCCTTGCGGACCAGCACAGTGATGCGGGGAACCCGGCATTCGGAGACAGCAAAAATCATCTTGGCCCCATGACGGATGATGCCCTGCCGCTCGACTGCCGATCCGATCATGTACCCGGCAATATCGACGAGGAAGAGAATCGGGATGTTGTAGGCGTTGCAGATCCAGATAAAGCGCGCGGCCTTATCGGAGGAGTCCGGAAAAATGGATCCGCCCATGTGCTTGGGCTGGTTGCCCACCAGCCCGACCGGTCGGCCACCAATCCGGGCGAATCCAGTGAGCATCTCGGGAGCAAAGAGCTCCTTATAGGGGAACCAGCTCCCCTCGTCCACCAGGGACTCGACGAACTCCTCCATGTCGAAAACTTCAGCCTCGCGAAGGGGGACAATTTCCTCCAGCGTGCGGCCGGGGCGCGGTTCCGCTGCAGGGGCAACTGGCGCGGTCAGCTCCCAATTGGCGGGTAGGAAGCTGAGCCAAACACGTATGGCCGCGATGGCTTCGGCGTCGTCTTCGACGAGAACATCACCCAGTCCGGAAACGGTGCAGTGCATCTCGGCACCACCCATCTCCTCAAGGGTGACCTTCTCGCCAGTCACCATCTCCGCCAGCCGCGGGGAGCCGAGGTAGGCCGTTGCGTGGCCGCGGACCATGATGGTCATGTCGCAGAGGGCGGGAACATAGGCGGAACCAGCCGGAGAAGGACCGAAGAGTGCACACACCTGCGGTACGCGGCCGGAGATCTGCACCTGATTGTAGAAGATGTTGCCCCAAGCATGTCGGCCAGCGAAACTTTCGAACTGCTCGTCGATACGGGCGCCAGCGGAATCGAAGAGATAGACGAGCGGGATTCCCGCCGCATTGGACTTCTCCTGAGCCGCTGTGATCTTCTCGAACGTCCTATTACCCCAAGTGCCGGCCTTTACGCTGAAGTCATTGGCGATGACGCACACTTGGCGTCCATCGACTCGACCGAAGGCGATGACGACTGCGTCGCCGGGTAGCCCTTCTTCGAACCGGGCCAGAAGGCCGTCCTCTATGTATTCGTTGTCGTCAAACAGCAGAGCGAGTCGTTCGCGAACCAGCAGCTTGCCGGAATCGACGATCTTTTTGCGGTTCTTCTCTGAACCGCCGAGCTTCGCCTGCTCGAGCTTCTCCCGGAGAAGTTCGTGCACGGTAGGGGCCTGAACTGCCTCCGTCGGCACCTCGGCTTCCGTGATCGTGGTGGTGCTCATATAGGCCTCCAGTTGAAACAACAGATAAATACTTACGTGTAACCAGTATACGAACAAGCGCTCGCTCGTCTAGCCCCAAAGCGTGAATCGACTGCCAATAGCAGAAAGGGCCGCTTGAACGCAAGCGGCCCCCTCGGTCAGACGACATATCAGGATTGGTAATCGATCTCCAGCTCGGCGACGTCCTGATCGGCCAAGTTGACCACGATGTTGTCAGGAGTACGCGTGGTCATCCAGATCAATTCCTCGGTCTGGCTCGCGTTGCCTTCGATGTGGGGCATGTACGGCGGAACGAAGACGAAGTCCCCTTCTTCGAGGTAAACGACTTCGCTGTAGCGATCCCCATAGCGGATGAAACCGCGGCCCTTGAACACATAACCGCCGGTTTGGGCCTCACCATGGTGGTGCGGCTCGGAAATTTCGCCCGGGCCCGTATAGACCTTCCCGAACCACAACTTGTCCGCCGCACTGTTCTCCTTACTCACCCCGGAAATGCGGCGGGCGTTCTGCGTCTGGCCGGGGGCAGCCTCCAGGTCGCCAGCCCGGTGAACACGGAAAATGTTGGTGTTCCTGTTGATGTCAAAGGCGACGTCTGTCATCGCTAGTCCTCTCAAAGTGGCATCGGTGGCACATTCGCGGGCCGCCCTTCATTCGGCGAGCCCTTCATGCCAGTATCCAGCCGGGACGCGATGCCGTCAATACGAACGTTTGTACGCCTTTGTAACCCTGAATGTACGAAGTTCTGTATGTCGCCTGTTTCCGTAGCCACGTGCGTCAGGCGGGGCAAATGTGCACCGTGCAGGGTCCAACAATCCGAACCTGACATATGCTGCCGCGGTACCCATCCATCCGTGGTGTGCAAGGACCTAGGTTGGTCCTCTTCCGAACATCGGAACGTTCACTTCTCAATGCGTCACGAGCGCGAACCGAGCACGCGTTCGATCCGGGACACCGACCTCCCCACACACATTGCCACGTCATCGACGTTAATCTCATGACTCACGTACAGGACAGCAAGCGATGCCGGCCGGCCGGCCGTCCCGCGTGCGAAGAGGGAAGGGCCACCGACGATGGTCCGCGGAAGTTTTCGTCGTGGCTTACCTCGAAGGCCTTTGGTGAATAGTCGGCCGGATTTAGCTGGGACCGAATGACCTTGCCACGAGCGTCCCTGTCAATGCCGTGTCGACTCCCTGGCCGCTGCGCCACTGTCGCATCGGCCGGTTAAGGTCCGCACTGGCAAGCGTGACCGCCGCCTCGCCGTCGAAGGCGACAAGGAAAGCTGTCATGCCCAACTCATTGGCAAGAGCCACTAGTTCACGCGACGCCGCTGCCTGCAGATCGGGGGCGACGTTGCGCGCCAACTCTGCCATCCGCAAGCCTAGTTCAAGCCCTCCCGCTGCGCTGCGATAAACCAGTCCATACTACGGCGTTTACCCTTGCCCGGAATCATGCCCCCAATCGGCGGGTGAGCCTCGTGGTAACGATCGCCATGGCTGGCGTTCCACTCGTCGGTACTCTTGCCTATGACTTTGGCATGTCATTATGCCCACCCACGGGTGGGCATAATGACATTCGTCTGAGAATGGTTGGGTGTTGAACCCCAAGCTCCTCCAGCACCGTCTTGTTCAAGGGCGTGTCGATGAGGCCGGGCAGAATCGAATTCACCCTGATGTTATCCGTCGCGAACTCTACGGCGGCGGTCTTCGTCAGAACTCTCACGGCGCCCTCGGTCCCCGGGTACGCAGCAAATGCGCCCCGGCCCAGGACGCCGTAGATGGATGCCAGATTGATGATCGATCCGCCTTGACCACTTTTTCGCATGTGCACGACAGAGTGTTTCATGCCTAGCCAAGTTCCGGTCTGATTGATGGACACTTAGCGGGTCCAGGCGTCCAATTCAGCTGCCTTAATGCCATCGAGGCCTATAGTTCCGCCGTTGTTTATGAGAACATCCAAGCGACCGAAGCGGTCTTCCACGGCACAGATTGCCGCTTTCCAGTCTTCCTGCTTGGTACTGTCTAATACCAGCGGCAGAGATTCTCCCCAGGCCCCTCGATCTCGACGCCTAGCGCTTCTACTCGCTCTCAGAAAATATCAGCGACGACAAATTTTGCGCCTTCCTCCGAAAAGTGTCTCGCTTCCCCCTACCCTGGCCGCCTGCTGCGCCGGTAATGAGGGCGACTTTGCCTTCTAGTCTTCCCGGCACCGTGAATCAAAACCTCCTATAACCTTGGTCGAATGAGCAGCCAAATTTAGAAGCCGCGTTCGTAGGGACCTGTTGCCCGAGCATAAGTGGGTATGGGGAGGTCAAGTTCAACACCAGCCGCTTTTGCAGCGCCCAGAGCCCAGAAAGGATTGCGCAGAAGGGCTCTGCCCAGGAACACGAGGTCTGCACTCCCGGAAGAGACCACCATCTCTGCCACCTCCGGCGTACTGATCGAGCCGACGGTAGCTGTGGGTATACCGCATGCTTTGCGGATCCGACGCGAATACTTGGCTTGATACCCGGGAAAGATGTCACCAACATAGCCGGGGGCGATGTTCCCACTTGATGCATCAATCAGGTCTACGCCGAGACTAATGAAATCCTTGACCAGATCATCAGTGTCTTCGAGAGTCAAACCTCCCTCAATGCAGTCTTCGGCAGAGACCCGAACCATTAACGGTTTGTCATCCGGCCAGACCGCCCGGACCTCGGTGATGACGTCTAGAGCAAATTTGGCCCTATCAGTTGCAGAACCGCCATATTCGTCAGACCTCTGGTTGGTAATTGGCGAAAGAAACTCGTGGAGGAGGTATCCGTGGCCTGCGTGAATTTCGAGGCAGTCAAATCCCGCATGTACCGCACGGACTGCCGCGTCACGGTAGGCAACAACGAGCTCCTGCACCTCCCTGGTGGACAGTTCATGGGGGACCGGAAAGTCCCCGTATGGAAGCGCCGATGGACCGACGATAATTTCTTGTGAAGCCGACTTACGGCCAGCGTGGGCAAGCTGAATGCCGATTTTGGTGCCGCAATCGTGTGCAAAGGCTGTTAGCCGCTGCAAGCCCCTGATTTGACCATCAGACCATAGCCCCAGGTCATGCCCACTGATGCGTCCACGGGGATCAACGGCGACTACTTCCGTCATGACCAAACCGACGCCGCCCAAGAAACGTGCTCCGTAATGTACGAAGTGACGGTCCGTCACCTTACCGTCGTCGCCGGCCATGTACATAAGCATCGGTGACATCGCGACTCTGTTCTTGAGGGTCATGCCACGCAGTGTTAGGGGTTCAAATAGTTTGCCCATGTTTACAGTACGTCCAATCGGTCCGGGACAGCCGTTAACCGACTTTCTTCTCCACGTTTTTTCATGTTCTGACTTCCTTGCCTGGTTAGCGAGTTGCAGCACAACATAATGGCCCTGTATCCAACTTCTGCGCTCCTTTTGGAACGGAAATAGAGCGTCCGGCTCAAGTGGCAACAGGGAGTTGCAGCGAGAGTCTCAGTAACCCACCGTGAACCGGACGCGACGATGAACTGGCCGTTCGATTTCGTCCGCGAACGCAATCGCATAGTCCTCCCCGGAAATGGTGGATTTGCCCTGCTCGTCGAAGAGCAACTCATCCTTGCCGAGGCGATAGCCGCCAGTCCTTTCACCCAGTGCGTAGGAACCGAACAGTTCCGGTGGGCTGATGTAAAACCAATCGAGACTTTCGTCGTACTTTTTCAACACTTCGAGCGCTTCGGCATGCAGTCGCGCCTCCGGAAGCTGTGCCTGGTTGAATTCCGGTCGATCCATGTGCTTGATGTCGGTCCCTGCCAGTCGAAGACTGCCGGCTCCCCCGACCACACCCAAGCGGGTACCTGACGAGGCAATCAGCGGAAGAATAGCTTCCAGAGCCTGGGCAAAAGTAACGCCGTCCTCAGCGATGGCACCGGCTCGCGTAGCGAGCACAACGACGTCGGCGCCCTTCACTGCCAGTTTGACCACATCGAGGTCATGGATCGATCCACTCTGGAACGCTATCCGCGGGTCGAGGGAATCGGGCTCTGAGCGGGCGACACCCGAAACTTCGAATCCGCGGTCAAGAAGTTCACGGGCGATATGCTCACCCGCATATCCGGTTACTCCGAAAATAACGGCCTTACTCATTTATGTTCTCCAATCGATACGGCTCGCTGTATATGCGGGCCTGCTTTCGGCGTGTTTAGTGCCAGGTGTTCTACACGTCCGCGTCCAGCCAGGTTGCGTCGGGTGCGGAAAATTCATAGCCCGGATCGGTGCTTGGGTTTCCGACCAGCGGATCGATGCGGGTACGCACGAGACGCGAGAAGGATATGCGCCATCCTCCGGAGGTGCGGAGGTATTCATCTTCGTAGAAGCCGTACCCATTAATGCCGTACATTCCTGAGATTGGCACACTCTTGTAGACACGGCTGTCTATTTCCCAAGTGACGTAATCGTTCATGCTCCAGATTCCGCGCACCCTGTTGGAGTCCAAAGATCTGAACCGAGGCATTGAGCCGCGGTGTTGGCTTTTCGTGTCATCCAGAAACTCTGACAGAGCGTCGACAAAGTCGTTAGTCGTACCGGCAGCGTCGAATGCATAACCACTGAAACGCGCGTCCAGGGTGAACAACTCAGGGAGGAGCTTCCAGTCTTTGCTGTCAACGTATTGGAAGTATCGTGCTTTGAGATCAGTGATCTCAAGGTAATCCTTGATGGTCAGCTGGGTAGTCATGAGTGCTGCTCCTAGTTGATGTCGTTTCAAGGCGGCGTGTTCCCTCTACTCAGTGATTTCCAATCGTCTAGATCAGGACTACGTGTAGTCGAAGACCAATCGTGGAATCTCATTGTGAACACGACTTTGGCTTTACTATGTGATGCTGCCGTAGACTTACAATTTCTGCTGCGAAGACGTCCGCAATGCGGCTCCAATGCCATCATGCAGCGGTGTGTGCGGCCGATGGCTGCAAGGGTGCAAGCATTTCAAAGGTATCGTCAGTGCGACAGTAAATACCGGGATTTACCAGCCTGCCGATCGCATTTATGGCCTTGGGGTTGACGTGAAGCTGATCATTTAGAATGCCATCCCGGTAATGAGCAAAGACGACTTCTCCCAGAACCATCTGATAGGGAACTTTCCCTATTTCAGTGATGCTAGTGACTCTACATTCCAGTTGGACCGGACATTCGACCAGCCGCGGAGGTGCAACGAAGTTTGAAGGCGCTGTTTGAAACCCTGCAAATTCTGCTTCATCCACAGAAAGCGGGTGTTCTGGTTGGCAAGCATTCATCTTATCTTTGTTGGCTTCGTCAACCAGATGTACTACGAACTCGCCATTCGCCCGTATATTCACCAATGTATCTTTTTCTTCTGACCGCCTGTCAAACATGGTAGGACCGACTGAGAACATGACGGTAGGAGGATCGATCCCGACCACATTGAAGAAGCTGAAAGGCGCCGCATTTGGACCTGCAGGACCTGTAGTCGTAACCAATGCGATGGGCCGCGGAACGACAGTGTTAACGAACAACTTGAACTGGTCGGCCCGGTTCATGGAAGTGACGTCAAAACTGCGCATGTTGTCAATATCCGGTTCCGGCAATTGGCTGTCTTTGGGTGCCGGCGAACTGGCACCTCTTACTGATTCATTCATAAGAGTCCTTTACTATCCAAATTGTCCAACGAGGATGACGCGCTAATAGTTGATCCGCGCAGCGGCTCCCGGTATCGCATCCTTCAGCACTTGGGTTGAGGAAAGGTGCAACTACTTTTATTCCTGCTTCCAGCCGCGCCATACAATCCGATGGAATTTAGCCTGTATCAAATTTAGTCTCAATGCGTTGACTGAACTAGTACCTTTCGCGCATATTTCATGGTCATATCGGTCAGGCATACACACTCTCGTCGCATGAGCCCCCAGTTTTTTCGCCTCCTGTGGTGCGGGGCAAGTTTCTTACCGAGCCCAGGCTTGGTCAGTCCTTAGGTCTGCGTCGGTTGGGGTTTTTTGAGTTTGTAGAAGGGGATGACGCGGAGGGTCATGGCGACGGCGATTGCAGTGCCCTGCACGAGGAGCTGGACTGATGGTGGTGCGCCCATGGCCAGGACGGCCTGGCCGAGGCATGTGATGAATAGGGCCCCGATCGCTGTTGCTACGATGCTTGCTCGGCCGCCGGTAAGGGGTGTCCCGCCGAGGACGACGGCGGTTACTGAGGCGAGCAAGTATGCGTTCCCTGAGTCCGTGGGAGGCGTTCCGACGTAGCCGGCGAATAGGATCCCGGCGGCGCAGTAGCAGATTGCGGCGAGGATGTAGGACCCTATCTGGTATCGCTGAACCGGGAAGCCGCTCGCTCGTGACGTCAGCGGGTTCGCGCCGACTAGCGTCGTCCTCTTACCAAAGGTGCTCCGACGGATCAGCCACGCTGCGGTCCCTATAAAGAGCACAGCAACGAACAGGGTGGCGGGGATTCCCAGTGGTCGGGCGGAGGCGAAGGCGGTGAGCGGTTCCGGGACCCTTGTAGGGCTGCCGCCGGAGATCGAGTGGCAGACGCCCAGTAGGAGTGCGTTGACTCCCAGCGTGGCAATGAGTGGTGTAATGCCGAATCGTGTGACAACGACGCCGGTCGCGCATCCGATGAGGGCTGCCACCAGGAGAGCAATGACGATGCTTGCAGCCACGCCGATGCCGAGCCATGACGGTATCACTGTCACAATGATGGTGGAGAGGGAAAATATACCCGCTACGGAGAAGTCCAGTCCTCGTTGTTGAACGACGACCATTTGCCCCGCTGCTGCTACCGCCAGGATGCTGGCGAAGGGCAGGAGGGAGAGCAAAGAGGCGACCGTCAGGACTCCGGAGGTGAGGGTGACTGTGAGCAGTGCGAGCGTTGCCCAGAGGATCAGCGAATAGCCGTTCCCCGCCCTGCCCAGTATCCGAAACGTGCTGGGGCTGCGGTTTGCTGTTTTCGTGCTTGTGTTGTTCATGCCTTCGACCTCAGTTTTGAGTAGAAACCGGCGGCCAGGATGGTAAGTCCGCCCAGCAGATAGTGTTGCCATGCTTCGTCAAGGGCCAGGAAGACAGTGACAGTGTTCAGTTGCTGGATCAGGAGCGCACCCGTCAGGGCTCCGATGAACGAACCCCGGCCTCCAAAGACGCTGGCTCCTGCCAGAACGACGGCGGTGACGCTTGGCAAGGTGAAACTGATCCCGGCGCTGGCGTCGCCCGATCCGGTCTGGGTCATCAAGACCAACGCGGCGAGCACTACGATGGTCGAAGCGCCCACGTAAGCGGTCAGCAGAGTCCACCGGATCTTTACGCCTAGGCGCTTCGCTGCCGCTGGGCGCGACCCGACAGCGCGCAGCTTCAGGCCCCATGCCGTCCGACGCATTGCGAACTCCAGACCCACCCCGAGGACAACAGCTGCGATTGCGGCTACGGGAACGAAACCGACAGAGGCCTCCAGCCATCCAAGAAAGGTTCCGTTGATGGCGCCACCCGGTTCAGGGCGGAGCACCAGCGAAACGCCCTGGAGCAGGGTAAACGTGATAAGTGTGCCGATGACTGGAGGGATCTTCGTAAATTCGATGAGCGCCCAGTTGACCAAGCCGGTGACGAGGCCTACGGCGCACACTATCAGCATGCCTAGCGCCAGTCCCCCGTAACTGGAGAGACTGGCAGGAAGGACGAACGAGGCCGTCACGACCATGACTCCGGCCAGTGGACCCACGGACAGGTCAATTCCGCCGGTCATCATTGTGAGTTGTTGTGCAAGCGCCACAAACGCATAGGCGGCGAAGAGCAGCAGTAAGGAATTGAGGTTGAAGGCGGTGAGGTAGAACTCGTTTTGGGACGCGGCCACTCCGCCCAAGACGAGTGATGCCAGGCCGAGGATTACGGCGGGGAAGTAGTCACCGCTCAAAAACCGTTTCGCGCGAGAGCGCTCTGTGGCTGCCGCAACCGATCGCGTGGTAGTCGAAGTCAAAACCGCGTGGGTGATGGCTTGTTCGGTCAGTTCGTCGCCCTGGAGCTCAGCGGCCACCCTCCCCCGGGAAAACACGATGACTCTATCGCAAAGCCCGCTGAGTTCCAACGCGTCGGAGGAAAGGACCAGGGCGGTGCCGCCGGAGTCAGCTGTTGAGCGGAGGATCTCGTAAATGTCCAACCGTGCGCCCACGTCAACGCCCTGTGTCGGCTCATCGGCCAGAAGAAGCGCCGGATTAGATGCCAGACTGCGGGCCATCACAACCTTCTGCTGGTTTCCTCCGGAGAGGCTCTCGATGGGGGCATCCAAGGAGCTCATCTTGATGCCCAGCGCTGCACGTAAATCCTCGGCGGCAACTGCTTCCTGCTTCTGGTCAACGATGGATGCCCGTGAGAACTTTGACAGCGTCCGCGCCGTGAGGTTCGCCAGGATCGGCAGGGAAGTGAAGATTCCTTCACCATGGCGGTCGTTCGGAACGAAGGCGACCCCGTGTTCGGCCGCTTTCCACGGCTTACCCAGGGATAGCTCATCTTCGCCGACGGTAAGTCGGCCGCGGGCCTTTTCGAGTCCGGCCAAGGCGCGGAGGAAATCGCGCTGGCCCTGCCCCTCAATACCCGCCAGCCCGACAATCTCGCCCCGGTGCAGCGCAAGGGAATCTACCGAAAAATTCTCGCCGACGAAGTCCTGGACCACGACGGCTGTTTCCCTGTCGCCGCCGTGTTGCTGTTTTTCCGGGAACAGGACGGACAACTGTTTTCCGGCCACCATGTCGACGATTTCACGGTCGGTTTTTTGCCCGGCAGGAAATGTGTCTTGGATGGCGCCGTCGCGCAGTACGGCAATTCGGTCCGCAATCTTTTTAACTTCGTGAATGCGGTGGGAGATATAGACGACTGCGCAGCCTTCCTTGGCCAACTGGCGGACGTTCGCCAACAGGATTTCGACATCCTCTTTGCTCAAGTGCTCGGTGGGCTCATCCAAGATGACAACCTTAGGATTCCCCGCCAGGGCCTTGGAGATCTCGAGCACGAAGCGCTTGTCCGGTTGAAGGTCCCTCACCGGGACGGCAGGTGGTAGCGGCTTCTCGGACGAGAAGGACGCGGTCAGCTTCCGAGACCACGCGGCAAGGCCCCTGAACTTGGGCCGTTGTTCCTCGGCAACGCCGAGGAAGCAATTTTCATCGACTCGCAAGTCTGGAATCAATGCTGGGTCTTGGTAGACAATCGCAAGGCCAGCCCGCCGTGATGCCTCTGGATCGCTGCCATCCATACGGTGGCCAGCAATAGTGACGGTTCCTGAGTCGGGCAGCAGTGACCCCGCGGCCACGGACATAAGCGTCGATTTCCCGGCTCCGTTTTCACCGACAAGGCCTAGGATTTCGCCCGCAAAAAGTTCCAGGTTCACAGCCTTGAGGGCGTGGACGGGACCGAAATGCTTCTCGATAGCTGACAGCTGCAGTACCGGAGTGGCCTCCCCCGAAGCTCCGTCCGGAATTAGCATCCCGGCCAAAGACAGGGCAGGTTCTTCCAGGGAGGCCGTGTCTGACAGGGAATCACGCATGGTCGCGCCCTCCCAAGCTGGTGCTAGCAGTAGTCGTGGCTGACAGCTGGTGCCACGCATCCGCCAGCCGAAGGAGCCGTGCGTCCTCCCAGTGCGGAGCAACGATCATCATGCTTACAGGCAGCCCATCCGACATTCCGATGGGCATGGCGGTGGCCGGGTGCCCGGTGATGTTGAAGGCGCAAGTGTTTTGCAACATATCCAAAGCACTGGACACCACCGTGCTGATCGAGGCATCGGGAGGCGGAATGATAGTCGCCTTCTTCGGTAATGTGGGCATGACCAGCACATCGTAGTCAGCAAAAGCCCGGTCATACGAGGCCCGCAAGTTTCGGGCTAGGTTCTGCGCCTTCGCGTAGTAATGCGCCCCATAAGTCTGCTCTACAAAATCCGCGAGGTATGTGTAGAGCTTGTGCGTTGGGGAAAGGCGAGATCCACGAAGCATGAGGGTTTCCCGAACAGCCTCCATCATGTCTTCTGTGTAGTGGCCTCGAAAGTTCAGGCCCACCCCCTCGCCAACCGCCATCGCGTGGATGCCTCCCTCGATAAATATGGGGAAGGCGATCGAAGGCGCATCCCGGTGCGCCGGGATACTTACTTCCTCGACAACACAACCCAGAGCCTGCAGTCCGTAGGCCGCGTGGAGTACAAGTTCGTCAACGTCATCTTCAGAGTGGCCTGGCCAGCCGAAACCTTCTGTCAGAACGCCGACGCGGAGTCCTTGGACATCTCCGTTGAGTGCGTCCGAGAATCCGTCTACTCGGAGGTCCCACTGTTGGCGTGGATCGAGGCCGTCCGGGCCAGCCATGACGTCAAGCATCAAGGCAAGGTCGGCTGGTGTCCGGGCTAGTGGGCCCAAGGTATCCACTGTGGTTTCCAAGGTCATAGCGCCGGTATAGGGCACCAGTCCCCATGTTGGCTTGTGCCCGTAGACACCGCTCCAACCAGCGGGCATCCTGATCGATCCTCCCTGGTCGCTGCCCACAGCCAGGTCCACCTCACCGGTAGCCACAAGAACGGCGGATCCACTAGAAGATCCGCCACTGGACCGCAACGGATCATGAGGATTCCGGACCGGCCCTGGGTAAGACGTGTGACTGGCGCCAGTGAGACAAAAACTCTCGCAAGTCGACTTTCCAACGACCGTCGCCCCGGCTTCCAAAAGCCGCTTAACCACCGTCGCATCCTCAGCAGGCACAAACCCCTCAAGCGCCGCCGAGCCGTTCCGCATGGGAAGGCCCGCTACAGCAATCGAGTCCTTGATAACCACAGTCCTACCCGCAAGAGGACCATCCGGCGCACCAACAATTTCGGCTTTCCAAGCCCACGCACCCAAACGATTCTCGTCCCGGCCGGGCATGCCCCCGACCGGCCTTTCGTACTTCACCTCAACCGCGGGCACCTCAAGCTCATCAAGTCGAAAATAGGCGTCAAGCATTCCTGCAATAATGTCTTTGAATTCGAGGACCTCGTCCTCGCTGTTCCCGAAGCCTCTGAGACTATTCGTCCGCAGCAGTTGCTCGGTTGTTGGGGTCTTGCTGCCCACAGCTATCTCCTTGATCCTGGCCTTGCTAATTCGAGAAAATCTCACGCATTTCTGCCGGTGTGAGGTCTGCCGCCATGTCGGCGTCGGCTGGCAGACTCGGGTCACAAACCGGCATCTTGCCGTTTAGGGTGTCGATGAACACCGGAAGCTGAACCATTGACGCCTCGGTATTCTTCAGGCCCTGCGCTGCAGCGACCGCTTTGCGCAAGGCAACAACCGAAACATTGGTCGTGCCTTCCACTGAGAAGAGTTCGAAGCTCGGGTGATTCTTCTTCAACTGGTCCCATGCACAACCAACCTCGTTGGTGCTCGCGGTTGCGGCAACGGGCACAAGTCCCTGCCCTGCGGCGTCGTATGCCCTGGCGAGACTCTGAATTCCTGCACCAAAGTCGGTAAGGATGAGCCCTGTATCGGGGTAGCGTGTCAGCATTCCAGTCGCCGCCTGTTGCATTCCTGCGACGGTCCAGTCCGTGTTGAGCGGGTCGTCTTGAGCCAGGGTGATTGAGGACGGAGCATTTTTCTTGTATCCGTCAAGGAAAGCTGTGCTCAGGGGGTTACCCGGCGTGCCACCAAGCATGGCGACCGTGCCCTTGTCCTTCAGGACCGACTGCGCCCAGCCCGCCCACTCCTTGCCCACCTGATCGGTGTCTTCGGCTACGAAAACGCTGTAGTCCTCACCCGGTGTGCCTCCGGGATTAGCAATGTAGGGTACGACGACAACACCGGCCTTGGTTGCCTTCTTGAGAGTGGGCAACGCCGCGGGCCCGAAGTCATCAAACGTGATTATGGCGTCTACGCCTTGGGCGACGAGCCCGTTGATGTCTGAGGCATACTTTTGCGGGTCAGAGTTCGCATTTGTGTAGATTGTCTTCTTGATATTGGGGCACTTTGCCGCCTCCTTCTCAAATTGCCGCTTCACGATCTTTCGCCATGCGTTCCCGCCGAATCCGTCAGCCAATGCGACTGTAATTTCTTTCTCACCGCAGAACTCGGCTATGTCGGGTCGCCCTTCAAGAGGAGCACTCTCGATGGCTGCTTCCGGCGCGGAGTTCGCGGCCGGTTTGGCGCCGTCAGTTGAAATATCTCCACAACCGCTCGCTGTCAATGCAAAGGCTGCAAGGGCCGTGCTCCAGAGAACTCGCCGTGCTTGTGGTGTTGATGTAGACATAATTTTTCCTCCGCCTAGAGTGTTGCTGTGGCTCGGATTGAGCGAGGCATAGTGGGGTGATGGGTTGCTAATTGCTGGCTGCGAAATTGTTGTTCTCGATGGTTCGCTCTCTCCTAGAGCGTTTCTCAAGCTTGTGTTCCACATAGAGTTGGTCGCCCTTGCCTTCGTAGGCCGCGTCCTGCCCGGGTGGGACCTGCGGTCATCCATGGACGGTGAGTGGGGCGCTGCGGTGAAGTTGCGAGATAGTGCGTCAGGACCTGAACCGTAATCTACAGCTCGGCTCAACCGCGACACCGAGTGGAGCCGCCATGTCGCCGACTAACAGTTTCTCTCTGCTGGACATCTACCTGCGGCGACGCCACAACGGGAGTTTTCACAAAGGTCGAGCCATCGTGATAGGCACTAAAAACTTGTACTGAGCCCGCCATCGACGTCCAATATTTCTCCCGTGACGTATCGTGCGGCGTCGCCAAGCAAGAACAGCGCTACGCTCGCCACTTCCTCAGGTCCGGCATACCGCCCCAACGGAATTTTCTGTTCCAGAGCCGCTTGTGCTTGGGCAGGTTCCGCTGGTGAGACTGCCGCATGGAACGCCTCATTCATTGGCGTATCAATCAGGCCGGGAGCGACGGCATTCACCCTTACCCCAAACGGGGCGCTCTCGAGCGCCGCAACCTTGGTGAGCGCATGGACGGCCGCTTTCGAGGCACAGTAGGAACCGTAGTTGATGACTCCACGGTTTCCCAGGATCGAGCCGGTGTTGACGATAGCGCCACGGCCTGCGCCATGCATGTGCCTCATGACGTGTTTGAGGACAATGAATGTTCCTTGTGCGTTGACACGGACGACGCGGCTGAAGTCTTCCACCGAATGCTCGGAAATTCCTACCAAGGGGGCGCCGATGCCAGCGTTGTTGAGGCAGCCATCCAGGGAGCCAAACGTTTCAATCGACGTCCGTACAGCGGATTCAACTGCGCTCTCGTCAGTGATATCAACCGTCTGGCGTAGCAGACGTTCGGGCGGGAGGTGCGCCAATGCATCTTCGAGGGTACGTGGATTCATATCCACAGCGGTCACGAAGGCCCCGGCCGCAATTGCCTGATTGGTCATGGCCAGCCCTAGGCCGCTGGCCGCGCCGGTTATGAAGATATTCTTATCCAACAAGTTCATGGGGGTAGTCACTGCTTTTCTCCTACTAGGGCGGGGGGGATTGAGTCGGTGCTTTGAGTGCGACGCTCAACGATTCGGGGGGCGGTTTCACGAAGCGCCAGTCCGAGAAGGGCGATGAGTCCCATGCATGCGGCCGCGATTGCAGGCGCGATTTGAAGCCCTGCAGAGACGACGAAGTTCCCGATCAGCGATGCGGCGATGCCGCTACCGATGATTTCGCCCGCCCCGATGACGACACCGTTTGAAGTACCGAGGAATCCTCTGGGAGCCGCCTCTGCCGTTATTGGGCCTCCCAGTAGGCTCAGGACGGCGAAGCAGAAGAAGGCCGCGCCGAAGAGTATGGCGAAGAGTGCAGTTGGCGAGTTACCTACCGCAGTAATAAACATGAGGCACACTGCGGCACCTGCGCCCTCGGCGATCAGCAGGGTTCTGCGGCCCCACAGATCGGATAGCCCGGCCAGCGCTACCTGTCCGGCGAATCCTCCGAATCCAATGGCGGAGGCGATTAGGCCCATGTTAGTCACCGAAACGCCTACGACACTTGTCAGGTATGACGGGATTAGTCCGCCCAAGACGAACATTGCGGCCAGGGCCAGGATGGTAGAAACGAGGGCGATGGACATATTTCGCTGGCGCAGGACGCGAATCATCGATCGGGGGTTGAAGGCTTCTCGAGTCGATTGAGATTCAATCGTGCTTATCCCCTCTAGAGGGTAGTTCGGCCGATCCTTCTGTCGTCTGGCGATCAAGATGGCCAGAATGACTCCCGGAACAGCGGAGAGATAAAAAACCCAGTGCCATGTTGGCACGACGGTGAGCAATTGCGTTGCGATGATGGGGCCAATGCCGAGGCCGAACAGTGGAAAGGCACTGATCAAGAGACCCATGTTTAATCCACGGCGTTTGGGATGTGAAGCCTCAACCATCGCGGCATAGATTGTTGGTGTGAATGCTCCCTCGGCCATGCCGAGAATGGTGCGGACGACAAGGATGGCGATCACGCTGGTGAAAAAACCTGTCAATGCGCTGCAAATACTGAAGATCACCAGAGCCGGAACCATGATGCGCCGTCGGCCCCACCTGTCAGAACCAGTTCCAGCAACGACGGCCAAGACGCCGAAGACGATGCTAAAGGCGGCCGAGATATTGCCGAGGTCGCCGACATTGAGGCCAAGGTCGGCGCTCATGACCGGGAAAAGGGTGGGGAGCAACCATCGGTCGAAGCTTGTGATGCCATAGGCACCTGCCAGTAACAGCAGTAAGGTCCATTCATGGTGGCGGCCGTGGAGCGGCTTGCCTACTTTTGTTGTTACGGTCATTGGAGCTGGTCCTTAATGAGATCTACTGAGAGGTTATAACTGCACGCAGAAAGGCCGAGGGGATCTTTGGCCCGCGCAGTGGTTCTAGATGGATGGGACGGCAACCGAAGGCGGCATGACAAGGTCCTAGCCCCCGGAGAGACCGTGTTGTGAGAGTCAACACCGAGGCGTCAGTTCCGTGTCGGGTCTAAACGCCCTAGACCGCGAGGCGGTCACACAGCGAGCAAGGTCGTGCACTACAGCTGGCGGTTTAAGATCGGTGACGTCCCTCGCATTCGCCCATGCCGAAGTGCAGGTTCGGGTGGTTGCGGAAAACCGTATTGCCTGCATGTCATGGGCTAGGAGATTTGCCTATATCCTGCCGGGCTCAGGTGATGGTGCGGCCGCCGTCGACGAACAACTCTGTGCCTGTGATGTAGGAGGCTTCATCACTTGCTAGGAATAGGACGGCGTTCGCGACCTCGTGTGGCTGGCCGGCCCGTTGCAGTGGTGTGCGGGTGATATCGGGGTGTGATGCGCCAGACTCAGCCAGAACTTCACGTGTCATGGGGGTTTCGAGGAGTCCGGGAGCGACTGAGTTAACGCGGATATTGTCGGGTGCAAATTCAACCGCCGCCGTTCTGGTCATGACGTAGACCGCAGCCTTGCTCGCCTGGTAGGCGACGGCACCGCCGCTGCCGAGGTGGGCGTAAGTTGAAGTGAGGTTGATGATCGAGCCACCCCTGCCGGTCGCTTGCATGAGTGCTGTGCCATGCTTGAGACCGAGAAATACACTGGTCTGGTTCACTCTGATGACCCGGTCCCATTCGGCCATATCGATCTTGGAGATGCCTTCCAGGGAGAGAATTCCAGCGTTGTTCACTTGGACGTCCAGGCCGCCGAACGTGTCGCGAATTTTGTTCATGCCAGCCGCCCAGGCAGCTTCGTCAGCGACGTTAAGAGTGATGCCTATTGCCTCGCCTCCTGCCTGCTGGATCCGGTCGACGACGGCTGCGACACCACTTTCGTTGATGTCTGCCACGGCAACCTTGGCGCCTTCACGGGCGAAAAGCTCAGCTTCGACCGCGCCTTGACCGCTGGCTGCCCCCGTGATCAGGGCTACTTTGCCATTAAGACGTCCCATGTGAGCCTTCTTTCGGTGTTTGAAGTTGTTGTGGGGTCCATCCATTTGGCGGACCCCACAACAGAGGTAAGGGGGACCGCGTCGACGCTTGCGTCTCATCCCTTTTTGTAGGGGCTAGTTGGTTTCCTGCGGTTGAGGTACTCGCTCATCCGCTCAAGGTCGCCGTCCCAGAAATGAGAGTTAATTGCGGGCGGCGAGGTTTTCCTCACGATGATTCGCGCCCTCTTCGAGCGTTTTCTCTATCTCGTCTGCCAAGTCGAGTCGATTGCCGCGCTTGTCTTCATTTGCCGCGGCCTGTCGGGGCGCAGCCGGGACCGGAGCTCGTCCATGAACCCACGGTGTGGGAGCGGTGTTGAAATTGAGCGAAAGTACGTCAGGACGTGAGTAATGGCCAACTGGATCCGCAGCGAATTTGGTAAGAGTGATGGCTCCCAGATCGAGCTCTGCATAGAGGATTCCTTCTTCGTCCTCTTTCAGGGGCTCGACGAGGTCCTTGCCGTCCGGGCCAATAATCCGGGCCCATCCACCGCCGATTCCCATTTGCTGCTTCTTCAGATCCGTGTCGCAGAAGAGTTCCTGTGCTGCCTCTCCAACGACTGACGTCGAACAGACCACAAAGGTCTGACCTTCCACGGCGTACATCCGGGTAGCCAGGTCGCCAACTTCGATTTGGAAGGTGTGGACTTCGGGCTTGAACATCTGCAAGCTCGGCCAGGATGCAACGTGGATCTGTTCGTGTTGGCTGTACATGGCGTACTTAGTCAACGTCTGGAAGTGTTCCCAGCAATTTAGCGCGCCGACCCGGCCGATAGGCAGATCCAGCACCACCAGATCCGAGCCGTTGCCTTCTCCGAACATGGAACGCTCCACATGGGTGGGCTTGAGCTTACGACGGTTCTTGATCAGCGTACCGTCCGGCCCGATGGTGGCCTGAGACATGAACAGGCTTCCGCCGCCGCGTTCGCTATAGCCCATAACCACGGTGATGTTGTTGTCCGCTGCCGCCTTTTGAAGGCGCTGCATGTGGGGTCCGTCGACTGTGATCGAGTTCTCGTGGTAACGCCGCTGGAACTGCATAACCCAAAACTGGGAGTCCAACCAGATGTACCAGGGATAACCCGGAATGAAGAGTTCTGGGAAGGCGACCAACTCGGCGCCGTTCCGGGCCGCCGCCTCGATATAACCGATGGATTTTTCAATGCCCGCTTCAACATCCAGCCAGGCCGGCTCAGCCTGAACCGCTGCCACCCTAGTGATCGCCGTGTATTCAACCATGAACTTCTCCTTCAATATCGTGTATAAGCCCTAGGAACGAGCGTTTGTTCCAGATAGTATGGAACACCCCGCATCAAGATGGTGGCGGGGATCACATGGATTGAGCTTAGGATTAGCAGTGGTCGAAGTCTTGCGTTTTCCCATCAGGAAACTCGTCAAGAACCGTCATCCGTAAATCTCACGCCAGCCGCGACACCGAGTGGAGTCGTCATGTCATCACAGAGTCATCACGTTCAAGGTCCTCGCACTGCGACGGCCGCCTCTCACGAGGAATGGGCATATGTGGCCGGTCAGCACTTTGTCGCGCTGGACCCCTACCCGCTGCGCCACCGCCCAAGCCACTTCCGCGCCGAAATCGAAACCGCACGCTGCGGTGACCTCCGGATTTCATCATTGCAGGCAAGCCAGGTTCATGTGCGTCGTGGCTCCCGGCAGCTCCGTGACTCCAATCCCGATCTGGTGCTGGCGGGGTTCCAGCTAGCCGGGGCGGCAATGGTTCTGCAAGATGACCGAACGGCGGTCCTCCGACCAGGAGAATTCACCTTCTTCGATACCTCACGCCCTTACGAGATTGAAGCAACGCAGTCATTCCGCCAAGTCGTAATTGCGTTCCCCCGCGAACGGTTCTCCACTCAGGTGCCGGCCTTTGATCGGGCAACCGCGGTGACTCTCGATGCTTCTCGAAGTTCAAACGCACTACTGCTGCGCATGGTCGACCAGTTGGGCTTGAACCTCCCCCAGGGCTCTATCCGCGAGCTGGAAGGCGTTGCTGCGGGAGTGGAAAACGTGGCCATCGCGACTTTGCGTGCGCTCGTCAAGGACGACTCTGAAGTTCCCCGGTCGGAGCAGACGCGCGCCCAGATTATCCATTTTGTGATGCGGAACTTGCGGGACCCCTCCCTGAATGTCGCCCGAGTGGCCAGCGATCTGCACTTGTCCGAAAGTACGGTTTACCGGGCGTTCAAAGACTTCGGCACTTCTCTGCCTGACTTCATTTGGCAGAGACGCTTGGAGGGCATCCGAGAGGATTTGAACGCCGCCGACTTGAAGTCGTCCCGCCTCGGGCACATCGCCTCGCAGTGGGGTTATTACGATTACTCCCTGTTCAGCAAGAAGTTCAAAGCGTCCACCGGCCTTTCGCCACGACAATATTTAAACACGCCTGCTAGCTCTGGCCCGGATCACCTCGAACGCTAATTAGGCCATAAGTATGCCTTCTCTTGACATGCTGTGTTCCGGCCTCTGTACTTAAACTAACGAACACTTGTTCGATCGGAAGGCTATGTAATGTATTTCTATCTGCTCCTCGGGCGCGAACTGGCTCAGCGGCTGGACCAACGGGAGTCCGCTGCGTCTTGGATTGGCCTCACTCGAGAGTTATCGTCCGGTCTGGCCGTTAGCGGGAAGGCCGATTACGAAGCGCCCGTGGACGGGGTCCCGGAAAGCAAGCTCAGCATTTACGGTAGCCACCTCACGGTGTTGACGTTTTCAGAGCGAGAAGCGGCCGAAGCGGCTGACGCTCTAATCACAAAACGCATTGCGGAGTTGGCGAAGCAGGATGATCACTGCTGGGACGTCCGGCGGCGACTACTCGAACAGGTCGACCGCTTCCCGCCTTCCCCCTCGCGCACAGACTCGATTAGGCCGCATGCGGCGATGTTTCAGGTCAGCTGGAAGGTCCCTCAAGACCTACAGCCGAGCTTCTCTGAATGGTATGAAGGACATTTGCGGTGGCACAGCGACACCTTTGCGGCACTGGACGCTCGACGCTTGGTCCCCGTCGCCGAGCCATCTCAGCCCAGCTCCTACCCCTACGATGTCACCGCCATGTACTGGTTCGAACAACCACAAGAGGTCATCGACATGTGTGTGGATTTGGTAGAACGTGGAAAGCGGGGCTGGCCTGATGTCGCTCAGTGGAGCGCCAGGACGTTGAGCGACCGGTCGCCATTTATCCTGATTTCGGGCGACTAAGGCGGCCGACTTGAGCCAAAAACAGGTGTGCTAAATCCGAAACTTCGCTATACAGGGGCCCAAAGTGAAAGTCCCGTTGGGGTCGTGAATGCGGCTGAACGGGATCTTGCCTCCGGTACCGCGATGGGTTCTGCGGTAATCGGAGTGGCGATGCCACCGTTATAGGTGGCGGCGCACTTGGTTTGGCGGCCGCCGGTCCGCCACAGGGCCATCCGGTAACGAAGGTGCGGTCAAGGCGCCGTACTTTGCCATTAGTTTGGTCATTGCCTCCACACCTTGGCTATGCGCCCGCTGTGGAAGTCCCCTCGGGGAGGCTGGCTGGCGCGGCGCTTTATCAGCGCGGTCCGGCGCACCGTCCACACCAGGTGGTTATAGCCGCAGCGCTCAATGCCTGCGATGCCCGGGGCAGTGCGTCATTCGGATTCGCGCTAGTCCAGAGCCCGGGTCTCAACGCGCAGGGTGTCGGCTATGTCAATCTGATCGGAGGCCACCAGGACGGCTTGATTGGTCCCCAATGTGGCGTCTTGAACAGGAATACCGGTGACGTGGCCGAGAGTGAAGATGCTGTTGAAGATCTGGCGCCCGATTAAGCCGTTCCTGGAGAACTCGGCGTCCAGGTGCAGGGGCTGGACGTTCACGTTTAGCGTCGTGATCAGGATGTTGCCCGTCTCTGTGACTGCGCGGGTTACTTTGCGTTGACGAAGCCGCCAACGGTGAAGTCCTCGAAATTCATACCGGCCATGGCTGGCCTCCTTTGCTTATATGTCGGGTGTGTGCTGGTCAGCAGCGTGTAATTTCACGCCTTGGCGAGTGCCAGTGCTTCGCGGGGGTGGTCAGCTACTTCCGTGACACCCGGCTGTACGCATTCTCACTTGACCGATGAGACGACGCGGGACAACATCGGCGAGAAACACCTGTGCTTGCCGCGGCCCTTCTGAGCGTTCCTCCACCTTCAAAAGGGCAAGCTGCCTTCTGGTCTCCGCCCTTTGTGGTTCCCGCGGCCCAAGTGATCCCGCAGGTCGGGAATGGTAGGCGATTCCGAGTTCCGCGATCTCTTGATCCCTCAAGTAACAACAATGTAGTCCGGGTTGCGAGTGGTCATCCAGATCAACTCCTCGGTCTTCCTAGCTTTTCCTTCGAGGTGCGGTATGAACGGTGGCACGAAGACTAAGTCCCCCTCTTCGAGGCAAACGATCTCGCTGTAGCCATCACCGTAGCGGGTGAAGCCTCTGCCCTTGAGGACGTCGCCCCCGGTGCCAGCTTCTCGTTGTCGGTGAGCGTCTGAGGTCTCACCGGGACCCGTAAACGTGGTGAACCAGAGCCGATCAACAGGGCTGCTTGCTTAGCTGATACCGGAGATGCGCGCGTTGAGAGCTGACCCGGAGCGGCCGCAAGTTCCTCAGCGCAGTTCATGCGGAAAACCACTTCAGTCATGGCAAACCCCTACTGAGGTTCTTGAGGCCCCCCGCCGCTTCAACATTGACACTTGGGCGGGACTTCAAGACGGCTGCTAGCGGTTACCCGACCTAAACGTACGCTTGTTCGCTTCGGTCATGGCAGTGGCCACATTGTCCATGGCTCAGCTTCCACGCGTTCACCGTCAGATAGAAAGACGAACTCCCTTGCCAAACTCGCAAAAATCTGTTGGGTTCCCCCGCGCACAGGAGTGGGCATGGCCGTCTTGATTACCTCTTTGCCCATAACGGATTCTGCGGCAAGGTCTCCCAGGCCCTCAAAAGAGGGAAAGCCTATTACTGACACGAACTGGAGTTCCGGAGCACCCGACGTTACTGCCCGTCGTATCCGAATACTTCTAGTCGACTCGTCATGGTCGCCATCCACCGGGGCCCGATGGCTCCTCCAACTGGGTCGAATATCCCCAACCGGGGTTTCAGCAGAATAGGAGAAGCCCTGTATCAACTGGTAGCCCCTGGAGGGAAGGCGCGGTTTTCGTGCGGACGTATCGAGGACCTGACAGTCCTCGACTTCGTAAACGTGACAGAACTGGATAAGTGCTCTGCGCACGAGTTGGTTCAACCAAGACAGCTTCACCTTCCCGTCGCTGGCGTACGTCACTTCAACAATTGCGGCAACGTCGGTCTCGCTGGTAGGGAAACGTTCGCTGCAGTCGGGTTCCGGGAGGGCCAAGTTGACTCGAAAGCTGGCCACTCCTGATGTGCTGTGAAGGACGGCGTCCGCAAACCTTGTATTCAACCACTCCTGCAGTTCGGCCTGTTTCCCTGGCACCGCCGCATACCAGAGCAAGTACTTCGTCATGCTGGCTCCTAATCAACGTGCCCGCATCGCAATGCGGCACGCAGAGTGATTTTTGAACATTTTTTCGCGCGACGCTGACGGTTGAACGCGGTCTGCCGGGGCGTAGTATTGGCACGCCTCGTCATAAGGCTCCGTTACCAACAAGCGACACCCGCTCGGTGGGCGTTCCCGCGGCGGCAGCAGACGGAATGGTGGTCGGCGTGGGTTTCATGAGCGGTGCGAAGAACTCCGCGAGTTCGGCCGTGGCGGTTAGCGGTAGGACGTTGGCCACGTACTGATCAGGTCGGACGACTACCACAACGCCGCCGCGGTCTAGGCCACGCTCCTCAAAAATGTCAAAGGCGGGATCGGTGGCGTACACCTTCTCGTTATCGGTCAGTTTGAATGGCCCCACTTGTGGTGTGAAGATGCTGGGCACAGTGCCGATGTCGATGGTGTGGTGATCCTCCTGGTAGATCACTTTCACGTCGAACCAGGCGTCGGGATCAGCTTCCGACGGCGTTGCGGCCAGAGGGGACTCTGGTGAGTTCGCAATCCACTCGGCAAATCTTTTAGTTGCCGTGTCAGCGCCCGGGAGGGCAGGACCTGCAAAAACGTAGATCCGCCAGCGGCCGTCTGCGGTGGCGTGGTGACCGAGCTGAATTGGGTTGGTGTCGGCCACGCGCACCACGGGGGCTGATTTGAAGCGCTTGCCCACCGGGAAGCCCGTGGCCAAGGCTTGGTGCTTGGCGGGGGCCACCAACATGGATGGCGCGTATTCGGTCATGAACCCGGCGGGGAACTCGGCGGTGCGCACGTAGAAGTCCTCGAGGTCCGAGGGGTTTTCGAACTCCTCGGGCCTTTTGGCCATCATGGTGGACCATTCCTTGTCGAAGTCAATGAGGTTCTTCGCCACCACTTGGCGCTCCGCCGAGTAGGTGGCAAGCAGGTTTTCGGGGCTGCGGCCTTCGAGTACGTGCCCGAGCTTCCAGGCGATATTGAATCCGTCTTGCATGGAGACGTTCATGCCCTGGCCGGCCTTGGCGCTGTGTGTGTGGCAGGCGTCGCCGGTGATGAACACGCGGGGCGTCATCGTGTCGCGGTCCTCCGGGAGAACGTCGTCGAACCGGTCCGTCAGCCGGTGCCCCACCTCGTAAACGCTGTGCCACGCCACGTTCCGTACATCGAGGGTGTAGGGGTGGAGGATCTCATTCGCCTTTTCGATGATCTGCTCGATGCTGGTGTTGCGTACGGCACCGTTATCGTTAGGGTCCACTTCGCCGAGGTCCACGTACATGCGGAACAGGTGGCCGCCTTCCCGCGGGATCAGGAGGATGCTGCCACCTGAGCCGGACTGGATGGCACACTTAGTGCGGATATCCGGGAAGTCCGTGACGGCCAGCGCATCCATAACGCCCCAGGCGTGGTTAGCCGCATCTCCTGAGAGGGTGCAGCCGATTGCCTGCCGCACTTTGCTCCGCGCGCCATCGGCCCCAACAACGTACTTGGCCTTGACCACGCGCCGCTGGCCCTCTTTAGGGCCAGCGGTGTGAAGCAGGGTGGCTGTGACGGGGTACTCCCCCTCCCCCACTTCCAGGCCAAGGAACTCGTAGCCGTAGTCGGGCTTCATACGGCTCGGAGCATTCGCCATGTATTCCGCGAAATAGTCCAAGACCCGAGCCTGGTTGACGATGAGGTGCGGGAACTCGCTGATTCCCGCTGGATCGTCCGGAGTCCTTGCAGTCCGCACAATGCGCGACGGATTTGCGACGTCGGGCTTCCAAAACGCCATCTCTGTGATGGCATAGGCCTCAGCGGTAATCCGCTCAGCGAAACCGAAAGCCTTAAATGTCTCCACACTACGGGCTTGGATGCCGTCTGCCTGCCCAATGGCAAGCCGACCCGGACGGCGCTCGATAATCCGCGTGGTGACATTAGGGAACATTGAAAGCTGCGCCGCAGCCAGCATTCCCGCTGGCCCTGTGCCAACGACCAGGACGTCAACCTCGTCCGGGAGCTCCTCAGGTCGGCTGAGCCCGACCCCTGCCGCAGGCTTTACCCGCGGGTCTCCGGATACGTAACCGTGATGGTGAAACTGCACGGGAATCCCTCACTTCGTTGTGTGGCTCTTTGGCCAAAAAATGTTCGCTCGTCAAAATCAGAGCTTAGTAAAAGGTTTTATAATAAAATACTTTACGACACTCTTGGCTCCCTCAGCAAGAAGCCCTTCGGAGGGTTGACGTATTGACAACCGCCCTCCATAGTGGGTCGTATACGATTTCGTACTTGATGAAGGAGATGAATTTGGAGCAGGTCAACGGCGACACGCTGGCTGCGGCACGTAAGGTGATCGCGGTGCACATCAACTACCCAAGCCGTGCTGCCCAGCGGGGACGAACTCCGGCGCAGCCGTCCTACTTCCTCAAGCCGTCGTCGTCGCTTTCCCTGACGGAGAAGACTGTCGAACGCCCCGCAGGTTGCGAACTTTTGGGCTACGAGGGAGAGATCGCCTTGGTCATCGGCAAGTCCGCCCGCCGCGTCAGTCTTGAGAACGCCTGGAGCCACGTCGAATGGGTCACGGCGTCCAACGACCTCGGCGTCTACGATCTCCGCTACGCAGACAAGGGCTCCAACGTCCGGTCCAAGGGCGGCGACGGTTTCACTCCCGTTGGACCCGCGCTTATTCCGGCCGACGCCGTTGACCCCACCCAGCTGCGGATCCGCACCTGGCATAACGGCGAACTCGTCCAGGACGACACCACCGAAGACCTGCTCTTCCCGTTCGCCCAGCTCGTCGCGGACCTCTCCCAACTGCTCACCCTCGAAGAAGGCGACATCATCCTCACCGGCACCCCGGCCGGCGCCTCCGTTGCCAAGCCTGACGACGTCGTCGAAATTGAGGTCACCGGCGGCGGCTTCAGCAGCGGCCGCCTGGCCACCAAAGTAACGGAAGGCACGACGCCGTTCGCGGACTTCGGCGCCATGCCCAAGACCGATGACACCCAGCGGGAAGAAGCGTACGGCTCGCGGGAAGCGGCAGGGCTGGAGGCTTCGGAACCGGCGGCTGCGAGTGTGCTGACGCCGGAATTGAAGGCGAAACTGGAATCCGTCGCCACAGCCACCCTCTCTTCCCAGCTCCGTAAGCGCGGACTGAACAACGTGAGCATCGATGGATTGCAGGCCACCCGCCCTGACCGCAAGGTGGTGGGCCTGGCCCGTACCCTGCGTTATGTTCCCAACCGCGAGGACCTGTTCAAGACCCACGGCGGCGGCTTCAACGCTCAAAAGCGGGCCATCGACTCCGTGAACGAAGGCGAAATCCTGGTCATGGAAGCCCGCGGCGAGAAAGGCACCGGCACCGTGGGAGACATCCTCGCGCTGCGTGCCCAGGTCCGAGGAGCCGCGGCCATCATCACCGACGGCGGCGTCCGCGACTACTCGGCCGTGGCCGACCTGGAAATGCCCACCTACTTCGCCAACCCCCACCCCGCAGTCCTCGGACGCAGGCACATTCCGTGGGATACGGACATCACCATCGCCTGCGGCGGAGCCACCGTGCAGCCCGGGGACATCATCGTGGCCGACTCCGACGGCATCCTGGTGATACCGCCGGCCATCGCCGAAGAGCTGGTGGACGACAGCATCGCCCAGGAAAAGGAAGAAACTTTCATCTTCCAGATGGTGCAGGAAGGCAACAGCGTTGACGGGCTGTATCCCATGAACAAAGAATGGCAGGCACGCTTTAGCGCGTGGCAGAGCCGGCAAGGAGCTCACAGTGACTGAAACCGCCGTCGGAAGTACCGCCGTCGAAAGCAAGTCCCAACAGGCGTATGCCGCTGTGAAGGCGAGGATCGTCGAGGGCACCTATACTCCGGGCTACCGGCTGGTGCTGGCCAAGATCGCCGAGGACCTGGGCTTCAGCGTGGTCCCTGTTCGCGAAGCGATCCGCCGCTTGGAAGCCGAAGGGCTGGTGAAGTTCGAGCGGAACGTGGGCGCCACGGTGTCCGGGATCGACCCCACCGAGTACCTCTATACGATGCAAACGCTGAGCATCGTGGAAGGCGCGGCGACGGCGTTGTCCGCTCCGCTGATTGACTCGGTAGCCATTGCCCGGGCGCGTGCTGTGAACGAAGAGATGCGTGAATGCCTGGAGCATTTCGACCCCGTGCGTTTCACTGCGCTGAACCAGGACTTCCACAGCGTCCTGTTTGAACACTGCCCCAATCCGCACATCCTTGACCTGGTCCACCGCGGCTGGAACCGGCTGGCGTCCATCCGGTCCTCAACCTTCCGGTTCGTCCCCGGCCGCGCTCACAACTCAGTGGACGAGCACGAAGCACTCCTGAAACTCATCGAATCCGGAGCAGACGCCGACACCATCGAAAGAGCCGCCAGGCTCCACCGCTCCGCCACTCTCGACGCCTACCTCGCCCAAAGCAACTAACACCCACATCACAGTCAGGAACTCAACGATGACGACCTCAGCCGAAACCATCCAGCACCACAGTCCGGCAAACCTGCCCACGCATCTTCAGCACTTCATCGACGGTAACTTTGTTGATTCCGTAAGCGGCAAGACTTTCGATGTGCAGGAGCCGGTCTCCAACGAGAACTACGCCACCGTCGCCTCAGCCCAGCCGGAAGACGTAGACCTCGCCGTAGCCGCCGCCAAGCGCGCCTTCAAGGAGGGCACGTGGTCGAAGATGCTGCCGCGCGAACGCTCACGCGTGCTGCACAAGATCGCCGATATCGTCGAATCACGCGACGACGAACTCGCCCTCCTCGAGAGCTACGACTCCGGCCTTCCCATCACCCAGGCCAAGGGGCAGGCCCGCCGCGCCGCAGAGAACTTCCGCTTCTTCGCGGACTTGATCGTGGGACACGAGGACAACGCGTTTAAGGTCCCCGGCCGCCAGATCAATTACGTGAACCGTAAGCCGATCGGCGTCGCCGCCCTCATCACGCCATGGAACGTTCCGTTCATGCAGGAGTCGTGGAAACTCGCTCCGGCCATCGCAACGGGTAACACCGTGGTTATGAAGCCCGCCAGCTACACCCCGCTCTCCGCCGTGCTGTGGCCCGAGATCTTCCGAGAGGCAGGCCTGCCTGACGGTGTCTTCAACCTGATCTTCGGATCTGGCGGCGTTGCGGGCGACTACCTTGTGAAACACCCGGACGTGCCGATCGTCTCCTTTACCGGTGACAGTTCAACCGGCGCCACCATCTCAACCGCAGCTGCCCCCCAGTTCAAGAGCCTCTCGCTCGAGCTTGGCGGTAAGAGCCCGGCCGTCGTCTTTGCCGACGCCGACATCGACGCCGCCCTCGACGCCACCGTCTTCGGTGTCTTCAGCCTGAACGGTGAACGTTGCACCGCCGGGTCCCGGGTGCTCGTGCAGCGCGACATCTACGACGACTTCGTGACCCGCTTCGCCGAGCGCGCGAAGAACATCAAGGTGGGCCTCCCGAGCGATCCCGCAACCGAAGTCGGCTCACTCGTGCACCCGAACCACTTCGACAAGGTCATGAGCTATGTCGAAATCGGCAAGACCGAGGGCCGGCTGCTGGCTGGCGGCGGACGCGCCGAGGGATTCCCCACGGGCAACTACGTCGCACCCACGGTGTTCGCCGACGTCGCCCCCGACGCCCGGATCTTCCAGGAAGAAATCTTCGGACCTGTCGTCGCGATCACCCCCTTCGACACCGACGAAGAGGCCCTCGAGCTCGCCAACAACACCAAGTACGGCCTCGCCGCCTATGTTTGGACCACGAACTTGAAGCGCGCCCACAACTTCGCACACGCCATCGAGTCCGGCATGGTGTGGCTGAACTCGAACAACGTTCGTGACCTGCGCACCCCCTTCGGCGGCGTGAAGGCGTCCGGGCTGGGACGGGAGGGCGGCTACCGCTCGGTTGATTTCTACACCACCCAGCAGTCGGTGCAGATCACCCTCAACGAGGCCCACTCGCCCAAGTTCGGCAACGTCGAAGACGCCGCAGAAACCAGCGACAGCTAACCCCTCCCCCAAAGCCCCTTTCAAAGAAGAGAGACCATCATGACCAACTTCATTCCCACCCCCACGGTTTCTGCTCCGGACATCGTCCGCTGCGCCTACATGGAAATCGTGGTCACGGACCTCGCCAAGTCCCGCGCGTTCTACGTTGACCTCCTGGGCCTGCACGTCACCGAGGAAGATGAGAACACCATCTACCTTCGCTCCTTCGAGGAGTTCATCCACCACAACCTGGTCCTCCGCAAGGGACCCATCGCCGCCGTTGCTGCCTTCGCCTACCGGGTGAAGTCCCCGGCCGAGGTTGATGCCGCCGAGGCCTACTACCGCGAGCTGGGCTGCCGGGTGGAGCGCCGCAAGGAAGGCTTCACCAAAGGCGTGGGCGACTCCGTCCGCGTGGAAGACCCGCTGGGCTTCCCGTACGAGTTCTTCTACGACGTAGAGCACGTAGAACGCCTCACCCAGCGCTACGACCTCTACTCCGCCGGCGAACTGGTCCGCCTGGACCACTTCAACCAGGTCACCCCGGACGTCCCCCGCGGCCGCAAATACCTCGAAGACCTCGGCTTCCGCGTCTCCGAAGACATCAAGGACTCCGACGGCGTCACGTACGCGGCGTGGATGCACCGCAAGCAGACGGTGCACGATACCGCCCTGACCGGAGGCAACGGACCCCGGATGCACCACGTTGCCTTCGCAACGCACGAGAAGCACAACATCATCCAGATCTGCGACAAAATGGGCGCCCTGCGCATCTCCGACCGCATCGAACGCGGCCCTGGACGCCATGGCGTGTCCAACGCGTTCTACCTCTACATCCTGGACCCGGACGGCCACCGCATCGAGATCTACACCCAGGACTACTACACCGGCGACCCGGACAACCCCACCGTCACCTGGGACGTCCACGACAACCAGCGCCGCGACTGGTGGGGCAACCCCGTAGTCCCGTCCTGGTACACCGAAGCCTCCCTGGTCCTGGACCTCGACGGCAACCCCCAACCTGTTATCGAACGCACCGACGCCTCCGAAATGGCCGTCACTGTCGGCGCCGACGGCTTCTCCTACACCCGCAAGCCTGGCGAAGACGCAGAAGCTGAAGGATTCAAGCTCGGCGCCCAGCTCTAGCACCGACCGGGCAGCCGGTTCTGTACCGCAACAGCGGGACCGGCTGCCCTCACAACTGAACGACTAGCACATCTGAGGAGCGCGTGAATGCTTGAGCCGAAGACGATTGAGGCCATCGCCGACGAACTGCTGGAAGCCAGCCGGAGCCGGACCCCGGTTCGGCGGCTGACCGCCCGTTACCCGCACATGACGGTGGAGGACTCCTACGCGGTGCAGCAGCTGTGGCGGCGCCGGAATGAGGAGGCCGGCCGGACCCTGGTGGGGCGGAAGATCGGCCTCACGTCCAAGGCCATGCAGGATGCCACGGGCATCACCGAACCGGACTACGGGGCCATCTTCGATGACATGGTCTTGGAAACCGGCTGCTCCGTGGAATGGGACAAGTACACCCACCCACGGGTTGAGGTGGAACTGGCCTTTGTGTTGAAGTCCGGCCTCAAGGGGCCCGGTTGCACCATTTTCGACGTCCTCAACGCCACCGACTACGTGGTTCCGGCCCTCGAAATCCTGGACTCCAGGATTGAAATGGAGGGCCGGACCATCGTTGACACCATCTCCGACAATGCCGCGATGGGCGCCATGGTTATCGGCGGCAACCCGGTGAAGCCCGACGCCGTGGATCTGCGCTGGGTGTCCGCCATCCTGTACAAAAACCAGACCGTGGAAGAGACCGGCGTCGCAGCCGGTGTGCTAGACCACCCGGCCAACGGAGTGCACTGGTTGACCAACAAGATCGCCGCTCACGGCGACTCATTGAAGGCCGGAGACATCATCCTCGCCGGATCGTTCACCCGACCAATGTGGGTCTACAAGGGCGACACCGTCCATGCCAACTACGGACCTCTAGGGAGTGTCACATGCCGATTCGAGTAGAAGACACCTTCCGCGAGGCCCTCGCCGCCGCCGACCGGCCGCTGGCGGGGATGTGGGTATGCTCCGGCAGCCCACTGATCGCCGAACTCTGTGCCGGAGCCGGGCTGGACTGGCTCCTGATCGACGCCGAGCATAGCCCCAATGGCCTCGAATCCGTCCTCGCCCAGCTTCAGGCAATCCACGGCTACCCGGCCCACACCTTAGTCCGCCCGCCCGTCAACGACACCGTGGTCATCAAGCAGTACCTGGACCTCGGCGTGCAAAACCTGCTCATCCCCATGGTGAACTCCGTCGCCGATGCGGAAGCAGCGGTGGCCGCCACCCGTTACCCACCGCAAGGTGTCCGAGGGGTAGGCTCCGCGCTGGCTCGGGCAGCACGCTGGAACCGGGTGCCGGACTACCTGGCCCGGGCCAGCGAGACCATCAGCGTCACCGTCCAGATCGAGTCGACCTCGGCCGTGGATGCCGTCGCGGACATCCTGAAGGTGGAAGGGGTTGACGCCGTCTTCGTCGGCCCGTCCGACCTCGCCGCGTCCATGGGGCTCCTGGGACAGCAAGAACGCCCTGAGGTGCGCTCCGCCGTCGAACACTGCCTCACTTCCGCGAAAACGGCAGGGAAACCCGCCGGTGTCAACGCCTTCAACCCCGACACCGCACGCCATTACCTCGACAACGGCGCTGAATTCATCTTGGTCGGCGCCGACGTCGCCCTCCTCGCTAGAGGCTCCGAAGCCCTCGCCGCCGAATACATCAGACCCACCGGCCGTGAGACCCCAGCCAGCTACTAAACCCCGGTGGTTGGGCCTGTCGCAACTTTTGACTCCTGCAGGCTCAATAACTTGCCCCATACCTTTTGAGGAGACACGCCGCATGACCACTTCGTCTAATACCTTCCCTGCCGCTTCATCGGAGCGTGAGGCCGCCCTGCTTGTGTCCGTCCCTACCGGCCTGCTAATCGATGGCCAGTGGCGTGATGCATCGGACGGCGGCACATTCGACGTGCACGACCCCGCCACCGGGAAGGTCCTCACCACCCTCGCCTCGGCCACGAGCGACGATGCAGTCGCCGCGCTGGATGCCGCAGACCGCGCGCAGACGTCCTGGGCCCGGACAGCGCCCCGGGTGCGGGCCGAGATCCTCCGCCGCGCCTTTGACTTGGTCACCGCACGGGCTGAGGACTTCGCCCTCCTCATGACACTGGAAATGGGTAAGCCACTCGCTGAGGCCCGCGGTGAAGTCTCATACGGGGCCGAATTTCTGCGCTGGTTCTCCGAGGAAACAGTCCGCGACTACGGCCGCTTCCTCACCACCCCAGAGGGCAAGAACAAGATCCTGGTCCAGCACAAACCTGTAGGCCCTTGCCTGCTCATCACCCCTTGGAACTTCCCCCTCGCCATGGCCACCCGGAAAGTCGCCCCCGCTATCGCCGCCGGGTGCACCATGGTCCTCAAACCCGCCAAACTCACCCCGCTCACCGCCCAGTACTTCGCGCAGACCATGCTCGAAGCCGGTCTGCCCGCCGGCGTTCTCAACGTCGTTTCTTCCGCCTCGGCCTCGGGGATCTCCGGGCCGCTGCTGAGAGACTCCCGCCTCCGCAAGGTTTCCTTCACCGGCTCCACCCCGGTCGGCAGACGGCTCATGGCCGACGCCGCGGAGAACGTGCTGCGAACCTCGATGGAGCTCGGCGGCAACGCCCCCTTCATCGTGTTCGAAGACGCCGACCTCGATGCAGCCGTCATGGGCGCCATGGCGGCCAAGATGAGGAACATGGGCGAAGCCTGCACTGCCGCGAACCGCTTCCTAGTCCACGAGTCCGTGGCACAGGAGTTCACCCGGAAGTTCGCTGCCGCCATGGGAGCCCTGACCACCGGACGTGGCACTGACCCCGCCACCCAGGTAGGTCCCCTGATCGATGCCGGAGCCCGCGACGACGTGCACGCATTGGTGACGGCCGCCGTCGACGCCGGAGCCACGGCCGTCACCGGCGGAGGGCCCGTCGACGGGCCCGGATATTTCTATCAGCCCACCGTCCTCGGCGGCGTGCCCAACGACGCCGAAATCCTCGGCCAGGAAATTTTCGGACCCGTCGCCCCCATCACCACCTTCACCACCGAAGACGACGCCATCAAACTGGCGAACGCTTCCGAATACGGGCTCGCGTCCTACCTCTACAGCCGCGACTTCAACCGGCTCCTTCGTGTGGCCGAACAGATCGAGTTCGGCATGGTCGGGTTCAACGCAGGCGTCATCTCCAACGCCGCAGCACCCTTCGGCGGAGTCAAACAATCAGGCCTCGGCCGCGAAGGCGGATCAGAAGGCATCGCCGAATACACCACCACCCAATACATCGGCATCGCAGACCCCTACGCCGATTAACAAAAATGGAACGAGTTTCCGGCATGCCACAGGCTATTAGGTGGAGGACCAAGCGTCGACTCCTCCTTACCGAAGCTTGTGCCGGTGCCGCTTTTAAGGCTGTTGTAGAAGTTGGTGCGGCCTCCCCGTCTTGGCGGGCGAGCGGATCTAGGAGGCTCTCGTGGCTCGTGGCCGTCCGCTAATAAGATCCCTGGGAGAGTCAACGGTGCAGAAGAAACTGAGGTTTCTACCTCCATTAGGTGCCGAATGCGTTCGGGACTGGACCACGCTAACGACGGGAGAAAACGTCTGTATTCTGCCCGAGTACGGACATGAGGTGTCTGGCAGCGTCGACACAGTCACAGAGGACGGCGCCGTTCTCTGGCTGCATCTGGCAGCTGGTGAAGGGCGAAAGTTGTTCATACGGGCTGAAGGTTTAGTTGCTTGGAGGAGCCCAGTGAGCCGGGACTAGTTCTCGCTCAGAGGGAGAATCCGATAGGCGAGGAATTCTGACTAAGTTCCTTGCGCCTGCCATCACTGAACCCGGGGCCAATGCTGTGGTACGCCGCGCTGGACCGCCGGGCTCGTGTTTCTGATTCACTGGCGGGTGCTAGGGTTCCCTTATGGGTAGTGCGGGTATAGAACCTGTTGATTCGCTTGAGGCGATTGACTTTGCCGTGCAGCGCGCCAAAGAGGATATCCCGACCGCAGATACAAAAGTCATGCACTTTGTTCTGCTCCTGGACCGTGTCACGAATCTGTTGACCTACGACCTTGAGTCGACCGCCCACCGGCCGCGAGGGCTAAGCTGGCCAGCATTCCTCTTGATGTTCACCCTTTGGGCAGGAGGCGAAGTGGAATCCCGAGTCGCTGCAGCTCGCACAGGGATGAGTCGGGCCGCGGTATCGAGCCTGACGAACACTCTTGAAAATGTCGGTCTCATTCGGAGAAGCGCCGACAAGTTGGACAAGCGTAAGACCCTCCTCTCCTTAACGGACAAAGGACGCCTGACCTTCCAAGATACGTTTGAAGCGCACAGAGCGCAGGAAGTGAAGTGGGCTGCAGATTTATCTCCTGCCGATCTTGACCAATTGATAAACCTCTTGGGCAAGGTAGGTAGGGTCGCACAGTCAGAATGGGTCAACAGGCGCGACTAATGGACCGATGCAGTTGAACGTTCATTTGGCCCCACTGGAGTGATCGAGCAAAATGTGGCTGCTCGAGTCCTAGCAGAGTCCCAATCGAGCAGTCGCGAGGTAGCGTCGACCAGCTGAACCCATTCGCTCGAGACCTGCGCAAGCGCCCAGTGGCGCTCAGACTCGAAATTGAGCTGCAGCGAGCAAACGAGACGCCCGGTTTGGTCGGGCTTCGTATGGACTTCCGATGCCGTGAGCAGCGGTAGGACGGACGTAAGGCATTCGCATAAGCTCGAATATGCAGGGTCGAACTGATCGCGGTTAGCGTCAGCATGGCTGGGAATGTCGATAACTATGGTGTGCACGGTGCTGACCTTTGCTGCCGAAAGGAGGGTTTCAGGCAAGTGTGACCTGCATCTCTCTCCAACGACGTCCCGGTTCCGATAACGGCAAGAGCAGTTCAGAAAAAGGCAAGAGAGACATCTGGGGTACGTTACGGGGTATTGTCGTTAGACTTTTGCTATGGAGCAAGCCCGCATCACACATCGTGAAGAGTGGGAACAACAGGTAAGTCAGACCCTCTTCCCTCTAATCGTTCAGGGTGTGCGGCCTGAGTTCGCCGGCACCATCAAAACGCTGGAACTTCCGCGTGGATTGACTGTCTCCGAGGTCCACGTGAACGCCAACCATTTACGAAGGACAGAACGCCTTGTCCGCGAAGACACATCCGACCATGTTCTAGTTCTCGTCCAGCATTCCGGCAGGGCTGTGATGCGCCAAGGTGACCGTGAGGTTCTGCTCACCAACGGCGCCGCCGCTTTGGCCGACCCGAGCACGCCTTACGAACTGAAAATGAGCAACGGCTCTCATCAACTGGTCCTACTTCTGCCCTCCACAGCAGTGCTCGCCGTCGGCGGCAGCATCCGTGAGGCCCGAACAAAACTCATCCCACCGGAATCGCTGGCGCTAAGGAGCCTTGTAGGACTGGCGGCCGAAATGGTTGCCTCTGACGACCTCGGCTCTGAGGCCGAGGGGGCTGCCGCTGCGGCAGTTGACCTTCTTGGGGCGGCGCTGTCGAGGTTTAGGGCAACGGCGGGGGGTTCCGTGGCACTGTCCGCACAAGGCGGGCAACGACGCCTCGTGCAAGAGTTCATCTATCGAAACCTTGGTGACCCCCGCCTGAGCGTCGACTCGGTGGCCAAGGCGCATGGAATCTCATCTCGACACTTGGCGACGCTCTTCGCTCCCGACTCGAGCCCAGGAGCCTTCATCCGTCGGGCCCGACTCGAGCGGATCTATGCAGATCTCACAAACCCCGGGCTGGTGTGGCTAACTGCTGCCGAGATCGCGGCCCGTTGGGGGTACATCAATTACACGACTCTCAACCGCGCTTTCCATCGCGAGTTCGGGACAGCCCCAGGGCAGGTTCGTGAGCACGGCAAAAGTTCGCACGGCGAAGCCCCGACTCAGGGTAAGCCGGCCACCGGCAGGTTACCCCTCCCTGCGGAATTCTGAGGGCGTAATGCCGTACCTGCGTCGGAATGCCCGGGCGAACGTCGTGGCATCAACAAAGCCCACGCGTAGTGCTATATCGAAAATTGCAGTGTTCTGCCGTTCGGGTGAGAGCAAGAGATCCTGGGCCTTCCCCAGCCTTGTGTCCCTGACATAGGCAGCGGGCGAAGTACCCCGCTCTGAAAACAGCTGCGACACAAACCGAGTCGAACAACCAATATGACTCGCAATCGCCTCCGGCCCCAGACTTGGATCCCACAGTCTTGCCCGGACAAAGTCCTGCGCACTCCTAAGTAGGGCTTCATGGCCTACGTTCGGCCGCGTCTGCCCAAGCCGAGCAAACGCCGATGTCACCAATTCGACCGCCGAATTAACCAGCACATCAGCTTCCCTTGCGGTTTCCGACATGGCGGCGGCAGAACCGGAGACGTCCAAGCCGGCGGCCAATTCCGAATCAATCTGTTCCAACTCGCGGAGAACAGTGGCAAGGACACGCAGGCTTGCACTGCCAGCAATCCCGACGGAGTGTCCCGCATTCTTTGCCAGTAGAACTGCGGCAGGTCGAGGCAGCTTAACAACCGTCTGTTCAACTGGCCCGCTGAAATCAAAGCTGTACGGCCGGGTCGTGTCTATCAGGACTGCGCCCTTAGTCTGCAGAACACTTCTGACACCGTTATGTTCCAACTTGCCGTGCTGGGAGGAGTGATGAAGGACAAGCATGAAATCATCCGCATCAGCGTTTCGGGTATGAGCCAACGTTCTGGACACTCCAAAGCCACTACTGCCCAACCTGGCCAGAGACATATTTGGCAGGCGAGTGGAAGACATGAGGGCGGCCTCGAAGGAAGGCGATACCCAGTCGACTTGACATGATTGAAACTTCGCAACACAGAGAGCTTCCCACGCTCCTGCACTCATAGCTGCTGATTGGCGCATTGTCCAATCGTATACGAAAAATGAGTGATTAAGGAATCAGGAATCAAGTTGGCATAGCGGTTGTGCCGAAAATGCCGGAAGGCCGATGCCGATATTGCCCGTTGCTAGCCCGCCGTACTCCCTAAATTGGAGGCACCACACACACAAAAATCCAAAGGAGGCCATATGCAACACGACGAAGTGGTCGAGTCTCGCTCATTCGACTACGTTCCCCAGAACGCACGGCACGGCACTGTCCGGCACCAACTCCAGTTCTGGTTCATGGTCAATGCCACCTTAATCACGCTCTTTACCGGGGCTGTCGGACCACTCTACGGACTGGGCTTGTCGTGGACGCTCCTTGCACTGTTTCTTGGCAGCGTCTTCGGTACGATGTTCCAGGCATTTCATGGGGCACAGGGCCCGAAGATGGGCCTCCCTCAGATGATTCAGTCCCGGGTGCAATTTGGATCCCGTGGATCGATCCTGCCTATCGCGGCGGCGACGATCGTGCAGTTTGGGTTTGCCATTTTCTACGTGCAGACAGGAGCCGCTGCACTCGTTGATGTCTCGGTGAATCAGACCGCTCCGTTCCAGATCGGGTTGGGTGTAGCAGCAGTCGTTTTGGCTATCGTTGGCTATAGGATGCTTCTGCGAGTCGAGAAATTTGCCTCCTACATTATGCTGGGAAACCTGGTGCTCCTCACTGTCGCGGCATTCGCGGTCCTTCCTCTGACGTCAATGCTCAGTGAGGGATCGTTCGCGTGGGTTCCCTTTCTGGCACAGTTCGGCGCAGCTGCCACGTACCAAATCGCTATCGCACCCATTGTTTCCGACTACACCAGGTATCTGCCAGCAAACATTAGCGGTCGCGCGGTTTCGAGTGCTGTTTTTGGAGGCACACTGCTGTCCGCGCTGTGGATTGAAAGCCTTGGTGCGGTTTTGGCGACGGCTTTTCCTGAGACGGATGTGATTACGGCCATCCGCGACATGGGCAACGAATTCGGCTTTGGACTTGGGTCAGGGACCATGGTCATCGCAGCTGGTTCCTGCCTCATCACATGCTCGTTGTCCTTTTACAGTGGGTCCGTGTCCTTCCTCAGCGCGCTGGAGGCATTCCGGCCCATCAAATCAACGGCTGCCCTTCGCTCTGTAACACTGGTTATTGCAGGTATCGCGGTGATCATCGCCGCTCTCACGCTGCCCGCGGACATCCTCGGGTCCTTCGCAGCGTTCCTGAGCATTCTCGGATACTTCCTGATCCCTTGGACGGCAGTAAACCTTACGGACTACTACTTGGTTCGCAAAGGCGTGTACTCCATAACCGACATCCTCCGCCCTGATGGGGGAATCTATGGACGATGGTCCCGAGCCGGGCTCATCAGTTATGCCTTGGGATTCGCGGCGATGATTCCCTTTTTCAGCACGGCGCTGTATGTCGGCCCTGTGGCCGCCGCAATGGACAAAGCCGACCTCGCATTCGCTGTTGGCTTGGCAGTGTCCAGCGTTTCCTACCTGCTCCTGACCCGCAGCACTGACTTCCGGGCAGAGCTGGACGTAGTCCGCCGGGCCGCCCTGAACACAGTAGGCCAGCACGAACTGCAAACGTCAACCATCCAGCACTAGAGAAAAGACACTCAGTTGACCATTTCATCAGATGTCCAGAGCAGTCCAACAACGGATGTCCTTCGACTCCTTTGGCCGCAATGGCAGGGCGCAACTCCGGGCGCCGTCGCTGCCCTCGCGCCTGAACTTTCGCAGGAAGCAGGACAGACAGGGTACGGCTTAGGTTCGGCGATCCTAAACCACATTCTTCCTGCGGAATCCGGCCGCACCATTGCCGTGCCCGTCCCGACAACCACGGAAGGCCTGGAAACCAATGGCGGCATTTACGCCAGAGAACAGGTGCTGTCGCAAGTCAAGGACGCCGTGCGCCTGATAGATGAGGCCGATCCTGACAAGATTGTGACTCTGGGCGGCGAATGCTCCGTCAGCGTGGCGCCTTTCGCGCACCTGGCCGCTAAGTACGGTGAGGACTTGGCAGTTGTGTGGTTTGACGCGCACGCTGACTGCACGCTTCCGGGCGATCCCTACGACGGTTATCACGCAATGGCCTTGTCCCACCTGACGTCGCATGGGGATGAAGAGATCGTTGGAACCCTGCCAGCGACGGTGGATCCTTCCAGAGTAGCCCTCGCAGGCGTCCATTCCTGGACAGAATGGGACGAACCCACGGCCAAAGAGTGGGGGATCCAAAGTTTCAGCGCCAAGCAGATCAACGACGGGACCGCTTCGTTGCTTGCCTGGCTGAAGGCCACTGGCTGCTCAAAAATTGCGGTCCACCTTGACCTCGACGTCATTGACAGCAAAGAGATCGTCCTGGGTCTGGGGATGGAACCGGACGGACTAAGCCGTGCGTCATTGATACGGGCTTTTGCAGATCTTTCCAAGGCGGCAGACATTGTCGGCGTGACCGTGGCCGAATACGTTCCGCGTCAAGTCATTGCTGTGCGGGAATTGTTGGCTTCTCTGCCCCTTCCGAAGTAAGCAGGACGCACGAGTACATAACAGCCGAAAAGCCCGCCTTACCGCAATTCGAGTTCGCGGTGAGGCGGGCTTTTGAGTTGGATTCGGCGGCGTCTCATCCCCGCAGCGATTAAGCAGCTTCCGTGGAGTCATGGAGGTGCATGATAAAGCCTGACCTGTGCCTTCGCTTGTCCCTGTTAGAAGGGGCGGTCCAGCCCGTCAAAGATATGGGATATGAGCCAAAGGGGGCCCTCTTTGGCAAGTTCAAAACGGTAGAAACCGGTTGTTGCAAGCTGAGCAGTTTCTCTCACGCTATACACTGCCAAGTAAGTCACGATAACTGCCGTGGAATCTGTGATGTCCTCGACAATAATGTTGGTCACCAGGTGCCTGCGCTGGTCGTCCTGGCCGTTCATGATTCCCGAGAGCCACTCGACTACCGTTTCCCGCCCTGATTCCGCATGTACCTCACCGCCGCTGATGCTGATGGAGAATTTGGCGTCGGTAGTCAGAAGATCGTGCAGGACATCTAGCCGCCTCTCGTCGTATGCGTAGCTGTATCGGAGCGCGCTCTCACGGGCCAAATCTCGGTCGGCAATTTCCTGAAAAGTAGTTGGCACGGCCCTTGGGGCTCCCAGCGAAAGAAATCCTTTGGCGTGGGCCCATGCCGGGGTACAAGTATCAAGTGTGTCGCTGTCAGTCATAAGGTTGCCTTTCCTAGGTGTTGGTTATGCTTACGTTGGATGGAACCGGCCAGCATTTTAGCGTTGCCTTAAAAGGGAAGTGACGAGCGGGGAAGGAGTTCCTTCCCCCGCTCGTCACTTCCGTCGGATCAGCTCGTCTTCCAGAGCTTGGTGTACGCGGACTTCCAATCGATGTCCCCGTCCCAAGGAATTGTCGTGACGTTATCCTTGGTGATGAGTTTCTCGGGCACGTAGACGGTCTTGAGGGCGTCCGGAAGTTTTCCGTCGAACAGCCGGACCATCTGGTCAACCGCAGCGTATGTCTGCCACTCAATGTTGTAAGCCACCGTGCCGTGGAATGGCTGGTCGCCGGCCTTGATAGCCTCTAATGCAGCTGCGTCTCCGTTGTGTGATACGACAGTCAGTTTGCCGTCTTGGGCTGAGCGTTTGATGACGGGTGCAATGGCCAAGGCGACGGGGTCATAGGCGGTCCATACCGCATTTGCAGTGGGGTTGGCCTGCAGTGTGGCCTGGAAGTCGGTGGGGACTTGGGTCTGGAGGTTGGCAATCTGGAAGTTGACTTCCTTGAGCACCTGGCAGGAAGCGCACACCTCTTTCAAACCCTCCACGAACCCCTGGTGCCACTCCACGACCGATTGGAATTCGGGGTCGTTGATGGAGATGGCCTTCGCAGCACCTTTCGTTGCTACGGCAACGTAGGCCGCGTTCCACTTTCCAGCGAGGATATGATCCTGTGTGGAGTTAGCATCAGCAAAGTCCGCGGGTGCTGGTTCGTACATATTCACCACTTTAATACCGGCAGCACGGGCTGCAGCCACGTCTGCCTTTACAACTGCGGGAGGAGTGGCACCAAGGAAAATCCCATCCGCCTTGAGTTGAATTGCGGTCCGAACAGCCGCTCGCATCTTGTCCGGGTCACCGGCCGGATCGATCATCTGGTAGCGCCAGCCGAGGGATTTGGCTGCTTCTTCCACGGCGTCGACGCCACGCTTACAACCTTCTGCCGCGTAAGCGCAGGGAATGCCAATGACTAATTTATTTTTCTGAACCTGAACGCTTTCAGTGGGAAAGTCGAACTTGGTAACAGCTGCTTGGGCTTCCTCCACGACCTTTTGTGCGGCGGAGATATCCGCGTTGCCCGTAGCTCCGGGGTTGCTTGATCCGCTTCCTCCAGCGCAGGCGGTCAGAGCCAAAATGGCGCTGACCCCTAAAGCGGCCAGACCAGCGCGCCTCTGTTGGGTATTCTTCATTGAATTGCCTCTCGAATATTCTTTGATTGCTAATACGGATTGATGGCTGCTTGCTAAACGGCCTTTTTCCTGCGGCGCCCAACAAGTACCGAAGCAGACACGGCAACCATGAGTGCAACGCCGTTGAACACGTTCGTTACCCATGTCTGGGCTCCCATCAAGGTCAGCCCGTTGCTGCCCACGGCGAGCAGAACGACACCAATGACGGTGCCCCAAACGTTGAAGTAACCGGGCTTGATTGTTGTTGCGCCCAGGAAGGCGGCTGCGTAAGCGGGGAGTAGGAATTCCGGCCCCAATGAAGGTGCAGCTGTTCCTCCCCGGGAAGCCACCAGCGCGCCAGCAAGAGCGGCCAGGACTCCCGCGAGGATGAAGGAGGCCGCCAAATACCTGTCGACTCGTACCCCGCTCAACCGCGCGGCATCGCGTCCCATGCCAGTGGCACGGAGGTAACGTCCAAAGGGTGTCTTTTCCAGGACGTAGTACAAAGCGACTGCCAGGACGACGGCATAGGCCAGAACGATTTGGAGGTCCATTACTTTAGTCACGGTTAGTGCGCCGAACTCATCGGACTCCAGCACAAGCAGCGAGCTTCCAGTTACCAGGAGATTGAGACCTCCAAGGATGGTTGCTGAGGCAAGGGTGGCAATAAAAGCGTTTACCTTGACGAAGACGACTAGGACGGCATTGACAGTGCCGACAAGGGCGCCGACGAGGACGGAAACCAAAAGGACGACCGGCAGCGGAGCACCTGCATTCGACACCGAGATGGCGGTGATGGCGCTAAAGCCCAGGGTGGCACCGAGCGAGAGATCGAACTCACCTGCAGCTAGGGGCAGGATGGCGGCCAGTGCCAAGATAACGGGTATGGACTGGTCCGAGAGGATTGCTTTGGCATTATCCGCGGACGGGAATGTCGCCGGCAGCATGATGGAGAAAGCGATGACCATTACGACAAGGAACACTATGACCCCATAGGACGTCCCCAGCGACCCGAGATCGAGTTTGCGTTTCGGGCGCGCATGCCCGACCGAAGAGGTTTGTGCTGTAGTACTCATGGTGTCCTTCTGAGGGGGCAGGGGCGTCGGTTCGACGCGGGGTTGACTTATTTTCATGACCTAGGCTGCCTTTTCTGGCCGCGCGCACAGGAGGGCGAGCCGTTCCTCGTTGATGTCGTCGCCTTCAGCGGTGGCAACTACTTTGCCCCGATCAAGGATTTCGACGCGGTCGCAGAGTCCGACGAACTCTTCGAAGTCTGTGGATGCGAGCACAACTGCCAGCCCTTGGCTGGCGAGCTCCCGAATGGTGTTGGCTATCTCCTGTTTGGCAAGGGCATCGACGCCCTGCGTGGGTTCATCCAGGATCAGGGCAACGCCTCCGTAGCCTGCTGCCCGGGCTACGACGACCTTTTGCTGGTTGCCGCCCGAGAGTAGTCCGATGACCCGGGAAAGGTCGTTGGGCTTGACGCTGAAGCGATTTACCAAGTCACGTGCTCCTGCGAACTCCTTCTTCCCGCTCAGGGTGCCCCCCTGGGTGAACGAGCGAAGTCGGCCCAGAGTGATGTTTTCTTTGACGGTCATGGGTAGGACGATTCCTTCGCGGCGGCGTTCCTGGGGAACGCTCGCGATTCCTGCGCGAATGGCGTCGGCTGGAGTTCTCGGCGAATAGTCCTCGCCGTGGAGCAGCATGGTCCCAGCCGTGGGTAGTTGGGCGCCGGCCAAGATTCGTACCAGTTCGCTGCGTCCGCATCCCACTAGTCCAGCTATACCGACAATTTCGCCGGACCGGACGTGGAAATCCACTCCACGCAGCCGTGCGCCTGTGACTCCGGAGGCGGACAGCACTACGCTGCCTTCTCGCTCGGAGGAGCGGGGTATGCGGGTCCTTTCGATCTTCTTGCCTACGACGCGGGTGACGATGTCGTCGATGCCCAATTCTGCCGTTGGTTCGTCGGCGACGAGTTTGCCGTCGCGGAGAATCACCATATGGTCGGCGAGGCGTTTAACTTCTTCCGTTCGGTGACTGACATAGATAACTGTCCCACCGTTGGCCTTGAGTTCCTCCAGTGACGTCAGGATAGTTTCGACTTCGCTTGCGGGCAGAGACGCTGTCGGTTCATCTAGAACGACGACATTGCGGGCGAAGGCTTTTACACCTGATTCCTCCTCGTCCTGAAAGGCGCGGGCGAGGCCGATCATCGTCCGATGCGAGGGGTTGAGTTTGCCCACCAAGGTCCCAGGATGCTGTTCGACGCCGAACTTTGCCAAAGTCGCGGCGACGTGGTCGTACTGCTTTCGGTGATTAATGGGCCCAAGCACGCCTGGGGCCCGAAACCTGTCCACGAAGGCAAAGTTGTCAGCTATGGACAGGCTGTCGACCAGGCCTACGTCCTGATGAAGGAATCGCAGGCCCTGCCTATGCGCGGTCTCCGGAGTAAGGGGCAGGGGCACGTCCTGGCCTCCTACTTCGAGTCTGCCTCCTGTGTCTGGCTGGTAGACGCCGGCGAGTATTTTGATCAAGGTTGACTTGCCGGAGCCGTTCATGCCCAAGAGTGCCGTGATCTTCCCCCTCGGTACGGCAAATGAAACGTCGTCCAGGGCCTTCTGTCCCGCGAACGTTTTGGAAAAGTTCGTGATTTGGAGCGCCGACGGCGCCGCCTCACGTGATGAAGATTGGGGATCCATAGGAGGCCTCTCACAGCTCACTGGGTATTTTTGGGGCGACATAATGACCTGTCGGCCTCAACGAAGGGTGACGCTCTCGGGCGCGCACCCTGATCGCTCAGGGACTAACTCGCATTGTCGAATGTGTATTAAACGGTCGGGCTAAAACGCCGAAGATGCCGGGTACGTGGCTAGAAGGGTGTGTCAAAACCGCCGAAGATGTGTTCAATGAGCCACTCACCCGACGACGCCTTAACCAGCTTGGTCTTGTAGAACCCGGTCGTTACAAGTTTGACCTCTCCCCCACTGGCAGAGGTGAGCAAGAGGTAGGAGGTCACCTCAGCGGAATCGGCGTCCTGTGAGATGAAAGCGTGGTTCGTCATGTTGTGCCGGCGCTGGTCCGGTTGGTTGGCCATGTGCTCCTGAAGCCAAGACGAGATCGCCTCGCGTCCGCGAATCGGTTCGATGCGGAACTCGCCGGCGACAGAGCCTTCCCACACGGCATCCTCGGTGAATGAATTGCCCAAAGCCACGATCTGCCGCTCATCGTACGTCCACGCATAACGCGCCAAGGCGTCGAGGATGGCCAAACGGTCAGCGAGATGGAACTCGTTTACGGGAACCGCGTTATTGGGCACCGGCACAAAAGCCTGGGAACGGCCCCAGGAAGGAAGGGGGGACTGAACTTCGGTAGTCATCGTTGACCTCGCAATTGAGAAGTGGCAACAGGGTGAGGCTAGGTCTACCCCGCAGATTGAGAATAGTAAAAGGCTTTACTTCTTGTAGGAAGGACAATAGACCACTCCGGGCCGTGGCGCTAGACCTTGGCTCTAACATCTTCCGCATTGACACGACATGCTGGACTTGAGGTAGTAAAAAGTTTGATGATAGGGCGATCGCCCGCAGGGCATCGACCGAACGGAGAGCACGATGGCAGACCTTTCCGGCAGACAGGGGACACGACCGAGCATGGGCACAGGCTCAAGTGACGCAATCAGCGACGAATCGCAGCCCCCCGATGTGTCGCACAGTGATTTTCTATCCTTTTCCGATATCGCTGTGGGCGTGACGCATCGGCGGCTACCTCAGGTTGACCCAGGCGCAATGCAAATGGTCCTACTACTGCATAGGGTCAGTAATGCAGTCATTTATGACCTTGAGTCGACGGTTCATCGCCCCGCAGGCTGGAGCTGGGCGGCCTTCAGGCTCCTCTTTACGGTCTGGGTGTCGGGAGCAATTGAATCGAAGAAGGCCGCAAAATTGTCCGGCATGAGCCGCGCTGCCGTGTCCAGTCTCACGAACACCTTGGAAGCTGCCGGGCACATGACCAGAGAGCCTGATCGGTCGGACCGGCGCGGCGTCATACTCGCGCTAACTCCCGACGGTGCGAAGTCATTTGAGCGCATCTTCCTTCTCCATAACGAGCGGGAGCAGGAATGGGCGTCGCCCCTGTCCCCCCAAGAGCTACAGACCTTCATTGACCTGCTCGAAAAGCTCAACCACGCGGGGCAGCAGGCATGGGTGAATCACAGGGACTAAAAGTAAAATGCTTGACAATCAAGCCTTGAACGTTTTGAATACAGGTAGCCCTGCCTGTGACTTGCATCTCGCATCAGCTGCTGCACTTCCTCCAACGGGTGCGGCATGCACAGCCGGATGGTCGAAATCAAACCATGCTGCGGCTGATCACGACAAGTGTGGTTCCAACCCTTTCACGGAAAAGAGAGTCCTTGTGGCGAAGTCAGCGTTGTTCCAGCCGCTTAGGATCAGAGATACGACGATCCGTAACCGCATCTGGGTGTCACCCATGTGCCAGTACTCGGTCGATGACCATGACGGCATCCCGCACGATTGGCACTTGGTCAACTTGGGGCAGACCGCTGCCGGCGGTGCCGGGCTAATCTTCGCAGAAGCGACTGCGGTAAGCCCTGAGGGCCGGATAACGAGTGAAGACACCGGCATGTGGAACGACGATCAACGGGATGCATGGGCGCGGATCGCCCGTTTTATTCATTCTCAAGGCGCCGCTGCAGGGATCCAGCTCTCGCACGCAGGGCGCAAGGCTTCCGATTACAAGTTGTTCCACGAAAAATGTGGAACAACCAAACCCCTCTCTGAGGGAGGCTGGAAAACCGTAGCTCCGTCTGCCATCGCCTACCCGGGGTTCGACATTCCCCTGGAACTTGAGACCGCCGGAATCGACGAGGTGGTGGATGACTTTGTCGCGGCTGCGGTTCGGTCCAAGGATGCAGGATTCGACGTTATTGAGATCCACGCGGCTCATGGCTACCTGCTCCATCAGTTCCTGTCCCCGCTCAGCAATCTCAGGACGGACGAGTACGGAGGCAGCCTGGAGAACCGTGCCAAGCTCCTTCTCCGCATCGTAAAGAACGTGCGCGAAGCCATCGGCGAAGGCCTCGCCCTTTTCGTGCGTTTCTCCGGTACGGACTGGACCGAGGGCGGATGGGACGAAAGCCAGAATGCGAAAGTGGCCGCTTGGTGTAAGGACGCCGGCGCTGACTTCTTCGACATCTCCAGCGGGGGTATTTTGAATGGCATCTTTATCTCTGTGGAGCCCGGATATCAGGTTCCCCTGGGAGAACACATCAGCAAGCACGGGGACGTTCCCGTGAATGCAGTTGGACTCATTACAACCTCGTCACAGGCGGAAGCCATCGTAGCCTCCGGACGAGCGGAGGCCGTCATGCTGGGGCGGGAAATGATCCGCGACCCCCATTTCGCACTGCGTGCCGCCCACGAACTCGGCGAAGAAATCGACTACTGGACGCGCCAGTACAGGGGCGCCACCTACCACTAACCCTCACCACCCGATTCGCTTGAAGAAAGGTCCCATATGCCAAGGGCAGTGATTTTTGGAGCCACCGGATTCGCCGGGGGCCACATCCTGCTGGAACTTCTTTCCAGAGATTTCTCTGTGACGGCTGTTTCCCGCAGCGGTCAGGACAGCATGGAGCAACCACGAGTGACGTGGGTACAGGGCTCGGTTCTGGACGCCTCGCTTGTCCATCAGGTCAGCGAGGGCGCCGACGTGATTATCTCCGCGGTCAAAATGACGGACGACGCTCGCTTGGCCTCCGCCGTGCCGCATCTTCTGCAGGCTGCAGAAACCTCAGGTGCCAGGCTTGCATTCGTGGGAGGATCAGGCACCCTTCTGACCGGCGACGGGAAGATCACAGTGCTCGAGCAACCCACATTCCCGGAAGCATTCAAGCCGCAGGCAACTCAGCAGGCAGAAGTTCTCGACATCCTGCGCTCATACCGGGGTCCTGCAAACTGGTTTTACCTCAGTCCGCCGGCCCAGTTCGGGGCGGCCTTCGCGGGTACAAAGCAGGGTTCTTATCGGAAGGGTAAGGACCATGTCCTGGCTGACTCCAACGGCAGGTCCACCATTTCTGGTAGTGATTACGCGCTGGCATTGGTCGACGAGATTTGCAATCCGCAGCATCACAATGAGAGGTTCACTGTCTCATACTCGTAGCCGGCATTCTGAATATCCGGCGTTAAGACCGCCGGGGCGCCTCCGGCGTCCCGGCGGTCTTTCCGTTGCACCACAGAAGCGAAACGTCTGCGCCGCGCAAGCACGACCCTTTAATTGCCGAAACCAGATGACGACGGCGTCAAGGATGACGCCCGCGCGGCGGGTCAGTGCAGAGCAGGCTGGTCTTACCGGGTGGCGATGGTGCGCCATGGTTTGAAGAGGCGGAAAGACCTCGCAACAGTGTTGCGGCGCTTGTAGGCATCGGAGTCTAAGTTCACGGGGCGGCCGCCTCGTGAACCGCGGTGCTTGCGATTCTCGATCTGGTCAGAGGGCACGGCGTTAGAGTTCCAATGCCCCGGTTTACGCAGTGGTGGGCGTTTTCCCGAGATGAGTTACCTTGGCCCGGTTGATGGTCGAATCCACCGAAGCAGCCCAGGCTTCTGGCCCCGCAGTGTCCGCCTCAGCCAGAAGTCTGGCATGGATCCGATCCCGCGTCCCCTCAGAAGAAGCGAAACACCGGGCGCCTGGCGAGCACCACTGGTTCTGACCCCAAAATGGGTGACACCCCTCCAGCATTTCGACCTTCGTGGTGCTGATTTTGGGAGACACTCCCCAATAAGTAAGGGGCGGGAGTGTCCTCCCGCCCCTTACTTCCTATCATTATCAGCTTCCCGCCGCGTTACTCCGGTACTACCTGCCCCCCGAAGACGTGGGCATCTCGAACCGGAAGAGTGACCACAGTAGGCCAATCGATAAACTCCCCCGTATCCTCATTTAGCGCCGCCCACTCTCGGGAGGCAAGTGCCTTCCTGGCGTCCTCGTCGCTGGCGAAGCTGTACTCCGAAACCGCATCGTAAGCAGGGGCCGAATCTTCCAGTAAAGGAGCACCATCGTGCCGTACCGGCTGCTGCCGGTAAGACACCAGTCCCGGCACACGCGAGGCAAGCTCGAAGTGTGTCGTCAGGTAGTGATCAGTGAACTGCTCGAAGGTCAATCCAGGCTTACGCCGGGTGAGGAAGACTACTGTGTAAGCCATAAATATCCTTTTCTATCGTGCGCAGGCTCGCTACCGGCTGGTTGGTTGGTGCCTAGTTGGCGGTTCGACCGCCGTCGATAAGCAGATCGGTTCCGGTAATGAACGAAGACTCATCGCTGGCGAGAAAGAGGGCGCCGTAGGCGATTTCTTCCGGCCGACCTGCCCTGCCGAGGGGGGTCCGGACAATGTCGGGATGTTGGTTGCCGAACTGCTCCAGCACGGCCTTGGTCATCGGTGTGTCAATGAGCCCGGGGAGTATGGAGTTGACCCGGATATTGTCTTTGGCGAATTCAACAGCTGCCGTCTTGGTTAGAAGGCGCACGGCGCCCTTGGTCCCTGTGTAAGCGGCGCAGTCGCCGCTGCCTACCACACCATAAATGGAAGACAGGTTGATGATAGAGCCTCCCCGCCCGCCCTTGCGCATCAGGCCAACACTGTGCTTCATACCAAGCCAGGTTCCAGTTTGGTTGACTGAGAGGATCCAGTTCCATTCTTCGAGTTCTGAGGCTTCGATACCGGCAAGGCTGATAACACCCCCATTGTTTATCAAGACATCCAACCGCCCGAAGTGTTCCTCGGTTGAGGCGATCGCGGCCTCCCAGTCAGTCTCCTGTGAAATATCCAGAACGATTGGAAGCGCTTCGCCGCCTGTGGATTCAATTTCCTCTGCCAGCATCTTTACGCGCTCGTGCGAAATGTCGGCGATGACAACCTTCGCGCCTTCTCTGGCAAAAAGTTTGACCTCTTCCGAGCCCTGGCCTCCGGTCGCGCCTGTAATAAGAGCGACTTTGCCCTCAAGTCTTCCTGACATGATTCCTCCTTGTTAGTTTGCCGGCGCGCTAGAAGCCGCGGTCGTAGGGCCCTGTTGCCCTGGCGTAAGTGGGAATGGGAAGATCAAGCTCAACTCCTGCTGTCTTGGCAGCATTGAGGGTCCAGTGCGGATCCCTTAGGAGTGCCCTGCCCACGAAGACAAGGTCAGCGCTTCCGGAGGACACAACCAGCTCCGCTACCTCCGCGGTGCTGATCGATCCAACTGTCCCCGTAAGGACACCGCAGGACTCTTTGATCCGCTGCGAGTATTTAGCTTGGTATCCGGGGAAGATACGGCCTGAATAACCCGGGGTGATGTTTCCGCTGGAAGCGTCGATCAGATCAGCACCCAAGCTGACCAGCTGCTTTACCAACCCATCAGTTTCTTCAAGCGAAATACCCCCGTCTACTCCATCCTCGGCCGAAACACGGACGAAGACCGGCTTTTCGGACGGCCACACCTCCCGGATGGCGGCCATGACATCGAGCGTCAGTTTGGCCCTGCCCTGGGCCGATCCTCCGTACTCGTCCGTTCTTAGGTTTGAGATAGGCGAGAGAAATTCATGGAGCAGGTAGCCGTGGCCGGCATGAATTTCAAGGCAATCGAACCCTGCCCGGTCAGCCCGCACAGCAGCCTGACGATATGCATCGACAATGCTCCGGAGTTCGGCAACATCCAACGGCTGAGGGGCAGGAAATTCACCGTAGGCGATAGCGGAAGGACCAACGCCTTTACCCTGCGCCGTCGATTTTCTGCCTGCGTGGGCGAGCTGAATCCCGATCTTGGCGCCGCAGTCGTGGGCGAAACCTGTAAGGCGGCTCAATCCTTCGATCTGAGTGTCTGCCCAAAGACCCAGGTCCTGACGGCTGATGCGCCCGCGTGGTTCGACCGCCACGACTTCTGTCATGACCAGGCCTACGCCGCCCAGAATACGTGCGCCGTAGTGAACGAAATGCCGTTCAGTTACTAGTCCATCGTCACCGGCCATGTACATGAGCATCGGGGACATCGCGACCCTGTTTTTCAGGGTCATTCCGCGGATTTCCAGCGGTTCGAAAAGGGAGCTCATGGTTACCACATCGCCAATCCGCCGGTAACCGGCAGGCTGGCTCCGGTAATGCTCCGCGCACGCTCTGAGGCGAGGAATGCCACCGCTTCGCCAATTTCTTCTGCAGTTTGTCCGCGACGGAGGGGAATCTTTTCCTCCTGCATGGCCCACTGTTCTGGCGGAAGAGCCTCCCACAATGGTGTCTTAACGACTCCAGGGCAGACGGCGTTGACGTTGATTCCGTAAGGACCAAGTTCCAAGGCCAATGTCTGGGTGATTCCGACAACGGAGAATTTTGAGGCGTTGTAGGGGGCGTATTCAACAATGGCCTGCTTGCCGCAGAACGAGGCGATATTGACGATTTTGCCGGACTTACGCTCGCGGAAGTACTTAGCGACGCTCTGGCAGGCAAAGAACAACGCTTTGCTGTTGATGTCGTTGATGAAGTCCCAATCCTTTTCCGTGACCTCATCAAAGGGCTTTTGCATCGCTACACCGGCATTGTTTACCAGGATGTCCAGGCCCCCGAAGGTCGCAAGAGCCTCATCCTTAATGCGGCCCATGGAGCTGAGATCCGATACGTCCTGCTGCAGTGCCAAGGCTGCGCCGCCTGAAGCCTGGATGCTCGCGGCAGTCGTCTTGGCCCTGGCCTCGTCAAGGTCGGTGACCAGTACTTTGGCGCCGTGCGCGGCGAGGGTAAGGGCGATGCCCTGCCCTATTCCCTGCCCGGCACCGGTCACGATCGCTACTTTGTCTTGAAGACTACTCATGTCCTGACTCCTTCGTCTGGAGATTGTCAATTAGGGGTTGCTGAAACCGTATGCCAACCCGGCCAAAGTAGTCAAGGGTTTTACGAAATCCTCGCAGTAAACGCTTATCCCCTACGCATAGCCAAATCTGGATCTCGCCCAACCTCAGCCCGAGCGCAGGGCGTTGGCCTGGAGGCAACGGGAGTTCGTGGGGTGCGCCAAGTTATCCGACCAACTTGACCTTGGACCTACTGCTTACAAAAGGTGACGGGAAAGGTTTACCACGCATCGACACACAGCCTTAGATGCATAGGACGAGGCGGCCCGGTCTGGGCTCCAGTCCGGCTTCCCATGAACATACTTTGACATCGGCGTCTTGGTGGTCCGCGGCAGGCGCCGATCTCCAAGTCTTACTGAAGTAATTCCGTTGAGTGACTTCGAGATCGGCGCCGCAGATCACGTCCGACGTCGGCCCTGCAACTGGTCAGGAGGCTTCTCGGTTCAGCACAAGACGGGCGTAGTAGGCTCCGCCATCAATCTGTTCCCCGGCATTTGCGGAGTTCAGTGAGGCCAGGACATCCTCTTGCGAGACCCGGCCAGCTACTATCAGTGCGCGGAGACGCGCCAGATATTCTTCGTCGGCGCAGCTGGGGTAGTCCGTGTAGCCGGCTTCATCTCCACCGTAGTAGAGCGCGCTGTCGGGCTCGTGAACCTGAGCTCCGTTCAAGTATCGGACTGGCAGATCCGGGTTTGCGATAAATGCTTTCCCAAACCCGACCAAATCGGCCACCCCGTCTAACACTGCCCTTTCGGCAGCTTCGAAGGTTAGCCCGCCAGCGACAACAATTGTCCCGGAGTAAAGCGACCGGAAGTGACTGGTCGGGATGGCGTCGGCGGCGGCTTCTACAATTTCAGATCCTTTGACGTTTGGTTCGACAAGATGAAGGTAGGCGAGACCGTACTTGTCCAGCTCCTTCACGGCTGTTGAATAGAGCTCCAGTTTGTCACTGCTGAACATATCCCCGTACACGCTGGAAGGGGTGAGACGGACGCCCACTTTATTCGACCCCCAGACTGAGATGACCTCCTCGACAATTTCGCGGAGAAAACGGATACGGTTGGTGATGGAGCCCCCATATTCGTCGGTTCGAGTGTTGGAACCCTCACATAGGAACTGATCGATCAGGTAACCGTTAGCTCCGTGAACCTCGACCCCATCAAATCCAGCTTCCAAGGCATTCCGTGCGGCAGCGCCGAACTGCTTTACAACCCTCCGGATCTCCGCAGCCTCAAGGGCTCTGGGAGTTTCAAAGTCCCGCATTCCGCCCGAGGTGAAGATTTGACCGGTTGCCGGTACGGCCGAGGGCGCAACAGGCAAGGCATTATCCTTCTGCAGCGAAGAGTGGGATTGACGGCCGACGTGCCACAACTGCAGGAAAATCCGACTGCCTCGACGGTGGACTTCACCTGTTACCAGCTTCCACCCGTCGATCTGAGCGGCCGTGTAGATACCCGGCGTCCAAGGAAAACCCGTGGCCTCCTGGCTGATAGGGGAACCCTCCGTGATCTGAAGACCGGCGTGTGCCCGCTGACCGTAGTAGATGGCATGCATTTCAGTGGGGACGTCCCCCACGCCAGCCCGGCTGCGGGTCAGCGGTGGTAAAACAAACCGGTTCTTCAGAAGATAGGGGCCAACCATGACCGGGTCTAGTAACGGCCCGTCTGTCAATGCGGCGTTCTTCTCCAGCGACGTTACTGACATATGTTCCTCCACAAGAATTGATTAATTTCCAAGGTGACCTGGGGCATTCACCGCACCCAGCCATCCCGTCGGCATACTTCCGTCGGCCCGCACAATGTAGCTTTTGGTGTAGCCGGCCATAAGTTGCTATGCAAGAAAGTAGTAAAATGTTTTACCATTTGGTAATCAAGGCTCCAGTCTCAGCCAGCATCTGTCAAGCAAAGGTCGCCATTGAGTCGTCAACCCACACGGGGTCGCTGGGAGCATTAGCAGTGACCGGGAAGTCCAGTGACCAGTCGCAAACGGCCAGTGGCCCTACCGGTCGGGCGACCGAAAAAGGCCTGATCTAGCCGAATAAGTTGCAGTACAGGCGACCCTTGCTGGACTCTTCTGACGTTGTGCCGTGGATCGGGTACCCGCTCAAACGGCGTTTCTCGCCCGGTGACACACTCCCAGCACGATCGACTAACCTTACCGGTCGATCGTGCCAGACGTGGGTCTAGCCTTGGTTACTTGACACCGTGCTATTGCTGCGCATAAAGCGTCATACCGGGATCCAGTGACTCAAACGTATAGATAGCCAAGCCCTTCGATCCACCTGCAACCGCGAAGGCTTCATTCGTTCCAGGTCGAATGGAAAAATTGCAGAGAAACTTGTAGCCCTTGGGATCCGGAAATTCCAAATTAGCAACTAGGTCCCCTGCAGCATTAATCACATAACCGGTGCCCTTGCCATATGACCCGATGTAGACGTTTCCCTCCGAATCCACTTCATTTGAGTCCACTCGGATTTGCGGCTCAAATTGATGACTTAGTGTGATGTTTTTGCCAAACGGTCCGTCCGAAACTTTCCCCTCGCCGTCGATACCGATTGCGATGATTTTGCCGGTTTGAAACTCGTTGACAATCAGTTGGCTGTCGTCTGGTGTTAGCGCAATGCCGTTCGGGGTCGTGAGATTATCAGTGACGACCTCGGTTTGCTGTCCATCCGGTGACGTCTTGAAAACATGTCCTTGTGGGTGCAAGACTTCGCCTCGTTGGTCCGTCCAGTAGAGATTTCCCTTTCGGTCGAAAACAAGATCGTCCGGATTAATGGGCTTGTCGGCCGTGCTTGCAGCGATTTCGTGATAGCCGGATCCGTCGGGATTGATCGAGAACAGACGTCCGCCGCCATTCAGAGACTTATCGCTGATGGAAGCCACGAAAAGACGTCCGTCCTTGTGGATCGCGATCGACGACAACGAAGCACCAGGGTATGTAGCAATCGTCTCGAGATTTCTGTCTGACATGCGGAGCCTATAAATTTTCGTGTTCTCTGTAAAATACAGAAACTCGCCCTTGCGATCGAACGCGGGCCCCTCAAGGTAGGCCTCAGGGAAAAATGAATCGTCATTTAGGGCAGCTTCCGGGCCACTAACCTGGGTGAAAAGCTCAGGGCGGAGCGATGGAACATGTCCAACAGCTGCGTCCGGGACATTGGCAGCGCTGGTTTTAACGTCTTTGCCCGGAACATCATTGCTATCGATGCCGCCGCTACAGCCGGCGGTCAGCGACAGTGCAAGCGCTAGCGCTACCAATCCTGTGACACGACTTCCAGTTTTCATGCAATGACCTCTTCTGCAGCCAGCACGAAAGGAACCCTACTCTGGGCCTTCGACCGGCTAAATGGGAAATGAGTTGGTTGGTTGGTCCGATCACGTCTCTCAGCGGACCACAACTACATTGTGGGACAAGGCATCTCCGTCGACTTGACATTGCAGGTAATGGAAAGAGTCATGCAGGAAAATGCATGTCCACAGGCCGAAGCGGTCAGTTCGTGTCGACGCGGCCGTCATTTCTGGCTGTTTGGCCCGAGAATAGTTCGGAAGTGTCCCAGCGTCAGCGATTCGCGTTGGAAGTGCTGACGAATCGCGTCGTCATATGCAGTGCGGCGAGCGAGGTGCTGTATTTGGCGGCGAAAGGGGTGGACTGATGAGTCGAGCGCTCCGACGTTCGCCCCTTACTACTCAATGTCAGCGGACATCGTCGGCCGTGACCAGGAAGCCCTTGTCTGCGACGCCTGATGGACAACTCTGGAGCACCTATTGGCAGGCCGCCGAGACCTACCGCGGCGAGGCAGGCAAGCGCTCCAGACCAAAGGTCGCGTTACTAACAGAAGGCGCCTGTATCGCCTCCCGTAGATGCCCTCACCGGCGATGACAGTCTCCCCCCTATCGACCGGGCCGCCACTCCCTTCACACCTCTGGCATCCAAGGCAAGTCCACCCGAAAGTCATGCGGGGTGTGGGTGGGGACTACATGAACTGGTGTGAACAGGCAGACCTCCAAACAGCAGACGCGTTCCGAATCCGAATACAACGAAAACGTTGACCGGCTCCTAACAGAGCTGCGATCGCAGTCCTCCGAACTGGAACGCTTGCATGCCATCTACGACGAACTGGAAACCAGGAACGGCCTCCTACACAACGAAGTCCTGCGCCTGAAGCGAGCCCAGCGAACGAACGTCCAAGACCTCGCCCGTGTAGCCGCCGTTTTGCTCCAAATTTCGCGTGCTAAGGGCATCGCCCTCGACCCCGTGACACTCGACATCCTCCGTCAGCGAGGCTGGCTGCCATCCAGGACTCGCTCGGGCACACGGCCATGACAATGTCCATTGCCAGGCTCTCCGTACGTTCAGGGCTCAAGTACCTGTTCAAGGCCACGATGCTGGACGACGTCTCCCCTACTCCCCCGGACACCATCAGCTATTACGTGAAAACCGGAACACCTCAGGGTCTTTGGCTGGGTAGCGGACTCCGCGGCATTGCCCGCACATCAGGCGAAAGAGTCACTGAAGCTGACGCGCGTTCCATCTTCCAAAACGCAGCCCACCCCGACAGCAAGGAACCGCTGGGGAGGCCCCTCGGGCAGCCGCCGATCAACCAAGAGACCACCAATACAGAAGCGACTAAACACGCCGTCGCCGGCTTCGACCTCACCTTCAGCGTCCCGAAGTCTGTCTCTACGCTGTGGGCACTCAGCCCTCGTCACCTCCAGGAGCAGATCCTCCAGACCCACTACGAAGCTATCGAAGCAACGCTGGCCTGGATGGAAGAGCAGGTCATCAACACCAGATCCGGGCGGAACGGAGTCGCACAGGTCGGCACTAGAGGAGTCATCGCCGCAGCCTTCGACCATTGGGAATCCCGCGCCGGCGACCCGCAACTCCACACCCACCTTGTCATCGCGAACCGGGTCCAGCGGATTACGGACAGCGCCTGGGCCACCCTGGACTCCCGATCCCTATACAAAGCCGTCGTCGCCGCCAGCGAACACTACAACGGGCTGCTCTTCGATGCCTTGCACACCAACCTCGGTACGGACACCGACATCCGAGCCCCAGCACAAAACACTCATAACCCGAGCCAGCAACTCACTGGCATTGCTGAAGCCCTTGTCCACGAATTCTCCAACCGCTCAAGGCTCATCGACATCGAGACCGATTACCTCGTCAAGCAATGGACGATGGACCACGGAGCTCGCCCGACTGCGACAACCATCGTGAGGTTGCGCCAGCGAGCCACGCTCTCGACTCGAACTCCCAAGAACGTTGAGCCGTCACCGTTGCGAACGCTATCCGCACAGTGGCGCGACAGAGCAAAAGCAAAAGGTTTTGATCCCGAGTCAGTCGTAGCTTCCACCACTCGCCGTTCCCGCATACGCCCATTCCGTATCGGCGACTTCGCCCCTGACTGGATTGCCGCCGTCGGGCTTGTCACTCGACAACGTGTGGCGGCTAAGCGCTCTACGTGGAATCGCTGGAACCTCATCGCCGAAGGTGAGCGTGTGTGCGCCGAGATCCGTTGCGCCTCCTCTGCCGACCGCAACGCGCTGATCGATGCCGTGGCCACCGCGGCGGAGCGTCAATCCGCGCCACTCAACAAGTATCGGTACGGCGTCCCCGCGGATGCGGCCGATGATCTGCGATTCGCCGGGCGCAGCGTCTTCGATTTCCACGGGTCGCGTCTCTATACCGATCAATCGACGCTCGACTTTGAGGAAGAAATCCTTGCGGCGAAGAACAACGACGGCGGGCCGGCCGTACCCGTCGATCTCGCCTTCGAGACACTAACGTCATACAGAAACGGCGAAGGGTCATGCCTCCACGATGACCAACTGACAGCAGCGTCCGAGGTCCTGCTGAGCTCCAGCAGGCTCGACGCCATCGTCGGGCCGGCCGGGACCGGTAAGACGACGACCCTTGGCGCGGTCAAAGCAGCATGGGAGGCAGCGTACGGGATGGGCAGCGTTGTTGGCCTGGCGCCGGCCGCTGCGAGCGCCGAGGTTCTCGGCTCGGAGCTGCGCATGGTTACTGAGAACGTCGCTAAGTGGCTGCATGAATCCGTTGGGTCTGGTGCGGCCGAGCGGGCCGGGCGGTTCTTCCGAGCGGACGATCGACTGCGTAGAGCATCCGTTTCCCGCAGCCCACTCGTTAGTCGCCTTCAACAAGAGGTCGCTCGACTGGCCGCCGAGCAGAACCAATGGCTGTTCCGGCCCAATCAGCTGGTGATTCTCGATGAGGCGTCCATGGTCTCAACGCTTCAGCTTGCAGCCTTGGTCCGCCAAGCCAAGGGAGCCGGCGCCAAGATCCTCCTAGTTGGCGATCCGGCCCAACTCGATTCCATCGATGCCGGCGGTGTGCTTGGTTGGCTTCATCGGCAAGGGGAAGCAGGCCGATTGAGCACGATCTGGCGTTTCAAGGATCCGTGGGAACGGTCAGCCTCCCTTGGGCTGCGTGAAGGACATCCGTCTGTACTCACAGAGTATGAAGACCACGGTCGCGTCAGACATGGCCACTACTCAGACATGGTCGACCACGCCTACTCCGCGTGGCACGCGGATATACTGGCTGGCCGAGTTTCGGTCTTGATAGCTCCGGACAACGAGACCGTTCGGATGCTCAATGAACGGGCTCAAGCCGACCGGGTAAGCCTTGGCGACGTGGACGCGGAACTCACCGTGGTCCTTCGGGACGGGCTGCGGGCCGGTCGTGGCGACATCGTTATTGCCCGTCGGAATGACCGATCCATTCGCGACGATCGAGGTGAGTTCCTTCGCAATGGGACGCTCCTCGAAGTCACGGGAGTCGATAGACGCCATGGTGCCGTCAACGCGATACATAAAGACACCGGAGCTGCCTTACTCTTGCCGAGCAGTTATGTGGAATCATCCCTGGAGCTCGGCTACGCCACCACAGCCCATCGCAGTCAAGGCCTCACTGTCGACACCGGCCACACCGTCGTCACCCCTGGGCGCCTCACGCGGGAACTGCTGTATGTCAGCATGACCCGGGGCCGGCACTCCAACACGGCCTACGTCAGCGAGAACGACCCGGACGTAGACGAGATCCTGGACCCGAGTACCCGTTCGAGCTGGCGGGTGATCCTCGGCGAGGTCCTAGCTGCCGAAGGTGCGGAGCGAACGGCTCACGAGGTACGGGACTTCGAGCGGCAGCACGCCGACAGCCTCGAGCGTCTGAGCTGCGAATACGATTACTTGGCTCAAATCGCTGCGGGTTTGGATCTCGCTAAAGCTATCGACGGTCTTATGCCCGGCCGATCTGAGGAGATGCGCGAATCTCCAGCTTGGTGCGCCGCCGTCGCTGCGTGGCGACGTGCCAACAACATCAGTCGCCTTGGAGCCCATCGCGCCTTGAACGAGACTCTGGGCTCAGAAGCCAATGCGCTGGACCTGACCGCCGTTGCCCACGCCCGGCTTCGCAGGTTCTGCTCGGCGATGCCCCCATCGCCCATCGATCCGTTGACTGAGCCGCTGCCGATAGACCGAGCAGACCTCGCAGCGTTGCTGGACCAAGTCCGACGGCGGATTGGGAACCGTGCGGAGCAGGTCGCCAACGCGGTTCTACTCGATGACCCTGAATGGGCCACACTATTGCGAAACGACATCGAGGCGGGTGCAGATCCGTTCGAGTCGGCCACATTGCTTCGTGATGTGGCCGTGTACAGGGACCAGTGGGGCGTCAGTAGCGCGGCACTCCCCCTTGGTCCAACTCCGGCGGACTGGGAATGGGAACAGCGAGCGCAGTGGGACTACCTGCAGCGAGTAATCGGCCAAGCCGCCACACCAGAGCCAGGGCTAACAGATGTCGGCAACTTGTATGGGTTCGACTCCCCAATAAGCCTGACAAATGCCGGATGGCAGCTTTAAACTGGAAGTCGGAGCAAGTATGCAGATGAACCCAGTCCTCAAGCCGAGATTAGCAACACCCGCTCTGATCGCGACGAGCGCAGTGACGCTGGTGCTTGCCGTGATCCTGATGGTTCTAAGCTTCACGATTTCCGGGACGGCCTGGTTGCCAGTCGCCCTCACGACTCCCTGTGTAGTAGTCCTGCTCTTCTGGGCTCAACGTCTCCGCGGTCAGCGGCAGTGGCAGGCCGAATCCGCTGCTAAATGGAAGCGACTGGAAGACCTGAAAGTGGCCGCCGGGACCACAACCGAGGTCACAGTTCTGACCGTAGACGCTCTGCAGCCGACCGGCTCCTGGATCACCATCAGGTGGAATCGCTTTGATTACATTCAACCAGCATGGATCGAAGCGCTCCCCGACCCCATCTGGCCAGGCTCTGTTCTGCTGATTCAGCCAGATCCGACGCAGGTGCAACCGGGAGCGCCGTGGCCCGAGACCTATCGAATCAGCGGCGACCATGTCTTAGCGTGGGCGCCGCTCGTCTAGCTTTCGCGTCGGCTAATCACCGCTGCCGTTCAATCACCTCCTATCGCCGACGTATCCCCCGATGAAGCCGGTACGAAGAAGGACCTACAGTGGCCGTCCCCTCCAAGACTCCTGATCAACGCGCCTTACCTGCCCGGCCGGGAACCACTGAACGTGATAAACCCGACCGTCATCCACCCACTCAACCAACCCAAAGGTCCTCGTGTACTTGATTGCCCGACCATAGATCTCCCCCACACGAACCAAGGGCTGACTCCCCGGCTCGAACTCAATGATCTGGCCGTCGTCAAGCTTGGGGTGGCTATTGTCGGCGTCAATCTGCGCCATCATCCGGGCGAAAGCGGTGGAGTCTTGCTTTGGTCTCATAGCAACAAGATTAGAACATATGTTCTAACTAGGGTCCCGTGTACAAAATAGAAGCCCACGCCTCTGGAGGGACGTGGGCCATATTAAAGAGGCAAAACGGGTCAAACGTTCATGTCATTCACCGGAGCTCCGCCTAAAGGGGACGCCACCACCGGCGCCTTAGTGGTCACGTTGTACGCGGGCCAGCCGGTCGCCGTCGTCGCTTGTGGTCCTGCAGCTTCCACGTTGGCCTCGGGCTCGGCAACTGCTCGTGCGGAGCGCTGATACGTCGCGGTCCCGAAACGAAGGTCCGGCCCAATAGTGTCAGCGATGATCCGCCGGGCTTCGCGCCGTTCGCCGTCCTTGTCATACGAACGGAACTCAAGCTCTCCCGACACCATCACAGGGTCACCCTTCTTCAGAGACGTCGAAGCGTTCTCCGCGAGCATCCGGAACGCAGACACGTTGTGAAAGACCGGTTCGCCGTCTCGCCAGGTGCCATCCGGGTTCGGAATGCGCTGGTTCACGGCAACGCGGAGCTTCGCGTGCGGAGTACCGGATTCCCCGATGGTCAGTTCGGGATCTGCGACCAGGTTCCCCGTGATAGTGATGGGGATCTTTGTATTCATGATGGGTTACCTTCCTTAGTCGACGGGCCTCTCCCGACGGACATCTGTGCGTTCAAGGACCAGCAATCTCGGGACCATCCAATGAAGCATTCGGTCCAGGGACGCCGGCATACGTCGGATTGTCCGCAACGGTCCGGTCAGCACTGGCGGTGGCGAACTTTCCTCCGAACCCTGGAGGATCCGAGACCGCCAGGATCCCCTTGGTTGCTGCGGTCACCCGCCCCAGGACCGACTTGGCGATGTCGACGCGCGACGTCGGCACCCAGCCATCTGAGGAGCTGTGCTTCAAATCGTTCTCCGCGCGGATGACAGCGTCGGCCCAGCCAGCCAGATAGGAAGCTGACTGCTGTCCACGAACAATGCCGTGGGCCCGCAGGACGGTATAGGCAACCGATTCGGCTTCCACTTCCGCCAAGCCGCGATGGTTCGCGCTGCTGCCATACAGTCGCCCAAGGCGGTCGTCTGGTCCGTGCAAAAGGACGTGACCTAGTTCGTGGGCAAGAACCGCTACCCGCTCCTCGTCGTTCATCCAGGCACCAACTTGAATTCGACGAGCATCAAAGTCGGTATAGCCACTCGTGTAGCCCTGTTGAAATCCCGACACCTCAACCCGGAAGCTGTGTTCCTTCGCAACCTCACGCAGGGAACTCCACAGATCACCCACGTCCGCCCCACCTTGAGCATCCGCGCGAGGCACCAGCAGCGGAGTGCCCTCCGTTTGGGTAACGTCAAAGACAGCCTGCCCGCGCCAACCTGTGATCACGTTCTTCTTGCCTCTGCTGACAGCATCATCAGGTGCAGTCTGATTCGCTGGCAGGAGCTTGCGCTGTCCGTCAGCCAGAATCAGTTCCTGCATCGAGGCCGTCCGCGGCGCGATAACCCAGAGCGCGTGTTCTCCCCGCAGAACCGTTCGCCCATGCCGAGCCCACTCTTTGTAGCCGGCCACCAGAGTCGGCTCTTGGGTGCCGCGCTGTTCCATCTGCATCATCAGCAGGGCGACGTTACCTCCTGAGTACCGCCACAGGGTTGCGGAGGCGTCAAGCAGAACCTGCCAGCGCATGGGCGAATCAATGGCTTCCTCAAGTGCTGTGTGAAGTCCCCTGGTCAGGTCGGCTATGCGCTCCTCAGGTGACAGGCGAACGTTCGACGGCGGCGCGGCGGCTTCTTCAGCCCCGTTTGCGTCAGCATTCAGTTCAGATTCAGAGGCCACGACAGCCATCCTTCGTGCTTCTAGACGGCCCCAAGTAGGGATCACCTATTCATGTCGAGCAAACAAAGCAACGTCATGACGGGGTCAGCTTCGAGTCTGATGGGTGCCCAGCTTCCAGTCCTCGAAGTCCGGCTCGGCTGGCACGATCCTCATGACGGGTTCCTTGTGACTCTGCAACCCAACGCACCCAGCAGTCCGCGTGTGGGTTCGAAGACGCTCGACGCCGTGGGGCAGCCTCTCGTGGAACGCCAGCGGACCGAATCCCGAGTCATCTGACGTGAAGGACGCCGCTTCCGCCCGGTAAAGCGCATACAACTCGGCCACAATCTCCGAGTGCCGCCACCAACAGTCCGGCACCACCGACGTTGTCAGCTGATACGTGGCCACAAACCAGCGAACCCAGTCAAAGAGGCTCTGCCACACCACCTCCGCCTGCGCCGATGACATGTCCCGCCATCGATGAGTCATGCCAGCGTTGCGTTGCGCCGGCTGGAACGAGGAACGGAACAGTTCCGCGGTTAGTTCATCATCCAAGTCAGATACCCGCCCCACCTCAAAGTCAGAATCATCAGCCTGAGTGCTCATGAATCACGCTCGCTGTTCGCTTCTTGCCTATTCAAATGGCCAGCGGCCAATTCCCGCTCGGTCTCCAGCTTCGACCGTCCCAGCTCGGCGGCGTCCTTGCGCCTATGCCAGTCACGTAAGTCCAAAAGGATGGGCCGAGTTCGCCGTCCGAGCATCAGTGCAGTGCCAACAGGAAGGCGCCGGATCTCATCCAGACGGATCACCGGACTCTCTCGAATCTGCTCGCCGTCCTGGCGTCCTTGAGAGGACCAGGAACGAGTGTTTAGGATCAGGCTCCGCTCCCCCAGCAGACCCGCCAGCGAGCGCAGGTCACGCTCATCCGAACCTCCGCCGAAGATCACCTTGATGATCGCAGAATCCCAAATGGTGGCCGCCTCCTCGATCGACCATCCGCTCCGCGCCTGCGAAAGGGACTGCAGAACCACGAGCGTTGAGATGCCGATACCACCACCATCAGAGAGCACCACGGGCAGACCGGGCCACGGCGACAGATTCGCTATTTCGTCGAGGATAAGTGAAAGCGGTGGATCGAGTCGGCCTCCAGGTGCGACGAAGGCCAGCTCTCGCGCGGCGTTATCGATGTCGTCGATCAGAGCGGACAGGTAGGGGCCAGCGGCCGCCGCTCCAGAGCGGGTGCCGATGAGGTAGAGCGTCCCCCGTTGCCTGATGAAGGCCTTGGGATCAAACTCCTGAGCTTCGTCTTGTGGGTTCAGCGCCGCCAACACCCTTGGAGATGAGAGTGGAGCCACGGCTGCTGAGACCCCGATCCAGGAGTTGGAGGTGTTCCTTGGGTCGTCCTCCAAGATCCCCATCAGATCTGCTTGCCACCCCAACGCCGCACCGGGACGCCCCAGAATATCCAGCGCCTCTCTGGCCAACACCGGACTGGACGACCATCTGCGGAATGCGGCTATTCCCTCCCCCGACAGCGCTGCCGCATGGAGCAGGCACTGGAGAACGATCAGCGAGCGCTTTTGCCACGCGGCATTCTCGCCCTTCATCTCTGTGTCTGCAGTGATGACGAGGGCCCGCCGGGTTGCGATGTCCGGGTCACCGCAACCACGTACCGGCGACCAGCGCAGCGTCGTTGGCAGACCCGACATGCCCTGAGGATCAAAGACTGTAACCGGCCTCCCATCAGACATCCGCGCTCGCATCGTGACCACCAGGTTGTCAGCTCGCGTTGATGTGGTGACAACAGCACCGGGCGCATCGAGAATCGCATTGATGACCACGTATAGGCCCTTACCCGAGCGAGGAGCCCCCTGAATGACCATCGACTCTTCAGTGGAAACATGGATAGTCACCCCGCGGGATCGCCCAAGTGTCCACGACACGTCGTGAATGCTCGGCTTGCTGAGGCCCGGGCGAGTGTATCGCCCACGTTTGCGAACCGCTCTGGCTCCGAAGTCCCGAAGTATCTCTGCCCGGCCAGCCACGCCATCCCTGCTCAGGATGTCCTGCCGTAGCCACGCGCCGGACTGTTTCCAGGTTCTCCACGCCAGCGCCGACCCGGCTGCGAGCGCCGCAAGCAATGTGAGGACAACTCCCACAATCCACCAGACTGCCGCCATGTCTAAGGTGCAATTGCGGGAAGCACCAACAATCCAGTCGTGGCGGCCCGCAAACAGCCCGGCGCCTGCAGCGGGGTTGAAGAACGACGGCGGCCTGCCGCCACAGTGCCCCGCGCCAGCAAAGTGGGCAGCTGCCTGGACCAACAGGCAGAAAGCCATGTAACCGGTCAAAGCCCCGAGTCCCACTGAAACCATGGGACTGCTGCTACTCGATCTCGCCCTCACAGGTGCATCCGGCCATCGGTGCCAAACACTTCCAGCTCGTCCGTGGTCACTCTGTTGGCAACGATGAATGAACGGTTCCCAACCTTCCAAAGCCCAACGCCCTTCGGAAGGTTCTCGACGTGCTCGCACTCAGCTTCGGTGAGACCCAGGGCTTCCTTGGTCAGGCGCATGGCGTCATGCTTCTGGCGATAGATGATGCGCGTGTCCGCTTCTGTCAGCAGCCCCAGGGCTTTCTGACGGTGGCCGCTTGTGCTGTCGCCGATCTCATTGAGGTCAGCCACCTTGTGCATGATGAGGAGGTTTGCGATCCCGTAGGTGCGAGCAAGCCGCCATTGCTCGCTCATCTTGGCCAGCATGTAGGGATCGGCGAGCATCCGCCAACCTTCGTCGTACACCACAAGCCGTTTACCGCCGTCGGGGTTTGTCACTGCCGCCTCCAGCCACGTCGCGCTGCAGGCCGCGGCGAGAGACAGTGCCTGCTCGGAGGCCCCGATGAGCGCAGACGTGTCCATGACCATCATCGGCGCGTCGGCATCGAAGGCCACCGTGGAAGGCGCATCGAACATTCCTTCCAGGTCGCCCGAAACTGTGCGCCGCAGGGAGTGGCTGACTGACGCTCCGCCGTCCTTGCCAACAAGGGCTAGCGTTTCCGCGGAAGGACTCAAGAGGTGATCCAGCACCATAGGTAAGGTCGGCGTCGAGTTTTCCGCGGTGGTTTCCATCAGAGCCATGTCGAGAGCGGTGTGCTCGACGGGATGCAACGGTGTTCCCTGACGCATGAGGGACACCAAAGCCACGATCAGTTGCCGGCGCCGCTGCCGGACGACAGCCTTCCACTGAGTGTCAGATAGTGAGCTGGGCCGTGGACCGGCGTCCAGAGGATTGACACGGGCCGTGCGCCCTGGGCCAACGGAAATGACCTTGCCACCCACCGCATTGGCCACCGCAACCCACTCACCCTTGGGATCCGACGCAACAGCCGCTTTCCGCCCCAACGTGATGGAGCGAGCAACGAGCGACTTCCCACACATCGACTTGCCAGTGCCAACAGTGCCAATCACGACGATCGAAGGACCGCTGATGATTCCCTTGTCGTACAGAATCCACGGATCATAGGAAAAGGCTCCCGAACCGAACACATCAGTTCCTATGTAGGTTCCCTCGTGGCCAAGACCTGACTCCGTGATGAAGGGGTAGGCCGCCGCGAAGGTCATGGTCGAGGCGCGGTGAGGTGCCGGCCGCAGCCTATGCGGTCCCCATAGTGACTGCGGTTCCTTACTCCCCCAATCACTGACAAGGCGCTCGCGGTCGCCGCGTCGCTCCAATGCTTGGTCGATTCGCTGGCCGAGTTTGCGCTTCTGCGGCAATGACTCTGCGGTGGCCGCCTTTCTGAGACTCTTGCGTTCGGCGCGAGTGCCCGACGGCGTATAGGTCACCTCTTGGTTCTTGAGGCTCATCGCAATCCCCTTCCCAGAGGCAGTCCGCCCGCAATGAAGGCTGCCCACTGCTGCCCCGCCAGCAATCGAAGTTCGACGAACGCGCCGGCTGCTGCGGACTCGAGTTCGTGGCGGTGTCTGGTCAGATCCTCCAAGGACGCGGCGGTGATCGTCACAAAGGCGGTCGGACGTACATCGCCATGGCCAGCAACAATTTCTTCTTCCCGTTGCGATACTTCTTCTTCCTCGGCTCGCTGCTCCCTCGTCGTAGGTCGGTCGAACCGGGCATTGATCCTGCGACGGGTTTCATGCGCTTCCTGTGCAGATCGGATGTCCCGCAGCGCCTCCAAGGTGGGTACAGCACGAATGACCTGCGTGACCGTGTGCCGGAAGTCGCCGACATAAACCAGCGGGTGCAGGAATCCGGGATACACCTTTTGCCGCGGCCACTCCGCGACCCAGAAGGTCTGATGGAACCCAGAGTCCGTACGGAGGTGAGTCCAGTGCTCCTCAACGGCCATCGGGCTCGAACTCACCCGCCGCTTTCCGGTCGGCCGGTCATCCCGCGACTCGCTGTCTTTCTTCACTGATCCCCGGGAGACCGTTTCAGGATCAAAGGCACCCCTGAACACTTCAAGTAGCCGCGATTCCGAAAGCCACTCGTCCACCCGCACTCCATGAGACGCCAAGGATGTCGTGATTGCCTGTACCTCCAAGCGCAGAACACGCTCGAGTCCGCCTACGCCGCCGCCGGACTCTCTGATGCGCCTCCTCGACTTGGCGGTATCCACAACAACGGACAACAACACGTCGTGACTCATGGCGGATCCGGCAGCGGCTATCAAGTCCTGATATGCCACCTCGCCCCACGAATTGCCCCCAGGGTGGCCGCCATTCTGCACGATGGTCTGGTCGTAGAAATCCTGAAGGGCGGACGAAGGATAGGGAACCGTGTAGTCCTGAACGGCGATTCTGGCTATGTCCGAGCGTTGGGCGAGTCCCGCTTGCACCCGTGACCATGCCTGAGCGGCCCACGCCTTGTCATCGTCGTCGAGGAGAGCGAATGACCGGGTTGTACACCGCAAGACGACCGTTGCTTCTTTGCCCTGAGGGTCAACGACAAAGCACTCTCCCCGCTTGGTCATCTGGAGCTTCAGGCTGCCGAGTCCACCTGGTAGCGCAAGCTTCCCTGCTTTCAGTGCCTTCTCAGGGCGGGCGAGGTATCGGGTCTGTCCCAGGATCAGTCGAACGAAGAACAGCGTGATGAGGCTGACCCAGATGGGATAAGGGATTCGAGCGTGTTGGAGCACTCCCATGAGCATGAGCAGCAGCCAAATGGGACTCATCGTCGTCAGTCCGACCGGGCCTCCCGTCGCAGAGGCAATAATGGCCGTCAGGATGCCGAGGGCTAGGAACACGAGCTGGTACCACTTCAGCCCCATGAAGATGCCGCGGCGCTCGTATCGGGGAAATTTGACGGCCTCGAGGGCCCGGGAATCGTCAGTCATGGGGTTTCTCCGGAGGGAAGTGCCCCTCAGAAGCCTTGGGCCTGATGGGCGGCAATTGGGATGTGGGCAGCGCACTGCCGGGACTTCGCACCTCGGGCTGCCGAGGAGTCCTGGGGCGGTTTGACTTTGGCGGACCGGCGGCCAGGTTCCGGCCTAACCGCAAAGGTGTCGCAGACGACGCTTGCTTGCTCTGGTCGGATACGACCTCTCCACTCACCACGTCGTCCCGCCTTGCGGCACCTCCGCGGGCAGAGTTTGCTCCGTACGATGCCGAAGCGTTTTCACTTGAGGTGAGTATCGGCGTCGCGCTCGTCAGGCTTCGCGGCAGGGGCAGTGAATGTGCGAGCACGCGCGTGGGGAAGTCCTTGCGACTTGAGGGAATTGGCCGCGCTAGTGACGATCGGCCCAACATTGAGGCAATCGTCATGCCACCGAGTTGTCGACTGAACTGTCTGGAGACAGCGCTGCTGCTGCGAGCAAGAACGTGGCCGCCGCCAGCCGTTTGAGCCGCGGCTGCGAGTTCCCCGCCCGCAAAGCTCACCAGCCTCAGCGCCATCAATGGTGCTCCGCAGGCAAGAACCATGCCGACGGTGCCGGCCGCCAACCCGGCAAAGGACGTCGAATCCGCAAACAGCTTGATCGCCGCAGCTAGAACTGTCGCCGCCAGCGGTTTCGCGAGCAAGAGCGCGACGACGACTTCGCACCACCGCCCGGCCCAGGCCTTTGACTTCTCCCAGGGCATCATCATGAGCGCGACCGGTGCGACGGCCGCCAAGACTGCGAGGGCGAACGTCCTGAAGATCATGGAGCACATGAGGATGAACGCCAGAATCCACACGACGATGACTGCCATTACGGTCACAATCGCGGCACCGACAGCTCCGCCTTGGTTGCCCGGCGCCAGAGAGATCACGTTCCATTCGCGCTCTGAACCTTCGGGAGCTCGTTCGAAGCCGAAGAGCCGCATGAACACGACATATGGATCTGTCCCGATCGACTCCAAGAGAGCGGTCGAAGCGGAGTCAGTCACTCGCGTGAGCTGCTGGACAAGGTACACCGCCGCGGCAACCAAAGGTACCGCTGCCGCTCCCCCGACTAGTGCCCTGACCAGCCGGCGAGGTTGCTGGCTGATCAGTCCGGAGAGTAGTTGAAGGATCATCACAACCACCAGCGGTGTCATCATCACGATGACCCACCAGTTGGTTAATCCGCCGATAGCCGCCCACTGTGAATCGTCGACTTCGGAAACGCTGAAGGCCCCTGTGATGAATCCCCACATCCACGAGGCAATGTTCTGAAGGACGTTAGCGAAGATTGAAGTGATGGAACCTTGGACGCCGTCGTTGGCTTGAGAAACCAGTCCGCAGCCCGGCGGCCACCAACCGTTGAGGTCACACTCGATAGGCATGATCGCGCGCGGCTAGAAGCCCAACGGAAAGGCCGTCTGAGACCAGAGTATGTATCCGTTGATGCCGCCAAGAATTGCTGCGACGGGGCCGGTCCACAGCAGGATTACTCCGCCGCCTGAGGCCAGCCTCGAGGATTGGCTCAGTTTGCCGGCCAACAGCATCGCAGCTCCGATGATCGCCACGATCGCAATGACGATAAAGGCGCCGACGAGGATGCCGCCGCCTATCTGCTTGAGGGACTCAAGAAAAGGAAAGTTCGCGTTTGGGGTGATCCCAGGATCCACCGCTGCCAGTACCATCTGGTGCTCCATCCAGTCGTCTTCCTATGGAATGAGCTGATTGGGCTCACGACTTCATGGCGGTCGGGGAATGGAACAACATGACGGCAGCCTCAGATGCAATACGAATTTCGAGTAGGTCAGATTCTTTTGCCGAAAAGTGAGAGACGTATGCCGGAGGAGCGAAGGTGGCCCACCAAAGCGTCCTCACTAGTTCAGTACGCTTTCGTGAGCCAAGTACGCCAAAGCGTAGTGCGCCACAGCATTTAGCTAGAATTCTCGGAGCGAACGCCCGCCAAGTTATACATGAAAACGGCCTTCGCCTACGGACCTAGCCACGATCGCGTCCCCCTCCTCGCCCGCACACACCAAAACGAAACTTCGAACCGGTAGCAGCCGAAGGAACGCCCACCGGTGGCGGGTCTACGCAGAGACGCTAACGGCTCTGGCTGCAGTTTCCACCAGCAGGCACTGAGGACATGTCTGGAGCTCTTTGGCCCATCGGCATGAGGCTGGCCACTCGTCCGTGCGGCCCCAGGCATTTGGCTCAAGGAACTGAGCCAACCACTTGAGCTGGGATGCATACTGCTTAATCTGCACAACGCTGGGATAGACGAAGTCAGCGTGGCTGGCTTCATCAAGAAGATAGTCTTTGCGTCTGTCGATGGAATCCAGTAGCCGGGCAATGGGTGTGCGGGCGCTGCGATGCCGTGCCGAGCCACACTCGCTGTGGACTCGTTCAATATCCTTAATCACCCGGGCAACGTCATCGAAGGCCGCACCTACTCCGCGTTTGTCCAATGAGTCCTCACCCGATTTCGAATACCCCAGACCCAATGGACCTACGACGACGTGGATATCCTTGACAATCATTTCAAGGGCTTGCCGTAGCTGATTTCCTGCTGCGCTCCGCAACCAGAGTCGATTTCCGTCGTCCGGATGCTCGGACAACAAAGTCTCAACGCGTTCCAGGTACTGCGTTGCGGATCTGGGAACAACGACAGCCTGAGGAGGAACAACACTGTTATTGACTTCGATGACCAGTTGGGAAGTTGTAGGCCACCTGTGCCCATGGTGTCGCCACAATTCGCGGACAAACTGATCGTCGTGTGTTAGTACGACAACTTGCCGCCGAACGCCATCGTGCCCCTCCAACAGACGCGCGATGCCCTCGCCGGCCAACTTGTCGCGCGTTAGATGATCAAGCATATCGGTGGGGTCGTCGATAATCACCGGCTGACCAGGGGCTTCCCGCTCTAGGGTGGCCAGGTGAGCTGCCAGTCCAAGCATGTCAAGTTGGGAGTCCGAAAGCCGTCCGATAGCTTTGACCTGCCCTCCTCCCGCAACAAACAAGTCCAGCGACGTCCGCCCTGAAGTGCCTCTCGTTGCCACACGGACACCTGGTGTCTTGTCGGGGGCCAGGCGCGCCATCCACTCGTTAATTGGTTCAGCAAGAAGGCCGCACCTCTCACCGACTGTGCTGTCTAGGTGCGTCTTAAGTGCCGCACTTGCTCGCTTCATTACAGCTTGGCGTTTCTTGGCCCGTCTGGTTTCCACAACTTTTCCAGCGATCAGTTGCGCATTGAGAATGCGCCAATCCGCCTCCAACGCCGCCGGGCGCTTGGCCGTGGCTATCCGTTCCTGTCGTGCCTGCGTTCGCAATTCCTCGCATTGCATGCTCATGGCCTCAAGTGTTTGGCGTCGTACCCCGAGGTCCGTCAGAGACACCGCAAGCGATCGGAGATCTTCCACGATCATCGTGCGGCCGGCTTTTTCTTTGGCACCGGCTATTGCTTGAATCTCAGCGTTCCACTCAACCGACTTTTTCTGCAGCTCAGTATACGAAGCTCGAAATTTAGAGTCTGTTTCTGAAGCCCCCAAAGCCTGCGATATTTCGGCAGGTACAACAGAAAGTTGCCAATCAAGACCTCCTAGAGAAAGTGCATCCATCGATGCTGCCGCACGCGACTGAACGGCCTTCTGCATGGACAGATGCTGCTCGAGTGCAGCTAGATCTTGAAGTATGCGCTCAATTTCGGTCAGCCGCTCGGGCCTAACGGTTCCGTCTTCGCAGGCCGGACAAATCTCATGAGGCTTGGCGGAAGAAAGAAAGGCCCGCAGAAGTTCCATAAGCTCCGGGGCGATCCCCCCACCCGCGACGGGCTGGGGCTGGGCGGCCAGATCCTCTATTCCCTGGATTGACTCCACCAAGCTAGCGATCTGAGGAAGAGTGGGGGGAATCGAGATCGGTTGCGCCAACGTGGCGTCCCAAGGACTCGCTGGAAGAAGCTCGTCCACTGGCTCAGCGCTTAGGACAAGCAGCGCCTCCTGCGTGATCTGATCTCTGATGAATGATTCGTCGGCGTCGCTGGCAGTGCTTGCAACTAGTCGTGCCACTTCCTCCACGAACTCCTGCGGAACAATAGGGGCTACTTCAAGACGCTTCGCTTGCTCTGCCAATAGGTTTTGGGCGCCACTCCATTCTGCAGTCAGTGCGCTCAGACCTAGCGCATCGCCCAAGCGAGATGCCCGATCCGGTCCCTTTAGAGCGATGACTTCGCGAAGCCTCCTGCGCGCCAGCAAATGAACCGGGGGCGCCATTTCCGCAGCCTGACCCCATGTCGCGGCCCATACCGAGTCGACCGCTTCCATACCTTTAGCAGGCCGCCACACGGCATTGACCTTTGCGATTGGCGAACACGGCGAACCGTTTAGAGTGGCATGCTGGACGTGGTGTTCATCCTTCATTTCGCCCTCAAGCTGAGGGTACTGGGCTGCTCTAGTTGTACGTCCGTCCGATAGTAGTTCTATCGCATCAACCAGGCTCGTCTTTCCTGAGCCGTTCTGGGCGTAGATGATGGTGAGGCCGCGAGAGAGCTGGATGGTTTCCAACGGCCCAAAGGCCCGCACGCCCTGAACTCCGAAACTCTCTATCCAGCCGTTAAACGGCTCTTGGGCAATTAACGCCGGGGGTTCAGCAATGCTCTTGACCACTTTCGAAACCGCTGCGTCATCCGGCGAATCCAGCGCCTCGACGGCAGCCATGATTCTACCGGCAATTTCACTACCCAATGTCAAAGAATTCCCCCGTGCTTAGTTGTTCGTTCCACTATCGCCTACCGGAGTACTTTTCAGGATGCGCCACTCTGTGTTCCCGAAAATCTCTCTGACTACACACGGCAAGGTTCAGGATGGTGACCCGGCCATTCATTCCTTGATCAGAACAGTAGATTGAAATAGGCCGTTCCGGGGTTCCAGTCGATCGGATGTAGCAATGTCCCAGCGGACGGGTTGAGCGCGCTATACATCATGCCGTCGCCAGCATAGATCCCCACATGCCCCCAGTTATATGGACCCTGTGGGTTCTGCACGACAAGGTCCCCGATCTGTGGGCTGTCCGTCATTCGCCCGACCCGCCACTGCTCCACACGCGGCAATTCGATCCCAACCTGCCGATAGATCCACTGCACGAATCCGGAGCAATCCCAGGCCTTGAATGCCGTTCCACCCCAGACGTAAGCACCGCCCAACCCTGCCTGGGTGAAGCGCAGAATGTCCTGCCTGATTTGAGACAAACCTTCCGCAGACACCGGATCAGGCCCACCGCTCTCCACCGCGCTGCACGTCGGGACCGTGGTGACACCCTGGAGCAGGTCAACGATCGCGGTCGCCCGTGGTTCCCATCGGGCGTAGAGCTCTGGAAACGCTGAAACTTGGACTGCTTGGGCTGCTTGCCCTTTGCTCATGGCAGACCAGCCCGGCACATCCAGCAAGCCTCGAGGACTACCTTGATTCGGTCCAGAAGGCCCTCCATAGAATGCCCTCGCATTGTAGGAAAGGTCCATCAGCTCTGCGACAGTTCCCCATCCAGCCGCTGGCCGCTGCTGTGCCGAACCTACTGAGTCGTGGTCAATCCCAACCCCGTCATGAGGAAACTGAAATGACGCAGGGACATTCGCGTTGGCGAGCATCCGGAGGGTCGACTCCTGGAGAGACATCATTATGGCGATCACCATCGCCTCCCGAGGAACGCCAAGTTGCTTCCCGACGGAAATGTACCCCTGCGCCACAGCAATCTGCCCTGCGGAGAGTCCAACGGCTTGACCATCCAGCCGAGATCCACTGTTCTCGAGGTCGCTTCGTGTGACAGTGCCGCTACTCGACACACACCCGACAGATGATTCCGGCTTGTCGCCCGCCAAGACTAAAGCGAGGGTACTGACCACAACACCCAGGGAAAGCACGATCACGAGAACGACGGCGGTCGCAGCCCTTACCAGCGTTCGGCGCCTGGCTATGGCCATCGCCAATGCCGGATACGGCATCAGTAGACGATCCGGCTGGTCGAGGCATAGAATCCGACCATTTGGCATCGATCAGGCGGAGCGGTCGCTGCCGGCGGGCAATTAGCCATGACACTGACGGGGGCTGTGTATGAATTGCTGCTACTAACTGTCTGATCAACGACCTTGAGTCGAACCGTGCAGACATGAAGCCCCACCCACGGAGCTGGACGTTCGCGAACTTTCACCAGTTCGTTGTCGCACGCCATGGATTCGAACGTTGCTACCCGGTAGGCACCTTGGCCTGCGAGCGAAGCGAAGGACCCCGGGTTGATGCCCGTTGCCTCAAACTCCTGGACGAGGACGGCCAACGGATTTGATCCGTCAGGGAGCACGAACCACCAACCCCGAATTCGGGCGTACACATCCGAATAGGACGAACTTCGGGTGTCCCAGCTATAGATAGCCACGGCGGTCGCGGAAGCAAGGGCCCGATAATCGACCGTGACAGGCGGAACGGACGCCGGCACCTTAGAGAGTGGAGCTGATGTCGTTGGTTTCGGCGTAGGCGTCGGTGAAGCGCTCGGTGAAGCCTTCCGCGTTTGAGACTCTGCCGATGGGAGATCGGTCCCTCTCGTTGACGGGGACTCCCGCGGTGTGACCAGAACGAGAATGAAGGCGCCAAAGATGGCCGCCAGTGCTAGGCCAAATAACCACCGGCGAGTTCTTCGCCCAGGCCAAAGGGATTCAACCATGTTTTCCTCCTGGCCTGTTCATGCTCACCTCGCCAATGAGCAACATGACTCAAACAGCCGAAGTCATGGAACTGCGAATGACTCGCCATGCCGTTTGATACAACCGACGGGCCGTGCCGATTTGAACTGCCACATATCGATCAGTGACGTTGTACTCCTCGGCAACAGCAGCGATGGCAGCCTGCCGTTCGACGCCGTGATGTTCGGGCAGAACGATTGCTTCGGCCACTCCCCGTAGCAGCGGACTGGGCAGACAGCCAACGGCGTGCCGGCACAAACCGGGCATGTCATGCACAGCTTCAGGATCTACATCCAACGCTTGGCTTACTGTCTTTGCAGTCTGCCGAACCGCGGTGACCGCGTTCCAGCGGCGACGGTCTTGAGGCGACGGTGGTGCGTATCGTCGCGGCTCGGTAAGGCTGCCCACTGCGAGGCGCCATACCGGAGCTGACACAGCGGCCCGAGTCAGCATGAGAACCATGTGCGCCCATTCTTGATCGATGACCTCCTCAGCACCGCGGTAGTCACGGGACACGACTAGCACCGTTAGCTGCTGCAGAAATTCCGAGCTCTCCCCCTCGCCGGGATCTACAAGCAGGGGCAACGTCTTGTGGCCGAGTTCCTTACGGACATGCGCAGCACAGACATTTCCCGCTACTCCTTGCACCCATGCCCCAAATGGAACTCCAGGGATCTGCCGGTAGTGTCCGCGTGCCACCCCGTCCCAGACAGCCATCCTGATGTCTTGCATGACATCGTCCACATCGCACGAGCGGCCGATCCGACCTAAGTGCGAGACGACGTAGCGACGCACGCCTTCTACCGATGCCATCATCTGGTCGACGGGAACTGTCAGGGTCGGCGCCACGGGATTCAGCAGCGAAATATCTACCGGGGATGGCGTTGAATTTACGAATTCAGCGTTGCCCGCCAGGTGTTCCAGGCTCATGGCTCTCACCGCTTCGACTAACGGATTCGAATATCTCCAGCGCCACCAGATGTGGCGGCTCAACGTGGCAGTGACGACACTGACCACAACACAAGCTTCTAAAGAATATTGTCGAAGATAATTAAAGTATCGTCAAGATCCCAGTTCTTACTTTTTGCATGTTGTTCAGTAAGAATGGAGCCATGCCACGGATCACGCAGCCTCACGACGACGCGTGGTCGCCTGACGTTGAAGACGCCGTGGCGACGTTCGGGAACCGATCAAGGAATGAGATTCTGAGGTTCCTGACGGCAAATGGTCCTGCATCCAGAGGGGACATCGTCGCTGCGGTCAGCGCCGGCGAACCCAGCGTCGCCAAACACCTCATAGCCCTTGAACAGGTCGGCGCCATTGAGGTCGATGTGGAGGCCGGACGGCGCCACGGCCGCTCTCCTCGCTACTCAGCGAATCCTGCCCGCATCAAGGAGTTGCTGGACGCCCACCTTCGGTATGTCTTGGAGGAGTAGTCGCGGCACGCTCCCCATTCGGATGCAAGTCGATGTCTCTGTTCAGATACTCGGAGATTGCGCGAAGCGTTTCCGGCGAGACGTCTCCGAGCGTCCTAGCAGCGAATGACTTCACCCGGGCTGCCCTCAGAGACTTCACAAACTCCAACTGCGAGTCGATCCGTTCGGGAACGTCGCCTTCGACGCCGTTCAGCAAATACGAGGGATCGACGTCGAACATCTCGCAGATAGCGCCAAGCAGCTGTGGATCACTGACGAGGCGACCTGTCCCGTCCTTCATGTAGAACCACCTGGCCCTGGAGATCTTGATTCCTCGAGCTCGGAGTCCGGCCTCAATCTCCCTGAAAGTGACGGGCGAACCCCTCTCGGCCACAACGACGTCGAGCAGCAGGTTTAGCCGACGGGCGAGGGTCGCCTGTGGTGACAACTCGCCGTTGCGGCTAGCGTCTTTCGCCGGCATGCTCCACCTTTCGTCTGCCTCGTTCGATTTGAGATGCTGCTGCGTTGCCCTCAGTATTCCGCGAGCGCCGAGGCTAGACAATCAGCTGCACATTGAATCTTTTCCACGATGTACATGAGGCGTATCGTGTTGCTGTAGACCCGTCTACAGCAAGCATCCCTTACAAACCTGAGCCGTGGTTTTGAATGTCCACATCCATCTTGATGAACCGAACACGGAGCCAGATCCTTCGCTTCCTCATCAGAAGTGGGCCATCGACCCCTGGCGTCTTGGCATCAGGGCTTCAAGCTTCTCGAAGGACGGTTCGGCGTCATCTCCTCGTCCTTGAGTCGGCTGGCTACATTCAGGCTTTGGCCGACGAGCGTTACTCCGCTCACGCCTCATTGGTCGAGTGTCAGCTCATTGACCTAGCGGCCCAGTACTCCGTGCAAATGCCTCCTACGCCTGCGCTCCCGCTTGTCCAGGACTAGAGCAAGCCAGCGGGAGACCGTGGAACCACTCCTCGACCGATCGCTCCCACTTTTCGGTGTCGACATTCCACTCCAGAGAGTGACCCACGGATTCAAACTCCACCAATCTGACTAGGTCCGGCCTCAGACTGGCAGCGTTCTTCGATACTTCGAAGGGCGTTGTGTCGTCCTTCTTTCCATGGAGTACGAGGACCGGTTTGTCCAGTTCAGTTGCTCGCGCCAGCCAATCCAGGGAATCGAGAGTTATGGGTTCAGCAAGGCCGGTCAACCACCGGAGGCGCTTGGATCGAAGAATGGTGAAGCCCAGGTGCACAAGTGGCCGAGGAAGTCCGGCCGCCTTGGCGTTCGCTGCCAGGGTCGTTCGCCAGTCGAAGACTGGCGCGTCGAGAACCATCCCGGCTACTCGCGAGGAATTCGGCGACTGGGCCGCTGCTTGAAGGGCGATGGAAGCGCCCAGTGACCATCCGAAAAGGACAAGGCGTTCAGCGCCATTGGAAACGGCGTAGTTGATGCCAGCCTCGACGTCGCGCCACTCTGTCTGGCCGAGACGGTAGCGGCCATCGTAAGACGGCGGGGCGTCGCCGTCGTTGCGCAACGAGACTACCAGCGACGTCAGCCTCAGACGTCTTGCGACTGGTATGCCTCTGAGAGTGCCGGCCCTCCGGCCGCCCATTCCGTGGATGTGGATGGCCCAGACACCGGATGCTTCGACACCGGCGGGCGGATCGAACCTCCACGCTGGGGCGACACCGTTGTCGACTGGAATCGCAACGTCTCGGTACGGCAGACCAAGTTGCTCCGGTTTCGAGTAAACGTACCCGCTCCAGATACCGGCCGTAGCTTGTTTGAGGTCCCCAGAGTCCACTCGCTCAACCGTCCGGGTTACTGTCCTTCGGTCGGGGTGGGACTTGACGACCGGTCCTAGGCATGCGTGGCCTGTCCCCTGCTCATACCAAAAGCTATATCGTCCCGGCGCTCTCGTTTGTTCCGTAGCGGGAAGTTCGATTTCCAGAGATCCGTCTCCAGTGGTGTGCACCGCCCGAACATCCAAATCCTCACGACGACTGTATTTCGGGACTACAACCTGACGAGCGAAGTATGCTGCACCGGCGACGCCTGCAAACAGAGTCCCGGATGCAGCAAGAACTCCGACCCCTAGAGCCCTACGACCGGTTACTGTCGGCATCGTCCACCCCCTGAGCCCTCTTGCGTTCGTCAATCACCTGGCGGAGCCTTACCAGGGTTTCCGATGAGATCCCCTCCAACTGACGAGCGGCGAAGTTTCGCACGCGTGACTCACGCAGGGAACGGAGAAGTTCCAGCTGAGACTCTACGAGCCCTGGTATCTCACCAGCATCATCGAGGAGGTAGTCACGGTCTACGCCGAAGAACTCTGCAAGGTTACGGAGCAGCATGGGATCGGTCGCCAGCGAACTATCACCGCTTCGCATGTAGGCCCACCGCGAGCGGGAAAGTGGCGTTCCGCGTTGACTCATGTGCCGATTGATCTCGGGGTAAGTCAACGCCTCCGACCCCTCGGCCTCATAGAGGTCAAGGAGAAGGTTGAGCTTTCGCGCCAATCGGGCCTGAGGGGTTTCGGAGGAACTGGCATCATCCGTCATATCGCCTGCTCCCCCTTTCGTCGACGAACTGCATCTTTGCGCACGAAAGGTCCCGCAAGATAATTCTCAGCAGCGTTCATGACATTGAGGTCGTGGATGTCCAAGGAACTGCCTAAACCGGGCTCGACTAGTAGAGCATCCTGTACTTCAACAAGCATTCTATGGAGCCGTTGCGCCCGATCCTGAGGGCTGATGACATCGGTGTCCCGCACGAGCCGAACGTCTTGCCGCTTCTTTGTTGTCTTTTCCCAGATTTTCGTGAGGCCCCTGAGTAACTCCTCTTCGGTCGCAGATTCCCTATGCCGCAGAACTCGACGCGCCACAGGCGGGATCGCCAGACCTACGCACAGAAAGGCCATGGCGGCAACGACCGCCGCATCATAAATAGGCGAGACCGCACGCATAGTGTCCAGGCGTCCTTGCAAATGCAGAACGTCCATGACCAGCACAAGCAATACGAGAAGAACGGCGAAGCTACAGCCAACCCCAATGAACGTAAATGCAGTGCGGAAATAGGGTCTCAACATATCTCCGCGAAATCGAAAACATGTAACACCGGTAGCGCTAACCACATAACCGATGTAAACGAACTGGATCGCTGAGTAGATGGCAGCGGGCCACTGATCACCGTAATCCATCATGAACCGAGTAGAACTGCCCTGAGTGACGATGGCCCTGAAGCTGGCTGCGAGACCCATGATCACCACGGCCAAGGGAATTAGAGTTGCCCGGTCTCGTTTCCCGACTGTCTCATCCGGCGTCGCCGCCCGGAGGATAGCTCTCGAGAGAAAGTAGATGCCCACGACCATAGATATGTTGGCCAACAGGTCCACGAGGTTGCGACCGCCCAAGACAGAATCAATGCCCAAGTAGAGCTGATCGACGTTGAGCGTCAGTGAGACTGAAATCGTGACTGCGGCCGTCAGCACGCTATGATCGCGCCGTCTCCTGATTCCAGGGAGGAGACAGATGACGAGTAGCCAAATCAGAGCTGCGACCACAATCTGGATCATTCGAAAACCCTCTCGAACGATCTTGGCTCTTTCGCGCTGTTCCTGATTGCTGCTGCAAAGAGATCCGCGAGCGATTCCGCGGCGGCCTCTAAATGATCAGTGAAGCTGCTGCGAGCCAACACCCGAGACACGAGACCCGCCGAGAGGTTCGGAAAGAGAACCTCCATGTAGTCCGCCGGCACGACAAGTTCGTCGTGCCTCAAGACCATGTGCCCCAGCTCGTGAAGGACGAACTGTTGCCTGTGAAGTCCAGACGGGCTGACTGCATGCAAGATAATTTCGACATCCTCGGTGGACAGCCACAAACCGCAGACCGATCCACCATTCAGTGCTACTGCAGCTTCAATCTGTATTGGCCTATGCCTGACACCTGCGACCACTTCGACGAGTCGTTGCAGGTTCAGGTGAATCGGAAGCGCCAACGAATCGAAGGCGTTCGCGGCGCGCTCCGCCGGTGATAGCCCTGAGGTATATAGGTTCATTGGCACGGGCATCCCCAGTGATGTGTTTCCCCTCGGTTCGTAGTGACGTGACGCAAGTTGCTGCGCCAGGCCGACGTACCCTCAATTCAATTGAACGCCTGCTCTCTGGACATGTCCAGAGAGCAGTACAAGCGCAGAGGTTTTAGTCCACCGTTTGCCGCGAGACATTTAGCGGCGCCGGCCTCTCGTTCGACGGATGTCCTCCTTGGAACCGCTGTGGCCGGTCGGGTTGCGTCATATCTCGCCAGGGCTCTCGCCCTTCGCTCCCAAACGGAATTATTCGCTGGCTGCAGCCCAGTCTTTCGGGTGTGCGATCGGGAGCAGTTGAATTGGGCCGCGAGCCGGAAGCTAACAAGGAACTCCCGTCCAAGCTCATCGTCCGCGTCTCAACAACCCAGCACCCAAGGCCAGTACCGCGAATAGCGAGCAAGCTCAACCCGTGGCGCACCAGCAGACCGACTTTTCTTAGAACCGGAACACCCCGAGACGGCCCGGGCCGTTCGGCGCTTTGCAAAGCGCCAGGCACTCAGCTCCCTTGAACGAGTTCTTAGGCTTTACTCCGAAGTTTGCGTTTCGGAATGGATACAACGGGACTAGTCGTCTGGGGCGGGCTTCGTCACCGTAGGCTTGGAACGGCCTAGCTCGGAAACGGAGGCAGCGATACCCATTCCGGCTCGGGAAGATCCCCAAACTTCGGCCACGTTCCAGAAACGATGTACCTGAAGATCCTGTCAGTTTCTTGATACAGCCATCGCTGCAGCGGAACCATAAGCGTCATGCGGTCATGGAAGCAAACCATTGGCATGGGCTCCACCTGCCACAACGCCGGCCAACGAACATCCTTCAGGGGCGTCTCACTGTCGAAAGAAGCTGTGAACCAAGGGTGTCCCCACAGGTCGGCCGTTGCACTGTCCGGCATCGGATGAAGCCGGGGAGGGGTCACGTTTCCCGGCAGGGCCAGCATTCCGACCGTTGATCTGTGCTTGTCCAGGTTATCCAGCGCCGTCACTAGGGTCAGCACGTGCGCCGCTGGGTCGTCCGCATGCCATGGCTGAACGTCCGCTATTCGCTGGAGAAGTGCAAACGGTATAGACGCTAGCGGCTTGATCTTGTTGTTCCATTTGCGGCTATCGTCAAGGACCGGAAAGTAGACCTCCGTAGGCTTCTGTGGCCCGACGCCTTCAAGGTGGCAGAGCTCGAAGGCCAACAAATCCAGCGCGGCACGCAGGTTGTGGACCGCATCCCCGAAGCGGCTGCCCCATTCCAGTAAGGGGATCTCCGGCTTATCAGGCATAAACATTTCGTAGGAATTGGCCTCCCCGGAGAAGGGCCTGGTCGGCGCCAGAATCGGATTATTCTCCGTCCAGTCGCCGATTTCTCTTTCAAGATCCCGAAAATGGCGGGCTCCCCCGTAGAGCTTCATAGCTGCTGGGCTGGCGTACTGCTTCTGGAACTGTTCCACCATGGACTCAGTTTAGGTCGGCCTCGTAGACAGGTCGTTTCACCTCCTTGGATATGGGATGGTCGGTCAGTGGATAGGTCCAAGGCGACGGCCTCAAGGGGCTCGCTTCAGTGCATGCGGCTCCCAAGCGTAACACTCCCTCGCTTCAGCACGCCCTACGATGAATGAATGACTCCTAGCGGCGACTCAGTAGATGAACGGAAGCATTGGTGGGAACGCCACCCGAACTTAACCTCTGGTCTGGTCGGCCTGGGCGTCGGTCTTCTGACCATCACGGCCGGCGTCTATGGTTCGAACACTGCAGCCGAAACCTCCGTAAAAACAACGAGAATGCAGATCGACGCAGAGGCCCAGCAGAAACAGCGCGAACAGCGCGAACATTCGTATAGGGCGTACCTCGATTCAGCAAACGAGTACTGGCTGGCGGCAAGAGCTATATTCGGAAAGCCTGCTCCAGAAACATCTCAGGAGATCCAGGCGGCCTTCACCAAATTCGTCACCGCACGCTCAAAATTCCAAGGGCAGGTCAACGAGATATCTGTTTATGGGAGTGACGAAGCTTGGTCAGCGCACCAGAAAGTAGCCGCAACCCTGCCCAAATCCTTAGGGCTACCAGAGGGCAAGAACTTTTCCGCTGAAGAGGTGGCCGACGAGGCAACATTCACCACGGCATACACAAACTTCCTCGCCGTTCGCTGTCGTGAAGTAGTACAGCCGTCGCGAAGCGGTTGCGCCGATTGAGTACTGTGACCTGTCTCATTGCTTTGAATCTGGACACACTCGACTTTTGGACGGCTAACGTCACTACGCCTCTTCCCACGGAACGGATAGTTCGTTCTGCTTCACGAAACTTTGCCACCAAGACATACAGTCGGCGGCGAGAGTGCGCGCATCGTAATCCTGGGGTTCGGATGCCGGTGGCTGCCACACGGTGATCTTCACCGTCGGCGACCATCTGCCCTGAGGCATCTTTACTGCCATTACTCGCGCCGTCGCTTTTTCCGGCTGGCCTTGACGCCCGTCTCGAGTGTGGTTCTTGGAGGTGCTCACTACCCCCCCGCCTCACAAAGCACCATCGGTATGCGCTCCACGCCGCTTTCATAACTTTCTCCCTAACCGCGGCCGAAAGCTCAGTATCTCTCTTCATCCATTCGACAAGGTGCCAGCAGTCCTCGAAAAATTTCAAGAGCCGACGCCTGATGACGCGATTATCTTCACGACGACGAGGCTAGGACAGGATCCGGAACCCAGCCTCTGCGTGAGCCTCTTCAATGAATGGAAGACCGAAACCCCCCAGCTTTGGCTTTCGATCAGTATGCCGGCTACAAGTACCTCCCATTGTTGGTGAGGAAGGTGACGATCCGTTCGTCGGACGCAACGGAGCCGCCGGGCATCGACGGGCGTGGCAGCCCCTCCATGCAACGAGACCGGCGGCAGCAGAACAACCACAGGTGGAGCTGTCATCGAACTCCACTCCTCGAACGTTTGAGTTAGCGCGGCCAGGCAGCATGTGGCCTCGTAGATAGTTGGCCATAGCGCCTGGAAGCCTCGTCAAGAAGCAGCCCGGCTTCGTGCACAACAGTGGCGAGCACAGGTAATGACACTTCGCTTCCTAATGAGGAAGCCATTGCTTCACCGTCTGTGGCAGTTCCTTTGTGCTCATTGAAATATATTGACGCCCATTGCTTGCTGTGGGCGAAGCCACTGCACAGCTGCCAGGAGTTAAACCACGTGATCATGGCTCCTTCATGAGCAAATTCAATCGACTTCAGAATGTCACCCGATCCAGCGGGAGCCCACAACTTCCTGCCGGGAAAACCGTCGAGTGTTAGACCCGCCTCAGATGCAATCGCTCTTAGATCCTCATACCCGATGCTCTCCCGGGAGGCGAATGACTTCGACCATTCATGTTGAAAGCCATTGAAGAGTCTTACCTCGCTGCACCAGTGTTGAATGCACCTTCGTATCCTTGCTCGTCGAGACTGTGGGGCCATGAGCCACAACGCTTGACTCGTTGATTCCATGTGAGCGCGAACGAGAGCATACGGACCGTGTAGAGGAGCTGAGACATCGGCACCACCTTCGGTTTCCACGACGATCATTGCCCGAAGGCTGCCCGATATCTGGGTGGCGGTCTTCAACAGGTCGAGGACCAATGGCGACAACGCATAACCACCAAGAATTCGGTCGTCTTCCTCCAGCACACTTCCCGGTTGGACTTCAGGGAAGGTGTGCAGTGTGCTCTCAATCTCTTGATCGTGCTCAAGGCGTGACAAGAGCAGATCCCGGCTGTCAGCCAGTCGCTGCCTTACCTCGGCCGGAACCAGCACTTTCGGCGCTTGCTCGGCCGGTCCATAGGACATCGGTCAGTCCCTTTCAATAGGTTGCCAGTCGATACAAGAGAACCCTCAATCCAGACTCCCTATGAGTCCGGGCGGCTCCGGCGCGCTCCTGAAGAAACTGAAAGGATATTGGACGGAAGCGTTGACTGACTCCAGCGTTCTAGGTGCGCATTGACAGTGGGAGCACCTTTTGCCAGAGCCGTGCGGTAGTCAAGAGCCTTATCGCGTTGCAGTCTCCCAAGTACAACCACCGGATGAATACCTATCCGCTGAGCGTTAGAATCGATCCATCCTCTACGCACGGCTGCAGGCGGAGTCGGGAGTCCCCCTGGAATCTGCCATTCGCCGGCCTTTTCGTCGGCCGCTAGCTCTGTCGGCTCGCTAGACGTGTCTTCATCAATTACCAGGCGCTCGGGCGTCACATGCCCTAGGAGGATGTGCGCAACTTCGTGGAGCAAAGTAAAGAGGACGACGTCGAGTCGTTTACCTCGGCCCGAGAGAGCAATTACCGGTCGCCGGGTATCGTCGTCGAGAAGAAAAGAGGCCCCGTTGAGCTTACTTCCAGGAAATGCTTCGACATAAACGATACGCACGCCAACCGAAGCAAATTCATCAGGGAGCTTTGCAAAATTCTCTGGGGCAGAGACCACTCTGGACAGCCGTTCGGCCAGCCTCGTGAGGCCTTCCGCATCGTATTTACTAACTTGAAGCTTTTGCGCATGCTTACGAGCGCAGGCCAGCCAGGCTTTTTGGGTCGGAGTGGGTTCTTCGTCGCGATTAGAACGGCGTGCTGCGGCGAGAAAGCGCGGAGTATCTTCAATGTGTTGGATTTGGAACAGATCGACCAGTTCGCTTTCCTGTTCCTCTAAAGATCTTCCGGTCAGGATGCCGCGTTTAAGTAGCAGGGAGACTGGGGCGAGTTCATTCATCCGAGCACGGAGCTTGACCTCGTCCAGCTCCTTTCGAGTAGCTGCATTCTGGGACTGGCTCCAGAGAAGATAGGAATTCTGCAGGTTTAGCCAGTACTCCGGGCCCGTGCCGAGAGCTGCCCCAATCTGGGCCGCCGACTCGCGAGTGATTTCCTTCTTGCCGGCGATTATCTCCGAAACAAACTGCGCCGGACGTCCGAGAATCTGGGCAAAGTCACTCTGGGACCAATGACGTGCTTCAAGCTCCTCGGAAAGAAAATCCCCAGGAGGGAAAGCTTCAACGAGCTCGGGGGCCATAGCTATCAGTCCTTCAATGGTAGTCAACGGCTTCAACAACGATGGCTATTCGGCCGCCATGCTGAGTCTGGAACCGAAGAAACAGCCGGTATTGCGTGTCTATTCGAATCGACCATGTTCCAGCACGGTCGCCCTTCAACTTCTCCAGGTGAAGAGACTTCAGTGCTCTCAAATCTTGATCAGTGACCGCCGCATGGAGCTGTTGGATCCTTCGCCTGTAAGCCTTGGTTAGGTTCGGGGCCCAACGTGAAGTGCGGGGGTCTGGCTCGTAGGCGAGTCTCCGGAGATCCTCGTCCTCGTAGTCCACCTGCATTCCGTAAGCCGTCCTTCACCCCTGATGTGAATAACACCCTACAGGAAATGCCCATGTTGTAGTCACTATCATACGTCAAAACTCGTTGTTGCGCATCACCCTTGCTCTTGATGCAAGATGCGACTAGACTAGAAATATCGGGATAGTCCGATATGCAGAAGGGCGGACCCGCGACAACGGATCCGCCCAGCAACTCGAGGTAAGAACCGCAAGTTCCATGGTTAGTGGTAGCAGCGATTCTAACGGAGTCATCGGCGGCCGTGAATGGTCACCCTCCCCCTCGGATGAGTGTTCTGAGGAGGACACCATGGCACGATCAGTTAGCCGCAGCGCCCGGACCGGGCGCTTTGTCACCAAGGCAGCTGCCGCCCGGTCACCCCGGACGACGACCAGTGAGCGGGTCGGCGCCGGAACCGGGAACGGACGTAGCGTGAACCGCTCGGCCGCAACGGGAAGGTTCGTCACCGACTCAACTGCGCGGCGGAACCCCAGCGGAACTATCACACAGCGGGTCTGAACTCAGAGGGCGGATCTCCACGCTCCCCCCGCTGCCAAACCCAGTGAGCTAAGCAAACCGAGCGAATTTAACACAAACAACCGATGCACCAGGAGTAGGCCATGGCCGTAAGAATCACCCACGTACACATTGAGGGATACCCGGAAGATCACCTCCACATCACCAGCTACAAATGGATCAACGAGGCGGACAACAACACGGGCACGAGCAACAAGCCGACGATGGTCGAGTGGATTGACGTGAAAAAGGGCCGCGCCTATGTGGGGACCGGCTCTTCGAAAGTGGAAGTGGGGGTGGTCCGCCCCGATAACGCGGCCGCGTACCTCCGCACTTACGCCGATGGCCAGTGGAACAACAACCTACTGGCCTTGCCCAGGTTCTGATCCCTGCCTCTAGATCCACTCGCGAGGTCACTGCGTCATTTGACGCAGTGACCTCGCTTTGTTGCAGTGTGCCACGCGGCGGGGGTACATTCTGCGTCAGTGCGATCACCGCTAGCCGAACACTTGGCAGAGGCCCGCTCACCGACCGAATTCAGCTCGCCGCGGCAAGCCCTCATCGAGCAACAGCAAAGTATGCTTGGCGTTCTGCTTGAATATAGCCATGCCTGATAAACTCGACGCGGTTCCCGCTGCCCTTCACCTCGTTTGCGCTAAGGGGGCAAACCGGATCAGTTATTTGGGCGCATCTCGCATCTCTGAAGCGTTTGCTAAGGACGCCGCTCCCACGGTGGGCGCGATCTGCGTAGTCGTCCAGGCGGACTACGAATACGACTACGACGATGATATAGATGTGGCAACAGGTGACGCCATCGTAGCCCTCGCGATTGTCAACGGGATCGGCGGCGTGGCGAGCGGGACAGTGAGGGCGACACTGACTCCCGTTCACCGACTGCCTGAAGCTGTCCCAGTCAGTTCTTTGCAAGGAGAGCCTGTCGAACTCGGAGACCTGCCAGCCGACTACCACTCACGAAAACTCGACCCTGAAATTGCCGAAACCCTGCTCAACCACCTCGCGGGTATGGATCCCTCTGTGTCGAAGTGGTTGGCGCAGGTGTTCGGCGAACTCCGCACTTTTCCAACAAGTGTCGAACAATCCCGGGTGGAGGCGAAGGACGCCGTAAAGCTCGCTGCTCAACTTGCGGAGATCGAACTACCGGCAGATGCCTTCGTGTCCCCGCCAGCAGAGACTGAGAACGAGACATTACTCCAAACACTTCTCAACGCAGGCTACGAAGTGGACCTCGAAGAGGAGCTTCTCCCCCTCGACCTCCAGCGTTTCGACGGGAAACTGACTGGAAAGCAGCGTGCGGCGAGCGTCACGGAGTTCACGGATAAGTGGGATAGGACGAAGCTGATTGTCATGTCTGTCAACAAGAAGCCAATTGAGCTGGAACTAGGGGTCGACCTCCTCTACTGGGATCAAATCCACGATTCATTCACCTTCATTCAGTACAAACGGCTTGAGAAGGTCCCCTCGCCTAAGCCGTCCAGCGGTTCAGAGTGGGCGTATTTGAGGAAAGGGGAAATCGAGAAGCAACTCGAGCTGATGCCGAGTGGAAAGGACTCATCGGCGACAGCTGCCGACTGGCGCGCTTTCGGAACGCCATTCTGGTTCAAGTTCGTTCGCGGCGACGCGGGAAGCAAACTCGACGGCAAGACTCTCAAAGGGATGCACATCCCAGCTGATTGGTTGAGGCCTGCGATGAAAGACGAGACGTTTATGTCTGGTCCAAGGGGCGGGTTTCGTGTCACTTACGACAATGCCAAGTACCTCGGGCGAACGGCATTCACGCAGCTAATCTCCAGGGGTTTCGTCGGCACCGCCGGCGCGCGATCCAAGGCATTCAAGAAAGTACTGCGTTCAAAGGATCGCGAGCTAATCATCGCTGTGCGTACGGAGTGGCAGAAAGACACCACCCCCGCAGGCACAGCAAGGGCGCCCAGAGCGTCCAACGGCCTCGACTGAACACTTACATTATGGGCCTGCCCTTCACGTGACTGGATCACCGAGGACCAGGGAGTCTCCCTTTAGCTGACAACCTTTACAGTGACAACCGGCCGCCCTATTCGAGGTGACGGAATATCCTCAAGAACCAGGTGCGGCTGATCTGGCAGCGTGAGCTTGCTGATGTCGGTACAGAGTTGCCCTGCTCCACCCGACCAATTTGGCGGCCTCTTCAGCCGTGCGGCCCTTGGCTCGCTCCTGCTGCACGATCTCGAGTTTCCCGGCGACAACTGCGGGATCTACCAAAAAGGCATGCCGACCTTGGTTTCATTGGCCTCGGCAGCAGCGATACCGACGTTGGCCTGCACAGTGATCAATTCGCGTTCATAGTCAGCCAAGGTAGCCAGCATATTCAGCATCAACCTGCCCGTGCTCGTTGCAGGGTCTATTCCATCAGAAACGAAGCGCCACTTCCCTGCCCTGCAGCAGGTTCACGGTGTTCAGCACGTCGATCAAAGACCTCCCCAGGCGGTCCACCCGTAAGACCACCAGGGTGTCCCCAGCTTCCGCATAGTCGAGGAGCTTCTTATACCCGGCCGCTGACCCGCGGCCCGATTGCCGGAAGTAGCGTCCGAAAACACATCACGCCGCTGCACGCCCACGGACAACGACGAATCCAACTGCAACCGCGCATCCTGGGCAGCTGTACTGACGCTCGTATACCCAAGCCTCCTCATCCAGTCATCCTGCCTCGTGAACTGCATCGTCGAACACAACCGAGACACTTCGCAGCAAAATGACTATCAAGACATACGGTAACCAGAAAGATCCGTGGGATCCGGCGCTTTCATCCATGTAGCCAGCCTCCCTCGGGGAGACATTAGCTGCCTCGTGAACCTTTCCCTTTAGAGACAGTCCTGGACCCTCGCACTTTCGTCATGTTCCTGCGGGTGCTTAAAGCAATGAAAAGCCGAGGCGAACAAACGACGAGGTTTGACATGGACTTGGAATTTTTCGAACCTGCTGAGGCTGCGGCGCTCATGCGCTGCAGCGAAGGATGGCTGCGTGACGGCGCTGCATCGGGACGGTTCCCGCACGCATGCTGGGGCAAGGGAAAAATCGTCTTCACGTCTGATCACATCACGGAGATCGCTAGGCTCAGCGAGGTATTGCCCGGCGCCGACCCGGCAGCGGACAGCCGCGAAGGAAACAACGCCAACACTCGACTCATAGGTACTAGAGCACGCAACCGCATGGCTTCGTAAGGGAACACAAAAAGCTCGGCGCATCAGCGCATGAACGCCGACACCGACCGCTCCGTTGCATCCGCCCCAGCCTGCAGCGCTTCCGGCATCAGGTGCCCATAGACGCCCTCTGTAGTCCTGGTCGAGGCGTGACCCAACCGACGCGAGATAGTGAAGATAGGGACACCATCCTGAATCAACCACGAGGCATGGGTGTGGCGTAGATCGTGAATACGTGGATTCTTCCTCAGGCCGCGATCCTGGGCTGCCTTGACCGCCGGCATCCAGTAGTGGTGCCAGTAGAGTTTGTGAACAATCCGCTCACCTCTGGGTGTCGTGAAAAGCAGGTCACCACCAAGGCGTCCAGCCACCAACGGGATGAGCAGGTCAACCAGCGCCGGGTTCAACCCGATGGTCCGTTTGCCCGCGCCGGTCTTCGTCGGGCCGATATAGAACTGGTTCTGCCCGTCCCGCTTCCATGCCTTATTAATCCGAGCGGTCGCCGGTTTGCCCAGCAGATCAATGTCCGCGACGGTCAGCGCCGTGGCTTCCCCAAAGCGCGTCCCGGTCATCACCAGGAAGTTGGTGAAGTCCTTGTACCGCTCCCCCATACCGTCCATGATCAGACCGAACTCAGCATGGGTGAGGAACATCATTTCATCCTCGGCCTTTTCGACGCTAGGCAACTGCACGCCGCGGCAAGGATTGCGCGTGATGTACCCCAGCATCTCCGCAGTGTTCATCGAAGCAGAGATCAGCCCGTGGACGTTCTTGATCGTCTTCGGCGACCGCCCTTTGGCCATCATCGACTTCACCCAGTAGGCGATCATCCGATAATCCAGCTTGTCGACGGCGACGTGCCCGATGACCTTCTTTACGTGGAGATCAAGCATGGTCTGATACGTCTTCACAGTCCCGCTCGACGGCCGGATCAGGAGGTCGATGTGCTCCTGGATTACTTCGCCAACAGTGGGTATCTTTGCCCTGTTGTCCAGCAGTGCCTGCTGTGCGATTTCGAAGGACTGGCCGTTCGCATCGAGCAACCGCTTGAGCGTTTCCGCCTCATGCGCGGAGTCGACAGTGATGCCCTGCTGCTTCCGGATCTTGGGGTCGCGCCAGACCACCATGAAGGACGAAGAGCCGTCCTTTTTGACGCGTTTCCGGATACTAGCCACATGAAAATGCTAGTTCCGTGTCAACAGATTTGGGGGTTTTGTCAACAGTCAGGGGCCATATAGGCCCCTGACCTGCGACATTACTGTGCCCGAGGTGGGACTCGAACCCACACACCTTTCGATACTGCATTTTGAGTGCAGCGCGTCTGCCAATTCCGCCACTCGGGCGCGGATTACTTGGAAGTTAAATCTCGCTGACTGCTCTCATTTCTGTGAGCAACGCGATCCTTTCCCAGCACGCGAAACTACTCTACATGCAGATAGGCTGATTCAAAGAACCGGGCACGCTGATGCAACAAAAACCAGCCATCAAAGAGTCCACACTAAGATGGACATGAACCCGCCGAACCTTTTCAAGGAGATCCCGTGACCGAACAGACGGAGTCCACACCCACAGCCCAGCCGGCCCGACGCGTTGTCGTAGCCGAGGATGAGACCCTCATCCGCCTGGACATTATTGAGATCCTGAAGGGCGAGGGGTACGACGTCGTCGGCGAGGCAGACAACGGCGAGAAGGCCGTGCAGCTGGCCGAGGAATTGAAGCCTGATCTTGTCCTCATGGACGTGAAGATGCCTGTCATGGACGGCATTTCCGCGGCTGAGAAGATCGTCAAGGCACGTATTGCTCCCGTTGTCCTGCTGACTGCCTTCAGCCAGAAGGAACTGGTGGAGCGGGCACGCGATGCCGGCGCCATGGCGTACGTCGTCAAGCCGTTCTCCCCCGCGGACCTGATCCCGGCCATCGAGATCGCCCTGTCCCGCCACGAGGAAATCAAGGCGCTCGAGAACGAGGTCTCCGACCTCCAGGAGCAGTTCGCCACCCGCAAGCTCGTAGAGCGCGCCAAGAGCCTCCTGACCACCAAGATGGGCCTGACGGAGCCGGAAGCTTTCCGCTGGATCCAGAAGACCTCCATGGACCGCCGCCTCAGCATGCGCGAGGTTGCCGAAACCATCATCAACCAGGTCAACTAGCTTCAAACGCACGACGGCGGCCGCTCACCTCGCACGAGGTGGGCGGCCGCCGTCGTACGCACCAAAGCCGTACGCACCCACTGAGCCAACAAAAATGCGGGCCCCACCAAAAGGCGGGGCCCGCATTCAACAACCGAAGAGCTAGCTCTTGGCCTTGGACTTCTTTTCCGGCCAGGGGCCAACGGGTTCCTTGCGTGAACCGTCGTCGGTCTTGGAGGTGTCGGCGAGGTCGCCCACCTTGTGGACCTTCAGCGAGTTCGTGGAACCGGCCTGTCCGGGAGGGGAACCGGCAGCGATGACAACCAGGTCGCCTTCCTCCACGAGATCCATTTCGAGCAGGCTCTTGTCAACCTGTGCGGTCATCTCGTCAGTGTGGCCCACGGAGGGAACCAGCACCGGCTGGATGCCCCAGGTGAGGGCCAGCTGGTTCCAGACGTGCTCCACCGGGGTGAAGGCGAAGACGGGCTTGACCGGGCGCAGGCGCGAGAGGCGTCGTGCGGAGTCACCGGACTGGGTGAAAGTACAAATGTACTTGGCATCCAGCTGGTCGGCGATTTCGACGGCGGCACGGGTGATTGCGCCACCACGGGTCTTGGGCTTGGTGCCCAGCGGGGGTACGCGCTCGAGGCCGTGAACCTCGGTGGACTCGATGATCCGGGCCATGACCTTGACGGTTTCGATGGGGTACTGGCCCACGGAAGTTTCACCGGAGAGCATGACTGCGTCGGCGCCGTCGAGCACTGCGTTGGCGCAGTCCGAAGCCTCGGCGCGCGTCGGACGCGGGTTGTCGATCATGGACTCGAGGACCTGGGTGGCCACGATGACCGGCTTGGCCCAGCGGCGTGCCAGTTCAATGGCGCGCTTCTGGACGATCGGCACCTCTTCGAGCGGCAGTTCAACACCGAGGTCGCCACGAGCAACCATGATGGCGTCGAAGGCGTCGATGATCTCGTGGAGCTGCTCAACGGCCTGCGGCTTTTCGATCTTGGCGATCACCGGTACGCGGCGACCTTCTTCGTCCATGATCTCGTGGACGCGCTTGATGTCTGAGGCATCACGCACGAACGAGAGGGCGATGAGGTCGGCGCCGCGCTTGAGTGCCCAACGGAGGTCGTCCTCGTCCTTTTCGCTCAAGGCGGGAACGTTGACGGCTACGCCTGGCAGGTTGATGCCCTTGTTGTTGGAGACCTTGCCGCCAACGGTCACGGTGGCAACAACCTTGACGTCGTCAACCTCGATGGCGCGCATGGCCACCTTGCCGTCGTCGATCAACAGGGCATCGCCCACATTGACGTCTTCGGTGAGGCTTTTGAGCGTGGTGGAGCAAATCTCCTTGGTGCCGGGGACGTCTTCGGTGGTGATGGTGAAGGTGTCGCCGACGGCCAGCTCGTGGGGTCCGTCAACAAAACGGCCAAGACGGATCTTGGGTCCCTGCAGGTCAGCCATGATCGCAACAGGCTTGCCCAGCTGCGCCGCAGCCTTGCGGACGTTTTCGTAGGTGATGTCATGCACGGAGTAGTCGCCGTGGCTCATGTTCATGCGGGCAACGTCAACGCCTGCCTCCAGCACCGCGAGGGTGTTGTCGAAGCTGGAGATAGCCGGGCCGAAAGTTGCCACAATTTTTGCGCGTCTCATATACCTACCCTAAGTAGTTCATGCTGATTGAGTAAAAGGTTGTTCCTGCCGGCGCTATAAGACCGCTATCGCCCGGTCGGTGGGGGCGACCGGTGCCGGGAGAATGGTGCTTCCCATCAGGAACTTGTCCACTGCGGCCGCACATGCACGGCCTTCCGCAATGGCCCACACAATCAGTGACTGGCCACGTCCGGCATCGCCGGCAACAAACACGCCCTCGGTGTTCGTCATGTAGTAGCCGTCGCGGGCAACGTTGCCCCGACTGTCGAACTCTGCGCTGACCTGCTCCGTGATTCCTGCCGGCTCAGCACCGGTAAAGCCAAGGCTCAGGAAGACAAGGTCAGCTGGGATGATCCGTTCTGTACCGGCTTTGGGAAGGCGTTTGCCGTCCACGAACTCGGTTTCAGCAACTTTAACTCCGGTGAGTTTGCCGTTTTCTCCAACGAACTCAACGGTGGATGCAAGGTAGGTACGCTCGCCACCTTCTTCGTGGGCGCTGGCGACCTCGAACAGGGTGGGGAACGTGGGCCACGGCTGGTGGGTGGCACGCTCGGCGGGCGGCTGCTTGCCGATCGCGAGGGTGGTCACCGAGGCCGCCTGGTGGCGATGCGCGGTGCCGATGCAGTCAGCACCGGTATCGCCGCCACCGAGGATGACAACGTGCTTGCCACGGGCGTCGATGTGGTTCGCGGGGTCCTCCCCCGCAACCTTGCGGTTGGACGGGACCAGGTAGTCCATGGCGAAGTGGACGCCCTCAAGGTCACGTCCGGGAATGGGAAGGTCGCGCGGAACGGTCGCTCCGGTGGCAACCACGACGGCGTCGTAACGGCGTCGCAACTGCTCCCAGGTCACGTCCGTACCAACTGCGACGCCGGTCCGGAAGCGGGTGCCTTCGGCCTTCATCTGCTCAAGGCGGCGGTCAACCTGTTCCTTCTCCATCTTGAAGTCGGGGATGCCGTAGCGGAGCAGGCCGCCGATCTTGTCATCGCGCTCGTACACGGCAACGGTGTGGCCCACGCGGGTCAGCTGCTGTGCCACGGCCAGGCCGGCCGGGCCGGAACCCACAACCGCGACCGTCTTGCCGGTCAGGCGCGTCGGAGGCAGGGGCTGGACCCAGTCGTTGTCGAAAGCCTGGTCGATGATGGAGACCTCAACCTGCTTGATGGTCACAGCAGGCTGGTTGATCCCCAGCACGCAGGACGCTTCGCAGGGTGCGGGGCACAGGCGGCCCGTGAACTCCGGGAAGTTGTTCGTCGCGTGAAGGCGCTCAATCGCTTCTTCACCCTTGTCCCGCCACACGAGGTCGTTCCATTCGGGAATCAAGTTGCCCAGCGGGCAGCCCTGGTGGCAGAACGGAACGCCGCAGTCCATGCAGCGGCCTGCCTGGCTCTTCAGGACACCCTTTTCCTGGGCTTCGTACACTTCTTTCCAGTCCATGATGCGGACCGGAACGGGACGGCGTGGCTGCGTCTCGCGCTGCCGGACTTTCAGAAATCCGCGTGGATCAGCCACCGGTTACCTCCAGGATTCGAGACCATACTTCTTCGCCATCGGGGTCAAGGCCCTCTTCGATGGCGTCGAGACGGGTTTGCAGGACTGCGGCGTAATCGCGCGGCAGCACTTTGGTGATGCGGGCGGCAGTGTCGTCGAAGTTTTCGAGCAGACGGCCGGCCAGGACGGATTCGGTTTCCTCAAGGTGCTTGGTCAGCAAACCATGAACGATGTCGCGGTCCTCGGCGTCGAGCTCCAGGAGCTGCAGTTCGCCGGTATCGAGGGCCATCTTGTTGACGCGCTCAGGCTGAAGGTCCAGCACATAGGCAGTACCACCGGACATGCCGGCACCGAAGTTGCGTCCGGTGCGGCCGATGATCAGGGTCTGGCCACCGGTCATGTACTCGCAACCATGATCGCCGATACCTTCGACGACGGCGGTCGCGCCGGAGTTGCGGACCAGGAAGCGTTCGCCCACCTGGCCACGCAGGAACATCTCACCGCTGGTTGCACCGTAACCGATGACGTTGCCGGCAATGACGTTGCGCTCGGCCTGGAACACGTTGGTGCGGTCCGGGCGGACGATGATGCGTCCACCGGAGAGGCCCTTGCCCACATAGTCGTTGGAGTCACCGAACATCCGCAGCGTGATGCCTGCGGGCAGGAACGCGCCGAGGGACTGGCCGGCGGTGCCATTGAGCGTGACGTCGATGGTGTCGGTCGCCAGGACATCGATGCCGAAGGTCTTGGTCACCACATGGCCGAGCATCGTACCCACGGAACGGTCCGTGTTGATGACGTCCAGGGTGATCTTGACGGGCATGCGGTCGCTGAGCGCTTCTTGCGCCATGGTGATCAGCCGCTGGTCGAAGTGCTTGTCCAGCTCGTGGTTCTGGCCGGTCATGTTGCGCAGCGGCACGTCGTCGTCGAACTCCAGCCCGTGCAGGATGGGGTCCAGGTCCAGCCCTTCGGCCTTCCAGTGGTTGATCGCTTCGCGGGTATCCAGGACCTCGGCGTGCCCGATTGCCTCTTCCAGGCTCCGGAAACCGAGCTCGGCCAGGATCTCACGGACTTCTTCTGCGAGGAACTCGAAGAAGTTGACCACGAACTCCGGCTTGCCGTTGAACCGTGAACGGAGCTCAGGGTTCTGCGTGGCAACACCAACAGGGCAGGTGTCCAAGTGGCAGACGCGCATCATGATGCAGCCGGAAACCACCAAGGGCGCGGTTGCGAAGCCGTACTCCTCGCCACCCAGCAGGGCGGCAATGACGACGTCGCGGCCGGTCTTGAGCTGACCGTCAACCTGAACCACCACACGGTCACGCAGACCGTTAAGCATGAGGGTCTGCTGGGTTTCGGCGAGGCCGAGTTCCCACGGCACACCCGCGTGCTTGAGCGAGTTCAGCGGCGAGGCGCCGGTACCGCCGTCGTGACCTGAAACAAGCACGACGTCGGCCTTCGCCTTGGTGACGCCGGAGGCCACCGTGCCGATCCCGACTTCCGAAACCAGCTTCACGTGCACACGGGCCGAAGGGTTGGCGCGCTTGGCATCGTAAATGAGCTGGGCGAGGTCTTCGATCGAGTAGATATCGTGGTGCGGGGGCGGGGAAATGAGTCCGACGCCGGGTGTGGAGTGACGTGTCCGGGCTACCCAGGGGTAGACCTTCTGTGCCATCAACTGGCCGCCTTCGCCGGGCTTGGCGCCCTGGGCCATCTTGATCTGGATGTCGTCGGCATTGGTCAGGTACAAGCTGGTGACACCGAACCGGCCCGAAGCGATCTGCTTGATGGCAGAGCGGCGCTCGGGATCCAGCAGGCGGTCAACGTCCTCGCCGCCTTCACCGGTGTTGGACTTGGCGCCCAACCGGTTCATGGCGATGGCGAGTGTTTCGTGCGCTTCCTTGGAGATGGAACCGTAGCTCATTGCACCGGTGGAGAAACGCTTGACGATGCTGGAGACGGGCTCCACTTCCTCGAGCGGGACCGCCGGACGGACACCGTCCTTGAACTTCAGGAGCCCGCGCAGGGTCATCAGGTTCTCGGACTGATCGTCAATGCCCTTGGTGTAGGACTTGAAGATGTCGTACCGGCGTTCGCGGGTAGCGTGCTGCAGGCGGAAAACCGTCTCCGGGTTGAAGAGGTGCGGTTCACCGTCACGGCGCCACTGGTACTCGCCACCGCCCAGCAACGGCTGGTGCGGGTGCTCGATGCCGCCCTCCGGGTACGCCATCTGGTGGCGTGCCGAAACCTCGGCGGCAATCACGTCCAGGCCCACGCCACCGAGCTGGGAGTGCGTGCCGGAGAAGAATTCATCCACGAGGTCCTGGGACAGGCCCAGTGCCTCGAAGGTCTGGGCTCCCGTGTAGGAAGCCACGGTGGAGATGCCCATCTTGGACATGATCTTCAGGACACCCTTGCCAAGGCCCTTGATGAGGTTGTAAACGCCGTCTTCTGCAGTGACGCCTGTGACATCGCCGTTGGAGATCAGCTGTTCCACCGACTCCATGGCCAGGTACGGGTTGACGGCAGATGCGCCGTAACCGATGAGCACTGCAACATGGTGCGTCTCGCGGACGTCGCCGGCCTCAACCACCAGGGCGGTCTTGGTGCGGTTGGCACTGCGGAGCAGGTGGTGGTGCACTGCGCTGACCAGAAGCAGCGAAGGAATGGGAGCCCACTGCGCGTTCGAGTCACGGTCGGACAGCACCACGTACTGCACGCCACGGTTGATCGCGCCGGAGACCTGCTCGCAGATTTCGGTCAGGCGCGCACGAAGCGCCGCTTCCCCACCCTCGGGGCGGTAAAGGCCACGAACCTTCATGGCGATGCGATCGCCGTCGGGGGTTTCGATGTTCGCGATCTTGGCGAGTTGATCGTTGTTGATCACCGGGAACGGCAGGGAGATCTGCGGCTGGCGGACCTGCTTGCCGTCCAAGAGGTTGCCGTTGGGCCCGATGGCGCACTTCAGCGAAGTAACCAACTCTTCGCGGATGGCATCCAGCGGCGGGTTGGTCACCTGGGCAAAGGACTGCACAAAGTAGTCGAACAACAAGCGTGGGCGCTTGGAGAGGACAGCCACAGGCGTGTCCGAACCCATGGCACCGAGGGGCTCGGCACCGGTCCGGGACATCGGTCCCAGCAGGATCTTCAGCTCCTCGGTGGTGTAGCCGAACGTGCGCTGGCGGATATTGACCGACGCAGCGGTGTGAACCACGTGCTCACGCTCGGGGAGCTCGTTGATGTCGATCAGGTTGTCCTTGAGCCATTCAGCCCACGGGTTTGCAGCAGCTACCTCGGCCTTGACCTCGGCGTCGTCAATGATGCGGCCGGCTTCGGTGTCCACCAGGAACATCTTGCCGGGGGCAACGCGGCCCTTCTTGACCACGTTGGAGGGCTCAACCTCGATCACGCCAACCTCTGAGGCGAAGATGATGAGGCCGTCTTCGGTGATCCAATAACGTCCCGGGCGCAGGCCGTTGCGGTCCAGCGTGGCGCCAACAAGGTTGCCATCGGTGAAGGAAACAGCTGCCGGCCCATCCCACGGCTCCATGAGCAGTGAGTGGTACTCGTAGAAAGCACGGCGGGCCGGATCCATGGTGGCGTGGTTCTCCCACGCTTCCGGGATCATCATCATGATGGAGTGCGTGATGGGGCGGCCGGACAGCCAAAGGAGCTCTGCAACCTCATCGAAGGAAGCGGAGTCCGAGGCACCGGGGGTGCAGATCGGGTACAGCTCTTCGGGCACTGAGCCCAGCAGCGGGCTGGCCAGCTGTGACTGACGGGCACGCATCCAGTTGCGGTTGCCCTTGACCGTGTTGATCTCACCGTTGTGGGCGATGGTACGGAACGGCTGCGCCAACGGCCAGGACGGGAAGGTGTTGGTGGAGAAGCGTGAGTGGACGATGGCCAGCTTGGTCTTGAAGCGCTTGTCCGAGAGGTCCGGGTAGAACGGCTCCAACTGGGCGGTGGTCAGCATGCCCTTGTACACAATGGTGCGCGAGGACAGCGACGGGAAGTACACGCCGAACTTGTTCTGGGCACGCTTGCGGATACGCCAGGCGCGCGAATCAAGCTCGTTGTGTTCCAGCTGCTCGCCGGTGGCGGAGGCAAAGAACGGCTGCGAGAAGTACGGCATACAGGCTCGCGCCATGGCGCCTACAAGGTCAGCCACCACGGGTACCTCACGCCAGCCAAGGACAGTGAGGCCCTCGTCGGCGGCAAGGGCTTCAATGCCTGCCTTGGCGGTATCCGCTTCGCGGGACTCAGCAGGAAGGAAGGCAGTGCCCACTACATACTGGCCGGGAGCAGGCAGCTCGAATTCTGTGACGGCCCGGAAGAACTCGTCCGGAACCTGCATCAGCAGGCCCGCACCGTCGCCGGTACCTTCGTCGGCGCCCACGGCGCCGCGGTGTTCGAGATTGCGGAGGGCGGTCAGTGCCGCTTCCACGATGTCGTATCCCGGTTCCCCGCGGAGCGTGGCAATAATGGCCAGGCCGCAGGCGTCCTTCTCCTTATCAGGGTTGTAAAGACCCTGGGCCTCCGGGAGCGCGGCAAAGCGCTTGAACGGAGACATGGCACCCTGCGGTTCGATTTTTTCGGACCAACCGGGGTTATGAAGATGGGTCATGGGAGACGTCCTTCCTCGAGATCGTGCGTATGGAAGGGACAACGTTGGCCCCACCTTGCCTGCCCTGTGACGGGCACAACAAAGCGCTAGTAATTGGAATTGTAGGCCAGCCGATCCAGCGCAACGAACAGTTACGCAGACCTCTGGCCCCGGCTTGACCAGTGAACATCGGTATGCTGCGATCCGGTTTCCGGGGTGCCACGACGCTGTGGACTGGGCCCTACGAGCGGTGACTCTGTTGCCCCTTTACCGAACGCGACTACTTGGTGTCGTCTGCGTTCGGTGTGGATCCGGGGGCCTTCCTTGCGGCAGTGGCAGCAGATACGGAACCCGTGCCGGACTTGGTGTCCTTGCTCGCGTCCCCTGCTGTTTCCTGCGGCTCGTCAACGTGGCCCGAATCGCTTTGGTTATCTGGGAGATTACCACGCGAACCAGTATCTGAGACAGATGCGTCCACATCATGACTGGTGACGCTCGTCACCGACGCCGGCTCCTTTTCCTTGGTCTCATCCGGCTCGCGCCCCGGCAAATACGGGGTATCCGGTACAGGGCGTCCCTTCCGGCCAAGAACCAGGAAGATGGCAAGGGCGGCAATGAACACAAAGATGCTGGTCCACACATTGAGCCGGGTGGTAATCCCGAAAAGGTTAATCTGCTCGGCATCATCGATCCGCAATGCCTCAATCCAGACACGGCCGAGGGTGTAGTACATGGCGTAGAGCCAGAAGAGGCGTCCCCACCGGAAGTTGAACTTCCTGTCCAGGAGCAACAAGATGGCGACGCCGGCCAGGTTCCACAGCATTTCGTAGAGGAACGTGGGGTGGAACAGCGTGCCGGCAGCCATGTCCGGCGGGAAGTTGGCGTTGGCGGGATCAATCTCCAGCCCCCAGGGAAGGGTGGTGGGGGCGCCGAAAAGTTCCTGGTTGAACCAGTTTCCCAAACGGCCGATTGCCTGTGCCAGCAGCAGGCCAGGGGCCGCTGCATCCAGGAAGGCCGTCAGCTTCACGCCGGCCCTCCGGCAACCAATCCAGGCACCCACTGCGCCCAGGACCACGGCACCCCAAATGCCCAGTCCACCGCGCTGTATCTGCGGAATCAGCGAGAGGTCGCCGGTGCCGTCAAAGCCCGGACCGAAGTAGGCATCAGGTGAGGAGAACACGTGGTAGAGGCGACCGCCGATGATGCCGAAGGGAATTGCCCAGATGGCAATGTCCCACAGGCTGCCTTCGGGGGCGCCGCGGCGCTTCCACCGGGCGGACGTCAGCCACAAGCCAACGATGATGCCCGCCAGGATGCAGAGGGCGTATGCGTGGATACGCAGCGTCCCCCACGGCAGCGGAATGTCGAAACCGGACCACGACGGGCTCGGGATACTCATGGGGACCATTGCCGCAGCGTGGAGGACGGTCTGCATTCGCTTCGCTGTTTCCTTTTTCTAGGCTTCTGCAGCTGCGCGGCCCAGGCCGGCGCTGAGATTCTTGGTGAGTTGCCCGACGGCGTCAACGCCGCCATCGCGAAGGGCCGCCACCAGGGCGGTTCCTACGATCACGCCGTCAGCGTAGGCGGCGATTTCGCGGACATGGTCCGGGTTGGACACACCCAAACCGACGCACACACGCTCGGCTCCGGCAGCATGGGCGCGGGACACCACGTCCTCGGCACTGCTGCTGACAGAGGTGCGCGTTCCGGTGACGCCCATGATCGAGACGGCGTAGACGAATCCACGGCTCGCCTTGACGGTCATGTCCAGCCGCTCCGGGGTGGATGACGGTGCCACGAGGAACACCCGGTCCAAGCCGTACTTGTCCGAGGCCTCGAACCACTCGTGGGCCTCGTCAGGCACCAGGTCCGGGGTAATAAGCCCCGCTCCCCCGGCTTCGGCCAGGCGGCGGGAGAATTCATCGACGCCCATGCGCATGACTGGGTTCCAGTAGGTCATGACCAGAACGGCTGCATCGGTGGCGGCGGTGATGCCGGCAACGACGTCGAAAACGTTGCTGACACGGAAGCCATTGGCGATCGCCTCGGTGGTGGCAGCCTGGATGACCGGGCCGTCCATTACCGGATCGGAGTACGGGATGCCGATTTCGATCAGGTCGGCACCGTTCCGGGCCAAGGCGATTCCGGCCTCGATGCTCTCCTGGACCGTGGGGTACCCCGCGGGGAGGTAGCCCACCAGGGCGGCGCGGCCTTCAGCCTTGGCACGATCGATGGCGGCAGCGGATTTGCTGGCGAATTCTTCAGTCATCAGTTCTGGTCCTCGTTGACATCCACGGCTGCTTCGGACGTGCGCTCGGTGGGGCCCTTGGGCTTGCGCGTGGACAAGGTGGTGCCCTTGACGTGCCCTTCCTCATCCAACATGTTGAACCAGGCAGCGGCAGTCTCCACGTCCTTGTCTCCACGGCCGGAGAGGTTGACGATCACCGTGACGTCGGAAGGGTTGTCCTTGCCTTCAGTCAGGCGGTGGCCGATCTTGATGGCACCAGCCAGGGCGTGCGAGGACTCGATGGCGGGAATGATGCCCTCGGTCCGGCACAGGAGGCTGAAGGCGTCCATGGCCTCGGTATCCGTGACAGCCTCGTAGGTGACGCGGCCAATATCGGCCAGGTAAGAGTGCTCCGGACCCACGCTGGGGTAGTCCAGGCCTGCGGAGATGGAGTGGGATTCGATCGTTTGGCCGTCTTCGTCCTGCATGAGGTACGAACGTGCACCGTGCAGCACACCGGGCCGACCCAAGGAGATGGCAGCAGCGTGGCGGCCGGTTTCGACCCCTTCGCCGCCGGCTTCGAATCCGTAGATCTTCACCGAGGCGTCATCAAGGAAGGCGTGGAACAGGCCGATGGCGTTCGAGCCACCGCCAATACATGCAGCAATGGCGTCCGGGAGCTTGCCCGCCTGCTCCAGGATCTGGCTGCGGGCTTCTTCGCCGATGACCTCGTGGAAGTAGCGGACCATTGCCGGGAACGGGTGGGCTCCAGCTGCGGTGCCAAGAAGGTAGTGCGTGTGCTCCACATTCGAAACCCAGTCGCGCAGGGCATCGTTAATGGCGTCCTTGAGGGTCTGGGAGCCGTTGGTGACCGGCACCACAGTGGCACCGAGCAACTGCATGCGGGCCACGTTCAACGCCTGGCGCCGGCAATCCTCGGCACCCATGTACACCACGCACTCAAGGCCCAGCAGGGCCGCAGCAGTGGCACTGGCAACGCCGTGCTGTCCCGCTCCGGTCTCGGCGATCACACGGGTCTTACCCATGCGCTTGGCAAGGAGGGCCTGGCCCAGGACGTTGTTGATCTTGTGGGACCCGGTGTGGTTCAGGTCTTCGCGCTTGAGGAAGATGCGGGCCCCTCCGGCGTGCTCCGAGAAGCGCTTGGCCTCGGTAAGCAAGGAAGGCCTGCCGGAGTAATTCTTGTTGAGGTCCTTGAGCTGCGCGATGAAATCGGGGTCAGCCTTTGCCTTCTCAAACGTGTCCTGGACTTCGTCAAGGGCGGCGATGAGGGACTCCGGCATCCAGCGTCCGCCGTAGTTGCCGAAGTAGGGCCCGGAGGCGTTGCGCAGCGAAGGGCCACCTTGCAGGAATGCGTCGGCCGCATTCTCTTCTGAGCCGGCTGTTGGCGCGTCGACCATCAGTCTCACCGTCCTGTTCCAGTTAGTTCATTGGGTAGTTCCACGTGCCACAAGGCAGCCGCGGGCTTCAGCCCGGGCTGCCTTGCGGCTGTTCGCCGTGATTCAGTGACTGCCTCAGTTCCTGACGGCGATGGCGGCAGCTCCAGCTGCCTTGAATTCAGTAATGCGTTCACGCGGGGTCGAATCGCTGACCAGCGCCTCCCCCACCAGGATGGCGTTGGCACCACCGGCCGCGTAATGCGAGACGTCATCGGCGCCCCGGACCCCGGACTCGGCGACGATGACCGACTCAGCCGGAATCAAACCGGCCAGGGACCCGAAAACCGAACGGTCGACGTCGAGCGTCTTGAGGTTGCGTACGTTGATGCCGATGATCCGGGCGTTTGCCGCCACGGCACGTTCGATCTCTTCCTCCGTGTGGGTCTCCACCAGTACGTTCATGCCAAGCTCGTGGCTCAGTGCGCTGAACTCCGCCAACTCGGTGTCGGACAACGCCGCGACAATCAGCAGGATGAGGTCCGCTCCGTGGGCGCGGGCTTCCCAGATCTGGTACTCGTCCACCGTGAAGTCCTTGCGGAGCAAGGGAATCTCGACGGCGGCGCGGACCGCATCCAAGTCAGCAAGCGAGCCACCGAAGCGGCGCTGTTCGGTCAGGACACTGATGACGGAAGCTCCGCCGTCGGCGTACTGAACCGCGAGGGAAGCGGGATCGGCAATAGGCGCGAGATCGCCCTTGGAGGGGCTGCGGCGCTTGATTTCCGCGATGACTTTGAGGTCGTTGCGGACCGATGCAGGCCCACCCAAGGCAGCCCAGGCATCGAGGGCCGGAGCAGCCACCGCTGCCCGGTCCTTCAACTCCGCCAGGGATACGAGGCGCTTGCGCGCCTCCATCTCCTCCTTGACGCCAACAATGATGTCATCAAGAACGGTCACGATTAGTGGCCGTTGTTCTGCAGCTTGCTGCCACCAACTCCGTAGCCCGCCTTGCGCATGACAAAGCCAACGATCAGGCCGATGACCATGACTACCAGCCCGCCAACGAAGATCGGGGTGCTGGCAATGACGAACGCGATGGAGGAAATCAAGGCACCGACCAGCATCACGAGTACGCAGGTCCAAGCAGCCGGGCTGTTTCCGTGGCCGATGGCGTCAGCGTGGCTGGCCATGGTGGATTCAGCTTGGTTCGTGGACACTGTGGTTTTGCTCATGTGAAATCTCCTCAGGATGAATACTGCTTACATTCTGCCATTTATTGGCGGCGTCCGGGACATCGCCCGACGTCAGGACGGGCGCGTGGGGATTTGTTGCGCCCCACCTGCCCGCAAGCCCCCTATGGCTGCCTACGTAGGGTCCTCACCGCGCGACAGGCTGTCCCAACTGTCAATCTCGTCCACCGGTTCATTGCTGCTCTTCCGGCTCCGTGCGCCGGCGTCGTACTTGGTTCGCGAGGTCCAATGGCGGCCGGCCAGCGCTAAGGCAACAGCGCAAAGGGCCAGCAGGGCGCCGGCAACAATCGCCACCACAGGGAAGGCGGTGGCGGCTGCATCGGCCTGGCCGCCGGAAACACCTGTTGCAGCCGCAATGGCACCTTGGGAGGCACCCAACGGATCCATCAGAACGGTGATCGCGGCAAGAATGATCCCGGCCGCTGACAGGACGATGAGGACGGCGATGATCCAGCGCGCGATTCTTCCCGCAATGGAGGCGGCCAGGCCGCCGGCCAGGGCAACCACGGCCAGCGCCGTGACTGCTGTTGCGGCTTTGCTCCCCTGGACGTGGAGATCGCTGTTGGAGGCTCCCGTGGGATCCAGCCGCACTTCGATCCAGGTCTGCGTTGTGGCCCCGAAGACTGCAAGGGCAAGGATCGTGGTGGCCAGGACCAAAGTGGACTTACGCGCCCAGCGCGGAGGCCGCTTGAGGGCAGACGGGGATTCAGTGCTCATGAGGCCGAAGTCCCGTCGTCCGGGACGTCTGTATTTCCTGCCGCTTCAGTTGAAACGTTGTGCAGGGATCCGGCGGTGTGTACGGCACGCAGGGGCGCTGCGGCTTTGTTGACCGTTTCCAAAGCCTCGGAAGGCTTGTGGGAATCGGCCACGATTCCGCCGCCTGCCTGGACGTACGCACGGCCCTCGCGGAGCAGCGCGGACCGGATGGCGATGGCCATGTCCATGTCCCCGGCGAAGTCGAGGTAGCCCACTACGCCGCCGTAGATCCCGCGCCTGTGTGGTTCGAGTTCGTCAAGCAGCCGCAGTGCACGCGGCTTGGGGGCTCCGGACAGGGTGCCGGCCGGGAATGTTGCCTTCAGGACGTCGTAAGCCTTGGCCTGCGGGGCCAATTCGCCCACCACTGTGGAGACCAGGTGCATGATGTGGCTGAACCGCTCCACTTCCATGAACTGCGTGACGTCCACGGTGCCGGCCACACAAACCTTGGAGAGGTCATTGCGCGAAAGATCCACCAGCATCAGGTGCTCGGCGCGCTCCTTCTGGTCAGCCAACAGCTCTGCCGCCAACGCCTTGTCCGCCTCCATGGTCTTGCCACGCGGGCGCGACCCGGCGATGGGGTGCGTAATGACTTCCTGGCCGGTCACGGTGACCAAAGCTTCCGGCGAGGACCCCACAATCGAGTACTCGCGTCCGTCTGCATCTTCCAAGCTGAAGAGGTACATGTATGGGCTCGGGTTGGTGTTGCGCAGGACGCGGTAAACGTCCAACGGGTCCGCCGCGCACTCCATCTCGAAACGGCGGGAAATCACCACCTGGAACACTTCGCCGTCAACAATGGCTTCCTTGCCGCGGTCGATCGCCTCCAGGTACCTGGCCTCGTCCCAGCGTTCCTGCACGCTGGAAGCAAAGTCCAGGGCCGCAGTTTCCAGCACTGAAACCGGCTGGGAGACGGGTGTGCTGATCTGCTCCAGCAGTGCCTGCACACGGGCAACGGCATCGTGCCACGCGTCGTCCACGCGCTCGGAGCTGTCATCAAAGTTGATGGCGTTGGCGATCAGGAGGACAGTGCCGTCCATGTTGTCGTGGACAGCCATGTCGGTGACCAGGTTCAGGGCCATCTCGGGAAGCTGCAGGTCGTCCTCGGGCGGGGAAGTCAGGCGCTCCCAGTGGCGGACAGCTTCCCAACCGAGGAAGCCCACCAGACCGGAGGTGAACGGGGGCAGTCCCTCAAAGCGGTCCGTCTGCAGCGCAGCAATGGTATCCCGCACCGCTTCTACGGGGTTGCCCGACACTGGAACACCAACAGGGGGCTCGCCAATCCAATGCGCCTGGCCGTCTTTGGTTGTCAGGGTGGCGCGGGACTTCGATCCAATGAAGGAGTAGCGCGACCAGGCGCCGCCGACTGCCGCGGATTCCAGGAGGAAGGTTCCGGGTTGCCCTTTGGCCAGCTTCCGGTACAGGCCAATGGGGGTCTCGGCGTCTGCCAAGACCTTGAGGCGAACAGGAATGACACGGCTGTGGACGGCGAGTTCGCGGAACTCTTCCAGGCCCGGGCTGATGATTCCAAGGTCCTGCATGGCTATTTTCTCCGCCTTTATCTGAGGTGGTGCTTCAGTGGAATGTAGTGGGTGCCTTAGTCGCGGTGACCCGTAACAACTGTGAAGTCGCGACCATCGAAGCAGGTCCGGGTTCCGGTGTGGCAGGCTGCGCCGATCTGGTCCACGCGGATCAGGAGGGCATCGCCGTCGCAGTCAAGGGCAACAGACTTCACGAACTGTACGTGTCCGGAGGTGTCGCCCTTGCGCCAGTACTCCTGGCGTGAACGTGAGTAGAACGTCACGCGACCTGTGGTCATGGTGCGGTGCAGGGCTTCGTCGTCCATCCAGCCAAGCATGAGGACCTCGTTGGTGTCATGCTGCTGCACGATCGCGGCTACGAGCCCGGAAGAATCCCGTTTCAGGGCGGTGGCGATCTCCTGCGGCAGGGGGCTGGCGGAGTCGCTTGAGGGCTCCACGGCAGGAGTTGGGCTGGGGGCGGACTGCTCTGACATCAGATCAAGTCTAGTGCCTTTGGCGGGAGCCGGATTCTGCGGCGGTTCCTCTGCGCAAGAGCGCTCTGATCGTGCTAGTTTCACAAGTGATGCATTTCGTCGATCCTTCCCGAGAAGTACTGGCCGAAACCCTGCTGGCGGCCGGACCTGACTCCCCCACGCTCTGCGAGGGGTGGCAGACCCGGGATCTTGCTGCGCATTTATATCTGCGCGAACGGAAAATTGCGGTAGGCCTGGGCCTGCTGATTCCAAGCCTGGGCAAGGCCTCCGAGAAAGCCACCTCCAAACTGGCAGCAAAGCTCAAGAGCCCTGAGGCCTATGCGGAACTCATCAAGACGTTCCGAGGCGGGCCCCCGGCCCTCTCTCCCTTGAAGATCAAGGCTTTGGACGAGACGTCCAACCTCATTGAGTACTTTGTCCACACCGAGGACATCCGCCGCGCCGGCGATCGTTGGGCGCCACGGGCCCTGGACGAAGCCTATTCCGATGCCCTCTGGGACGACCTCATCAAACGGGCCGCCTTCTTGTACCGCGGAGTGGACCTCGGCATCGTACTGGTTCGGCCTACTGGCCCGCGGCATGTGGCAAAGCGGGCCCCCGTCTCGGTTGCCATCGTCGGCGAACCGGGCGAGCTGCTCATGCACGCCCATGGCCGCACCAGCCAGGCCCTGGTGACCTTCGAAGGCCAGCCGGACGCCGTCGCACTGTTGCAGTCTGCCGACATCGGACTCTAACGATCCACTTGTTTTAACAAAGAAATGGAGAGTCACTTTCACAGTGACTCTCCATTTCTGTTTAATCCTGGCGCTAGCGGACCTCGAAACCAGCGTGCCGGATCGCCGTTTTGACTTGGGCGATCATGTCGTCCGGCCCGAAGTGGAACACCGAGGCCGCCAGCACGGCGTCAGCCCCGGCTTCGACGGCCGGCGGGAAATGTGCCGGCTCCCCCGCGCCACCTGAAGCAATAATCGGGATGTTCACCGCGGCACGGACCAGACGTATCAGTTCAAGGTCGAAGCCGTCCTTGGTGCCGTCGGCATCGATGGAGTTGAGCAGGATTTCCCCCACACCCCGGTCCGCTGCTTCCTTGGCCCAGGCGATGGCGTCGATTCCGGTTCCAGTGCGGCCACCGTGGGTGGTGACTTCAAAACCGGACGACGTCGGGACGTCACCTTCGCGGGTGCGGCGCGCATCCACGGAGAGCACCAGGACCTGAGAGCCGAAGTGGCGGGTGATTTCGTCGATGACCCCGGGCCGCGCGACTGCTGCGGTATTGATGGATGCCTTGTCCGCACCGAAGCGCAGGAGCTTGTCCACCTCGGCAACACCACGGACGCCGCCGCCCACGGTCAAGGGGATGAAGACTTCCTCTGCCGTTCGTCTGACGACGTCAAAGGTGGTTTCCCGGTTGCCGGATGAGGCTGTGACGTCCAGGAATGTCAGCTCATCGGCCCCGCCGTTGTCGTAGCGGTGGGCAAGTTCCACCGGATCACCGGCATCGCGGAGGCCTTCGAAGTTGACGCCCTTGACGACGCGGCCTGCGTCGACATCAAGGCACGGTATGACTCTGACGGCTACAGCCATGTGCTGCTCCTCAATCTTTCTGGGCTTGCTGTTACCGCGGGTCAGATGCGGCAGGCGTGGATGCTGCTGACCAGGATGGCACGCGCGCCGAGGTCGTAAAGCTCGTCCATGATGCGGTTGGTTTCCTTCTTGGGAACCATGGACCGCACAGCAACCCACTCCGAGTCACGCAAAGGTGACACGGTGGGCGATTCCAGGCCGGGAGTCAGCGCAGCGGCGTCTTCCACGAGGTCCTTGCGGATGTCGTAGTCCATCAGCACGTACTGGCGGGCAACCAGGACACCTTGGAGCCGGCGGATGAGGATGTCGATTTCCTTGACGGTTCCGTTGGCTGCTCCACCTGAACCGGAGCGGCGGATGAGCACGGCCTCCGACTTCAGGATGGGATCACCAAAGATCTCCATTCCGGCGGCCTTGAGCGTGTTTCCGGTTTCAACGACGTCGGCAATGGCGTCTGCCACGCCCAGCCGGACGGAAGACTCCACGGCACCATCAAGGCGAACCACGGTGGCATTGACCCCGCGCCCGGCGAGGTAGTCGCGCAGGAGTCCGTCATAGCTGGTGGCAAGACGCTTGCCTTCAAGCTGTTCGACGCCGGCAAAGTCACCCACCGGACCTGCAAAACGGAAGGTTGACGGGGCAAAGCCCAGGGGAAGGATTTCTTCGGCTTCGACCTTGGCGTCGAGCAGGAGGTCCCGGCCGGTAATGCCAACATCCAGCGTTCCCTGACCTACATAGACAGCAATGTCGCGCGGGCGGAGGAAGAAGAACTCGATGTCGTTATCGGGGTCCACCATCACCAGTTCGCGGGTGTCGCGGCGCTGGCGGTAACCGGCCTCGGACAGCATGGCCGAGGCGGCTTCGGACAGGGATCCCTTATTGGGAACTGCTACACGGAGCATGGGGAGACTTTCTTGTTTGAAGGGAGGTTTCAGGCACCTTGGCCACGCGTGGGGACTCCGCGGAAGTACGCCGGAGTGGCGTGGCTAGAGATGCTTGTAAACGTCCTCCAGCGTGAGGCCCTTGGCGAGCATGAGGACCTGCAGGTGGTAAAGCAGCTGGGAGATTTCCTCAGCGGCGGCTTCGTCGGATTCGTACTCCGCGGCCATCCAGACTTCGGCGGCCTCTTCGACCACTTTCTTGCCGATGCCGTGGATTCCGGAGTCCAGTTCGGCAACCGTGCGCGAACCTGCCGGGCGGGTCGCTGCTTTCTCACTCAGTTCTGCGAACAGCGTCTCGAAATTCTTCACGCCCTCCAGACTACTTGCTCCGGGGCTGACACTGCTTGTTGGGGCGTTGCATGACGAAGGGGATGTGAGTGAAGACACACCCACATCCCCTCCATACGCGATGCCCCTAGCTGTACTGCTTCAAGGTCACGGCAGTGGCGAGGGCTGCGGTCACTGCCTCGTGGCCCTTGTCTTCCTTTGAACCGGGCAGGCCAGCGCGGTCCAGCCCCTGCTGCTCGGTATCGCAGGTGAGGACCCCGAAGCCAACCGGCACGCCGGTGCGGACACTGACGTCGGTCAGTCCCGACGTCGCGGCCTGGCAGACGTAGTCAAAGTGCGGCGTCCCGCCGCGGATGACCACACCAAGAGCCACCACTGCATCAAAGTGCGGCGCAAGTTTGGCAGCTGCCACGGGAAGCTCGAAGCTGCCCGGCACCCGCAGGAGTACGGGATCGGCGATCCCGGCTTCCTTTGCGGCGCGCAGTGCGCCATCAACCAGTCCGTCCATGATTTGGGTGTGCCAGCTTGCCGCCACGATGGCGAGCTTGAGCTGCGAGGTTTCCTCAGGGTTGAGGGTGGTGAGGTCAATAGTGGGCGCGCCGTGTCCGCTCATATTTTCGTGAAGTCCGTTCAGTCTTGGGTGCTGTCAAAGGTTTGGTTCGAAGGTGTCTTGCCGTTGCTGACCGGCTCAACGTTGAGCGCCAGCAGGTGGTCCATCCGGTCTTTCTTGGTCTGCAGGTACCGGAGGTTCTGTTCGCGGGAGGGAACCTCGGTGGGCACCATCTCCACAACGGTGACTCCGGCCTGGGCAAGACGGTTTTGCTTGTCCGGGTTGTTGCTCAGCAACCTGACCTCGTGCAGTCCCATCTCCGCCAGGATCTGGCCCGCCGCAGTGTAGGAGCGTGCATCCACGGGCAGGCCCAGCTGTTCGTTGGCCTCCACGGTGTCAAAACCGGCTTCCTGCAGGGCATAAGCCTTGATCTTGTTGGCCAGCCCGATTCCCCGCCCCTCTTGGCCGCGCAGGTAGAGCAAGGTTCCGCCCTCTGCGTGGATGAGCTCCAGGGCAAAGGCCAGTTGTTCTCCGCAGTCGCAACGGTAAGAACCAAATACGTCACCGGTCAGGCATTCGGAATGGAGCCGTACCAACGGTGCACGGCCGCCCTTAGGCGGGTTCGGGGAACTCACGGCAAGGTGCTCGTGGCCCGTCTCAAGGTCTGTCCATGCCTGTGCCACGAACTCACCAAATGCCGTGGGCAATTGCACGATCGGCCCACCACTGACGGGGTGCGGCGCCTGTCCGGAATGGTCGCTGCTGTGCGTGGTCGATGCGGTCATCGCTTCTCCTCGTCCTCCTGTGAAATACGTGCCGCCTGGGACTCTACCGTCTCAACATAAGACACCAGGTCCTCAATGGAGATGAGGGGGCATCCATGGTTGGCGGCGAAGTCGCGCAGGCTGTCCAAGCGCATCATTTCACCATCGTCATGTACCAACTCTGCGATCACACCCACCGGGGCGAGCCCGGCAAGACGACACAGGTCCACGGCAGCTTCCGTGTGACCTGGACGTTCACGCACTCCCCCGTTAACCGCGCGCAGCGGGAAAATATGCCCGGGACGGGTGAGGGACGCCGGGCTGCTGCTCGGATCTGCCAGGATCCGGGCGGTCAAAGCCCTGTCCGTCGCCGAAATACCTGTACTGACGCCGATCGCTGCGTCGCAGGAAACGGTGTACGCCGTCCCCTTGGCGTCCTCATTGATTTCCACCATTGGCGGCAGCAGGAGGGCGTCCGCCCGTTCGCCGTCCAAGGGGACACAGATAACGCCGGATGAATAGCGGATGGTCCACCCCATGAGGGCGGGCGTGGCGTGCTGGGCGGCAAAAATAATGTCGCCTTCGTTCTCGCGGTCCTCGTTGTCTACCACGATCACGGCCCTGCCGGCAGCCATGGCTTCAATGGCTGCTTCCACCGGATCCAGTCCGGTCCGGGGCGATCCTGCCGGCGAATTCCGGGTGGGGGCGCTCATGGTGCGTTCCCTGCCTGCGGTGCGAAAGACAGAAGACGTTCGGTGTATTTTGCCAGCACGTCCACTTCAAGGTTGACCCGGCCGCCAACGGGCTTGGCGCCCAGCCCGGTCTCATCCAGCGTGGTGGGGATAAGCCCGACTTCAAACCAGGGGGCCTGCTCAGCGGCAGGACTGACTGCCGTGACGGTCAGCGAGACACCGTCGACGGCGATCGAGCCCTTCTCGGCGATGTAGCGCGCCAGCGGGGCCGGCACCCCGAAGCGCAGGCGGTCCCAATTACCCAGGGCTTCGCGCTCCAGCAACTCTCCTACGCCGTCGACGTGGCCCTGGACTACATGGCCGTCCAGGCGTCCGCCCGCCGGCACACAGCGTTCGAGGTTGACTGCGTCCCCGGCTTCCAGTCCGCCGATGGTGGTACGGATGAGGGTTTCGCCCATGACGTCGACGCTGAAGTCCTGGCCGTCGATCTGCGTGGCAGTCAGGCATACGCCATTCACTGCGATGGACCCACCCAAGGCCAAACCTGCAGTGGTTGTAGGCGCTTTCAAGCGCAAGGTGGCGCTGACATCTCCGTCACGCTCAATACCCAGCACAGTGCCTTGTTCGGCAACAATTCCCGTAAACATCAGTGTCCTCCTGTGAGATGTTCCGCAGCTTCACTGCGCGAAACCAAATTCTTGTTTTGAACCACATTCCCGGCATTGCCCGCACTGCCCCTTGGTGATCTGAGGTGCAGGCGAAGGTCCTCGCCGAGCGTCCGGACAGCTCCGCCGCCGGCGTCATCCCAGGACCACCGCTGGGCGTCAGCCAAGGTGGTGATGCCCAGGTCATTCAATGCGGGGGTCCCTGATCCCAACAAGGTGGGAGCCAGGTAGACGATCAGCTCGTCCACCAGGTGCGCCTGGAGGAATGTACTCAGAATCGACGAGCCGCCCTCGACCATGACGTGCCGGACACCTTGGTCGAACAACATGCGTAAAGCCTCTGAAGGATCCCTCGTGGGCAGGTGCACGAACCTGCCGTCAGTGCCGCGTACCGAGGCGTCTTCGGGCACATCCCGTAAACCCATCACGGCGCGCAGCGGTTGCCGGTGGGAAAGTTCTCCGTCCGCGTCCCTGGCAGTGAGCCGCGGGTTGTCAATCAGGACCGTGCCTGTACCCACCAGGATGGCGTCGATGAGTCCCCGCAGCCCATGGTTGTCGGCCAGCGACTCCGGACTGGAGATCCATTGGCTGGTGCCGTCGGCGGCCGCTATGCGGCTGTCCAGCGTCTGGGCGATGTGCAAGGTGACAAACGGACGCTTGGCGGCAACGGCGTCGAACCAGTCCCGGTTCAAGTCAAAGGCCTGGTCCAAGGCCAGCCCGGAAAGGACCTCCACCCCTGCGGATCGGAGGGTTCGGGCGCCACCCGCGGCGGGGTCATGCGGATCATCGACGGCGTAGATCACCTTCGCGATTCCGGCGGCAATGATCGCCTGGGCACAAGGTCCGGTGCGGCCTACATGGTTGCAGGGCTCCAAGGTGACAACCATGGTGGTTCCCACGGTGTCGACGCCCTTCTTGTGGGCCTCGGAAATCGCGTCCGCTTCGGCATGGGCCGTTCCGGCTCCCCGGTGATAACCGGTTGCCAGTTGCTCGCCCTCCGGGCTGAGGATGACCGCTCCCACCAGAGGGTTGGCGCCACGGGGACCGGCCAGGGCAGCGGCGAGTGCGGCGTCCATGGCTGTCTGTTCTGCCGGGGTGCAGGTCACGCTCACTGGGCAGCACCCGCAGATACGGCGACGGCTTCCGGGCCGGCGTCATGGCTGGCACGTTCACGCTTTTCGGCCCGCCACCACACGAAGAACCCCGTGAGGGTGAAAAAGCCGTAGAACAGATACATGACCGCGCTGGCGTAGTATCCAGCACTGAAAAGCAGCGGAACGCCCACAATGTCAACGGCCACCCAGATCAGCCAGAATTCAGTCCATCCACGGGCCATGCCATAGGTTGCCAGCAAGGAGCCCATGAAGGTCCAGGCATCAGCCCAAACGGGCGGGTAGGAGCCAAGGGCATCGAACACCGGCGTGAGGGCCGCAGTGCCTGCCACCATGGCGGCGATCAGTGCGATGCGAACCTTGTTGCTCGCCCAACCGGGGACAATGGCGCGGCCTTGGGCACTCGATTCCTGGCCCTGCTTCCAGCGGTACCAGCCGTAGATGGCCACGGTGATGAACATGACCTGACGCGCAGCCTGTCCCCACAACGTGGCCGGTGCTGCTGCACCGAAAACGTTACCCAGGAAGACCGTGAGCAGGAGGATGTTTCCGAGTATGCCGATTGGCCAGGCCCAGACTTTGCGGCGCATACCGCCGAGGGCGCTGAGCAGCCCAAAGATGTTTCCAAGCACTTCGCGTAAGACAAGGGCAGATCCTCCAATGGGGATCTGTGCTTCGAAGAGCCATCGCAGTAAGTCCATGCCGTTCCTTCCCAGTAAGCCGCGATGACTCCGGGGGTGTACGACAGCGCAATGCCGGGCGTCGCTGAAGGAACGCCCAAGGCATGACTGTACGTGCTTCTCCCATCCAGACTTTAACTGTCGGTACCGGAATTTCACCGGTTCAACCGTCTGCCATCGAGGCTCCAATCACTTGGAATCACGATGGCTCGCGGGTCGCGGACTATAACCGCCGGTTCGGACTTACACCGACCCCGGAGCACGTATGTGTGTTGTTATTCTGCCACAACTACCAAGATGCCCGGGCTATTCCCGGGCAATCTTCGTAACATGTGGTGACGGTCGTCAGGCGAACGTCGCTGTGACGCCCTGGCCCGCTGCACGCAGGCGATCAATCGCCGCTGCGGGGTCCTGGTGCCCATAAACCGCCGAACCGGCGACGAACACGTTGGCGCCGGCTTCCGCGGCCCTGATGATGGTTTCCTCGGTGATGCCCCCATCAACCTGGATGGCTACACCGATGCCCGAGCCCTCTACTGCTGCCCGGGCACGACGGATTTTGGGCAAGGTGATATCAAGGAAGGACTGTCCCCCGAAACCGGGCTCCACCGTCATGATCAACAACATGTCCAGCTCGCTGAGCATGTCCAAATAGGGCTCTACCGGGGTGGCCGGACGCAGGGCCATTCCAGCCTTGGACCCCCTCGCCCGCAATTCCCGGGCGAGCTTTACCGGGGCCATGGCCGCCTCAGCATGGAACGTCACGGAAGCAACGCCGGCGTCCGCGTAGGCAGGTGCCCAACGGTCGGCGTCGGAAATCATCAAGTGAGCGTCCAGCGGTACCGGGCTGACCGCCTGGATGCGCTGCACCACCGGCAGGCCCAACGTCAGGTTGGGGACAAAATGGTTGTCCATGACGTCCACATGAACGGCATCGGCATTGCTGATCCGCTGAAGTTCCGCCTCAAGATTGACG